>NZIK01000083.1 GCA_002691625.1 Alteromonadaceae bacterium
GATTCATCCCAGCCACGCCATCCATGGCGTGTCGTTCCTCATACTGCGAAATGCCACTGGCATTTCGGTTATTCGTCACCCCTGTGCCGCATCGACTGACTCCTCATCCATGATGATGCTTCTAGTTTGTTATGTCTGCCAGTGACAATGACAACACTGAAGAAGGGCACAATTATTGTCCTTTCTTCGATTTAAACAAAGCCCCCTTTTAGGGGATTAACGCAAAGCCACCTTCTTCAGAAGGTGGATTCTTTACTTTTCATAAACAGTATCCCGGTCAATTTTCCTCAGTCTTGCCACTACGGAGCTTCCTCACTATTTGAAGTAACTCCATTGAGATAAGTTTAGCTTATTTTCTGCCAGTCCTAACAGTCGCCAGAAGCGGTTAATTGTAAGCGTATTTTCAGCGTTTTTCTGTTCAGTAGTGACCGGTGACACCCTCTTGCTTGATTTCATTTTAAGTCCTCAACGTTGTCGTGAGTGAGGATTGTTATGTTTATTACTGTACTTCACCAACGATTAAAATTACGCTTAGATATAAGTTAATCTTATTTTATTTTGATATGGATAAACGTTTGCGCTGGTTAAACAATTTAATGTGCTTTGAGGTGGCAGCCCGGCACCAGAGTTACAGCAAGGCTGCTGAGGAGTTGTTTATTTCTCAGGCGGCGGTTAGCCAGCAAATGCGCCAATTAGAGAGTAATTTGCATGTAAAGCTGTTTAACCGTGAGGCCAGAAAAATGCGCCTTACAGAGTCTGGTAAAGTATTGCTCAGCGCTTGCCAGAAAGGCTTTGGTGAGGTGATTAATGGGTTAAATCAGGTTCAGGAAGCGCCCCTTGATGGCGAGTTAAAAGTCAGCTCAACCCAGGCTTTTTGCGCTCTGTGGCTGGTACCGCATTTATTTGAGTTCTTTAAACTTCACCCTGGGATCAATGTTAACGTGCAGGGCTCTAACCGCATTGAAAATCTGCATGATGGTAATATCGATGTGGCTATACGCTTTAACACGTCAAGCACGGGCCTGACAGATGAGTCGTTGGTTATTGAGCGGTTAGATGAAAACGACGTTTACCCGGTGTGTTCCGGTGACTACCTTAGCAAAAATGCCATAAACGACGCTAAGAGTATGAAGAATGCCAGATTGTTTAGTCTGGCCTACGAAAATAAGGTGGACTGGGAGAGTTGGTTTGAGTTTGCCGGGGTTGAGGTAACCTCAAACCAACTGAGAAAAACCGAAGTTACCTCAAGTGATCTTGCCTTATCTGCGGTGTTAGCCGGGCACGGGATTATGCTGGCATCAGACATTATGGTTGGCGAATACGTCAGGACCGGGCAACTGGTTATTCCATTGGATATACCGCATCCGGTGAGTTGGAAATCACATTTGGTTTACGCAAAGAATAACCCCAAGCAGAAACGGATTGCCGTGTTTTGCCAGTGGGTGAAAGAAAACCTGATCAGGACACAGGGTCCGGGCCCTTTATAAGCGGTTACAGGCTTGTATCAGTTTCAGTGGACTCCGTTACGGCAGAGCGCTGGCGCAATGCGGTGTTGTGCACTATATTGCCAAAACAGACTAATCCCGATATTAAAGTCCATATTCTGCGGTAGCCTGCCACAAAAATCCTGCAACTGGCTCTCAATAGTCAGACACATTATAAACGATAGCAATTCATCACCTTTTACAAAACAACCGCAGCCAGCACTTCAGGAAGCCGTGTGCAATGAAGCGGTGAGCGGATTGGTAGCGAGCATTTCCCAATAGATAAATACGCCTCTGGGTGTCAATATTGGCAATTGCACGTTATTAATTGAATTGCTCGAGGAAGTTCCCAAAAATACAACAGCGGGGTGCTTGATGAGGAATCCTTTGCAGAACCGCTAAGGATCTGTCTTCCAGTATGCACAAAAACATGCGCCGGGCATCCAAATTACTGTCTACCTTTAAGCAGGTGGCGGTCAAAAACACTGATGAAGCAAATATGTTGGAGCAGGTAGATATTGCTGAGTGTGTTAATGATTTTGTCGCAGCTCACGGTATGCATAACGAATCTTCACAAATCACATTCGCCGTATAAATTCCACCCGGTGCTGTGGTTACCACTTACCCTGCGGTGATTACGCAAACACTAACCGCCTTAACGTCAAACACAATTATTCATGGTCTTGGCGTGGGCGTGAGTGAAGCGCTACTACCGAAGGTTTTCGAGCCGATTTTCACTACTCGCAGAGGGGCAGGGAATGGTGGATTAGGTTTAAGTGTTGTGCACCATTTGATCAGTGAAGTGCTGAAAAGTGAAGTTTATTATGAAAGTCAGCCCGAAATCGGTTTTACGTTGTCTTTTAAAATCCAAAACCTGATACATTGTCAGCCAGGTGATGAAAGCTAGTGCCTTGTTTTACAGAGTGGATGTGGAAATCTATGCCGGTTAATAAAGTATTTTTATAAAGCCTGCGTAATTGAATGATTGAGTTTTGTACTAGCGTTTGACAAGCGTAATGGATTTACGGCAAGCTTCATAAAATAAGGGAAGCTCGTTATTTACTTTTGTTAATAGATGGCTGGCAATAAGCAGGCAGGCTTAGTTAGCGACGACATTGTTTATAAATACTAAGGCCTACTGTAATGCCGTCTGTTTCGAACCTGTTTTCTATTCCCGATACTTCTTTACTCCTGGTGGGGGAATATAACCTTTCACTGGTGTTGCTCTCTGTTGCCATTGCTGTGTTTGCCTCTTTTATGGGATTTCAGGTGGCTACGCAGGCTGCCAATGCCAAAACCCGCCGGGGACGCCGGGGACGGCTTGCCGTAGGAGCGTTTGCTCAGGGCAGTGGCATCTGGTCGATGCATTTTATTGGTATGCTGGCTTTTGAACTTTGCACGCCGGTTTCTTATACCTGGTTTACCACCCTGCTTTCTATGCTTCCTGGAATAGCCGCTGCGTGGGTGGCCCTTAACCTCCTGACTCAACACAGTATCAACAACAAGCAAATTGTTATTGGTGGGGTGTTAGTGGGCGCCGGTATTGGCGCCATGCA
Organism: Alteromonadaceae bacterium; assembly: GCA_002691625.1. GTDB lineage: Bacteria > Pseudomonadota > Gammaproteobacteria > Enterobacterales > Alteromonadaceae > Alteromonas. Next base: position 3,041 of record NZIK01000083.1, read on the forward strand.
CTATATTGGCATGGCTGCCATGGATATGGCGCCGCTGCTGCGTTATGACCTGAGTACCTTTTTATTGTCGGTGGTCGTAGCCGTGGTACTGGCGATGATCTCGTTATGGGTAAGACACGGCTTACAGCGCCTGTTGCACAATAGGCTCACCACCTTCACCACCAATATACTGGCTGGGGCGGTAATGGGCTGTGCCATTTCAGCCATGCACTATACAGGTATGGCGGCCGCTCGCTTTGTTAGTCCTCCCGGGCTGGAACTGTCGGATCAGCCTTCAGAAATGTCGTTCTATCTGGCGGCCAGTGTCACTTTTATCGCATCCATTATGATTGCTCTGGTGCTCGGGATTAGCCTGTTGGTTAAATACCGTGAGGCATCAGCCGATGCCCGTCGTTCGCAGGTCAGAATGATCAGCCTGATGGAATCTGCAGTTGAGGGTATCCTGACCATTAACGACGAAGGCATTATTCAAACCGTAAATGAAGCGGTAACCACCATTCTCGGCTGGCAACGAATGGAACTGGTGGGCACGCCACTCACCAAGTTTCTGCCCGAGGACCGCCGTCACCTTTACAGCTATCGGTTTTTTAAATATGCAGAGGAACCTGAGGGAATACAACTGATTGGTAACAGTCGCGATGTAGAAGCGTTTAACCGCGACGGTAAGTTAGTACCATTGCGGATGAGCCTGTCGCATACCCAGGTTGCCGGAGAATCCCTGTTTATATTGTTTATCGCCGATATCAGTGAACGACTGGCGATGGAAAAAGTCATTCGTGAGAACGAACTGAAGTTCCGTTCACTGATTGCCAATATCCCGGGCATCGCGTATCGCTGTTTGAATAAGCATGACTGGCCCATGGTGTTTATCAGCGATGCGGTAAAGAAAATTACCGGTTACGACCCGGATGAATTTTTACTGCCAGACCCGACGGTAAGCTTTGTTGATTTATTTCATCCGGATGATCTGGACACTATCGAGCAGGCGCTGGTTGGCCAAACCGAATACAGTATGGAGTACCGTATTTTCAACAAAGCTGGTGAGATCCGCTGGTTGCGTGAGCATGGCCGGTATATTCGCGACGATTACAACGAAATCCTCTGGCTGGATGGCTTTATCATGGATATTACCGATCGCCGGCAAATGGAAGATGACTTGTTGATCGCTAAAGATGCTGCAGAACAGGCTGCCGCGGCCCGAGCCGCATTCCTGGCCAACATGAGTCATGAGATCCGCACGCCAATGAATGCCGTGATTGGTTTTAGTGACATCCTGCTGGATACGCCGCTCAATACTGAACAACACAAGCATCTGTCGACGATTAATCGTTCAGCCCGCTCATTGCTACATTTGTTAAATGACATCCTCGACAGTGCCAAACTGGATAAAGGAAAGCTGGAACTGGAGTTGGTGGATTTTATCCTGAGCGAAGAAATCGACACGGTGATATCTACTTTCTGGCTGGAAGCTAAACGTAAGGGACTCGACTTACAGGTGAAACTAGGCGATAACCTCGCACAGGGCTATCGCGGCGCGCCAGAACGTATCCGTCAGGTACTGAGCAATTTAATTGGCAACGCGGTGAAGTTTACCGAGTCAGGCCAGGTCAGTCTGCGCGTGAATCAGGTTAACGACGACCATGTGCAATTTACTATCACCGACACTGGCATTGGTATGACACAGGAACAATGCCAGCGGGTGTTCGATGCATTTGCTCAGGCGGATGCCTCGATGTCGAGACGCTTTGGTGGCACAGGACTTGGTACCACGATTTCCAAGCAGCTGGTAGAGTTGATGGGCGGCTCTATAGAGGTTCGCAGTAAGCCGGGAGAAGGAACTCAGTTCAGCTTTATACTGCCGCTTACCGCTATCGATAGTACAAGCCATGTACAGCGTCTCCATGCTATTCAGTTGCCCGCATTACGGATCCTGATTGTGGATGACATTGAACAAAATATCGAACTGCTCAATTTATTACTTAAGCGCGGCGGCCATAGCGTGGATATTGGCCGGGATGGCCAGCAGGCCCTCGAACAGATGGCGCAACATCAGTACGACGTGGTGCTGATGGACTTGCAAATGCCGGTGCTGGACGGCTTAACCGCTGCTCGTCAACGTCGTGAATACGAAAAAGCCAATGGCCTCAAGGCAACCCCCATTATTGCACTGACCGCCAGCGTACTGGCTCAGGACAAAAAATCGGCTAGTGAGGCCGGCATGGAAGGTTTTGCCAATAAGCCCATCGACTTCCCGGTACTGTGTAATGAAATCGCCCGGGTGTTGGCCATTCAGGGCAGTGCGCTGGCAATCCGCGCGGAACCTAAGGAAGCGCTTCTTGTCGATTGGTCCCGTGGCGAGAGTTTATGGGGTTCCAAACATAAGTTGGTAAAAGAGATAAAGCGCTTTTGTAATGATATCACCCTTGCGAGGGAAACCTTTGAAAGCCTGACTGAACAGCAGGATTTTGCAGAGCTTAAAGCCTTAGTACATCGTTTCAAAGGTGTGGCTGGCAACCTCGGCCTGATAAAAATCATGCATGCCTGCAAAGCTATCGAACAGGATTGCTACGATAAGGTGGCGCCTGCGGATTCGGTAGCAGACCTGTACAACCTGGTTCCAGCAGTTCAGAGCGCTGTTGCTACGGAGCAGGATAATGATCTGCAACAGTCTGCTGAAGTCGATAGCCAGGAATTACGGGCTATACTGGAGCGTATTACGCATTCAGTTAAAAATAATCGCATTGAAGAGGTGGAATTGGCCTTGCTAGGTGGCTACCAGAACAGCTGCTTTGCCAATGACATTCAAGCGGTACTGGATGCCATAGAAGACTTTGAATTTGAACAGGCGATTACATTGCTGTCTGCACTAATCGACAAACTGGACGAATAGTAACCATGCATAACACTGCTCTAAAACCGACTATTTTGGTGGTTGATGATGAACCGGCAAACCTGAGGGTACTCAAACATCTGCTGGCAGAGAATTATACATTGGCATTTGCCAAAAATGGCCCTGAAGCACTACGTGTGGCAGAGGCCCAGTTACCGGATCTTATTTTACTGGATGTAATGATGCCCGGGATGACCGGCTTCGAAGTGTGTCAGGCGCTAAAAGAAAACGTCATTACCCGGGCTATCCCGGTGATTTTTGTTACTGCACTGAGTGAGGAGCAGGACGAAACGGAAGGGTTTGCGGTCGGCGGCGTGGATTATATTACCAAGCCTATCTCGCCAACAGTGGTGAAAGCGCGCATCAAAACACATCTGTCGCTGGTACAGGCCGATGAACTCAAGCGTACCCGGTTGCAGGTGGTACAACGTTTAGGCCGGGCGGCTGAATATAAAGATAACGAAACCGGGATGCATGTTTTGCGCATGAGTCATTACTCAAAGGTATTGGCATTGGCCTATGGTTTAAATGAAGAGCAGGCCGAGACTCTGCTGCATGCGGCTCCCATGCATGATATTGGCAAAATTGGCATCCCTGACCACATTATGCTCAAGCCGGGTAAACTCACCGAGGAAGAATTCGCAGTAATGAAAACGCACCCGGAAATAGGTGCTGAAATTTTAGGCGAGGCTGACTCCGATCTGTTACGGATTGCAAAATCCGTGGCGATGACCCATCACGAAAAGTGGGATGGATCTGGTTATCCCAACGGCTTACATGGGGAAGATATTCCGGTAGAAGGGCGCATTGTGGCAGTAGCGGATGTGTTTGATGCACTCACCAGTAAACGCCCGTATAAGGAAGCCTGGACAGTAGAGAAAACCCTGGCTGTAATGAAAAGCGAATCAGGCAAACACTTCGAACCCCTCCTTATTACGTTACTAGAAGAAAATCTTGAGGAAATTCTGACCATTAAGGAACGCTGGCGGGAAGATTAAATTATCGTGACAATCCAGTCTGAAGCGGGATTGGCGGTTGCTAAATCAACAAGCAGGCAGTATAATGCGTGTCAGATTATGGCTGGTACCGGTAATTAGTGATTACCTGCACCTATGCCTTACGGGTTTTTATTGTTGTATTGCACCAATAGNAACCTTGCCTGATNTGGGCAAAAGGGACCGAATTTTTANTGCAAAAAGCCCCGTTTAATCGGGGCTTTTTGTTAGCTCGGTCTCACGCACAAAGCGNTACCGAGCAAGGTATCAGTATATTGGGCATTATGCCCTTTTTTCGTTTTTGGAGGTTTGGATTGTCAAAGCTAGAGCAACGTTTAAGCGAAATGTTGAATCCGGCGGTAGAAGCATTGGGGTTTGAATTANTGGGNGTGGAGTTTGTCCGCGCCGGAAANCATTCAATCCTGCGGGTTTACATTGATCATGAGAATGGCATCAACGTAGATGATTGTGCGGATGTCAGCCATCAGGTCAGTGCGGTCCTGGATGTGGAAGATCCAATCAATACTGAATACAACTTAGAAGTCTCATCGCCNGGTATGGANCGCCCNNTATTTAAAGAGGCGCACTATGCACAGNTGGTGGGCGAAACCGTCGCTGTCAGAATGGCATTGCCGTTGGATAACCGACGCAATTTCAAGGGGAAATTACTGGCGTGTGAAAATGGCACGTTAACTATCGAGGTCGATGGCGAGCAATTTAANTTGCNGNTCAGCGGGATTGAAAAAGGTAATTTGGTTCCAACATTCGAATAATACGGAATAAAACTGCGTGCCCANCCGCATGCAACCAGTGAGGCAAAAATGAATAAAGAAATTTTGTTAGTGGCNGAAGCCGTTTCTAATGAAAAACAAGTGCCAAGAGAAAAGATTTTTGAGGCGTTAGAATTTGCCATTGCAAGTGCCACAAAAAAGAAAAACGAAGGCGAAATTGAAGTACGCGTAAGCATTNANCGNGAAACCGGNGATTTTGATACNTTNCGNCGNTGGCTGGTNATTNCNGANGATCAGGAACAGGAAAANCCNTTTGCNGANNTNACCCTNTCNGCNGCNCAAATNGANGANCCGGANATTNANNTGGGTGATTANGTNGAAGANCAGATNGANTCNATNGCCTTTGACCGNATNACNACNCAAACNGCNAANCAGGTNATTGTNCAGAANGTNCGNGAAGCAGANCGTGCACAAATGGTTGCNGAATATGAAGATAAAGTTGGCGAANTGGTAACCGGTACCGTTAAAAAAGTNAATCGNGACAACATCATCATCGATTTNGGTAACAANGCTGAAGGCGTTATTTACCGTGATGATATGNTNCCNCGCGAAACNTTCCGTCCGGGNGANCGGGTNCGCGGNTTACTNTATGTAATCCGNCCTGAAGCACGCGGTGCGCAACTGTTCGTNAGCCGTACTCATCCGGAGATGCTGGTTGAACTGTTCCGTNTGGAAGTACCAGAAATCGCTGAAGANACATTAGAAATTAAATCCGCNGCACGGGATCCNGGNTCACGGGCCAAAATNGCGGTTAAGACCAACGATAAGCGTCTTGATCCGGTNGGTGCCTGTGTAGGCATGCGTGGNTCACGGGTACAGGCAGTATCCGGNGAGCTGGGCGGAGAAAGAGTCGATATTGTGTTATGGGANGAAAACCCGGCGCAATTTGTTATCAACGCAATGGCACCTGCNGANGTNGCATCCATTGTGGTTGATGAAGACACGCATACCATGGAAGTAGCAGTAGAAGCCGATAACCTGGCTCAGGCTATCGGTCGGAGTGGNCAGAACGTTCGTCTGGCAAGTCAATTGACTGGCTGGGAACTGAANGTAATGACCATTGAAGATTTGAACCAGAAACACCAGGCAGAAAACGAAAGGGTTCTGGCGGTATTTGTTAACGGTCTGGACATCGACGAAGACTTCGCAAGTGTCTTGGTTGAGGAAGGCTTCACTTCATTAGAAGAAGTTGCCTATGTGCCAGTCAGCGAATTATTGGCCATTGACGGCCTTGATGAAGNNACCGTTGAAGAATTACGTAATCGTGCACGTGCAGCACTGACCACTCAGGCGCTAGCCAACGAGGAATCGCTTGAGAGCTCAGAACCCACCGAGGAATTGCTGAACCTTGAAGGTATGGACAAGCACCTGGCGTACGTTCTGGCAAGTAGAGGTATCNTCGATTTNGAAGCGCTGGCTGAACAGGGCACCGATGATATCAGTGATGTAGAAGGACTGGACGAAGAGAAAGCCGGTGCATTGATTATGGCTGCACGAAACAAAGTCTGGTTCAACGAAGAATAAGGTCGACAAGGGGAAAAACGCGTAATGGCAGATGTATCCATTGAAAAACTCGCCAGTGATATCGGGACTAGCGTTGACCGGTTAGTGAGTCAGTTTAGNGACGCCGGCATTAAAAAAGCCGCCGGTGAGAACGTGACTGAAGATGAGAAACGCAAACTACTGGACCACCTGAGCAAACAGCACGGTGGCACCAATGGTGGTGAACCTAAGAAAATGACGTTGCAACGTAAAACAACCAGCACGTTAAGNTTAGGTAAGTCGAAAGAAGTNAANGTTGAAGTTCGTAAGAAGCGTACCTACGTGAAACGNACGGACATTGAAGAGCAGCGTCAGGCAGAAGAAGAAGCCAANCGCCGCGAAGAAGAAGCCCGTCTGAAGCGTGAAGCGGAAGAAAAAGCGGCTGAGGAAGCCCGTAAAGCGGCCGAAGAAAAAGCTCGTAAGGCTGAAGAAGCCCGTAAAGCGGCGGAAGAAGAGAAAGCTCGCCGTGCTGAAAAAGCCAAGCAGGAAGCTGCTGCTCGCGCAGAAGCCGAGTCTGAGCTGTCAGAAGAAGAGTTAAAAGAGCAGGAAGAAGCGCGTCAGGAAGAAGAGCGTTTACGCAAGCAGCAGGAAGAAGAAGCGCAGCGTAAACTGGAAGAAGACGCCAAAAAAGCCGCTGATGAAGCACGTAAACTGGCTGAAGAGAACGAACGTCGCTGGAAAGAAGAAGAAGAGCGCCGTAAGAAAGCAGAAGCCGAAGAAGTGCACATGCACTCTAACCGTTATGCTCAGGAAGCGGAAGACGAAGAAGATATGCAGGTTGAGCGTTCTTCACGTCGTCGTAAGAAGCCGAACAAGAAAGCCAGTGAAAGCCTGAAGCAAGGCTTTAACAAGCCGGCCGCGCCTGTTGAGCGTGTGGTTAAGCTTGGTGCAACCATCACGGTAGGCGAACTGGCCAGCCGTCTGGCAATCAAGGTGCAGGAAGTCATTAAGGCCATGATGAAAATGGGCGAAATGGCAACCATCAACCAGGTGCTGGATCAGGACACTGCTGTACTGGTAGTTGAAGAGATGGGTCATAAATATGAGCTGGTTAATGACAACGCGTTAGAAGACGAGTTGTTAGCGGGCTCTGGTAATGGTGATAAAACTACCCGTGCGCCGGTGGTAACCATCATGGGTCACGTTGACCACGGTAAAACCTCACTGCTTGATTATATTCGTCGCGCTAAAGTGGCGGCCGGTGAAGCGGGGGGTATTACCCAGCACATTGGTGCTTACAGTGTAGACACTGAAAATGGCAAGATCACGTTCCTGGATACGCCCGGACACGCCGCTTTTACGGCTATGCGTGCACGCGGTGCTACGGCAACGGATATTGTTGTGCTGGTTGTTGCTGCAGACGATGGTGTCATGCCGCAGACTAAAGAAGCGGTTCAGCACAGTCGCGCAGCAGGAGTACCACTGATCATTGCTGTGAACAAGATGGATAAAGAAGCTGCTGATCCGGATCGGGTTAAAACCGAACTGTCGCAACTGGAAGTTATCTCTGAAGAGTGGGGCGGTGAGCACCAGTTTGTAAACGTGTCAGCCAAAACGGGTATGGGCGTTGATGAACTGCTGGAAGCTATTTCCCTGCAGGCTGAAGTTCTCGACCTGAAAGCAACGCCAACCGGACCTGGTCGCGGTATTGTAGTTGAGTCTCGCCTGGATAAAGGTCGTGGCCCGATTGCCTCGGTACTGGTGCAGGAAGGTGAAGTTAAATCAGGAGATATCCTGCTGTGTGGTGAAGAATACGGTCGTGTTCGTGCCATGCGTGATGAGAACGGTAACGATGTCAAAGTGGCCGGTCCGTCAACGCCAGTAGAGATTCTGGGTCTTTCAGGCGTACCGGTTGCGGGTGAGGACGCGTTGGTAGTGCAGGATGAGCGTAAGGCGCGTGAAGTGGCCGGTAAACGTCATCAGAAGAAACGTGAACTTAAACTGGCTCGTCAGCAGAAAGCCAAGCTGGAAAACATGTTTGCTAACATGGAAGCCGGTGACGTAAGCGAGCTGAATGTAGTGCTGAAAGCAGACGTACAAGGTTCTGTTGAAGCGATTTCTGAGTCACTGACTAAGCTGTCTACCAGTGAAGTTAAAGTGAATATCGTGGGTAGCGGTGTAGGTGGTATTACTGAAACCGACGCCAGTCTTGCTGCAGCATCAAGTGCTATCGTGGTGGGCTTTAACGTTCGTGCCGATGCAACGGCACGTCGCGTGATTGAAGCAGAAGAAATCGACTTACGTTACTACAGCGTTATCTATGATCTGATTGATGAAGTGAAAGCGGCCATGAGTGGTATGCTGGCACCAGAGTTCAAACAGGAAATCATGGGTCTTGCCGAAGTACGTGACGTATTCAAGTCACCGAAACTGGGCGCGATCGCCGGTTGTATGGTAACTGAAGGTACTGTTAAACGTAGTAATCCGATTCGCGTACTGCGTGAAAACGTGGTTATCTACGAAGGTGAGCTCGAATCCTTGCGTCGCTTTAAAGATGACGTTCAGGAAGTTCGTAACGGTATGGAATGTGGTATCGGCGTTAAAAACTACAACGACGTAAAAGTGGGCGACCAAATCGAGGTCTTCCAGGTAGTTGAAGTTAAACGCGAAATCTAAGCTCAGCGAATAACTAAAGTATAGCGGGGGCTCTGAAGCCCCCGCTTTTGTCTGTGCAATAGTCCGCTACACTAAAGGCAGAGCAGATTGCAAAACAGAGGAGAGTAACTATGGCTCGGGAATTTTCTCGAACTGATCGGGTTGCCCAGCAAATCCACAAAGAAGTGGCCAGTTTGCTGCAAAATGAATACAAACATCGGGTAGGAAGTCTGCCTTTCATTACGCTTTCTGATGTGGAGGTGTCCCGGGACCTGGCGCATGCCAAGATCTTTATCACGTTTTATAACAGTGATGAAAAGGAAACCAAAGCGCAAATGAAACAGCTGGGCGAAAATACCGGTTTTCTGCGTAGCTTGTTAGCTAAACGCTTGCGTATGCGTGCTGTACCGCACCTGCATTTCTTTGAAGACAAGTCGATTACCGAAGGCATGCGTATATCTAATCTTGTGAGTGAAACTATCGCTCGTGATAAAGAACGGTCGAATAACGACGACGAGCAGGAATAATCAGGCATGGCAAGAAAACGCAAAGGCCGGGCAGTAAACGGCATTGTGTTAGTTGATAAACCCCTGGGCGGTTCATCAAATCAAATTTTACAAAAGGTGCGCTGGCTATATCAGGCTCAAAAAGCCGGCCATACCGGTGCACTCGATCCGCTGGCTACCGGCATGTTACCGGTGTGTTTAGGTGAAGCCACTAAATTTTCTCAGTACTTGCTCGACGCCGATAAAGAGTATGAAGTCACCGCCCGTCTTGGCATTCGTACCACTACGTCTGATGCTGATGGCGAAATCGTTGAAGAGCGAGATGTCTCATCCTCTGAAGAGGAAGTGCGGGCTGCGTGTTTGTCGTTTTTAGGCAGCAGCAAGCAGGTGCCATCGATGTTTTCGGCGCTTAAGTACCAGGGTAAGCCATTATACCATTATGCCAGACAGGGCATTGAAGTGCCTCGGGAAGCCAGGGATATCACTATTTTTGAGCTGGAAATTACGCGTATCGCGCTGCCTGAAGTGGATTTGCGGGTGCGCTGCAGTAAGGGAACTTACATCCGTTCACTGGTAGATGATATTGGTCAGCAGTTAGGCTGTGGCGCTTATGTCACCCGGCTACACCGAACCAAAGTGGCAGATTATCCAACGCCGAATATGATTTCCGTAGAAGCCCTCGAAGCGATGGTGGAACAGGAGATTGCCAAGCGCGAGTACGAGGCCATCGATGCGCTGTTGTTACCGATGGACACCGCTGTAAAAAGCTTACCTGCTGTTGAGCTATCCGCAGCTGAAACACACCGGTTACAGCACGGCCAGAGTGTCACGCCATTGCACACGGATGGCCTTGCCGAAGGGCAGCAGTATCGTATTTACGATAGCAGCACCACTCCCGCTCGTTTTCTCGGCGTCGGCGAGGGGGTCTGTGCACCTAAAGATCAAAAAGCCCCGGCTGATCAGGTGTTTGTTGCGCCCCGACGTAGTGTGGTTTACAGCGCAGAGTCGTAAACGCTTAAAATCACTTGCGCATGGGGCCACGCCAAGTATAATACGCGCTCAGTTTTGTCAGACTGAATTAGTGATCGGTCCGGCAGGTTTAAAAACAGGAGAAAATTATGTCACTAACTAAAGAAGAAACCGCAGGCATCGTTGCTGAATATGGCGTTAAAGAAGGTGATACTGGTTCACCTGAAGTACAAGTTGCACTGTTAACGCACAACATCAACAAGCTGCAATCACACTTCAAATCAAACAAGAAAGATCACCACTCACGTCGTGGTCTGCTGCGCATGGTTAGCCAGCGCCGTAAACTGCTTGATTACCTGAAAGGTAAAAACGCAGAACGTTATCTTGATCTGATCAAACGTCTTGGTCTGCGTCGCTAATCGGCGATTGACCAACGCAAAAAAGCGCCTGAATGGCGCTTTTTTTGTTTTCGGCCCTAAACCACCTACGTCAGTCGGTGGTTATCATTCGTGGTAGGGCTTTGCCCGCCTAGATTTAAGCTGGCAAAGAAAGGTGTCTATACATTGTTGTCGGAGTCGCCGACAGCTATAGTAACAAACGTCCCTGTGATTCATCCCAGCCACGCCATCCATGGC
>NZIK01000084.1 GCA_002691625.1 Alteromonadaceae bacterium
CCGGTATTTATAACCTGCTGGATAAAAACATTGGTATGGAAGAGTACGGCTACGTGGAAGATGGCCGCCGTTACTGGCTGTCACTGGCCTGGTCTTTTTAGGGGCTTTAGTAAAACTGCCTGCGCCGATTTATGCTGAGCGCAGGCAGTGCCTGGCTCTGTTATGTCATCAGATTTATGTTATCAGCCGAAATAATAAGTCAATCGACTCAATTGCAATTGATTCTCAATAACATTTGGATTAAGGTTTTGATTTTCGTCTTGCAGAGCAACCAGGATATTATTTCAGGAGAATTTACGTTGTTAGAAGATACCCCCTGCTTATTGCCGCGTTACGGCGAGAACAGCCGCCCCAACACTTTGCTGAATAAGCTGTNCCGGCTGGCCCTGCCGCTAGGGTTGCTCGGTGTGGCGATGACAGCCCAGGCCGATGAGCTTGAAATCACATTACCCAACTTGAATGTAGCGGAATACCACGCCCCTTACGTTGCAGCGTGGCTGGCCGATGAGCGTGGTAAGCGCGTAGTGGATATTGCCGTATGGTACGACACCGACATGGCTAATAACGAAGGCGAGAAATGGCTGAAGGACTTACGTATGTGGTGGCGGCGCAGCGGTCGCAGTGCCAGCATGCCAATTGATGGAGTGAGTGGCGCTACCCGCCGGCCGGGCACCTCGACCATCGCGCTCGACGGGCGGTTCGACGACGTTGCCGCCGGCGATTATTTTATCTGGGTTGAAGCCGCACGCGAACTCGGTGGCCGTGAAACCCTTAAAGTCCCGGTGTCACTTCCGGTAAAACAAACAGTTAATACCCGTGCTGAAGGTCAGCACGAACTTTCTTCGATAACCTTACACATGGAGCCTGCACAATGAAGAAATCACTACTAATCGGTGCCACAGCCCTGGCCCTGACTCTGGCCAGCCCGTTCAGTCAGGCCCACCGGGTGTGGATCAANCCATCTACCACTTCTGTTTCTGGTGACAGCGAATGGATCACCTTCGATGTGGCCGTGGCNAACGGTATCTTTCATCCTGATCATTTTGCTTATCCGGCGGAGCGNTTATCTGTCGTCTCACCCAGTGGAAATCCGGTAGACATTCAAAACCAGCAAAAGCTGCGCTACCGCAGTGTATTTGATGTGGAGCTGACTGAGAGCGGCACCTACAAAGTGTTTAATGCCTCACAATCCCTAGTGGCGTTTTGGAAAGACGAAGACGGCGAGCGCCATTTCTGGCCCGGGCGCGGTAAGACCGGCACCGTGGAAGAATTTTATGAAGCGGTACCTCAGGATGCCAATGACCTGAACGTAATGGAAACCGCTAATCGCTTGGAAACCTATGTGACACTAGGCGCCCCAACGGCCGACAACAATAAGCTAACCGGCAAAGGTCTTGAGCTTAAAGCATTAACCCACCCCAACGATGCTTACACCGGTGAGCCAATCGATTTTCAGTTCTTTATGAGCGGCGATAAAGCTCAGGGGACCAAAGTTATTGTNGTCAAAGACGGCGAAAAATACCGTGATACTGCCGGTGGTATAGAAGTGACGGCCGACAAAGAAGGCAAAATCAGCCTGCAATTTGATGAGCCTGGCATGTACTGGCTGGAAGCCGAGTACGAAGACGACAAAGCCAAAGCGCCGGCTAAAAAACGCCGCGCCAGCTACGTACTGGTTTTTGAAGTCCTGCCACTTTAAGACTTATGCCTGAACTCAAAGAAAAAGCGCGTAACTCCAGGATACGCGCTTTTTTTGTATCTCTGACCAGCGCTTAACTACCAGCTATAAGTGGCACTCAGCATATAATTACGTGGTCTGCCCGGAAAATAACGATCACCACCAAACGAAGTAAAATCGGCGCGCTCGGCGTAGGCNGTATCCAACAGGTTATTCACTCTGGCATACAGGGTAAGCTCGGGCGTTAACTGCCAGGATGAACGCAAATTCACTAANTCATGGCCTTCGTACTCGTGCAGATTCTCCGGGTCAGTGTAGTACTCACCAACGTGGTTTAATTCCAGTTCGGCGCGCACTTGCGGCGTGAAATTATAGCCTATTCGCACATCGGCAATGGTGTTGGGCGCAGTGTCAATGTCGTTACCATTTATNTTAACGCCACCGAGTTCCTGATTATAGCGGTAAGTGTGGCTTGCCATGGTTGCCGCCAATGCAATATCCAGGCGCTGACTGGCNTGCCAGCGCANNTCNAGCTCNACNCCGGTATGTCGNGACTGACCGTCATTAACATTAAAGAAGTTACTGTCGCGGAAAATAAAGTTNTCTTTATCCATGTAATAGGCAGCAATNGTATAGCTTAAGCCGGGGTAATTNCCTTTTACGCCGAACTCGACGTTACGCGCTTCTTCCGAATTAAGATCGGCGACCTGCTGAGCACGCTGCAAACGATACAGNTCNGTGGCCTGAGGCGCGCGATAGCCTNGNGAATAGTTAGCATAAAACTGCGTAGTGTCAGAATANAGATAGGTGGCACCCAATTTTGGTGAGGCATTAGTNAAGCTGTTTTTACTGCTTGGTGGNCGCGAGTACCGGCAGCCGCCCATANCGCAGGCNGTNCCNTCTTCGCNTAAGCCGCCCCGAATTCATATTATTGGTATAGTCATAATGNATATATTCGTAGCGCAGNCCTGCACTCAGTAACCAGCTGTCATTGCGCCACACCANCTCACTNAANGCAGCAATCANCGACGCATNCACATCGTAATCATAATGTTTACCCGCCGGAATGGTGGCAACCAGAAACGCCGAGCCGGTGGTNGGCTGNTCCTGATATTGNAACAGNCTNCCNTNNGTGTGCTCGGCATCAATACCGGCNTTCAGGGTAACNCTGGCNGAAACNTTATGGGTCCATAAACTTTGCACNCCCACNCCTTGCTGGCTGTTTTCNTCGGTAGGTTGCCCNGGCAGAAAGTGCATTAAAAATTCCATGTCCTGGTCGCGNATATAGGGCGTTANCGATAGCGTATCGCCGCCNTNTAACTGCCACNGTGCNNTGGACCANAGGCGCAANGANCTGGCGTTACGAAAGGCTTCCGGATTTTCNTTTNCCTGCGCNAGCTGAGCGTCTTTATAAGCATCNGTACCNGTNATGTAGCCNGCGGTTTCCTGCTCCAGATTGGTATAGGTCAGGCCGGTTGTCAGGGTTAATGACGAGAACGCNTGTTCATGACGCAGNTTAAGCTTTTCCTGATCCAGNCCCTCGGCCACCCGATAACCATTNTCCCNGGTTACGCTGGCATTAANNCCNACGCCGCCATCGCCGTANTGATAACCACTGCGCAGCTTCACCCGGNTNTANCCGTAAGAACCATAGTCATATCCGAACAAACCGCCGCCCTGAGTGGTATCCGGCGTGATGACATTAATTACGCCGTGTACCGCATTGGAGCCATACAACGCCGACCCAGGCCCTTTGAGTACCTCTACCCGCTCGGCCATTTCCGAATGCGCCTCGAACAATTCGTTAATGTTACAAAAGCCGGCAGCGCGCAGCGGAATNCCATCTTCNGCAGTTAACANGCCACCACAGGCACCNGCTCCACTAAATACCTGGGAACGCANGGCTGGCAGGTATTCCTGCCCGTTACCTCGCTGCACCTGAGCACCGGCAATAAATTTAAGCACTTCCTCAATATGCGTAGGCGAAACAAGATTAATATCCTGCTGACCAACGGCGCTGATGATGACTGGCGCATCGTTGTCGTCAGCGCCATGNCGGGAACCCGTNGTNGTGATNCGCTCGATATCTGCAGGCAACTGCACNGGTGCAGTTTGCGCGCTNGCGTTAAACGTACCGCTAATGGCACAGGACAGGATGGTTAATGCAGGCAACCAGCCGCTTCGAGGTAACTTGGTCATGGCTTATCTTTTATTTTGATTAATGAAATGCGGCCCGAGTTGAGCCAGCGGTCATGATAGACCTTCATAACCATTAAGAAAACCAATTAAGCCGGTACTTTGCGGTCTGTTTAACTAGTACTTTGTGCCCGTTCCCCTCACTGGTGGGTGCTGCATTCAACCGGGTTCATTTGCCCGCCGGCAACCAACGGCTGATCGCACGGTAAATGGCAAACANAATGGCCAGTCCGGAGGCGGCCAGAGACAATAACAATAAGGCATGAATAAACAAGCTGCTCCAGTGACTGTGATCATGGCCATCATGAGCCTGCACAGTGTGACTCATGGCTAGCATCCAGATAATTAGCCAGCGCCAATCAACCCGTAGCATGATGATTTCCTTGTTTTGTGTGGTTAGTAACCTGATGTAAACCCATCGTATTGATAGGGATTCAGCAGTCTTTGTCTTGGCCTGAGCCGGTCGAAGCTACCATGCTGCTGTTCAAACCGACTTAAGCGCTGATGAGCACTTCGACANCCCCAAACCGTGCAGGCTGATTCTCCCNGCTTGCAGAAAACCGCCATCATCTGCTGCTTGGCTGTAACTAATACCTGCCAGGCCAGTCGCAGACTGTTTTCCCGCTCATAAAGCTCGGCCAGATTGTGATAACTCACCAGTAACGCTTCAACAGTGCGGCGTGATACGGGCCACTTTTTTACCAGCGTTCTGGCCAGTTCAATGGCTCTGNAGTAATAAACCAGTGTTATCAGGGTGTGATGCAGTTCAAAGTTATCATTACCTGCCGCAATCACTTCCCGCCACTTAGCGTAAGCGGCGTCAGACTGACTCATGATGACCTCCTGAGTTAATGCCGGCTGATACTGAAATCACTGAAGGCTGTCATGGCCTGCTGAGCAGCCGCTTCCTGATAACTTACCGCGGTAATCAGATCGGCAACACGGCGTTGCATGGCCGCCTGGTAATCCACCAGACCCAGGGCTCCATAGGCGTCGCAAATCAGGGTCGACAGGACGAAGACTTTTTCCAGCAGTTGCCGGTTCTGACCTTCCTCCACCTCCAGCAAAATCGCGGTGATATCGAACGCGCAACCTAAGTAGGGAATACATTCACGATACTCACCGTCGTAAAACAGGGTCGTGCCCTGAAACTCATCCCGGGCTAAAAAATTAACCGCCTCCAGTGGATGGCTATACACCCAGTCGGCGTGTTTGGTACATAAAAAAGAAATTTCCATTGGCATGTCCTCCTGACTTAAACATACGCCATTTCAGACTTATTGCAAATGATAATTGTTTGCATTAGCATAAAATTACGTTCAGTGGACTAGAATGGTAGTTGCTATGACACAACACATTGCCAAAGCGCTCGTGACATCGGCCAATTTAAAGCAACAAATCAGAACGGCATGTCACCCGGATGATCCACAGTTGCTTAANCGCTATATAAACTTAGCCCTCGACAGTGCAAACACTGCCGGGGCATCGTCCGAAAAAATTCGTATNCTGCTGGANTGTGCGGCGCTTTTGCTCGAGACAGCCTGCGANCAAAAGGTAGTGCTGAGCTGGCGCTATCAGTGTCTCGACCAGATTTACCGGCCGCTGCTGGCGGCCGAAAAGCAAAGTATTACAGCCGGCGATCACCATCGCGTGAGGCAGTTTAGTCATCTGTTTACTCACCTCACGCCGACATTTTTTAACTAAGGACCTCAAATATGACCACCACAACCGAAACACGAATCGAGCAAGACAGCATGGGCGAACTGGAAGTCCCTGCAGACGCTTTATATGGCGCGCAGACCCAGCGGGCAGTCAATAATTTTCCGGTCAGTGGCCAGTCTATGCCAGAGGCTTTTATCAGAGCGTTGATCACAGTAAAAAAAGCCGCAGCTCAGGCCAACGTCGCATTAGATACGCTGGACAGCGATACGGGTGAAGCGATTTGTCAGGCCTGCGACCAATTACTCAACGAGCCGCAACTTATGGCACACTTCCCGGTCGACATCTTTCAGACCGGTTCAGGCACCAGTACCAACATGAACGCCAATGAAGTGATTGCCAGGGTAGCCAGCCAACAATCCGGCCTGTCTGTTCACCCCAACGATCACGTTAATTACGGCCAGAGCAGTAACGATATAATCCCCACCACTATTCATGTGAGTGCCGCCCTTGCCTTGAAGCAGGAACTCTTGCCCTCACTCAGTCACCTGTATCGCGTAATTGGTAACAAGGCCAGTGAGCTAAAAGATGTCTGTAAAACCGGCCGTACCCACCTGATGGATGCTATGCCGGTGCGCATGGATCAGAGTTTATCCGGCTGGCAGGCNCAAATAGGCCAGCAGATTAAAGCATTGAATGCCCACCAGCCGGCTATACAAACACTGGCACTGGGTGGTACGGCAGTTGGCACCGGCATTAATGCTCACCCCGACTTCTCAGCGAGATTTAATGAAAAGCTGACTACGCTTAGCGGCGTCCCTTTTCAGCCGGCAGATAACTACTTCGCGCTTATTGCCTCGCAGGATACCGCGGTTACCTTATCTGGCTTGCTGAAATCAACCGCGGTGAGTTTAATGAAAATCAGTAACGACTTACGCTGGATGAACTCAGGGCCACTGGCAGGTCTCGGCGAAATCGCCCTGCCTGCTCTGCAACCCGGCTCCTCGATTATGCCGGGTAAGGTAAATCCGGTTACCCCGGAAGCAGTGGCGATGGCTTCCGCCCAGGTTATTGGCAATGATGCCGCCATTACGGTTGGCGGTCAGTCAGGTAACTTTGAGTTAAATGTCATGCTGCCAATGATTGCCAGCAATCTGTTAAGTAGCTTTACGCTGATGGCCAACAGCGCTTCGTTACTGGCAGATAGCGCCATAAGCGGCTTTGAGGTATTAAACGAAAATCTGGAAGCCGCATTGGACAAAAACCCGATCCTGGTCACGGCGCTTAACCCCATAATCGGCTACAACAAAGCCGCCGAAATTGCNAAGCGAGCCTACAAAGAGAAGCGNCCGATTGTNGANGTAGCCGACGAAATGACCGACCTGTCACGGCAAGAATTAACCGAGTTACTCGACCCGAGAAAGCTCACCGATAACAGCCAGTAACATTGGCGTTGAAAATCAGTAAATGATGTTCGCTCTGACAATTCTTACAGAACGGCGTCAAACAGCTCCAAGCGGGGCGGGCCCGCGTAGAAATCGCGATTCTGGCCTGCCCCGGCATGGGCTTTTTTGAACGCGTCAGATTTCACCCAGTTGTCAAAACTTGCTCGGCTTTCCCAACAAACGTGGGTCGCAAACAAGGTGTGTTCCTCAAATGTTTCGCCTTGCAGTAAATGGAACGACTCAAACCCCGGCACCTCATCAAGAAAACTTTCCCGCTGTCGCCACATTTCGATAAATGCCGCTTCACTGCCCGGCTTCACCTTAAAACGATTCATTGCAATAAACATCTGACTGTCCTTTTCAATAAAAGTCATTCACTATCGTGATCTCTAGTTCTAAGTGGTGCAACCACCATTTTGAAAAACAAGGTTGCCAGCGCCGTTATTAAACTGGCAAACAAGGACCAGTGTATCGCTCTGTCAGCCTCCACCTCGAGGCTAAGCAACACAAAGAACACGGCAAAATAACCAAGCCCGGCTGAAATGATGACCGCCGAATAGTGTACTGCATTATTGATAAGCGTATCTTTATTCACTTGATTCTCCGCTAGCTGCCCTGGCCCTCAGGCACAGGCTACTCGTGCTTTGCCTTCAGCGCATCGTTGTCTGGCGGCGAGCCAGCATCCAGAAATCCATCGATAACCATTTGTTCATGCTCGGTAAATGCGCTGTTGAAATTGTCCGGATGAACAGGAATAGCGCGGCGAAGCGGCGGCGCTATGCGTTCATTGGCGCGCGCCAGTTGTCGGGTAAATTGGGCTGGAGAGATACGATTATAAGTGAAGACACCAGGCTTGCCGCTGCCGGTTGTAGGCGTCAGCAAATCATCATGCTCCAGCAAAAATGCATGTTTAAACACCGCCTGGGACTTGCTGAAGTCAGCGTTGGTGCTGCGTAGCAGTGCGGCCTCTGGCAGCGCTTTGATTCGAACTGTTCCGTTGTTTTTCTGCCAGGTAACACCACAAACACTAATAACCAGTGCAGTATTTCGCGTTACGGTGATTGCACGGGCAAAGGGCGAGTCAGGCGGCAGTCGGTCCAACGTTTCGACCACATTAGCCAGGGAATCCGGCGATAGCTTTTCCAGTGTTACTACCCCACTGTTGGCGGTATAAGTCAGCTTAAGGGTATTTTCCAGATAATACACCTCACCGGTATCCTGCCAAATAGAGCCGCCAAGCTGCTCTGGTTGGCTAACATCGGTTTTCTTCGCGGCGCTGTTGAAACGTTTTAATAGCCCGGGTAACACTGCCATTTTCCCAAAAAGTAAACCTGAAACTGATACGGCGGGAGCAGAAAACTGGTTTATTTCAGGCGCTTTCTCAAGTCGCTAGTGATGCGGCCGGCTCCAGATAAAAGCCATCACAGCGCATAGCGTAATCCCCTGGATGGTAAGCAGTGCCGGGCGCAGTTCCATGAATATTGATAAGGTGTAAACCACTACCACCGATGCCGTAGCTGCGTATTTCGCAGCGAGGCTAATTGCGCCGCTGCGTTGCCAGTCGGCTATGGCCGGGCCAAATACGCGATAATTAACTAACCAGTCATGGGCACGATGGGAGGAGCGGGCAAAACAGTAGGCCGCTAGCAACATAAAAGGCACCGTAGGCAATAACGGCAATACCGCGCCAATGCCTCCTAGCACAACACTGGACATGCCCAGCAGCATCCACACAGGACGCATCACTGAAGAGCGGGAAGGATTACCACATCTTGGTTCACTCACATTTACACCTTACATTTTTCGAAGCTTACCAGGCTGTTTGCTTTACAGCTTACAAACCGAGGGGGCTCTTCTCAGTACTTACCTGAAGCTTAGCAGCCATCCAGTATTCTGCCAGTGCTATAACAAGCTGATATTGTGAATATTATTAATACAAAACCAGGCGATACCTGATGAATAAACCAGCCATTACTAAGCCTAAGTTACCAGTACGGGGATACAAATTTTGGCTTAGGAGGATATGCTTAGCGACCAACCAGTATCAGGTTTCATCACCAGCTGTGGAGTACGTGGAGGGGGGTAGATAATCGCGAAAGTCAGCTAACCGCCCTTTGCTAAAGGCGATTAGCCGGGATGGGTTAGTTAACGATAAACGCGCCTTTCATGATGGCAAAGTGGCCAGGGAATGAACAAAAGAAAGTGTAGTCTTCACCAGCAGTTAAACCGGCAACATCTACCGTGATCGTGTCCTGCTCGCCGCCGCCAATAATCCTGGTCGCCGCGATAATACGCTCATCGCCCGGTGGCAGATAATTATTATCCGGACCTGCTTTCAGGGCGCCGTTAACAATTTCCTGGGCATCGGCAGTAGTCGATAAAACCCAGTTATGGCCCATATATTTCTTGTCCAGCTGTCCGGTATGCTTTAGCGTTACCTCAAAGGTATCGCACGAGGCAGGCACAGACATTTCTTTCATGTTGAACTGCATCATATCGTTACTTTCGATAGTCACAGCGCACTCATCAGCCAGGGTAAAACTGCTAAAGGCTACCAACAAAAACGCTAAACACTTTTTCATAGACATACTCTCATCTGTTAAATGAGTATATATGTACCACTCGGCATAATGGATTAACATTATCCCTTAAGCCGCATCTGTACTACTTATGAACTACTGCCTGATTAGTATTTGCCGCCAGCACCACACCCTAGTAGGTATCACGATGATAACGCTGTTCATCAATAAGCTGCATTAATGCATCTTCACCAAGTATGTCAGTTAGCGTTTGGTGCACTGCCTGCCCCATCCCCTGATGGCTGCCACATACATAAATATGCGCTCCCCGGGCGATTAGGTTTTGCAGTTCATCAGCTGCCGCGACCATGACATCCTGTACATATTGCCCTGGCTCGCCTCGCGAATAGGCCTGCTGAATCTTAAGCCCGGCAAACCCGGTTTGCCACGCTTCAATAACGGCAGGAATAACATTGTCCAGTTGCGGCGACTGCTCACCGTAAATTAACCAGATATCGGCGTCACTTTTGGCATAATATCGTTTTGCCAGTTGCGCCCGAATGCCCGCCAGGCCGCTGCCCGCGCCAATGAGCACCAGAGGTACATCAAGTTGCGCAATATGGCACAGCGGATTGTCCTTCACGTAAGCACAAAATGGCTCTTCACCGCCCGCATAGGTGGTCAGCCAGCCGGAGCCGATACCTGGCGTACCATTTGGGTAATACTGTTTTCTGACAATCAGTTTTAGCTGCCCTTCCTCAGGTACAGAAGCAATGCTGTAACTGCGCAAAGGTAACAAGGGCATGCTTAGAATGTATTGCTCTGCATTCCCAGCCCCGGATAAATCAGTCAGTTGGCGGGTTTGCAATACAAGTTCAAGCGGGGTTAGCGTGCCCTCAACTGCGATGACCGTATCCGGGTTAAGATCATGCTTTTCAAGCCATTTAGCGATGGCCGTGTTAGTGTTGTGGGGCTGAATGTCGAGAATGTCACCGGCCTGCCAGGCGGGCAATGCCTGATCGGCATCCAGTGTCACCATGAAAAGTTCCCGGCCGTCTGCACTGTTGAGTTGCTGTTGCTCAGTGACCCGCCAGGTACTTGAAGTAAGAGGACTATCAGCCCCCTCAGAAACATCACCCGGCAGGGGCTGTGACTCTGCCCGGTCGATTTTTTCGAGATCTGCAATGGCTGTAGCACCGGCCTGTTGAAGGGCTTCATCGAGTTGCTCGCCAAAAAGCACAAAACGCTGGATACTGACTATCCCCCAGAGCGATTACCCGGTATGAAAGGGATTGAGGTAATGCGGTATTGTGCTGTTTATTATGTTGTTGCAACGCCCGGTAAAATCGTCGGCCATTATCGGGTGGCTCACCGTCACCATAGGTACTCACCACAAACAGTGCATCGCTTGCTTTGCGCAATGTATCAATGGCCAGGTCGTTTAAGGCGATGACTTTCACCGGGCGGTCTGCACCCAGCAATTCAGCCTGGAATTCGGCCAACTGTTTTGCCGTGCCGGTTTGGCTGGCGTAAGCCACAATAAACGCACCGGTAGTGACATGCCGCCGCTCTCGTTGCCGGGCATAATGGCTAACAATGATAAAGCCTACCCATGCGCAATAAGCCAGGCAAAGGGCAATAGCCAGCCACAGTCGTTGGTTATCTGTCATTCAAACTGCTCCCCGCCCGGCATCAATGGATAAAAACCAGTGCGATGACCACTGGGATCAATAATCCCAGCGCGGTGACGGGCCAGGTTGACTGTTTGTGAGAGGCCTGTTTTACCAGTAACCATAACCCGGTCAGGGTAAACACAATCATGGCAATGGCTATTACGTCGATAAACACAAACCACACCGACCCGGTATTACGGCCTTTGTGTAAATCATTAAAATAAGCAATCCAGCCGCGCTCTGTACCTTCATATAGCAGTGCTGCGTCATCCACGTTGATGGCCAGCCAGCGATCGGCGCCAGGCCCCGGCCAGGCCAGGTAAAACTCCATGCCATCAAATTCTCCCGCTACATCGGCCGGAACACTAATACTGTGTTCACTGGCCAGCCACTGGCGAACCGGTTGTGGCGCAGGCATTGCTGCCATGGGTAAGTCCTGTAAGTGCGTTAACACACTGGCGGGCACTTCACTTTCTACAGTGGTAACGGAAATTGATGCAGGGATGACTGCGGCGTGATTAAGCGTAATGCCGGTAACGGCAAATAGCAGCATGCCAACCAGCGAAACGGCAGCACTGATCCAGTGCCATTGACGGGCCGTGCCCAGTGAAAATCGCATAACGAAATACCCTTATCGTTGCTATGCAGTACGTGCTGTGAACCCATTTGGGGGCAGGAATATCCTGGCTGTCAGGGCACCCTTGCGGAAAGGTAAATGATAACCATTTTTATTTGAGCGTCAACACGCAGGTACTACACTGGTCTCGGGAATCAGGGGTTTAAACTTTGTGAGGACTGTAAAACTGAGAGTGGGGAGTAAAACAAACCAGGGTTATGCTACCGCGGATGCTAGCTGTTCAGGCAACCGCGGCATCAATTGAAGTATTCAGGCAGGGCCAAACTGTTTGTTAAGGTAACCAATAATTTGCTTGGATTCGTAAAGCCACTCTTCCCGGCCATCGCTGTGCTGAATACGTAAACAAGGCACCTGCACTTTGCCGCCGCCCTGAATCAGTTCTTCCCGGTGCGGTGAGCCCTGCACGGCGCTGCGCTTTTCAATGGGTACGCGCAGTTTATGAATAGCTCGGCGGGTTTTGACACAAAACGGACAGGCAAAAAAGTGGTAAAGGGTCATCCCCTCAGCAGCCTGAGCAACCTTTTGCTGTGCTTCCGGGGTACGCTTCACCCGACTCCAGCGAGTTACTACATCAACGGATACAATAACCAGACCCAGTGCGTTGCGAACAAGTTTTACAATCATTAACTGAATGTCCTTGGGTTGAAAAAAGAACGCAGTATAGTCTTTTTAACCGTTAAGAAAAAACCGTGTGACGAGAAAAAGCCCGGATTAATCCCGTGAACAACTCATCGGTAGTGAGTGAATCAGCGAGATGGCGATTTAGACAGGTGTGGGCATTCAGCTTTACTCTATCCGGGATATTATTGAATTCGTTACACGCATTCACCGGCGGAATAATGCTTTCCAGCACATCATCAATCAGCAGGCAGGCATGCGCCAGCACAATTTTGCGCCCGCCCGGGGCAGTCAGCACGCGCTGCGCCGTGCCCACAATTTTCTGACCGTTAATGTTCAGGTTATAGTCGCCATCACAATAAGCATACGGGGTAGCATGAATGTCGGCGCTGATATCCAGTGCGGCAAAGAAGTCTAGCAGACTATCACACAGCTTCTGGTATGCGCCTTTAACAGAATAAGACTGCGTTGCAGTTAGGGTGTACATGTGAGCAATATTGAGCATGGCCGGGCTTTGTGGAACCGGCGAACCGCCTGAGCGACGCTGCAAAATATCCCAGCCTCTTTGCGCCAGCCATTCCCTTAACGGCTCGGTTATCTGCCACTTTCTGCCAGCCGGTAAAACGATGGCCGGCGCTGTGCAGCGCCACAACAATAACCCCTGGCTAAAGTTGCCCTGCTTCACCTGTTCCAGCAGCAGTTGCTCTTTTTCCATCGCCTTAACACAGGTAGTGGCCGGCATCCGAACTACACGGTGCTTTTGTTTCTCACTCATCAACGTTGCAATTAACTGTGAATACCCTGACCGAGTCACACCACAATCCACAGGCACTGGCCAGCAGAATTATGTAACTCTTATAGCCTTGTTGCAAAAGCCCCGGGAGCCTAGCGTTGGGAACTGCCAAAAAGGGTTTTCATCTGGTTAGCCAGCTCGACAAACTTTTCTTTGATGGTGCGTTTAAGACCAATATCCACGCCGCCCATTAATACGAAGCCTTCCACTGTGATGGTTGGTGCCTGCCGGTCAGCAATTGACGGGGCTTTGTTGTCGAGGCCGCCCATTAAACAAAATGCTTTGGTGACGACGTTGACATTTTCCGGCACTTTGATGTCGATACCTCCCATCACACACAACACTTTAATAGTGACGTTTGGGGTCGTAAACACAGCATCAGTAAAGTCGATGTCTGAGCCACCCATGAGACTAAGCACGCGAATTTCGGCGGGTACTTTCCAGCGTCCGGAGCGATCTGAACCGCCCATAATGTTGATCACCGTTTCATTGTCCGGCACATCACCGGCACTGTAATTAATATTGAGCTTTCGCTCTTTTTCACGGGTATAGTCACCATCGACCTGCATGGTGAGATCAGCCGCGAGATCGGCTATTTCCTGATGGTCCTGACTGGCCATCGCTTTATCCAAGCGGCGTTCAAACGCTTCGGCCGAAATCACTCCATGACTGTAGTGATAAATCAGCTTATCGATAACTTCCTCCCTGACCTGCTCGATAGGACGATCTTCAAGTTTTACCATGACGGAGGCTCCCTGTATTGTTCAATGCCATTTAAACTGCGTACTTTGAAGCAATTGCCGCGCCAGATAATAAATCACTATTTTTCATGAATTTAGAAAAAATGGCATTGCGCAGAATAAAGCTTTACCACTAAGTATTGGTCAATTACACCGCTTAGTGGTCTGTCTGGCAAACCGCCCATAAGGCATGTCGATTAACCGTTAAATCTGCTACATTACGGTGTTTTACGCAGAACTTTTAATCAACAATAATGCTTATGCTTTCAATTTCTTTCCCTGATACCGCACTTCGCGCCGTCTTTTTCGCGTTGGTACTGACTGCCACCGGCTGCAGCAGCACTCCATCAACCGTCGACCGTGAAGTTACCGTCACCGAAGCACACACTTTCGATAAGATTGCACCGGTTGTGGCAAACCTCAATAGCCATTACGGTGCCGAAAACGTCCTTATCGTTGCCGACATTGATAATACGCTGCTGACCAGTGCCACCGATTTGGGCGGCGATATCTGGTACCAGTGGCAACGCGGTAAACTGGCGGTTAAGCCCACGCCTGAGCAACAGGTGAGCTGCCTGTTTGAAGACACTATCAGCCTGCTCTATGAACTGGCGCCAATGAATCTTACCGAACCTCAGGTTCCGGCGTTACTCAACGATTGGCAGGAAGCCGGCAATACCCTGCTGTTACTCACTTCCCGTGCGCCCAAAAATCGCGCGGCAACCGAGCGCGAACTGTTACGCCACGGCATTGATGTTAGCCAGGCAGCGCTTATGCCTGTGGATAACGCTAACCCGGTTTACCGGGAAAAACTTGAACGTGAAATGAGTTACAGCCGCGGCCTGATGATGACCACAGGTATGAACAAAGGCACCATGCTGGAGTGGATCCTCAATACAACTGGGCGTGATTTTGACGCCATCGTGTTTGTCGATGATTCGCAACACAATATCGAAAACATGGATAACGCCTGGCAGCAGCACAACACCGATATGCGGATTTTTCATTACACCCATGTAGAAGCCGAGCGCAAAAAACTGCAGGGGCAGGTACTAACAAAGGTGCAGGCGGAGCGGATGGCCAACGATTACGCGAAGTTAATCGCCACGCTTAATAGCATTTTCCCGGCCCGTAAAAATGATGGGCAATGCCTCGGTCAATAAACCTGTTGTTGAAGGCCCGGCTGTCTGCCGGGCCTCACCCAGTTATCAGAGCCTTTGGTTAATGGCGCCCCGGTAAGCATCAATAGCGGGTAGCAGGCTGCAAAGCAGTGTTGCCAGCATTATCGCGCCAACCACCATTGCGGTGTGCAGAGTTAGCAGATTTGCCGAAATAAACATCCCGTAGTGGCTGGCTAACCATTCTTTGGCCGCTGCAAACACCCCGGTTACCAGCGCTACAGCGGTAACACTCGCCGCCCCGGCCAACAGCATGGCTTCAATCAAGATTAAGCGAAATATGGTACCGGCCCCGGCACCGATAATGCGCAGTACGGCGATTTCTTTTTCACGTTGCTGCATCGACGCCAGCAACATAGTGGATAATCCGAACAGGGAAGACAGCATAATGAGCAGACTGATAAAGCGCAGCAGGTTCTCGATGCTTGACATCATCTGCCACATTTCAGTAAGCGCTACGCCTGGTAAAATGGCCATCAGACGATCATCTTGGTAATTATTCAGCTCCCGTTGCAGGGTAAAGGTGGCAAACTTACTGGTGAGGCCCACCATCACCGCGGTAATGCTTTCGGGCTGTACGGCCGGATTAGTCACGTTATCTGGCTGTTCTAACACGATATCAAGCCGGGCATGCGGCAAATGCATGGCCTCAATTCCCTGCAATGAAACGTGCACAGTTTTATCTACCGGCGTACCGGTGGGAGCCAGGATACCGGTAACGGTAAAAGGTGAATCGTCATGATTCTGAAAGCTCACCGCGCCAAGACCGTGAGCAATCACAATGTCATCACCTGGCTTATAATTAAGCGCACTGGCCACATCAGCGCCCAACACCGCGCCAAACACCCCTTTAAAGGGTTTCCCCTGACTAAACACTAACGGCTGCTTGTTACCAAACTTATAGTGATCAAAATACTGCTGATTGGTGCCGAGCACGCGATAACCATGATGGGCATCACCTAATGAAATGGGAATGGCCCAGTTTACCTGCGGGTGTTGTTGCAACATCTCATAGCTTGCATAACTGATATTATTGGTTGGACTGCCCATACGGAATACCGTGTAAAGCATCAGGTTTAACTGACCGCTTGGCGCACCAACGATAAGGTCGACATCCGACACTGTTCGGTTAAAGCTCTCCTGAGCCTGTAATCTCACGTGTTCCACACTCAGCAATACACTTACGCTGATCAGCAGCGACAAAAAGGTAAGTGCCAGTGATTTACCGCGACTACGCAAACTGCTTAAGGAAAAAGACATCAGCATGACGAAGCCTCCGCAGGAGCGGTAATTGCGCTTAATGCTACACTTTTATCCAGATACTGACTCAGACTCTGATCGTGACTAACAAAAATCAACGTCGTGTGATGCTGCTCGCACAACTCGGTTAGCAGCCGCATAAACGCATCTCGTGCGTCGGCATCCAGCGCCGAGGTAGGTTCGTCCACCAGCAGGATCTCCGGCTGATTAATTAACGCTCTGGCGATAGCCACTCGCTGTTGCTGCCCCACACTTAGTTGGCTGGCCTGCTTGTTTAGTACCTCTGCCGGCAACTGCAATGCCTGGATAAGCGCGGCAAGTTGCTCTTGGCCCGGCTGACTGCCGCCAGCAAAATGCGCCGCCAGGGCAATGTTCTGCGCCACGGTTAAATGGCTCACCAGATTAAACTGCTGAAAGACTACGCCAATGTGGCGGGCCCTGAATTTGTCACGCTTGCCCTCGCTCAGACTTGAAAACGGCTTACCCAACAACGCTACGCTGCCCGTATCCGGGGTCAGGATCCCAGCCAGCAGGTTTAGCAAAGTTGTTTTCCCCGAGCCTGAGGGCCCATATAAAAACAGACGTTCGCCCTGCGCTACCTGCCATTGGGGAAAGCCCAGTCGGGAAGTGCTTTTGGGATACTGATAGGTCACATTTTCGAGGCTAATCGACTGTACTGGTTTCGTTTCTGGCAATGTCAATTTTCACTACACCTTGTTGTTATGTCCAGATTATACCCTTAACCAATGAATTGAAACGGTGTCTATTTCTGCACACTTCTTCTGCGACTAACAAGCACTCCGGAAAACTCTTATAATAATATAACATAACAATTAACAACCGTAGTAAATCCAATATATATAAAATCGGCTAACTCATCGCACTACTTACACACGCCTGCAAGTTAGCCTGCAAATCAGGGGGAAGCTCTGTTGCGATGATCTCAACCCGACTCTCAACACTCTCATCAAGGGCTATTTCGGTTAATCCATCTGCCGTGAGGTTGTAGCCAAATATGCCGGCATTGGTGATAAATACGCCTTTTAGCCTTTCCGCTTCCACGCTCGCTAGCAGTAAACTCAGTTGGTGGTAATCAAACACGCAATCCGGTGCAAAGCGCCAACCCACACTGTTAAACCCTTCGCCGCTGTTTTCAGCCGATAACATCCCTCCAACGGGCAACTTTTGCTCTGCAGTAGGTGGCTTATCGCTGACAGTATGATGATGGACATGATCGTGGTGATGATGCTCTTGATGAGCATGCTTTTCATGATGCTGCGGCTGTTGATAATTTTCAGCGGTCCCGTCAAGGCTTGCCAGCGACATTTGCCCATGCTCGGTCAGCATCAGTTCCGTACCCGCCAGGCAATGTTCACTCACATAGTGTGCTAAACGCTCACCATCGTCAGTGCTATACAAATCCTGTTTATTGCCAACAACAACATCGGCGATAGCCAGTTGCTGATTAAAGGTATCATGGCTGGTATATCTTGCATCACTCAGTTTGCGCGCATCCACTAAGGTAACGGTTTTGTGAATGGATAACACCGGTTGATAGTGCTCAGCAGTGAGCACCTGCATGACTTCCTTAGGGTGGCCAAGACCGGTGGGTTCGATTATAAGCCGATGAGGACGTGATTCTGCCAGTAGCTGGTTAAGGGCAATCTGCATCGGCAGACTCGCGGCACAACACATACAACCGCCCGGCACTTCCCGAATAAACACATTGTTCAGGTTATTTAACTGACCTTCAAACAAGCTTTTATCAATGCCTATTTCGCCAAACTCATTAACCAGAATGGCCCAGCGTTCATCCGCTGGCTTTTGCGCTAATAAATGTAAGATGGCTGAGGTTTTACCCGCACCAAGAAAGCCGGTAATGATATTGGTAGGGACAGCCAGTATTTTGGCTTTTGTCATGATTGCAGCACCTGCTCGTTAAGAAAAAGGCTTTGCATCATAAAGGAAAGTGAATTCTAAATACTACAGCGAAGTGCACGGCCGCCAGCAAAGCATTACTACTTTAGCACTATATCGCTAATTACTTGGTCTGTAGCGAAAGTCGCAGTGGCTAAAACCGGGAACTTTTCCCGGTTACATAAGGGAATAGCTCCCTTGGATAACCGCGCAACTCTTCCCATACTTACGTTGCCTTAACCACTTTATTACACAAAAAATACAAGCTCTGGTATTACCCACCAGCAGCGTAATGTATCGATGAACGGACTGGAAGTAACGCAATGAAAAAACCCTCTTATCTCTACCTTGCAGCCTGTATTGCAGGCAGTTTTCAGGCACAAGCCAAGGACAATCAGGGTGATATCGAAAAAGTCACTGTTTATGGACAGTCACCACTGAGTTTTGTTACAGGCTTAACTGAGTATTCGCCTGCCAGCCAGCACCTTGATGCGGATGCATTGGATGTAGACAACGGCAACTCACTGGCGCGGATCCTGGATAACCAACTGGTGAGCGTGTCGATTAACGACGTACAAAACAACCCGTTCCAGGCCGATTTACAATACCGTGGCTTTACCGCTTCACCACTGCTGGGCTTACCTCAGGGCCTGGCGGTGTATTTTAATGGTACCCGGTTTAACGAGCCCTTCGGTGACACGGTAAACTGGGATCTGATCCCGCCATCGGCGCTTGAGTCGGTAACATTAGTCTCGGGCGCTAACCCGGTATTCGGTCAGAACACCTTGGGCGGCGCGCTAATCTTAAACAGTAAAGACGGCTTTAGCTTCCCGCATAACAAAGTCACCGTGATGGGCGGCGACTTTGGTCAGCAGGGCATTAACCTGGAGTCCGGTGGCAACAATGGTGAGTGGGGCTACTACATCAACGTTAATAAATACGAAGAAGATGGCTGGCGCGACTATTCACCCAGTGATATTCAACAAGGCCTGGCTAACATTACCCATAAAGGTAATAACTCAGCCACCCGGATTACCCTGGCTGCTAACGATAACGACCTGATTGGTAACGGTGCTATTCCGGTTGATCTGATCCCTTATGAAGGCCGCGATGCCATTTACACCCGCCCGGACCAAACCTTTACCAGTCTGCGCTTTATTAACCTGAATCACGAATGGCAACTCGACAACGATTTAGTGGTACGTGTTAACGCTTACTTCCGTGAAAATGAAATCGAAACCTACAATGGTGACGACAGTGATTACGAGGAATGTGACGTAGGCTATGGTGAAACATTGTGTGAAGAAGATGAAGAAGCCGAATTAGCCGAGGGCGCTGAAGACGGTGAGGAAGCAGGTGAAGAAGAGGAAGTCTTTGAGGAAGACGATGCCATTCAGTTTGTTGGCTTCGCTCCGCTGGTGCCACTGGAAGATATCTCAAATGCCGACCCGGATACCCTGGACGGTACTGCCAACACCAGCTTAACCGAGCAGGAAAGCTATGGTTTAAGTGCTGAGCTTGCCGGCGTGACGCAATCAGGCTCGTTAACCCACAACTGGGTAGTTGGCCTGGGTTTGGATACTGCTGATATCTCGTTCAGAAGTGACACTGAATTTGCCGTGCTCGATAACGATACGCCACAAGACAGCCGCGGCGTAACCGGCATTGGTGTATTCGACGAAGGTTCGCGAGTTCGTCTGGATACTGATGTAAAACACACTTACCTGTTTGTCAGTGACGTGATTGACTTAAACCCGCACTGGCAACTGGCCCTTGCCGGCCGTTACAACAAGTCTACTATTGATATGGTCGATGGCGTGGAAGTAGGCGAAGGCTCACTAAACGGTAACCATGAGTTCAGCCGGTTCAACCCCTCAGCCACGGTGCACTACCGCAAGGATGGCTACCATGCTTATGCTTCTTATAGCCAGTCTTCACGTACCCCAAGCCCGGCAGAGCTAAGCTGCGCCGACGAAGACGACCCGTGTAAACTGCCAAATGGTTTTGTGGCCGATCCGCCGCTTGATCAGGTACGCACCGACACCCTCGAGGTGGGCGTAAATTATTCGCTGGAGAATGGCCTGCTACACGCAGCGATATTCCGCAGTGAAAGTAAAGACGACATTATCTTCCAGCAAGCGGGCGACCGTGCTTCGGTAGGCTATTTTGTGAACGTGGATAAAACCCGTCGTCAGGGCGCCGAATTGAGCTTGCTGCAGCAATACGACGATCTGGAGATCTCAGCCAATGTGAGCTATTTACAGGCCACGTTTGAAACGCCTTATGTGTCATTTAGCCCACAAAATCCCAGGGGTCCGGGACGTCAGGTAATGCCCGGGGATAACATTCCGGGCCAGCCTGAATGGCAGGCCGGTTTTGAGGTAACTTACCCTGTGATTGAAAACCTGTATATCAGCGCCGATGTGGATTACG
Organism: Alteromonadaceae bacterium; assembly: GCA_002691625.1. GTDB lineage: Bacteria > Pseudomonadota > Gammaproteobacteria > Enterobacterales > Alteromonadaceae > Alteromonas. The sequence continues at coordinate 20,747 of NZIK01000084.1, forward strand.
CCTCTGGCCAGTATTTCCGTGGCGATGAGGCTAATGAAAACCGCGAACTGGACGGCTACACCCTGGTTAACCTGAGTGCTACTTATGCTCACAGCAGCGGTATAACTGTAGGACTTCGCCTGGAGAACGTGTTTGATACCGAATTTGAAACTTTCGGTACCTACGGCGAAGCAGATGAAGTGCTGGAAGGCATTTACGATGACATTGAGTCTACCGAGTTTGTTGGCCCCGGCCAGCCCAGAACCCTGCGCTTGTTCGCTTCATACCAGTTTTAATCTGCTCCAGTGTGTGCAGCTCATCACTGCACATTCTTAGAGGCGTGTTAGTAACACGCCTTTATTTTATTCTGCCCCCCGATGGTCTGAACAACTTTTTTTGTGCATAAAATGGTCAAAATAAATTATTCCGCCGTAATAATGACGTTATTACAAAAAAAGCAACATCGCTGTAACTTTAAGTTGCCAGGGTGACAACCATAAAGCATTGATTTTCAATACAATTAAGGACTGACAGGGAGGGATATAAAAAGTTCCATTTATTTGACAGCAGAATGTTTTTTATTTAACTTTCAGTTTGTCAATTTCTCTAATATTAGTTGACAGGCAAAGCCATCGCAGTAACAACGTCAAATCGCGTTTGTTGGTGGGGGTTGTTTAAATATAAATAATGGCTATGTTCGGATTAACTGTTGTTGAATCGAAAAGAGCCTGTTTTCGTTAAGGTTTTCTGGATTATCCATAAACCTGAACCAACCCAGGTAGTGTT
>NZIK01000085.1 GCA_002691625.1 Alteromonadaceae bacterium
ATAAAAGGCTATTTAAGCTGAGCCAGACTGTTTGTGAGATCCCGGCTCGGAGGCCGGGATGACGGGAATAAAAATTGTCATCCCCGCATGCTTCTGGGCGGGGATCTCCACAAAAGACTATTTGGGCTGAGCCAGACTGTTTGTGAGATCCCGGCTCGGAGGCCGGGATGACAGAGTTAAAAATAGTCATCCCCGCATGCTTCTGGGCGGGGATCTCCACAAAAGACTATTTGGGCTGAGCCAGACTGTTTGGGAGATCCCGGCTCGGAGGCCGGGATGACTGTAATTTTTTGGCCGGGATGACTGTATTTTATTGGCCGGGATGACAGTGTTTTATTGGCCGGGATGACTGTTTAATATTGGCCGGGGACAGCTGTTGTTTGGCCGGGATAACAGTATTTTATTATCCCGAATGACAAGAATATAATAGTCATACCGATGTTCTGCACCCTGCGTCACCCCTGTATTAGCGGGTATAAATCCTGCCAGTGGGGGTTTTGTTTTTCAATGAGCTTTATTTTCCAATCCCGGCGCCAGCGCTTGAGGCGCTTCTCCCGTTGAATAGCGGCTTCGATGTCTTCGTGCATTTCGAAATACACCAATAGCTTTAAGCCGTATTTCTTGCTGAAGCCGTCGGCCAGGTGCATTTTGTGTTGGTATATCCGTTGTAACAGGTTGGTGGTTACGCCGGTGTAGAACACGGATTTATAGGAATTAGTGAGTATATAAACTGCCGGGTATTTTTCGATCATGACTAGCCTCCTGAGAGGCTATTTCACGCGAAATACCAACGGGCAGACAACTGCACTGTGGGTTAGTTATTTTCCTTCGGCACGATTGATTCGAAGCCATCTGGTTTGAGGGCCAGTACTGCGCAGTCGAGGTTACTCAGTACATCTTCGGCGGTATTGCCCATTAACAGGCCTGGCACGCCCACCCGGGCAACTGTTCCCATTACTACCACATCTGCTTGTAGCGACTCAGCCATGCGGCATAATCCCTCTGCCGGGTGGCCATCGGCCAGGTGCACTTCAGGTTGTAGGTATCCTAAACTTTTTTCGTCAAACTTCTGCTGCAGACTGTCTACCAGTTCGGCCAATTCTTCGCTACGTTCTTTTTTAAGTTCAGCCAGGGCGTTGTCCATTTGCTGCTGATGGCTGCGCATCAAGCCGTCGCGCATCATATGCCGGGGCGCAGCATCGTAAACATGCACTATGTGTAACCGAGCGTTTTCGAGCAGGGCCACTTCTGCAGCGCTGGCGATTACCGCCTCGTTTAACTGCCAGCGAGTCTGGTTTTCTTCGCGGGTGAAGTGATAATTTACATCCACAGCCGCCATTACCGATTTATAGTTACGCGCGGTTTCTTCGTGGATCAGCCATACCGGGCATGGGCACTTGCGTAGCAGATGCATGGCGTCGGCACCCAATAAGAAGCCCGACATACCGCTTCTGGCCTGACTGATCACCAAATCATGACCGGCATGCATTACCTGCTGAATCACGTCNTAATAAGGCTTGCCTACCGTCACCAAAGTCTCTGGCCGCTCAGTAACGTTTAACTTATCGACCATAGCACTGAGCCGTTCCTGGGCTTCTTCTTTGAGTGACTGCTGCGAATCAATGTAGGCGAATGACGCCATTACCAGNCTGGCATTTGGCGGCAAGCTTTCCAGAGCCAGATGCAGAGTAAGCGAGGCCTGATGGCTTTCGGCCACATGTAAGGCTTGTTCAACCAGTGCTTGTTGCTCGCTGATACTGGTAATAACACAAAGAATGTTGTTGAAATGCCCAATCATGGTCGCTGCCTCACCATTATTTTTAGCCTGCATTTAATACTATAGATTAAATATGATGGTTCTATGATGGCTTTTCCAGCCATATCGGCGAATTATTTAAATTAATTTTGATACATCAATCGTAAAAATTAGTATCTATATATCAATTAGTTAAATTATTACAGGGTGGAGAATAACCGAACCTGATTTGTATCAGCCGCAAAATCCGCTTGATCACAAAACTGTAATAATGTAATTTTAAANAGTGAAAAACCAAGTAAAAAAGGGGGCTTACCATGCTTAAGGCATTCACAAAATTTTTTAAACGCAAGCACCCGTACGCTATTGCCGCCTACCTGGGTCGTAAAAATACCCAGCGTATTCTGGATTGCAAAATCGAAAAGAAGTCTAAACTTCTGGCACACGACTAATAACAAAAAATAGAGCCGCTAATACGGTGATTTGTATTAAATCGTAAGCAACAGGTGCGTTACCTAAGTGCATACCGCATAAAGAAAATCCGATGGCAAAACCATCGGATTTTTTTGTATCTGAATACTTTTGCTCTGCAGCTTTGCTGGCCGCTATTAAACGCCGAAAACAGCCTTAAGAGTGAAGAAGCAGGCGATGGATAAAATCGCGCCGGCAGGCAACGTTACAATCCATGAAATCACGATATTACGAATAATGCCCAGGTTGAGCGCCGACACGCCGCGTGCCAGGCCCACACCCAACACCGCTCCAACCAGCGTTTGCGTGGTCGAAATAGGTAAACCGGTGCCCGAAGCAATTACCACGGTACAGGCGGCCGCCATTTCTGCCGCAAAACCACGGCTGGGCGTTAAGTGGGTAATGCCCTCACCGATGGTCGCGATAACGCGGTGACCAAACAGCGCCAGACCGGCCACAATACCTAACCCACCCAAAGGCAGGATCCACGGCGCCAGTGTGCTGCTGGCAGTAATTTCGCCGGTCGACACAACGCTTACTACAGCCGCCAATGGGCCAATAGCATTCGCTACATCGTTTGAGCCGTGGGCAAAAGCCATACAACAGGCAGTTACCACCATTAGCAGGGCAAACACCTTTTCTACGTTAGCGCGTTGCAGTTCGGCATCGTCTGAATGGCTGTAAGTCTGACGACTGATAAGCCACTTACCAATAAAGGCAATCACTACCGAAAGAGCGATAGCAAGCAAATAGCCAGAGGTATCAGACATATCCAGGCCAACGTGCTTAAGGCCCTTCTTAATCGTAACCAGCGCCATTACAAAGCCGGCGAATGCCATGTAGAAAGGCACGTATTTTTGCGCGTTTTCAAACGGCTTGTCGGTTTGGAAAATCAGTTTACTGGCGCTTTGATAGATGAGGTAAGCAATAATGCCGGAGATAGCCGGGGTAACCACCCAACTGCCCACAATGCCGCCCACTTTGCTCCAGGCAACGGCATCCATACTCACACCAACAGCGGTAAAGCCGATAATGGCACCAATAATGGAATGGGTGGTAGACACAGGCCAACCCAGATAAGACGCCACGCCCAGCCAGATTCCGGCAGCAAACAGCGCAGAAATCATACCCAGGACCAGGTATTCGGGAATATCAATAAAGTATGCGGTATCGATAATACCTTTACGAATGGTNGATGTCACCTCGCCACCGGCCAGATAGGCGCCGGCAAATTCGAAGATCATCGCAATAATGATGGCTTGCTTGATAGTTAACGCTTTAGAACCTACTGAGGTTCCCATGGCATTCGCCACGTCGTTAGCACCAATCCCCCACGCCATTACAAAACCAACAACGGCAGCGAGGATAATCAGGATCATGCCATAACTTTGTAGGATTTCCACAGACAGTCGCTCCGGTTGTGCCTAGCTGTATGCCACGAAAAATGCAGGAAACTGAGTTTCTGTTGTCTGAGCAAATTCTGTCGGTTTACTCAGTACTGGCAATAAAAAAACTTTAAGCATCTTGGTTTGGTTGAATTTTTATACAATTACCTTAATGGTTGCGGCGCATTCTAGCGCAAAGTGCCGTCGAGCCATAGGCCATTTTTAATAATTCATCACAATAAATCAGACAATCAGCACCGTTCGGCGATTATTAAGTCAATTATGTCATTTATATTACAGATTTAAGACAGCCATCCTCGTTGCTAGCTCTCGCTGATGTTGTCGAGCTTTTGCTGCAAATTCTCCANCGGCGTATGNCGAACATCNCGCCCGCTGGTNAGCGACACCACATATTCACAAATATTTTTGCAGCGGTCGCCNATCCTTTCCAGCGATCGCANGGCCCAGAGGATTTCCAGCCAGTCTTCCATGGANTCGCCGGAGCGCGACATTTCATCNGCNGTATAGCTCAGCAGCTTTTTATATTCNCTGTCGATACTGTTGTCCTGATCGTACACTTCCAGNGCCGCTTCNTCATNGAGGCGGGCAAANGCATCAAANGTNCCNCGCATCATGGCNNCNGCNTGNTGCCCTATCGANAACATACTGCTNTTNATCGCCACATCNGNNGGNAGCTTTTGTTTGGTNACCAGCCTGGCGATCCGCTCTATCTCATCGCCCATGCGTTCAATATCGGTGATGGCCTTGGAGATAATCATAATCAGGCGCAAATCGCTGGCAGTCGGGTGGCGCTTGGCGATGATGCGTAAGCACTCCTCGTCGATCTGAATTTCCATTGAGTTAATTTTCAAATCGTTGAGGATGACCGTTTCGGCCAGNCCCGGATTATTGGTGGCAATGGCTTTTAAGGTATCCGCCAGTTGCTGCTCTACTTCNCCGCCCATGGCCATTACCGAGTTACGTAAGTTTTCCAGCTCAATATTAAACCGGCCTGAAATGTGTGTATTGAGTGCAACCTGTCGCATCATAAGCTCCTGTACAGCCCCTGATCAGCCGTAACGGCCGGTAATGTAGTCTTCGGTTTGTTTTTTCTCTGGCAGCGTAAACAGGGTATCACTGTCGCTGTATTCCACCAGTTCGCCCTGATGTAAAAAGGCGGTGTAATCAGACACCCGCGAGGCCTGCTGCATGTTGTGGGTAACAATCACAATGGTACAACGCTTTTTGAGGTCTGCCATCAGCTCTTCTATTATAAGCGTGGTGAGCGGATCGAGCGCCGAGGTAGGTTCGTCCAGTAATAAAATCGACGGTTTAAGTGCTAACGCTCTGGCAATCACTAACCGCTGTTGCTGGCCGCCCGAGAGCGTGGTGGCCGATTCGAATAAGCGATCTTTTACTTCGTCCCACAGCGCCGCCTCTATCAGCGCCCGCTCTACCGCGTCATCCAGCTGGCGGCGTTGTTTAATCCCCTGCAGGCGTAATCCGTAGCACACATTATCGTAGATGCTCATAGGGAANGGGTTAGGCCGTTGAAACACCATNCCNACCTGNGAGCGCAGTACAGAAAGGTTTTCTTTCTTGCGGTTAATGTTGCGCCCGTCAATGATAATCTCACCTTCCGTTACGCTGTTNTCGATAAGATCGTTCATGCGGTTAAANCAGCTGATCAGGGTNGACTTGCCGCACCCCGACTGGCCAATCAANGCGGTNATGCGGTNTTTNGGAATACGCATGGTGATGTTGTGGAGCACATGCTTATCGCCAAACCGCAAACACAAATCNCGCACCTCAATGGCGGTTTGNNCCTCNGGCAGTTTTGCTAAGTTGAGCTGTTCTCGTTCAAACAATTTCAGCATGGGATCACAACCTCTAATAGCCGCGTAAATAACGCTTTCTTAAGCGCCGGCGCAATATCACCGCCAGTACATTTAACACAAAAACCACCACCAGTAACAACAGNCAGCTGGCAAACATTAANGAAGCGCTGCGCACNTCGGTCTGGCTATGAAAAGCNCCATCGTAAATCANTACGCCTAANTGCATAAACTGGCGATCCAGATGAAGATACGGAAACTCGCCGTCAAAAGGCAGGTTGGGCGCAAACTTCACTGCCCCCACCAGCATTAGCGGCGCCACTTCTCCGGCGGCGCGGGCAATGGCCAGGATCACGCCGGTCATAATGCCGGGGCTGGCCATGGGCAGTACGGTATGCCAGATAGTTTCAAATTTGGTGGCGCCCAGTGCATAACTGCCCGACTTTAAGCCTTCAGGCACGCGCCGCAATCCTTCTTCGGTAGCTACAATCACCACCGGCAGGGTTAAGATAGCCATGGTCAGTGACGCCCAGAACACCCCCGGCGTNCCCATNGTAGGTGCCGGCAATGCGTCTTTAAAAAACAGCTCATCAATATTGCCGCCCACCAGGTACACAAAAAANCCCAGGCCAAANACNCCATANACAATCGANGGCACGCCAGCCATATTGCTNACNCAAATTCGAATTACCGAGGTTAAGTGGTTATCCGGGGCGTACTCATTAAGGTAAACCGCGGCCAGCACGCCAAACGGCGTAACCAGAATGGTCATNACAAATATCATCAGCACGGTGCCAAACAAGGCCGGAAACACGCCACCAGCCGTGTTGGCCTGTTTGGGNGNGTCGGTNAGAAATGCCACNACNCCAGCNCCCACAATNCCNAGNTTNCCAAACCAGTCGAGCTGGCCCGGATAGCTGAGGCGATCGATGTCATCAAGGGGAATTAAAAACTCNCNGCCATTGTTAAACCGGGTGACCAGCTGATAATNTGCNAGTTGNGCNTCCAGGCGTAACACCTCCTGCTGCCAGCGCTCAAANTCGGCATACAGGCGTAAGCGNGCCGGGGCNTCTTNTTCNACCTGNCGNAAATCCAAACTGGCCAGCTCCCGGTGAACACTGGCTAANCGCTCTTTACGNACCNTTTCNATTTGTTCCCNNATNGNNGNTACCGTGTCGCGNANCTCATCGTACTGNNNNAGCTCNCCTGATTGCCCNTNNGGCAGGCGAATGCTTAACGGTTCGCTAAATACCCGGGTGCCGTTGATTAACAAAATATCAGCCGCTTGTGNTGCCTCGNTGATNGCCTCNACGGCATTGGCNTCTACCAGNAATGAACGGCCATAGGGATGCTGGCTNTCAGAATANCGAAANACAAAGGCCGGCTCNCTGCCACTTGCGACCGCGGAGTTTATATGGCGTTCGTTAATTTGCGCATANACCTGNTTNGNNGTGCCATCNGGTAANNCAAACTNAATNCTNTGTACCGGCCGTGGCCAGAAATANTCGAGCCCGCGAATGGTAATTAGCATCAGCACGCACGCCAGGGCAACTACCAGTAANCCGGCACAAAACGCGCCCAGGCTNATCACATAAGACTGCTGCTGACGGTTAGTTAAGAACTGCCGGAGCGACCACTTACCCATGACTTTTCACCCGGCGCGAGCGCTGGCGCAACAGTTCGGCCAGGGTATTAACTACAAAGGTAAAGCTAAACAGCACGCAGGCCGTTAAAAACAACACCTGATAGTGAATACTGTGCACCTCGGCCTCGGGCAACTCTATGGCCAGGTTGGCGGTGAGCGCCCGTAATCCAGCAAACAAATCCCAGTCGGCGATCGGTGTATTGCCGGTTACCATCAGTACAATCATGGTTTCACCAAAGGCCCGGCCAAAGCCCAGCATCATGGCCGCCACAATGCCCGGAAAAGCCACTTTTAATACCACCCGGCGCAGGGTTTGTAAGCGGGTCGCGCCCAGCGCATAAGACGCCTGGCGTAAGCTGTGTGGCACCCCACTGATGGCATCTTCAGCCAGCGAGTAGATACTGGGTGAAATAGCCAGGCCCAATGCAATGGCTACCAGAATGGTGGTTTTACCTACCGGCACTTCGGTGGTATGGGCAAAAAAGGTAAAGTCGTCGGCATCCAGTGCGGCCAGCAGCCAGTCAGGTGCCCAGACCACGCAAATATAGCCGTACACCACTATTCCGAGTACCGGCAACACGGCTTCGGCAAAGTTCTGCAACTCACTGCTAACGTTTTGCGCCACGCGGTGCTGCACCAGCGCAATAAACAATAAAATCACCGGCAGGGTCACCATAAATACCGCAATGGAAAACAAGAATCGCTCAGCCAGCGGCGCCAGCCATATCGCCGCAATAAAGCCAATCAGTACCGATGGCACAGCCTCGAGCATTTCGATGGTGGGTTTAATGCTGTCTCGCACCTGCGGACGGGCAAAATACGCCGTATAAACAGCCGCACCCAGAGCCAGCGGAATGGCAATCAGTAACGCCAGCGAAGAGGCTTTCAGGCTGCCAATCAGCAGCGGCACCAGGCTCATTTTAATTTCCTGATAGTCCGAGGCACTACTGGTTTGCCAGATTTGGTCGGGAGCCGGATAACCTTCATACAAATGCGGCATTAATAAACTGTTGGTGGTGCTAAGCCCTGCCATGTTGCGTACTTCGTGGCGAATATAGGCATCCGGCCCATATGCATACACCCGCGAATCAAACCAGCTAACCCCTGTGGGTATCACCGGCAGTTGCAGGCGCTCTACCACTTCGCCGCTGATGCGGTTAATTAACAATAACTGCTGCTGACTGGTAATAGCGGCAATGCCATTCACGCTGGCGTGAGCATACAGCGCCACGGGGACTTCGTTGGGCTCTAGCTGAATGGTGTAGGCCGGTTGGTAACGCAGAATGCCAGCCTGGTTATACAGGCTTAACCGCACCAGGGTGTTATTTGCCAGCGCCACAAACACTGAGCGGTTTTTAACAATGCTGTCGGCCCAGCGCACGTTTTGCGCCACCGTAAGCTGATGCAGCCGCTGATTGCTGCTGTCGACAAAAGTAAGCACGTTGTTGTTGATAAGCATGATCTGGCGGGTATCGGGCAACAACACCATGGGCTGATCCGCCGAGTATTGCTGACGCACGATTTGCGTGGGGCTGTTACGGTTGATCCACTGCACCAGGGTTTCATCCGGAGTATTTACCAGCATGATGATCCACTGTTCGCCCACCGCCATTTGCCAGCCGGTCTGCTGTGCCCATATCTCTTGTGGCAAGGCAAAAGACATCTCATTGGCCAGCGGCGTATCAATAAAATTGGATTGCCTGAGCGGCTGACTAACGGTAGGTACGGGGAGTAGACGCACCTGGCCGGTAGCGGAGATATCCACCACATAAGGCAGGCCGTAACTTGTCACCACATCCAGCGTATGCGAACAGGGCCGGCGCAGAGTTTGGCGGGACGACAATATGCCGTTGTTTAACCGGGCCAGTGACACACTGCATCCCGGCCCGGCAATGACCGCCGCCTGACCGTTAGCCGTATCCCCCACATATAAAAACTCACCCCCTGCGAGTACCGGCGTTTCCTGGCGCGGTTTAACCCCTGGTGAGGCAGCAATATTCATGGCCTGGGAAAACAGGTGCCAAATGATCATCACCATGGTCAGCAACACGATGTAGCCAAACACCGAGATCACCGACCGGGCAATCCGATCGCGACGTAAGCGTTTTTTCAGGAATGATACCTGTTGAGATGCTACATTCATGTATAGAACAACGATTTGCGTGAAATTGCACTGCCCAGCAGTGTAAGTTGTGATATTTTAAGATCAAGTGAAACTTAAAGGAAGCTGCGAATAAGCGGGATGTGTTGCTACTGAGCCGTTGCGGTTAACCCTAATAAAGCTGATCACCAGTATGCCGCGAGTGTCAGGCAACAAAAATAATTATCACGCAAGGTCACAGTGATGTAATTCGGTACCGTTAATGCCTGCGCGATGCAATTAGATCGCGACTCAGGACGCAATAAAGGAGTAAGAGGATGAAGCCTGTCATCTTCACGATCATTGGTAAAGACAGACCCGGCCTGGTTGATGCCGTGGCCAAAAAAGTATACGAGTACGGCGGCAACTGGCAAGGCAGTAGTTTTGCGCATATGGCCGGGCAATTCGCCGGGTTTGTGGAAGCGCTCGTGCCTGGCGATAAGCATCAGCAACTCATTACCGCCCTCAACACCCTGGATGGCCTGCAGGTGCACTCGCAGTCGGTCACTGAATCCGCCCTGTCGGATGCCGATGAGCTGACCATTGAAGTCATGGGTAACGACCGCCCGGGGATAGTGCAGGAACTCACCAATGTGCTTAACCGCTTTGAGCTGAACATTATTCATTTTAACTCGACCTGCGAAAGCGCCCCTAACTGGGGCAGCGAGATGTTTAAAGCACGAGTGCGGGTAGCCATTCCGGCCGACGTGGATCGCGACGACGTGAAAGAAGCACTGGAAGAGGTAGCTAACGATCTGGTTGTTGATATTACTACCACTGTGTAATTGTCCCTGCGACCTTCAACGGCGATTTTTTGCCGGGTCGTCAACTGCCTGTCACACTTTACTGGCAGGCTATAGCCTATTTTTTTGATTGCAGAAATAGTGATTTATCAATATGGAATCCACTGATTTATATTATCCCAAGGAATTAAGCTGGCTGGCGTTTAACGAACGCGTACTGCAAGAGGCTGCCGATAAAAATAATCCGGCGGTTGAGCGTATTCGCTTTTTGGGAATTTACTCGAATAACCTGGACGAATTTTTCCGGGTGCGGGTGGCAGACGTAAAACGTCAGATTCTGATTGCCCACAATGCCGGTAACGATGAGGAAGCCGAACNCCAGCGCNGGTTNTTANTTCAGATCCANCGNAAAGTNGTNGAGCTGTCNAANAAGTTCGACNNNATNCANAAAGANGTGGTNAAAANCCTNGCNCGCTANAATATTTATATNNTNCCCAAANATCAGCTNGATGANTATCAGCGTGANTGGGTNCGTAANTACTTTATTAATAANGTNCTGCGCCACATNGCGCCCATTCTGATNGATAAGAAAACCGACCTGNTGAGCCGCNTNAANGGNACNGCGGTNTACTTGTATGTAGCGTTACGTCGCGAGGGNANAAANCCGCGCTTTGCTGCNGTNCAGGTNCCCACCGGCGAAATCTCGCGTTTNCATNTNATNCCGCCGCANNANAGCCGCAAAAACAAACACATCATCATGCTCGACGACATGATCCAGCTNTGTATGGAAGACATCTTCCGCGGNTTTGTGAANTTCGANACCCTGGAGTCNTACTCGTTTAAGATGACNCGGGATTCTGANTANTCCATCAACGATGANATTGATGAAAGTTACGTAGANAAAATGTCNGAAAGTATGAAGCAGCGNCTGATTGCCGAGCCGGTGCGGGTGATCCACGANCAGGANATGCCNGAAGACATGGTGGAAGATCTGCAAAAACGCTTAAANGTNACNAAGCTCGANACCCTGCATTCNGCCGGTCATTACCGTAACTTTAAAGACTTTATCGGCTTNCCCAATGTGGGNCGGGATTANCTGGAAAACAGCAANCTNCCGGCNATCGATACCAANGACTTTTCNGGTTANAACACGGTATTCGAAGCCATTACTGCGCACGACATTCTGCTTTATTATCCGTATCATCGCTTCCTGCACTTTACCGAATTTGTACGCCAGGCGGCTTTCGACCCCAGTGTAAAATCGATTCGTCTGAACATTTACCGGGTAGCCAGTCAGTCGCGGATTGTCAGCTCTCTGATTGATGCAGTGGATAACGGTAAGAAAGTCACCGTGGTGGTAGAGCTGCGCGCCCGTTTTGACGAAGAAGCCAACATTGAGTGGTCGAAACGCATGACCGATGCCGGTATTCGCGTAGTACTGGGGATCCCGTCGCTTAAGATCCACTCTAAGCTGTGTATTGTATCGCGCGAGGAGCGCGGCAAATTAATGCACTATGCCCATTTTGGTACCGGTAACTTTAACGAGAAAACCGCCAAAATTTATACCGATTACAGCCTGTTTACCAAAAACCAGGAAATGGCCGAAGAAGCCAACTCGGTGTTTGAGCTGATCTCCTACCCGTATCGTCGGTTTAAGTTTCAGCATCTGCAAATATCGCCGCTCAATGCGCGCACTAAGATCCAGTCGTTGATCCGGCAGGAAATTCAGTTCTTAAAAGAAGGCCACGAGGCACAAATTACTTTTAAGATTAATAACCTCGTGGATAAAGAGCTGATTGACGACTTATACCGCGCCAGCCAGGCCGGCATTAAGATCCGCGGGATTGTGCGCGGCATGTGCGGTTTGCGCCCGGGCATTAAAGGGCTTAGCGAAAACATTGAGCTGATCTCCATTGTCGACCGTTTCCTGGAACACCCCCGGGTGATGATCTTCGGCGGCGGCGGTAACCGCAAGGTGTATATTTCGTCGGCAGACTGGATGNCCCGCAACATGGACAACCGTATTGAAGTAGGCGCGCCAATCTACGATGAAACCCTGCAACAGCGAATTGTCGATATCATGGAAATTCAGTTTAGAGACACGCTGAAGGCTCGTCAGATCGACAAAGACCAGTTGAACCAGTATGTTAAANGGGGCAANCGNAAGAAATTGCGNTCGCAGGAAGANATCTACACCTATTTAAAACAGCTTGAGCAAAAATAAATGACGCCAACTCCCGCCTCTTTCGACAGCGTAGACAGCCGCGAAGCCAGTAAGGTTGCCGCTCTGGATATCGGTTCTAACAGCTTTCACCTGGTNGTGGCCCGCATTGTAGCGGGCTCGGTGCAAATTCTGCACCGGGTAAAACAAAAGGTGCGATTAGCCGAGGGACTCGATAGCAACAATGTGCTGTCTGAAGAGGCCATGGAGCGTGGGCTGGCCATGCTTAGAGTGATTGCCGACAGTTTAAAAGGCTTTGAGCCAGACTCTGTAAAGATAGTGGCCACTTACACACTTAGAAAGGCCGTTAATGCAAATGTGTTTATTAAACGGGCCATTGAGATCCTCCCCTACCCCATTGAAGTGATTTCAGGCCCCGAAGAAGCCCGCTTAATTTACTCAGGCGTTGCCCATACCAATCATGATAATGGCAAGCGTCTGGTGGTGGATATTGGCGGCGGCTCAACCGAATTTATTATTGGTGAAGGGTTAACGCCTAAACTGTGCCGNAGCCTGCAAATGGGNTGCGTGAGCTTTACCCAGCGCTTTTTTGCTAACGGCGAGTTAAAAGCCAAACAGTTTGAGCGTGCTATCACCGCCGCCGAACAGGAAATGGAGCCCATNGAAGAGCGTTACCGCCGCATGGGCTGGCAGCGTTGTATTGGTACCTCAGGTACCATTAAAACACTGTGTAACCTGGTCGTCCATCAGGGCCAGAAAGAGCCGACTGACGAAGCTGAGGTGACCCTTAAAGCCCTCAAGCAAATCATGAAGCAGTTTATTGAAGCTGGCCATATCGACAATCTTACCGATCCGGCTATCAGCGACGATCGCCGCGCCGTTATTCCTGCTGGCTTGTGTGTGTTAATAGGTTTATTCAAAGCGCTGAAGATCGAAGCACTGCATTATTCTCCGGCCGCCCTGCGCGANGGCGTGCTGTATCAGATGGAAGATGAGCTGCACAACACAGATATTCGTGGCCGCACCGCATCGAGTCTGGCCACCCGTTACGATGTGGATACCAATCAGGCCAATATGGTCCTCAACACTACTAAAACNCTGTATGACGCCTGCCAGAAAAACTGGAAGCTNCGCCACAGCGACTACCGTGCCATAGTAAGCTGGGCGGCGCTGTTACATGAAGTGGGTTTACAAATTAATACCCGCGGCGTACAACGCCACTCTGCGTATATTTTGCAAAACGTGGATATGCCCGGCTTTAACCAGGCCCAACAGGAGTTACTGGCCACTCTGGTACGCTTTCATCGTAAGAAAATTCGAGTGCAGGATATCCCCGCTTTTACTCAATACAGTAAAGAAGATATCCATAAGCTTATTGCGCTGCTACGCCTGGCGGTTTTGTTGAATATTAAACGTCAGGAAGGTTTTTTACCTGAGTTTGATGTGACCGCTGAGAAACGCGCTATTACCCTGACCTTTCCGGAAGGCTGGTTAAACTCCAAACCTATCATGACAGCGGATCTGGAACGTGAAATTAACTACCTGCAGGCGGCGGATATTAAGCTGGCGGTAAGCTAAACCGCCCGTTACACCATAATGACTTTATTACGGCCGTTGGCTTTCGCGTCGAACAGTGCCTGATCGGCGCTTTTTACTGTGGTAAACAAATCTGCTCCAGGCGGCATTTGCATTACACCAAAGGATGCGGTGAGTGATATATTCACGCCCCGTGCCGAAATGGTCGTCTCTGAAATGGTTTTGCGAAGACGTTCGGCCATCTGAGCGGCCTTATCGCCATCATACTGCGGCGATAGTATTAAAAATTCCTCGCCACCCATACGGATCAGCGTATCTTCCTGGCGCAGTTGCGACTGAATGATTTCACAAAACCGCTTGAGCGCGATATCACCAATCACATGGCCGTGTTCGTCGTTAATCGATTTAAAATAATCAATATCGCACGCCACCAGCGACAGGGTTTCATGCTTACGTTTGGCGTGAGCACTGAGTTTAGGTGCAATTTCGTAGAAGAAATGACGGTTTTTAGCGCCGGTGAGTGGGTCGGTATGCACCTGTGAGCGCAGTTTAAGCAGTAGCGACTGCAGAATATTCACTGCAAAGGCCAGCATAAAGATAAGCATGATCACCAACATAAATGCCGAAGTAGCGGCCAGGTGATAATGACTGTCTGCCGGCGCAATCGTCAGATAAGCCGGTACGCCAAACAGCACCAGGGCAATTACCAGCGACAGCACACCAAACAACAGATGGCCACCAATGCTCTCGGTACTGAAGTGTTGTTTTACACAGCGCAACGCTTGCCAGACGGGGAACGCCACACTGCTCAGTGCCAGACTGTGGGCAATCCAGGCAGGGGCTTTGGTGGCTACCAGTACCGACGTAACCACCATAACCCCAACGATATGCAATGCGGCTGAAAATTTCTTACTTTGGCTTACTTCTGTGCCGTACCGCTTTAGCACCGACATTAACTGCATGTAAGCGCCTAATATGGCTGCGGCATATACGCCGGGTAAACCGATCTGAGGGTACCCGATATGAGCAATTGCCTGACAAAATACTACCAACCAGGAAGCGACCAGAAACCAGCGGGCATAACTGGCCGATTTCGCTTTAAGCTGATGACGCGGTTTTGGAAGTGCAAAGGTAAAACTAATCCCTATCATTGCCACGATAGCGAGCACGCCTACCTGAATATACATATGCACGTCCTGCATCAGGCTAAATATCCTTGTTTAAATGTACGATACACGGTTATCAACATTGATAGTTATGTAAAAAATTAGTTACAAAATATAGACTAATATCTGTGCAATGGCCATAGCTTATTTAGAGTTCAATATCTGTTACCAGCTTATAGTGTAATGAATTAGATACATAAAAGGGGTAATTGCCACCATGAGTAGCCTCTGCACAATGGCACAGAGACATCGTTATACCGGCTCCAAGCCGGTAGCTTCTTAACCGCCTGACTGCCTGAAACGTTCTTATTGAGTCAGTAAAACTGTTCAGGAGATCCCGGATAGGGGCTATCGCAGCTTCCGGGATGACAAGAGTGTTTGGGATGACAATTTATTATCTGTCATACCGGCCCCAGAGCCGGTATCCCCTTAACCGCCTGACTACCTGAAACGCTCCTATTGGATGAGAAAGACTGTTCAGG
>NZIK01000086.1:0-14144 GCA_002691625.1 Alteromonadaceae bacterium
AAATTGCCATTTTGCTGCACCCAAAGATGAGTAATAGATCAAAATAGGGGATCGGTGTCAAGAAAAATAAATCAGTTAATTAGGTGCGGAATGACGGTTTGAAAGTATTCACACCATTGCCAGAGCGATGCAGCAGCAACAGTGTAATGTATCAGAAGGTACTATACGTATCTGCCGGCTACTCAGAGCACTGCCGGAAGAAGCCCGCGACTATGCTGGTGAATATCCGGCTATTCACACGCTGTTTACTGAAGTCAGCGGCTTCGCCATTTTAGAAGACCGTAAGGCATTATCCAAACAGCAGCGCTTCAATGAAGACAAAGCCCGCGAAGCTATCGAAGAGCAACACGAAACGCCGGTTTTAAAAGAGCTGCCGGCTATTATCGCCTACTGTGAAGAGCGCTATCCGCAGTTAGCCAATTCCCGCACACTTTCGTAACAATGACAGTCTGTGGTGTGGTCGTTGACCATGCCCACAGCCTGCATAAAGGCATAGCAAATCGTCTCGCCAACAAATTTAAAACCCGCTTTTTTGAGTGCCTTTGCCATCGCCTTAGACTCTTCGGTACTGGTAGGCGCATCCCGGTAGTCCTGCCACTGATTTACCACGGTTTTATGGTTGGTGAACTGCCAGATAAAATCACTGAATTCCCTATTTTCGGTAAGTGTCAGATAGGCTCTGGCGTTAGTAATAATGGCATTAATTTTTGCCCGGCTACGAATAATCTGTGGGTTTTGTAGCAGTCGCTCAACGTCCTGGTCGTTCATGGCGGCAATTTTGACCGGGTCGAATTGATGAAAGGCCGCTTCAAACCCCGCCTGTTTTTTTAAAATCGTTATCCAGCTCAGGCCAGCCTGCTGCCCATCCAGACACAATTTTGCAAACAGCTGCTGTGAGTCATATTCAGGCCGCCCCCACACTTCATCATGGTATTGCTGATAAATAGGGTCGTCCGACACCCAGCCACACCGAATAACACTTTCGCTCATTTTTCTCTCCTGTGATAGGTCAACCGTAATACTCGTCGCATAGCGACGCCAGTTTTGTTGGAATAAACCGGACTTTTTAGTCAACAAGCGGGTAATTAAGCCGCCCTAGGCCTACATTCATGGCCTGACAAAATGTATACTAACCCACCTCTTTAAGTCATCAGTCAGTTATAGTCGTTAATGTATGCCTAAGTACGATATTAAAACATTTCAGGGCTTGATCCTTGCCTTACAGGATTACTGGGCCAGACAAGGTTGTGTGATTATTCAACCACTGGATATGGAAGTTGGAGCAGGTACCTTTCACCCTATGACGTTCCTGCGTTCTTTGGGCCCGGAGCCTATTAGCAGTGCTTACGTGCAACCAAGCCGACGCCCTACTGACGGTCGCTACGGTGAAAACCCTAATCGTCTGCAGCATTACTATCAGTTTCAGGTCATGCTCAAGCCTTCACCGGATAACTTCCAGGAGCTTTATTTAGGCTCGTTAAAAGAGCTTGGCTTCGACCCACTGGTGCACGACATTCGCTTTGTAGAAGATAACTGGGAATCACCTACCCTGGGTGCCTGGGGTCTTGGCTGGGAAATCTGGCTTAACGGTATGGAAGTGACCCAGTTTACCTACTTCCAGCAAGTGGGAGGCCTTGAGTGTAAGCCCGTTACCGGTGAGATCACTTATGGTCTTGAGCGTCTGGCCATGTATATCCAGGGTGTAGACAGTATTTACGATCTGGTTTGGACAGACGGCCCAATGGGTAAAGTTACCTATGGCGATGTGTTCCACCAGAACGAAGTGGAGCAATCCATCTATAACTTTGACTATGCCAACGTTGATGTCATGTTCAGAACCTTTGATGAGTGCGAAACAGCTTGTCAGTTGCTGATAGAAAAGAATCTGCCGTTACCGGCTTATGAGCAGGTAATGAAAGCATCCCACGCATTTAACCTGCTGGATGCCCGCCACGCGATATCTGTTACGGAGAGACAACGTTACATCTTACGCGTTAGAACCCTTGCCAAAGCCGTTGCACAAGCTTATTACAATGCCCGTGAAGAGCTTGGTTTCCCGCTGTGTAAGAAGGAGCAGTAAAAGGTGCGCACCGAAAATTTATTAGTTGAACTGGGTAGTGAAGAGCTCCCACCAAAAGCCCTTATCCAACTTGGCTCAAGCTTTGCCGATAACATCAAAGATGCGTTAAGTGCAGCCGATCTGGGCTACAGCGATGTGCAGTGGTTTGCCGCGCCACGTCGTTTGGCTGTGTACGTAACTACCCTGACAGAATCACAGCAGGATAAAGTGGTAGAAAAACGTGGTCCGGCGGTTTCTGCCGCTTTTGATGCCGAAGGTAATCCAACCAAAGCCGCCATGGGCTGGGCCCGAGGTAATGGTATTAATGTTGAAGATGCCGACCGTCTGGTTACCGACAAAGGCGAATGGCTGATGTACAAGGCCGAAGTAAAAGGCAAGAAGATCAGTGAGCTGCTGAAAGACATCGTCAGCCAGGCAATTGCCAAACTGCCTATCCCTAAACCAATGAAATGGGGTGACTACACCACTCAGTTTATTCGTCCGGTACACACGCTGTGTGCACTTTATGGTGATGAACTGATTGATATCGCAGCTTTGGGCTTAAGCAGCGCCAGAACCATTCAGGGCCACCGTTTCCACGGTGAACAGACCTTCGAACTGGATCACGCTGATAATTACCAGAGTGCGTTGAAAGCCCATTATGTTGTAGCCGATTTCGCCAGCCGCGCAACCAGCATTGCTGAATCACTGAATGCTAAAGCCGACGAACTGGGCCTGATTGCCGATTACGATGAAAGCCTGTTAAATGAAATCGCCGCATTGGTCGAGTGGCCGGTGGTGTTGCAGGCAGGTTTCGAAGAAGCCTTCCTGGATGTGCCAAAAGAAGCCCTGATTCACACCATGAAAGGCGATCAGAAATACGTGCCTTTACTGAATAAAGACGGCACTTTATCCAATAAATTCTTGTTTGTGACCAATATCGAGAGTCACGATCCGATTCAGATTATTCATGGTAACGAAAAAGTCATCCGCCCGCGCCTTGCAGATGCCGAGTTTTTCTTTAATACCGACAAAAAGCAGTCTCTCGAGTCACGTTTAGCTTCTCTTGAGTCTGTGCTGTTTCAGAAGCAGTTAGGGACTTTAAAAGAAAAGTCTGATCGCATTGCGGCGTTATCGGGTTACATTGCCGATATCATTGGTGCTGATAGCGCCCACGCGCAACGAGCAGGCCTGTTATCCAAAACCGATCTTATGACTGACATGGTCATGGAGTTTCCGGATGTTCAGGGCGTAATGGGTAAATACTATGCGCTGCACGATGGTGAACCAGCACCGGTAGCCAATGCGTTATACGAGCAGTACTTACCGCGCTTTGCCGGCGACGTGTTACCTGAAGCGCCGGAAAGTGCTGCGGTGGCATTGGCCGATAAGTTCGATACGCTGGTGGGTATTTTTGGCATTGGTCAGTTACCTAAAGGTGATAAAGATCCGTTTGCGTTGCGTCGTGCTGCCATCGGCGTGTTGCGGATTATCACCGAGAAATCATTACTGATCGATCTGCAGGATGTGGTAGTTAAAGCCGCTGAAATCTACGGTGATAAGCTTACCAATCAGGACGTCATCGAGCAGGTAGTCGATTTTGTATTAGGCCGCTTTAATGCCTTACTGCACGATCAGGATGTTGAGACTGATGTTATTCAGGCGGTTTCTGCCCGCCGTCCAACGCAACCAACCGATTTCTTAGCGCGCATTAATGCCGTTGCCGGCTTTAAGCAAAATGAAGCTGCTGAGGCGCTGGCTGCCGCGAATAAGCGGGTAGCGAATATTCTTGCCAAGAATAAAGTTGAAGGCGATCAGAAAGTTGATGAGGCACTGCTCTCAGAAGATGCAGAGATCGCCTTGTATAACGATATAAAAGCGATTCAGGCCAGTATTCACAGCCATGCGGCTAATCGTGAATATACTGAAGTACTGGCTCAGCTGGCAACGTTACGTCCGAGTATCGATGCCTTCTTTGATAACGTAATGGTTATGGCTGACGACCCGGCAATAAAAGCAAACCGCCTGGCGCTGCTATTATTACTGCGCAGTCTGTTTATCACCACCGCAGATATTTCGTTATTAGCCAAATAACATTGAAGTACATTAAAGGGCACCAGGCGTGCCCTTTTTTATTTTCTTTAGTTTGGAGTCAATCATGCAAAAACGTTGGTTAGCTCTGCCGTTATCCCTGTTGATGACAGCCTGTACGCAAACCGGTCAGTACCCGGTCTTTCAGGAAAAGCAGCCAGAAATTGTATTTTCAGACTGGTACCTGCGTGGTGTATTTAACTGGTGGGAAGCCAAACCGGCTTATCAGTTACAGCGTGGCAGTAACGGCTGGTACGTGGATGTTGAACTGATTGCTGATGAGCAGCCCTACGACTTTAAGTTTTCCAATGCCAACTGGACGACCGGTCAAACCTGTGGCGCCAGTTACAAAGGCCTGGCGATTGCACTTAAACAGTCCATGTCGCTAACCTGCGGCGCAGAAGCCGCTAACATGCGCTTCACACCTCCTCACACTGCAACCTACAGATTCACGGTAAAAGGCAGCCCGAATACGAGTTTAATGCTAAATATCACCGCCCTTTAATCAGGGAATCAATATAAAAAAACGGCGACTCAATATTCAATTGATGTCGCCGTTTTTGTTTATGTCAGACAACTATAAAACGTTATCGCAGCGGATAAGCATGGGCTGAAGCGCGGAATATGCTGTTCATGAACATCACATTTAAGCCATCAAGATAAGCTCGGACTGTTGGCTCCTGGGTATATGCGATGACCATTCCCCGACCCATAGGCTGGTGGATCAGGAACGGCTTATACGCGCTCTGCGTTTTAAACTCATCCCAGATATAGCCACTGGCTACCACCTCATCCTGGCACTTAAACCAGGCTACATTTTTACCGGAATCCAGTTTGATTGGGCTGTAAATATCGTTTCCGGTAACCATGGCAAACACTTCGGGATTCACCCCTGCGGTAAGCCAGTGCTCCTGGTCAACTTCAACCCGGGTAAGAATACCCGCTACATAATCTGGTAGTTCCTGCTCGTTTTCTATCGCGTTAAGGAAACCTTCGCGATTTTCGATGGTGGTGCCCTCAACAATGTTTCCATCGCCCTGTGCAGTTACGTCTTCGTCTTTTAAGGCATACTCGCGTTTTACATCCAACAGACCAACATTCTCGCTGGCTGCCCACTGAGTCGCATTAGCTATGGTAATTAATACACCACCTTTGCTTACCCAGTCTTTGAGGTTTTCTGCACCGCCCGCCCCCAGATGTCTGGCGTAGTTACCTGAAGGCAGGATAATAACCTGATAGTCACTAAGGTTAGCCCAGCTCATATTGCCGGCGCGGATTGCCGTTACCGGATAATTGAACTGTCGCTCAATCACAAAACGCAGACTGCCAGCACTTAGTGAGCTGGTAGGTTCATCCCAGGCCATGGCGATTTTCGGTGCGCTCATGCCTGCCGTGTTTTCACTACCAAAGCTTGGACCTTCAATCACCCAACTGGTATCCACTCCCACTACTCTGGCGCCGGTCTCGGTAGCAATCCGTTCGATTTCCCCGGCCAGGTTTTTATCGTTCTGAGCAACCTCTACGATCAGCGTACCGGCAGGATAGCTGCCCGATTCCATTTTAAAAGCCTGGTCTGCACTCTTAACCCGGATGCCTGCACGCAGTGCGGCTGTTAAGAACCGCCCCGCGGACATATCACCCCAGGGCACAAGGTACGCCACCTTAGCATCTGCGTTTACCAGTTCTGCTCCCAGGGGCATATCGGCACTGATCATCTTGCCATTTACTTTTACTGCATCGTCACAGCTATCGGTATCCACGTTAAACATCAGCGGTAATGACCAGCCGGTGACATCATAGATCTGATCGCGTAGTTTATTAGCCCGGCGACGCTCCTGTTCAGCCACAAAGGTTTTATCCATATCCACCTGTTGGGTAAAGGTGGTCTTGGCAAACAGTCCTCTGGGCTGGGCGGTATCAATAATAAATGCGCCAGCCTTGTAGCGTTCACCGCACGCTCTGAAGCTCTCTGAGGCCCGTTTAACCTGGACACCATGCTCAGCCATTAATGTGGCTAAACGATGCGTCGCAGCCCTGTCTCTGACGTTTGGCAGAATAAAGGTTCGCTCATCATCATCCTTGCCTGCTTCAATGGCTTTTTGTTGATAAAGATAAAAGTCGCTGAGGATTTTTTCGCGATGTTCAGCAGTAGTTTCGGCCGTTGCCATGGATGCTACGAAGTGGCGCTGTACCGTGTCGCGGTAGTGCAAAATACTGCCGTCCAGTTTTTCAAACTGCTCACCCCGGGCCGATGCTACTTCATAAGTTGCCGCGGACGCACCATAGAAAGTTGGCCAGCTGTCACCATAGCCTGGATAGAAAGCATCAAATACTTCACGGGTGTAGTAGCTGAAACCAAACTGGTCGAAGTATTTTGCGTTGTTTTTACCGATGGTGACATTATTATCTAACTGCTCTTTCTGCATATGGGGGTTAATAGGCTGTGCAGCAGGGACAAAAAAGTAGCTCGAGTCGCCGCCCATTTCATGCAGATCTATGACCACGGTAGGTTTGTATTGGTTAATGACGCGAATACGCGCTTTTGTTTCAGGCTGGGTGATTGCCAGCCAGTCTCGGTTCATATCAAACAGATAGTGATTAGCACGTCCCCGCGGCCAGGGTTCGTTGTGCTCAACGCTCAGGCGGTCGGTACTGTGCTCCAGCCCTACCGTTGCGTAATACTGGTTGATAAACCGCATACGTCCATCCGGATTTTGCATAGGGTCGATAAACACCAGCGTATTATCCAGGATCTTTTTTACCATGGGTTGATTAGTAGCGGCCAGTAAATGATAGGCCGTTACCATTGATGCATCCGTACTGGAAATTTCGTTGCCGTGAACACCGTGCTCCAACCAAACCGACGATGGCAAAGAAGTAATTAATTTTTTGGCTTCATTTGCAGAGGTGGTTCTTGGGTCAGCCAGGCGATTCATGTTTTTAGCGAATTGGTCAAGATTAGCGAGATTTTCTTCAGAACCGATTACCGCGTAGATTAGCTTGCGCCCTTCCCAGGTTTCGCCGAACTCAACTACCCTGATATTGTCAGGTGCAGCAGCCTGTAACGCATAATAGTATTTTAAGGTGTCTGCATGGCTGGTGATGCGTTCACCTAGTTCGTAACCGAGTACTTCCTGGCTGGTAGGAATACTGGCGTTGTATTGTGCAGCTGGCCACATTTCAAAGCTATCTTGCTCGGCTAAAACCGGCGAGATAAAACCTAGTGATGCAGAAATAGCAGCTGCAAGTAATAGTCGTCTTTTCATTATTATCAATTCCGCAGTCGGCTTGTTTGGTTAATTATCCAATGTAACTGTGTTTGTTGCAGCTGTCATGATCATCAGTCATGTTTAGCTGCCTGTTATCGAAAAGCAAAAAAAACCCGGCGTGTTTAGCCGGGCTTTTATCTTTATTCGGGTAACAGTAACCTATACGTCGAGGTTTTCCACGTTCAATGCGTTGGCTTCAATGAAGGCACGTCTAGGTTCAACCTGGTCGCCCATTAGCGTTGTGAACAACTGGTCACAGGCAATGGCATCTTCGATGGTGACCTGTAGCATACGACGGCTTTCCGGATCCATAGTGGTTTCCCAAAGCTGTTCAGGGTTCATCTCACCCAGTCCTTTATAGCGCTGGATATACTGACCACGCTTCGCTTCACCCATTAGCCATTCCAGTGCGTCTACAAAGTAGGTTACCGGCTCTTTACGCTCATTACGCTTAACATAGGCTCCCTCTTCCATCATGCCATTAATGGCTTCATTAAGGCCTTTAATGCGCTGATATTCAGCAGACTCGATAAAGTCTCTGCCAAGGTTATATTCGTAGTCGATACCGTGCATACGCATGATAATAGCAATGTAGTATTCGCTACGCTCTGCGTCATGTTTAATTTCGTACTTGTATAACGCACCGTCGGTTTCCTGTGTTTCCAGTGCGCTGGTAAACTCAGAGGCAAATGCGGCTAACGCATCTTTATCAGTCAGGTCGTCGGTAGACAGTGTTTTGGTATAAATAAGTTTGTACCACAGACTCACGGGCATAACCCGATACATGCGCGCAATCATCTTCTCTACGCCCTGATACTGCTGTACCAGGTTTTCCAGTGCTACACCTTTGATAGGCAGCGCATCTTCACTGGTATATAACTCAGCGCCGTCCATTGCGATAGAAGTGAGGTGCTTGGTCAGTGAATCATCGTCTTTCAGATACTGTTCCTGCTTACCCTTTTTCACTTTATACAGTGGTGGCTGGGCAATATACACATAGCCGCGCTCGATAATTTCTGGCATTTGGCGGTAGAAGAACGTCAGCAGCAAGGTACGGATGTGTGAGCCATCCACGTCTGCATCCGTCATGATGATAATGCTGTGATAGCGCAGTTTTTCCGGGTCATATTCGTCACGGCCAATTCCACAACCCAGAGCAGTAATTAAGGTAGCGACTTCCTGAGAAGACAGCATCTTGTCGAAGCGAGCTTTCTCAACGTTAAGGATCTTACCTTTCAATGGCAGGATAGCCTGGTTTTTACGGTTACGACCCTGCTTGGCTGAACCACCTGCAGAGTCACCCTCCACTATATACAGTTCGCTAAGAGCCGGATCTTTTTCCTGACAGTCTGCCAGTTTGCCTGGTAAGCCGGCGAGGTCTAATGCCCCTTTACGACGGGTCATTTCGCGGGCTTTACGCGCTGCCTCACGAGCGCGTGCTGCATCAATAATCTTGCTGGCAATGATTTTACTTTCTGTTGGGTTTTCCAGTAAGTAGTCAGCCAGTTTTTCGTTCATGGCAGACTCAACGGCCGGACGCACTTCAGAAGAAACCAGTTTGTCTTTAGTCTGTGACGAGAATTTTGGATCGGGTACTTTTACGGACACAACCGCTGTTAACCCTTCACGTGCATCATCACCACTGGTAGAGGTTTTGGCTTTTTTGTTGAGGCCTTCCTTTTCCATGTAGTTATTCAGGGTGCGAGTTAGTGCCCCACGGAAACCGGCTAAGTGAGTTCCACCATCACGCTGTGGAATGTTGTTGGTAAAGCAGTAAATATTTTCCTGAAAGCCATCGTTCCATTGCATGGATATTTCAACAGAGATGCCATCTTCCCTTTCGCTGGAGAAGTAAAATACCTTTTGGTGGATAGGTGTTTTGTTACGATTGAGGTATTCAACAAACGCCTGAATACCGCCTTCATAATGGAAGTGGTCTTCTTTACCGTCGCGCTCATCTTTCAGTTTAATTGATACACCTGAGTTCAGGAATGACAGTTCGCGTAAACGTTTGGCCAGAATTTCATAGTGGAATTCAACATCCGAGAAAGTACCAGTACTTGGCCAGAAACGTACTGCAGTACCTGAGCTTTCAGTATCGCCAATTACGGCTAGTGGCTGTTGTGGCACACCGTGCTGGTATTCCTGCTCGTGAGTTTTGCCTCCGCGACGGATTGTCAGCTTGAGTTTGCTGGACAGTGCATTTACTACCGATACACCAACGCCGTGTAAGCCACCTGATACTTTGTAAGAGTTATCATCAAATTTACCGCCTGCGTGAAGTACCGTCATGATAACTTCAGCCGCTGATACGCCCTCTTCCGGGTGCAGTTCAGTAGGAATACCTCGACCATTGTCAGAAACAGAAACAGAGCCATCAGTATGAATTTGCACTTTGATTTCAGAACAGTGTCCAGCTAACGCTTCGTCAATGGAGTTATCTACAACCTCAAATACCATGTGATGTAAGCCTGTTCCATCATCGGTATCACCTATGTACATGCCGGGACGCTTCCGTACTGCGTCCAACCCTTTCAGAACTTTAATACTGGAAGAATCGTAATTATGCTGTTCTTCTGACATTCAGTTTTACTCCTCGTTCACGTTGCAATGTTCCACGTGAAACAATTTTTTGTCTTTATATTTATTCACAAATTCAAGTTGTTCTTGTTCTATGGCAGTAACAAAAACCTGGGTCTGAGTTTCTAATAACCCATCGATGAACCGTTCTCTTTTTTCTGCATCCAGTTCGGCACCAATATCATCGAGCAAAAAGATACTGTGCCTGCTGGTTTCCAGCGTAAATAGCTTTGTCTGAGCTAACTGTAATGCAGCAACTGCCATTCTTAACTGTCCGCGTGATAGCACTTCCTGGGCCTGGGTCTTGTTTACCCTAAAGCGTAAATCCGCTTTATGAGGACCAACGGAGGTGTATCCCACCTTTCTATCGTAAGGCAGCTTTTTATTTAAAGCCTGCGATAAATCGCTATCTTTTTCCCAGCCCCTATAATACGAAATTTCGACGGAAAACTCAGGTAGAAATTGCGTGCATGTGCTTTCGAATACAGGAATCAATCTATTGACGTATTCGCCACGTAATGCATCTATACGCTCCCCTAGCACGATAATCTGCTGATCCCAATATCCCGTATCATTTTGGGCGGATTGTCCATTATAGTCCTTTAACAGCGCATTGCGATGCTTAAGTACCTTTCCATAGTTTTTTATCAGTTCTGAATAGGATTGTTCCACGTGGAACAATCCCCAATCGCAGAATCGTCTTCTTTCTGAAGGTGACCCGATTACCAAATCGGTACTTTGAGGGGTAAACAATTGGATAGGCAGCAGACTCACCAAATCACTAAGACGCTTAAAATGCTCGCCATTAACGCTACACTTAAACTGTTCTGCATTGCCCCGAGACAAACCAATCTTGAATTGTTTACCGTCGTCATTCTGGCAGCTGGCGAAAATAGTGAATGCATCTTTATCATGTTTGATAACCGATTGGTGTTTGGAAGTTCTGAATGAACGGCCGTATCCCAGGTAATGAAGCGCTTCGAGAAGCGAGGATTTACCACTACCGTTTCTACCTGTAATGATATTCAGTGATGGAGACGGACTGAATTGCACAGACTCGAAGTTTCTAAACTTTGTGAGCTGCACCTTATCCAAAATCATAAAACAATACTTATGCTCTGAGTGAAGTAAAAACCGGGGATTAAATACAACAAAGCCGAATATCGAGATTCGGCAATGTATTCAAAGATTACAAAAATGACGGGCCCACTGCACCTACAGGCGCATGGGCATAATAACGTAAAGCGCGGCACCATCATCNGCGTCTTCNATAAGCGCACTNGANTTNGCATCCATNAGATTNATCTTAACGTTATTTGANTTAATAGAATTCAGTACATCAATTAAGTAAGCAACGTTAAANCCTATCTCAAGGGAATCGCCCTGATAATCGATATCNACGATTTCCTCGGCTTCTTCCTGCTCNGGGTTATTAGCCGTAATCTTTAATTCACCNGAAGAGATGTTTAAACGAACACCGCGGAACTTCTCATTCGATANAATAGCAGCACGAGANAACGCATCNTTTAANACGTCNTTACTNGCCAGNATAATCTTGTCNCCNTCNTTNGGTAGTACACGACGATAATCNGGGAAGCGACCATCAACCAACTTACTGGTAAANATGAACTCAGTAGAAAACATNCGAATATGNTTCGCGCCAATCTGAATTTTTAACANCTTGTCNTCGTCTTCAATCAGNCGNGAAATTTCCAGCACNCCTTTACGNGGAATNATAACCTGACGNGCNGGCAAGGTAGCNGCNGTNTAATCAAGTCGACAAAGTGCTAAACGGTGNCCATCGGTAGCAACNGTTCTTACCAGGTTTTCTTCNGTTTCAAGNGACATNCCATTGAGGTAGTAACGTACGTCCTGCTGTGCCATGGAAAAATGAACNCTGTCGATTANNCGTTTNAGATTTGCACCNGATACTTCAAACTCAACNTCNCCTTCCCAGTCTTCGAGATTCGGGTAATCGCTGGCTGANAACGTTGANAGNGTATAACGACCGCGACCAGCACGNATAACGGCTTTATTGCCATCNAGTGAAAAGTTGATTTCTGTACCATCAGACAANCCACGACAAATATCAAAAAGCTTNTTGGCAGGTACGGTGATCTCACCTTCGGCAAAGTCCCCTTNCANTTGTGTACTGGAAATTAACTCCACCTCTAAATCTGTACCCGTTAACCAAAGTGCGCCTTCACTAACTTTTATTAAAACGTTAGATAGAATCGGCAGAGTGTGGCGTCTCTCTACTGCCCCGGATACTAGTTGTAATGGTTGTAAAAAGTTTTCCCGGCTGATGGTAAAGTTCATCGAATTCTTTTCTCACCTGTGTTGGTTTCTGTTAAGAAGACAGTGTTCTTATCAAGTTCTTATAGTCTTCTTTTATATCATGACTTTCTTCTTTTAGCTGCTCTATTTTNCGGCAGGCATGCAACACCGTAGTGTGGTCTCTGCCACCAAACAGATTACCCANCTCGGGCAAGCTATGATTCGTCAATTCCTTNGATAACGCCATGGCGACTTGTCTTGGCCTGGCAACACTGCGGCTGCGACGTTTTGANAGAATATCAGATACNTTTATTTTATANTAATCNGCGACCGTTTTTTGAATATTATCCACCGTNACCAGCTTTTCCTGTAACGCGAGTAANTCTCTCAATGCCTCNCGCACAAAATCNATGGTGATTGGTCTGCCNGTAAAGTTTGCNTTGGCAATAACGCGGTTTAATGCGCCTTCNANTTCCCGAACATTNGAGCGCANNCGNTTGGCAATAAAGAAAGCAACCTCGTTAGGCAGCTGNATATTATTCTCAGCCGCTTTACGCATCAGAATNGCCACCCGGGTTTCAAGTTCCGGNGGTTCNATTGCNATGGTTANTCCCCAGCCAAACCGCGANTTAAGNCGGTCNTCTACCCCGTCAATCTCCTTGGGNTAACGGTCNGAGGTNAGAATGATTTGCTGATTACCTTCCANCAACGCATTAAANGTATGGAAAAANTCTTCCTGGGAACGTTCTTTATTNGCAAAGAANTGAATGTCATCGATAAGTAACGCATCCACCGAACGATANAAACGCTTNAAGTCNTCGATGGCATTATTNTGCAGCGCTTTAACCATATCCTGCACAAAACGNTCNGANTGCATNTAAATGATTTTNGCATCCTGCTTAGTATTGAGGATGCCGTTACCTACTGCATGNANTAAGTGAGTTTTACCNAAACCNGTGCCGCCATATATAAACANCGGNTTATANGANCCNCCTGGATTNTTNGCTACCTGGCTCGCCGCNGCNCTGGCNAACTGGTTAGACTTACCCTCAACAAAGTTATCAAACTGATAAGTNGGATTGATATTGCTCTTGTGACTCNCNCCTTCCGGNATAGGGATGACCNTATTNACNGTCTGCCCTGCCGNTGNTGGNGGATTAACCCTGGCACTTACCGGNNCCGGTGCAGCAGGNGGACTTTGCATNGNTGCNNTNTTGNCATTAGTGAAAGCNNTTGNTTGNTGAGGAGGCTGACTNTAATTATNANNAGATGCAGNAAACGACGATCCCCTTGCNGATCCNCGGATCGGATCGCTGTCGGTNGNANTNGGCNCCGGATTAGACGCAGCCGGNGCAGNACGACGTTGAACNACCTCGAAACGCAGCTGTGGCGCCTGTTGGCCGCCGCTGAACTCAACAAATAACTGATTGATCTTGTCGCGGTATTTNTCNCGAACCCANTCCANAATAAACCGATTCGGAGCATAAAGCGTTACAGCATCNTGATTTTGTTCTGATGTTAGTGGTCTTATCCACATAACAAACTGCTGTGTAGGGAGTTCCTGACGCAAACGCTCCAGGCACTGATTCCATAAAGACATATTATTATTATGCTCCGTTCTGGCNCTAGGCCTTATTTTTATTGTTATTATCGTTATTTAATGTTGTGTATAAATGCTGCGGGTCGCATCGACTAANAAACAGGTGAATTGTGAGTAAACTGATGANGTCACGCTGATCGATNAACTAGCTTGTGGATTATCTTACTTATTCGATCCAAAGTAAATCCGGATCAGCAAAAAACNCCGACGNNAAACATTTAATTTNATGTTTATTAAAGNAAAATCTTTAAANNANGATCAGATCGCA
>NZIK01000086.1:14150-33227 GCA_002691625.1 Alteromonadaceae bacterium
TGATCGAGGATCCTGTATAGGCGATCAGTAGCCGATCGTGTGCTTGACAAGACCTNANNTTGNTGGATCGCCACTAAAACTGTGGATAAATTGTATTGACAAAAATAATTATTCACAGTCCGCNTNATTTCTATTCGTGATANGGCAACAAAATTAGGATTATTAAGTGGNTTAACNGGCTTTTCCATTGACAATNGCCCCGGAGATCTCTAGAATTCAGCGTCCTTTTGTAGCACGCCTATTATTTGGGCAGTTACAATAAGTATGTTTAACCACGTAAAAGTGAGACTTTGGTCATGAAAAGAACGTTTCAACCGAGTAACCTAAAGCGTAAACGCTCTCACGGTTTCCGTGCTCGTATGGCGACTAAAAACGGTCGTAAAGTACTAGCCGCTCGCCGTGCAAAGGGTCGTGCTCGCCTTTCTGCTTAATGGTATTTACCAAAAGTGGGCGAAAACCAGTTTTCCCGGGAGTTAAGGCTTCTTACTCCCTCCCACTTTACCTATGTTTTCGATAAAGCAATTCCTGCAGTATCACCGTGNTTTACGGTTCTAGCCAGACATAATCANTTAACTCATCCCCGTATTGGCATCACCTTAGCCAAAAAACGTATTCGCAAAGCTAATCAGCGCAATCGCATTAAACGNTTAATTCGCGAGAGCTTTCGTCATCGCGCGCAGCAACTCCCCGGNATCGATATTATTGTGGTCGGCAANACCGGCGCCGATGCATTGTCGAATGAAGAAGTNTTTNTCACGTTGGAAAAGTTATGGAAAAAGCTCGAAAAGCGCTGCACTACGGGCTAATCGCGCTGCCGCTGGGACTCATTTACTTTTACCGGTTATTTATTTCACCGGTGCTTGGACAGCGCTGTCGCTTTCATCCAAGCTGCTCAGTTTATGCCTTAAATGCATTTAAATCGCACGGATTGTTAATTGGCGGTTGGTTATCTATCAAACGCATATTAAAATGCCACCCTTTGCACTCTGGCGGATACGATCCGGTACCCGAAAACAAACAAGACAATAAACACTCAAATTAAAAGAGACCAGTATGGAATCGCAACGAAGTATTCTGATTATTGCCATCGCATTTATCAGCTTTTTACTCTGGCAAAAGTGGCATGAGGCCTACGGACCGCAGCCAGTTCAACCAGTAACCCAGGAAGCGGCAGACAGTGTACCGGCCGGTGTACCCTCAGCTTCATCAGTCCCAGCCAGCAATGGCACTGACGAAGATGTCCCTGTTGCAGTGAGTGAAACTTTGCCGCAGGCAACAGCCAGCAACAATACTAAGCAAACGATTTCAGTAGTAACCGATACACTGAATCTGACTATCAGCTTAGTGGGTGGTGACGTTATTCACGCCGACCTGGTTAAGTTTCCGGTTACTCAGGGCTCAGACGAACCTTACAGCTTACTGCGCGCTGGTAACGGATTGTACGTGGCGCAAAGCGGACTGGTAGGTGCAAATGGCCCCGATGGCAGCTCACAGGGCAGACCCTTATATCAGGCACAAGCAGATTCATACGAGCTAAACGGTGACACACTGAGTGTGCCGCTTACCTGGTCGAGCAATGACGGGATCAGCATTACTAAAACCTTCACATTCACCCGTGGACACAACGATGTGGATGTAAGCTATGCGATTACCAATAATTCAGGTCAGACTGCTCAGTTCCAACAATATGCCCAGCTTAAGCAAACCACCGCTGAACAGGAAGGCGGTAACATGTTTATGCCGACCTATCGCGGCGCCGCTTACGGCACAGCCGACGATCGTTACAACAAGTACACGTTCGGCGATATCGAAGACGAGCCACTGCGTATCAGCACCACGGGTGGTTGGGTAAGTATGCTGGAGCACTACTTTATTTCGGCCTGGGTACCGTCTCAAACCGAGACTAATTCGCTTTACAGCCGTCTGGTAGCTAATCAGTACGCGATTGTTGGCTACACCGGCGAACCGACAACAGTAGAAACCGGACAAGCCATTGAGTTAAAGAGCACTCTTTATCTTGGCCCCAAGGATCAGGATAAGCTGGCTACGCTGGCGAAAGGCTTAGATCTGACCGTAGACTACGGTATTCTATGGTGGATTTCACAGCCATTATTTACCCTGCTTAAATTCCTGCATAGCCTGGTGGGCAACTGGGGTGTGGCGATTATTCTTATCACCATTATCGTTAAAGGTGGTATGTACTGGCTGACCAAGAAACAGTACGAGTCCATGGCCAAGATGCGTAATCTGGCACCGAAGATGCAGCAACTGAAAGACCGNTACGGCGANGACCGTCAAAAGATGTCTCAGGCCATGATGGAGCTGTACAAGAAGGAAAAAGTTAACCCTATGGGTGGCTGCTTCCCACTGTTACTGCAAATGCCTATCTTCCTGGCNCTGTACTGGGTACTGCTGGAAAGTGTGGAATTACGCCATGCTGACTTTATTCTGTGGATTACCGATTTGTCGGTAATGGACCCTTANTTTGTNCTGCCGGTATTAACCGGNGCCAGCATGTGGATGCTGCAGAANCTGCAACCCACTACNATGACCGANCCNATGCAACAAAAGATTATGCAGTGGATGCCGGTTGCCATGAGTGTATTCTTNATCTGGTTCCCGGCCGGTCTGGTACTCTACTGGTTNATCAGTAACGTGATTACCCTNNTCCAGGCNAAAATNATTTACGCCTCCATGGAAAAGCGTGGCATTAAGTAAATAATTAATCCCANTAAACTACTTAAAGCCCGCATTCNTGCGGGCTTTTGTTAACAGGAGAGCAGTCACCATGCCTTCATTTGATATTGTGTCAGAAATAAACATGGAAGAAGTCCGCAATGCCACGGAAAACGCTAACCGTGAATTGTCGACNCGCTTNGATTTTCGTGGCGTAGAAGCCAGCTTCGAATACAAAGACAAAACCGTNGTNATGGCCGCCCAGGCCGANTTNCAGCTNCAACANATGGAATCNATGTTCCGAAATGCCTGTGCCAANCGNAATCTGGATACCTCAGCCATCGACTGNAAACCGCANACTGTNACCGGCAAAAANTANCGNCAGANNATNGCGTTTAAAGAAGGNATTGANCANGCCGTCGCNAAGAANATTGTTAAACTGGTCAAAGATGCCAAAATTAAAGTACAAACGGCTATCCAGGGCGANCAGNTGCGGGTTANCGGTAAAAAGCGCGACGACCTGCAACANGTNATGCAACTGGTTAAACAGGCNGAGCTGGGCCAGCCATTTCAATTTAATAATTTCCGCGACTAGAGCTTAATTATGACTATCAGCCANNCCGACACCATNGTTGCACAAGCTACCCCGCCCGGGCGAGGTGGTGTTGGCATAGTGCGGGTATCCGGNCCGCAGGCGTTAANAGTGGCTGAANNCATATTNCGNACCCCNNTATCACCCCGTCAGGCGACTTACACTGATTTTTACAATGCCATGGGTGAAATCATNGATCAGGGCATCGCTATTTANTTNAANAACCCGCACTCCTTTACCGGTGAAGANGTNGTGGANTTTCAGGGTCATGGCGGNCCGGTCATTATTGATATGCTGCTGGAAGCCATTTTNGCNGTACCNAATGTCAGNCTGGCNCGGCCAGGNGAATTTAGCGANCAGGCGTTNTTAAACGANAANNTNGATTTGGCCCAGGCTGAAGCCATTGCCGACCTGATTGATGCCAGCTCNCAACAGGCCGCGAAAAGNGCGTTACGCTCGTTACAGGGTGAGTTCTCAGAGCAAATNAATACCCTCAGCGAAGCCATTATTCATTTGCGNATGTANGTNGAAGCCGCTATCGACTTNCCGGATGAAGAGATCGACTTTTTATCCGACGGCAAGGTCAGNAATGACCTCACCACTATTNTNGANCANGTTGGCAAGGTTCNCAGCCAGGCAAAACAAGGNACGCTGCTACGGGAAGGTATGCAGGTAGTNATTGCCGGNAAACCCAATGCCGGTAANTCNAGCCTGCTTAATGCNCTGGCCGGCCGNGAAAGNGCCATCGTAACCGATATCGCCGGTACCACNNGGGATGTNCTGAAAGAACANATCCACATTAATGGNATGCCNCTNCATATTATNGATACCGCCGGTNTGCGCGANAGCCCGGATAAAGTNGAACAAATNGGTATTGCCCGNGCCTGGGAAGCGATTAATCAGGCCGACCGGGTATTGTTTGTGGTCGACAGCACCGAATCNGANAGCATCGACCCGTACCTCATCTGGCCNGAATTTATGCAACAGCTGCCTGCNGGNATGCCNGTAACNGTTATNCGCAATAAGGTNGATAAAACCGGCGATGAAATCCGCCTGCATNAGGTCGANTCNGCCCATGGNGCATTTACCACCATCGCNCTNTCNGCCAGTACCGGTGCCGGNGTNGANGTGTTAAAAGANCATCTGGCNGCNAGTATCGGCCTNGACACCACCACCGAAGGNCAGTTTATCGCCCGCCGCCGNCACATGGATGCCATTGATACNGCGCTGGCGCANCTGGAAACCGGCGANCAGCAACTNAANGATAACCTNGCCGGNGAATTACTGGCTGAAGAGTTGCGCCTGGCCCATCAGGCACTCACCGAAATCACCGGCGAATTTACCTCCGACGATNTGCTCGGTCGTATNTTTTCCTCNTTCTGTATCGGCAAGTAACCAGCAGCCGGCAACCTACNCCGACTAAACATATTCCCTGGCGGTTATTATTGTTATAATGCCGCCACTTTAAGCATAACTGCCACANGGTTTATCCGGAGTAATATGGATCGTCACTTTACACTGNTAGTAGGTTCTGTACTGGGGGCCAGCGAATATGTTGCTGATGCCATTGCTGAGGCNCTTCGTGCCCGNGGATATAAAGTTACTATACTCACTCAGCCCGATATGGACGATATCGAAGCAGATTCCACCTGGTTTATCTGCACATCAACCCATGGTGCCGGCGATTTACCCGACAATATTCAGCCTTTTGCAGCCCAGTTAGAAGACGAAGATCTCAGCGATATTGAGTACTTTGTAGTGGGTCTGGGTGACAGCAGCTACGATACCTATTGCCACGGCGCCATTGCCCTGGAAACGCTGATGAATAAAGGCGGTGCCAAGCTCATGGCCGATCCGTTACATATTGACGTGCTGCACCACCCCATTCCGGAAGATCGCGCCGTAGAGTGGCTGGAACCCATTCTCGACACGCTGGACTAAATGTTTACCCAGGCCGAATTAAATGCCCTTACCTCGCCGCTGAGCAATGCGGCAAGGGTACTGTATTGTCTGGCACTACGTCCCAAAGCCAATCAGGACACATTGTTATCTAACCCGCTGCAGTACAAAGAGCTACTGGCTTTGATGAACAGCGACCCGCAACGGGAGCCGGTGACTCGAGGCCGTGAGATTAATACCTTGCTGGAAGAACTCACTCAGGCCGGACTGGTGTCATTACCTGAATCGTTGAGCCTGGATATGTCACTCAACGGCAAACGCGTTCTGTTACCCCTTATCAGCAATACCCAGGGCTATCAACCCTTTCATAAGCAACACTACGCCATGCATCGCGACTGGCAACCAGAACAACAGGTGTTTGATGATATTGCAGCGCTGATTGGTTTAATTGATAAAAGCTTTGATGAACAGGACATTGGTGAGTTTGTGGCCTATTGGTTGGGCCGTCCGGAAGCGGTGTTCAGCAGCTATCAATGGACGCAGAAGTTCACTTACGCGTTGAAGAACCGCCGCACCGCCAAAGGCTATCAGGCCACAAAAAAAGTGGGTAATCAGGTTGTCACCGTTGAACCGGGCATCGAAGCAGATGATAATGCCAGACAGCTAGTTGCTAAATACGCCAATAAATCAGGTAAAAATTAATCATGGATTCATTTAAAGATAAACTTAACTCACTGGCCAGAACGCTGGGTAAAGCGGTGCCAAATGAATCTGAATATATCGATTACAAGACGCTGCGAAAGCAATACGAAACCCAGGCCAATCAGGAAATAGCCCAGCTCCAGCAACAATCCAAAAAGCAGCGCATCGAAATGCTGCATGGTCGCTCAGACCTCAACCCTCGCTGGACCTTTGCCAACTTAATTGAAGACAGTGATGACGTGGTTGAAGCGGTCAGCATTGCCCAGTCTTTTATCGCCGCACACGAAGACAAAGCCTGGCGTGAAGCGGGCTCGCATATGATGATTTTCTACGGTGACTACGGGCGCGGTAAGTCGCACATAGCCGGTGCCATTGCGCATCAGCTTATCGATCAGTATGAAGTTACCGTGTTGTACCGCCAGTTGTCCACACTGCTGGAGATGCGTCATTCTGCCTATGACTTTGGTTCTCAGGACAACGCCGGGCAAAAATTCCGTGCCGCCCATCAGGAACTGCTGGATGTGGACATGCTGATCCTCGACGAAGTTTGCGTTAACGAGACCGTATTAAAGAAAAACTCGCAAAGCTGGTTGGGTAATCTGCTGCGTCAGCGCCTGGTCAACAAGAAAAACTGTATTCTGATCACCAACCACAACCTTGGCGATCTGGAACAGGCACTGGGCCGCTACTGCTTTGAATCGATCAAAGAATACGATACCTACAAGGTCAGGTTTTCCGGCCCGAGCCGGCGTAAAGGCCTCACTCTCGACGAAGAAGATCAGGTCACCTCAGCACCTCGCTATCAGCCTAATCAGGTCCGCTAACGTCCCAACAAATCAATGAGAAGCGCCGTTTATACGGCGTTTTTTTATAGCTNGCGTCTACGATTTACGCTTAAAAACATCCATTCAATAGCTTTAAACGGCCTTCTGACAATAAATATTTGCCCTCCATAGCCTGCTTTAATTATTTTTATAAACATTGCCGCATAANATGATCGGATCGAAAACGTGATCCACGGATCCAAAACCGTTAAGATCTGAATAACTCTTTTCCACAGTAAAACACCGCTATAAGCCGCATAATACGGGTTACAGGCCGATCGGATCCTGGATCTATTAAACAAGTTATCCCCAGTTAGATCAAAGCTAGATCACTGCTGTGAATAACCTCTGAGAAGTAGCTGTGTACAAGCTTTGATCTGAATTGTGATAAGATCCGGTCGGTGCTGGCATGTGGATAAAACAGTGCCTTATACACAGGATCCCAATAGGGTTGTGATCGGGGTCTTCCAGATCTTATTGATCGCGTAATATCATGTTTTAAATAAGGAAAAATGACTTACACACAGATCCGGCGATCCCTAATAAGAATAAATATAAAAGATCTAAATAGATCCTATACTTTAATAACACGATCCGCTTTTCAGCNTTACCNGNAAAATGTAGAAAATTTAACCATTTTCATTAGCCAAGAACTCAGCTAAAATACGCGCCCTTTTTTCTCCACTGGCTAACACTTCGTCCCAGTTAGGTAATTAGTGAGGTAACTATGTTTTATCAGCAGGATTACGATGTCATCGTAGTTGGCGGCGGTCACGCCGGTACCGAAGCTGCACTTGCTGCTGCCCGTATGGGCGTGCGTACCCTATTACTTACCCATAATGTCGAAACCATCGGCCAGATGTCGTGTAACCCTGCGATCGGTGGTATTGGTAAAGGNCATCTGGTAAAAGAAATCGATGCCTTAGGNGGTGCAATGGCACTGGCTATCGATCAGGGCGGGATCCAGTTCAGAACNCTTAACTCCAGCAANGGCCCNGCTGTGCGTGCAACCCGNGCCCAGGCTGACCGNAGCTTATATCGTCAGGCGATNCGNAACATCGTGGAAAACCAGCCAAACCTCACGCTGTTCCAACAAAGCTGTGATGATCTGATCGTCGANAACGATCGCGTCTGTGGTGTGGTAACCCAGATGGGCCTGAAGTTCCGGGCGAAAACCGTGGTGTTAACCGTTGGTACATTCCTGGGCGGTACCATTCACATTGGTCTGGAGAATTATCGTGGCGGNCGTGCCGGCGATCCACCGTCNATTGCCCTGGCCGAACGGCTACGAGCGCTGCCGTTCAGAGTCGATCGTCTTAAAACCGGTACCCCGGCACGACTGGATATCCGCAGTCTGAACTTTGATGTAATGCAGGCTCAGCCTGGCGACACGCCGGCACCGGTGTTCTCGTTTATGGGTAACCGTGAAATGCATCCGCAGCAGATCCCGTGCTACATCACCCATACTAACGAGCAAACCCACGAGATTATTCGTGGCGGACTGGATCGCTCACCAATGTTTACCGGCGTAATCGAAGGCGTTGGGCCGCGTTATTGCCCCAGCATCGAAGATAAAATTACCCGTTTTGCCGATAAGAACTCACATCAGATCTTTGTTGAGCCTGAGGGGCTGAACAGCGTTGAGGTGTATCCAAACGGGATCTCAACCAGCCTGCCCTTTGATATTCAGCAGGCGCTGATCCATTCCATCAAAGGCTTTGAAAACGCGCATATCATTCGTCCGGGTTATGCCATTGAATATGATTTCTTTGATCCCCGCGACCTCAAACAAACCCTNGAAACCAAGTACATTGANGGTNTGTTCTTTGCCGGCCAGATTAACGGTACTACCGGCTACGAAGAAGCCGGTGCCCAGGGTCTNATTGCCGGTGCCAACGCGGCCTTACAGGTACAGCAAAAAGATCCGCTGATCCTGCGTCGCGATCAGGCCTACATGGGCGTACTGATTGACGATCTGGCAACGATGGGCACTAAAGAACCTTACCGCATGTTTACCAGCCGGGCTGAATACCGCCTGCTGCTGCGTGAAGATAACGCCGATATGCGTCTTACCGCTGCAGGCCGCGACATCGGGCTGGTGGATGATGCTCGCTGGCAGGCCTTTAATGCCAAAATGGAAGCGGTTGAACAGGAACAACAGCGTTTGCGTGGTCAGTGGATCCATCCTGAACACGCCGCGGTTGCTGAGNTAAACACGTTGCTTAAAAACCCGGTGAGCCGCGAACATTCACTGGAAGAGCTAATCCGTCGTCCGGAAATGACCTATTCGTCACTGATGAGTATTGAATCGCTGGGGCCGGGCCTTGCCGATCCCATTGCNGCNGAGCAGGTGGAGATCCAGATCAAGTACGCCGGTTACATCGCTCGTCAGCTCGACGAGATCGCGAAAACACAGCGGCATGAAAATACCTTGTTACCAGCAGACTTTGATTACAGTAAAATATCCGGGCTGTCCAATGAGGTNGTGGCTAAGCTNACCGATGCCCGCCCGGAAACTATTGGCAAAGCAGCACGGATTTCAGGCATTACGCCGGCGGCCATTTCGCTGCTGTTGGTTTACCTGAAAAAACACGGCATGTTACGTAAACACGAGAAGCAGTCTGCCTAAATGAGTTTTGACCGACAAAAACTAAGTATCATTTTACGCGACGGCATCGATGCGATGTCATTGGTGCTGTCTGAAGAACAGCAAAGTTTGTTGCTCGACTATGTTGAACGTATCCACAAGTGGAACAAGGCGTTTAACCTGACGTCGGTTCGTGANCCCGAACAGATGATGGTAAAGCACATCCTGGATTCACTGGCTGTGGCGCCGTTTTTAACCGACCAGCGCTACATCGATGTGGGTACCGGCCCCGGTTTACCAGGTATTCCACTGGCCATTGCCTGCCCGGATAAACACTTCACGTTACTCGATAGCCTGGGNAAACGNGTGCGCTTTATGAAGCAATGNGCNTNCGAGATGAAACTGGNCAATATCGAGCCNATCCAAAGCCGGGTTGAGGAACANGTGCCNGCGCAGTACTATGATGCAGTACTNAGNCGNGCATTTGCCTCGCTGAAAGATATGTTGCACTGGTGTGAGCATCTGGTAGATACTCAAGGGAAGTTTCTGGCACTNAAAGGCCAGTATCCGACCGACGAAATCGCTGCNATNCCGGCTACCTGTACTCTGGAATCATCTGTAGAGCTATTNGTACCGGGGNTGGAAGGCGAACGTCACCTGCTGACGGTTCAAAAATCATAGTTGGGATCAAACGTGGCTAAAGTAATTGCAATCGCAAATCAAAAGGGCGGTGTGGGTAAANCCACTACGGCAGTAAACGTATCTGCGTCAATGGCTGNCACAAAACGCAAAGTNNTNCTGATNGACCTNGATCCACAGGGTAACGCTACCATGGGTAGCGGCGTGGATAAGTACGAGGTTGATGCAACCAGCTANGAAATGCTGATTGAAGANAAGCCNGTTGACGAAGTCATCGTTAAAANTACCTCGGGTAANTACGATTTAATTGCCGCCAANGGCGACGTTACNGCGGCCGAAATTAAACTNATGGAACAGTTTGCCCGCGANGTNCGTTTGCGCAATGCCCTGCAGTCGGTTCGNGATTANTACGATTTNATTTTTATCGACTGCCCGCCGTCGCTNAACCTGCTNACGGTTAANGCGCTGGCA
The DNA here is from genome assembly GCA_002691625.1 of Alteromonadaceae bacterium. Taxonomy (GTDB): domain Bacteria; phylum Pseudomonadota; class Gammaproteobacteria; order Enterobacterales; family Alteromonadaceae; genus Alteromonas. Next base: position 24,541 of record NZIK01000086.1, read on the forward strand.
GCCGCTGANTCAATTTTAGTGCCCATGCAGTGCGAATATTATGCACTGGANGGACTCACGGCGTTNATGGACACGATTCAGAAACTNGCTTCNGTGGTNAATCCGGAATTAAAAATAGAAGGTGTGCTGCGGACCATGTATGATCCGCGTAATCGCCTGGCCAATGATGTGTCTGAACAACTCAAACGGCATTTTGGCGAGCAGGTATACCGTACCGTGATCCCNCGCAATGTNCGTCTTGCTGAAGCCCCAAGNTTTGGCGCGCCAGCCATGTATTACGATAAATCATCGACTGGCGCCAAAGCCTACCTGGCGCTGGCCGGCGAAATTTTGCGACGCCGGGATAAAACGTCAGAANTGCCTGCCAAGGCTAGTTAAGAAAAAGAACATTCAGGCATTGAGGATATTATGTCAGCAAAAAGAAGAGGATTAGGACGCGGGCTGGATGCATTGCTAGCTACCAGTCAGTCAGCCTCACGCAGCGAAGATGGCGAAGCCGTNACTTCACAAAACAGTGAATTGAGAAAACTGCCTATCGAATTTTTGCAGCCTGGCAANTATCAACCCCGTAAAGATATGTCGCCNGAGGCNCTGGAAGANCTGGCCTCCTCTATCCGTTCGCAAGGNGTTATNCANCCNATNGTTGTGCGGTTAGTAAGTACTGANAAATATGAAATNATTGCCGGTGAACGCCGNTGGCGTGCNGCGCAGNTGGCGCAACTGGATGTNGTTCCCTGCCTGATTAAGGACGTTCCNGACGAAGCNGCCGTGGCCATTGCGNTGATCGAAAACATTCAGCGNGAAGACNTNAATGCCATGGAAGAAGCCCAGGCNNTGNACCGCTTAATGAANGAGTTTGAATTNACTCANCAGGAAGTGGCCGANGCNGTAGGTAAGTCACGTACGACCATTACCAANCTGTTACGCCTCAATAATCTTAACGACGATGTAAAGTTACTGGTTGAACACGGTGATATNGAAATGGGTCANGCCCGNGCNNTNCTNGCGCTGGAAGGTGAATCTCAGTCTGATGCCGCGCAAATTGTTTCTGGCAAGGCGCTCACCGTNCGTGATACCGAAAANCTGGTGCGTAAAATTCTTGAACCTGCAGAACCCAAACCCCCNAAAGAAATTGACCCGGATGTNAAAAGTCTGGTGAATAAGTTGTCGGATAACCTGGGTGCNAAAGTGTCGATTGACCATAACGCGAAAGGGAAAGGTAAGCTGGTGATCAACTTTAATGATTTAGACCAGCTNGACGGTATTTTGTCGCGGATAAAATAGCCTTTTTNAGGCGATTTTNGCGGCTAACTCGTCTGACCTTCTGTTATAGACTCAGAAAATTTTCACAATAACATACAAAAAATCCATAACGGTTGAATTCTACCGCTAAAACAGTATACTTCTGTCGCTTTTTGTTGGGTTTCACAACCAGAGAATACATGTGACAAAAAACTTGGCCGACAAAGGAAAATCAGTGGCCAAAAAAGCGGCGCTTTTTCAGATTATATGTGCGCTGATTTTCATTCTCATAACAGGGTTGTTGAGTACCGTTGATAAAGCCTTAGCTTTTGCAGCGGGGACTATCATCAGTATCTTACCCAATCAGATTTTCGCATTGTTTGCGTTCAGATATGCCGGGGCGAGTCAGTTAAGACTGGTCACGAAAAGTTTCAGCCAGGGCTCAAAGTTAAAACTGGCTGCAACAGTAATTTTGTTTGCTATTGCCTTTGCAGGTTTAAAGTTAGAACCGCTGCCGGTATTTGCCGGGTTTGCAATAGCAACGGTCAGCTACTGGCTGGCGTTGTTTCGTCAACGATAGTACTAACAANTAAAAATAAAACGTATCGCCCTTAGTCGTAAATAAACTAAGGCGAAGGTCGTAGAGACGAAACCAGTAAAGCATTTTAAACTTTAATTTTTTAGGTTGAACAATGGCATCTGAATACACTACCTCAGAATATATCAAGCACCACTTGACCAATGCCTCCATGTGCAGCACCGAAAACGGCATCGCGTTTAACGCGCAATGTGCCGATGCTGGATTTTGGACCTGGCATATCGACACGCTGGCATGGTCGATTGGTTTAGGTTTACTGTTTTTGTTTTTATTCCGCTCGGCGGCCAAAAAAGCAACCACAGGCGTACCTACCAAATGGCAGGCATTCGTGGAAATGGTTATCGAGTTTGTCGATGACAACGTAAAGAGTACTTTCCATGGTAAGAGTGACCTGATTGCACCACTAGCACTGACCATCTTTGTATGGGTGCTACTGATGAACCTGATGGATTTAGTGCCGGTTGACGTCATTCCAATGATTTCTGGTCTGATTGGCGAAACCTTCTTCGGTGTGGATGCCCATCACGTATACAACAAAGCAGTACCTACCACAGACCTTAACCTGACCTTCGCGTTAGCCCTGGGTGTGTTTGTACTGATTATCTTCTACTCGATTAAAATTAAAGGTGTAGGCGGTTTNATCAAGGAACTGACCATGCANCCNTTTAATCACCCGGCGTTTATTCCAGTTAACTTNATTCTGGAAACCGTTACCCTGCTGGCNCGTCCGCTATCACTTGCGCTNCGTTTGTTCGGTAACCTNTACGCCAGTGAGCTTATCTTCATCCTGATCGCAACCATCGGCTACTTCCAGCTNCCGTTGCACTTTGCCTGGGCGGTGTTCCACATCCTGGTTCTGCCTNTGCAAGCCTTCATTTTCATGATGCTGACCATCGTTTACCTGAGTCTGGCGAGCGAAGATCACTAGAAACAAACAAGCGGTTGTCGTGAGTAACCTGGATGTTCACGGCAACCACATTGAAACGTGTTTTAACTTTAACTTTTAACTTTAACTTTAAATATAATCGGAGACGTACATGTTATACATCGCTGTTGCACTACTGATCGGTATGGGTGCCCTTGGGACTGCTATTGGTTTTGGTCTGCTGGGTGGTAAATTCCTNGAATCTGCTGCACGCCAACCAGANCTGGCACCTCAACTGCAAGTTAAGATGTTTGTTGTAGCGGGCCTTATCGATGCGATCGCAATGATCGGTGTTGGTATCGCTTTATACCTCTTGTTCGCTGTTGGTGCTTAATTTTTATTAACTCAAGTCTATTAGCGAACATTTATGAGGAGGAGCGGTTGTGAATATTAACGCCACTCTAATTGGTCAATTAATCGCATTCGTTGTTTTTGTGTGGTTCTGCAAAAGCTACGTATGGCCACCATTAATGGCTGCGATTGAAGAGCGTCAGAAGAAGATAGCCGATGGCTTAGCNGCTTCTGANCGCGCTGAGAAAGACCTGGAGCTTGCTCAGGCGAAAGTCTCTGAGCAACTTAAAGAAGCGAAAGCACAAGCAGCTGAAATTATCGAGCAGGCTAAGAAGCGTGGAAATCAACTTGTTGATGAAGAAACGCANCGNGGNCATGCTGAGCGTGAAAAAATTATCTCGCAAGGTTATGCCGAAATTGAAGCTGAACGCAATCGTGCCAAAGAGGAACTGCGTAAGCAGGTAGCAGCATTAGCTATTGCCGGNGCACANCAGATCCTTGAACGTGAAATCGACGCCAGCGCGCAAAGCGACATTGTTGAAAAACTTGTCGCCGAGCTTTGAGATAGGAGATGAGCCATGTCTGAATTGACAACCGTAGCTCGTCCCTATGCGAAAGCCGCTTTCGATTTTGCTGTTGAGCAAAATGCCATTGCCAAATGGCAGGAAATGCTGAGTTTTGCCGCTGAGGTTTCGAAAAACGAAACGATTCATCAGTTATCGACTGGTGCGATGGCGGCAGACAAACTGGCAGACCTGTACATTAATGTCTGTGGTGACTCGCTCGATGAACATGGTCAGAACTTAGTAAAAGTACTGGCTGAGAATAAACGTTTAACCGCGTTGCCTGAGATTTCTGCTTTGTTTGATTTACTCAAAGCAGATTATGAAAAAGAAGTAGAAGTATCTGTTACCTCTGCAGCTGAGCTGACTGAAGCACAGCAATCTGAACTCAGCACATCGCTGGAAAAACGTTTGGCACGTAAAGTGAAGCTTATTTGTAACGTGGATCCTGCCCTGGTAGCCGGCTTAGTTGTTAAAGCTGGTGATACAGTCATCGATGGTTCCGTGAAATCTAAATTGAACCGTCTCGCAGACGCGTTGCAAGCATAACGGGGATAAGAGCATGCAACTTAATTCCACTGAAATTGCCGAACTGATCAAGAAAAGAATTGCTCAGTTCGATGTAACCAGTGAAGCACGCAATGAAGGTACTATCGTCGCAGTAACCGACGGTATCATCCGCATTCACGGCCTGGCCGATGTTATGCAGGGTGAAATGATTGAGCTTCCTGGTGGTCGTTACGCGATTGCACTAAACCTTGAACGAGATTCAGTTGGTGCAGTTGTTATGGGTCCTTACTCGGACCTGCAAGAAGGACAAAAAGTCCAGTCTACTGGTCGTATCCTTGAAGTACCGGTTGGTCGTTCACTGTTAGGTCGTGTTGTGAACACCCTGGGTGAAGCAATCGACGGTAAAGGTGCTATCGAAACTGATACTTTCGAGCCAGTTGAAAAAATCGCACCGGGCGTAATCGAGCGTCAGTCAGTTGATCAACCAGTACAAACTGGTTACAAGTCGGTTGACTCTATGATTCCAATCGGTCGTGGTCAGCGTGAGCTAATCATCGGTGACCGTCAGACTGGTAAAACTGCGATGGCGATCGATGCCATCATCAACCAGAAAGGTACTGGCGTTAAATGTGTATACGTAGCGGTTGGTCAAAAAGCCTCTACTATCGCAAACGTAGTACGNAAGCTNGAAGAGCACGGCGCACTGGCNCACACCATTGTTGTTGCCGCGTCTGCTTCTGAGTCTGCTGCCCTGCAATACCTGGCGCCATACTCTGGTTGTACNATGGGTGAATACTTCCGTGACCGCGGTGAAGACGCCCTTATCGTATATGATGATTTGTCTAAGCAAGCTGTTGCTTACCGTCAAATTTCACTGCTGCTNAAACGTCCTCCTGGTCGTGAAGCATACCCAGGTGACGTATTCTATCTTCACTCACGCTTACTTGAGCGTGCTGCACGTGTTAACGAGCAGTATGTTGAGCGTTTCACTAACGGCGAAGTTAAAGGCCAGACNGGTTCATTAACGGCACTGCCAATTATCGAAACGCAAGCGGGTGACGTNTCNGCATTCGTACCAACNAACGTAATCTCGATTACTGACGGTCAGATCTTCTTAGAAACTGACNTGTTCAACGCAGGTATCCGTCCGGCNGTTAACGCTGGTATCTCGGTATCTCGTGTTGGTGGTGCTGCGCAGACTAAAATCGTNAANAAGCTGGGCGGTGGTATCCGTTTNGCCCTGGCTCAGTATCGCGAACTGGCGGCATTCTCGCAGTTTGCATCTGACCTTGACGAAGCGACTCGTGCCCAGCTTGAGCACGGTGAGCGCGTTACCGAACTAATGAAACAGAAACAGTACACNCCACTGTCNGTNGCGGATACTGGTGTTTCCCTGTTTGCGGTAGAAAAAGGTTATCTGAAAGACGTGGAACTGAACAAGATCCTCGATTTCGAAGCGGCCTTACATTCATTCATGAACAGCGANTACGCTGATCTGATGAAGACTATCAATGAAACAGGTAACTACAACGATGACATTGAGTCTCAGTTGAATGACGCTTTAACCAAATTTAAAGCGACACAAACTTGGTAATCAATGGCTGGTGGTGCAAACCACCAGCACAACGTTGAGTAATCGGAGAGATAGTCATGGCCAGCGGTAAAGAGATAAAAGGTAAGATTGGGAGTATCAAGAATACTCAGAAGATTACNAGTGCGATGGAAATGGTNGCTGCGTCTAAAATGAAAAAGGCGCAGGAACGTATGTCTCATGGACGTCCATACGCACAAAGCATGCTTAAAGTGATTGGTCACATTGCTAACGGTAACCTTGAATATCGTCATCCTTANCTGGAAGAGCGTGAAGTCAAGCGCGTTGGTTATATCGTNATTTCTACGGATCGTGGCTTGTGTGGTGGCTTGAACACCAACGAGTTCAAATTAGTATCGCAACAGGTNAAAGAGTGGCGTGCTAAGGATGTAGAGGTCGATTTTGCTGCGCTGGGTTCAAAAGCNTGNGCATTCTTNAANCGGTTCGGCGGCAACGTACTTGCTGCAGAGTCTGGTTTAGGNGATGCACCATCGGTAAGCGATATTGTGGGTGTTGTTCGCGTAATGCTTAAAGCATTCGACGAAGGTAANCTGGATAAAGTATTCCTGGTTTACAATGACTTCGTGAACACAATGACACAGCAGCCTGTGAGCAATCAGTTACTGCCTTTGCCAAAGTCAGAAGACGAAACGTTAAAACATCGCTGGGATTACATTTACGAGCCGGATCCAAAACCNATTTTGGAAGCATTAATGGTTCGTTACATTGAATCTCAGGTATATCAGGGCGTAGTTGAAAATGCCGCGTCGGAGCAAGCTGCCCGAATGGTTGCAATGAAAGCCGCAACCGATAACGCAGGCAACCTGATCGATGATCTTCAATTGGTATACAACAAAGCGCGTCAGGCCGCAATCACACAAGAAATCAGTGAGATTGTTGGCGGTGCCGCAGCGGTGTAGGCAAAGGTTTATAAAAGTTAATGAGGACAAATTATGAGTCAAGGTAAGGTCGTCCAAGTCATTGGCGCCGTTGTGGACATTGAGTTTCCACAGGATGCGGTTCCAAAGGTATATGACGCGCTTAAAGTTACCGAAGGTGACTTGTCTGGGTTAACCCTGGAAGTGCAACAACAATTAGGNGGCGGTGTCGTTCGTGGTATCGCTCTGGGTTCTACTGACGGTNTGCGTCGTGGTCTGGTAGTTGAAAACTCTGGTGCGCCAATTAACGTACCAGTAGGTGTTAAAACGCTGGGTCGTATCATGGACGTACTGGGTAACCCAATCGACGAAGCAGGCCCAATTGGTGAAGAAGAGCGTATGTCTATTCACCGTGNAGCGCCTAGCTACGAAGAACAATCAAGCGCGGTAGAACTGCTTGAAACCGGTATCAAGGTAATCGACCTGGTTTGCCCATTCGCTAAGGGTGGTAAAGTTGGTCTGTTCGGTGGTGCGGGTGTAGGTAAAACCGTAAACATGATGGAACTTATCCGTAACATCGCTATCGAGCACAGCGGCTACTCTGTATTCGCAGGTGTTGGTGAGCGTACTCGTGAGGGTAACGACTTCTATCACGAAATGAACGATTCAAACGTTCTGGACAAAGTATCACTGGTATACGGTCAGATGAATGAACCACCAGGTAACCGTTTACGTGTTGCTCTGACGGGTCTGACGATGGCAGAAAAGTTCCGTGACGAAGGTCGCGACGTACTGTTCTTCGTAGATAACATCTACCGTTATACACTGGCCGGTACCGAGGTATCAGCACTGTTAGGCCGTATGCCTTCAGCGGTAGGTTATCAGCCTACACTGGCTGAAGAAATGGGTGTTCTGCAGGAACGTATCGCGTCTACCAAGACTGGTTCAATCACGTCAATCCAGGCGGTATACGTACCAGCCGATGACTTGACTGACCCGTCACCAGCTACCACCTTTGCTCACTTGGATGCAACGGTAGTACTGTCTCGTGATATCGCGTCTTTGGGTATCTACCCTGCGGTAGACCCGCTGGATTCGACTTCACGTCAGCTGGATCCACTGGTAATCGGTCAGGAACACTACGAGACTGCTCGTGGCGTTCAAACGGTATTACAGCGCTATAAAGAGCTGAAAGATATCATCGCGATTCTGGGTATGGACGAACTGTCTGACGAAGATAAACTGGTTGTAACACGCGCTCGTAAAATTCAGCGTTTCCTGTCTCAGCCGTTCTTCGTAGCAGAAGTATTCACTGGTTCTCCAGGTAAATACGTTTCTCTGAAAGACACCATCAGTGGCTTTAAAGGTATCTTGGAAGGTGAGTATGACCACCTGCCAGAGCAAGCCTTCTACATGGTTGGTTCTATCGACGAAGCGCTGGAAAAAGCCAAAAAATAAGCCCGTTTGAAACCGACCGGCTCGATTAAGCAGCCGGTCTTATTCAAACAAGGCTTTACGTACCTATCAGGAGGTTATTATGGCAATGACAGTTCATCTGGATGTTGTAAGCGCAGAGAAGTCTATCTTTTCTGGTCTCGTTGAAACAATGCAGGTGACAGGAAGCGAAGGTGAACTGGGTATCTACCCTGGCCACGCGCCTCTGATCACTGCAATTAAGCCTGGCATGGTGCGTTTGGTTAAACAGCACGGTGAAGAAGAAGTTATTTATGTTGCTGGTGGGGTACTTGAAGTACAACCTGGCAGTGTAACTGTTCTGGCCGATACGGCAGTAAGAGCAGAAGACTTGGATGAACAAGCTGCTGAAGAAGCTAAACGACGTGCAGAAGAGCACATCGCCAATCCAGGTGCTGATTTTGATTACGCCGAAGCTGCATTAGAGCTAGCCGAAGCAATTGCCCAGTTACGATTGATACAGAAACTGCGCAAGTAAATCGTTATAAGCATTATTTGAAAACCCGGGCACTGCCCGGGTTTTTTTATGGTGCGCCGGGCATGGCGCGTAGTGCTTTAGCACTGTTCGACTCACTGTGGTGGTGAGTTGATGACTTGGAGGTGGAAGTCCTCTGCA
>NZIK01000087.1 GCA_002691625.1 Alteromonadaceae bacterium
AACTCGGCTATAAGCTTTGTAAATTGTGCTGGGATCATGATCAACCCTCAATAACTGTATTCATATACAGTGTAGCAACAATTTAGCAGAACATAGCCTTGATTTCCGGGCTGTCATTTATTTTAAGGGCGGTAATTAATATCGACTTTAGATACTGAAACTCCTCAGAAATTTCGGGAATATCGAGGCGTTTTGTAAGCGTTTCCAGCTCTGCATCGCTAAGTTTTTTACGGTTAATGTAACGCCGGATATAGCTACGCCATTCATCAACATGGCTAATTTCCAGACGTTCCGGAAAAACTCTGAGATCCTCAATATCCTGCTTAAAATCATGTGGCGGCTGCGGTTCGTTGAGTAGATAACGGTAAGTAAATAGCGTGACGATTTCATTGTTGTTGTTCTTATGCATTGGCTTTACCTGCTTTGCTTGGCTTATTGCCTTCTACGCATGAAAAGCTCATCTGTATCACCTCCGAAGGGCAAAGCGTCACACACCAGAGGCCGTCAGTGGCTTCTGAAAATTGTGGCCAAAACGCTATACAAATGGTTCATATCAATAGGTTTACCAATATGCTCATCGAACCCCAGTTGCAGGTATTTTCGCACTTCATCAGCCATTACATCTGCCGTTAGCGCGATGACGGGCAGATTCGGGAATTGCGCTTTAATTTCCTTGCATGCCTGAACACCATCCATCACCGGCATTTGAATATCCATCAGCACCACATCATAACTGCCCTTCTTGCTGTTAACAGTATCCAGCGCCAACTGACCATTTTCTACAATATCAAAGCTCACATTGGTCGACTCCAGCATAGACTCAATGACGGTCTGATTAATCATATTGTCTTCTGCTATTAACACGTATTTGCCGGTAAAGTCGGGTACCGTCAGGCTTGAAGGTAATTCGGCTTCCCTGGCCAGGTCGGTCTGCGGTAATGGCAGTTCCACCGTTATCCGGGTGCCCTGCTGTTCGGCGCTTTTTAGGCTGAGTCGTCCATCCATTATGGCTACCAGACCATGGGTGATAGCCATACCAAGGCCGGTACCACCAACCTTACGTGTGCTGGATGCATCGGCCTGAGAGAAGCGCTCAAAAATCTTACCCTGCATCGTTTTACTCATGCCGATACCTGTATCGGTTACTTCTATTACAATTTGTTCTTGTTGGTTACTGACGGGGGCAAGGCTTAACCTGATGATTACCGAACCCGACTCGGTAAATTTCACCGCATTAGATACCAGGTTAACAATGATTTGCTTAACCCTAACCGAATCGCCCAGCCAGCCATCCTGGAAGGAGCTCTCAACCTCCACCTCCAGCTTCAGTTCTTTGCTCTGTGCCAGTGCTTGAAGATCCGACACGGCAGACTCGGTAATTTCCAGCAGTGAAAATGGTTGTTCCTCGAGTTCGAGTTTATTGGCCTCAATTTTGGAGTAGTCGAGTATGTCATTGATGATGGTTAACAGGTGTTTAGCTGAAAATAATGCTTTGCTGACCCGTTCTTTGGTTTGGCTGGCTAAATCTGCACGCTCCAGCACCTGCAGAGTGCCCAGAACACCATTCATCGGCGTTCGGATTTCGTGGCTCATATTAGCCAGAAACTCGCTCTTAGAACGGTTGGCGCTGTCAGCATCCACTAAAGCTTTTACCATATTTTTATTATGTAAGTGGGCGCGATACAGCATGAATATGGTCATAACAATGATAACGACCAGAAAAAAACTCACAATAACTAGTACCACCTCTAAGGAGTAAACCGAGGGTTCTTCATTCACCAGTTCAGCGCCAGGCGGCAACGCATCTGCATCAATATCCCAACGGTCCAGCTGCTGTGCGTTGAATTGCTGGCTGACCACATTATTTTGATGAACAGGCAACTGCTTACCGGCAGCCAGGGCAATGGCGGCATCGGCAATTCTTTCCGGTACCACGACAGCGCCACCGGCATAACGGCTCACATTATGAGCAAATATGGTAAACACAGGATTCCTGGTTTGCGTGGTTAACCAGTTATGTACTGTCTCCCAGTTACGTTCATGAAATTTATAGTTGATGTATATAATCGGCGTACCTGCTTCGCTATTGTGTAATGCAGTCAGCGTTTGCTTTGGGTTTTTTCTGGGATTGAAGTAGCTTAGCTTAATCCCGGCAGGCACCTTGGATTCGAAATTATGCACCAGACCATTATCCTGCTCCAGGCCAATATTGCCATGTACTAGTAATATTTCGGTAGTATCGGGCAGCGCCGCTAATATCTGTGAGTAAGATAACTCAGGCTCATAATCTGAGCGCACCAGCGTGCCCGATCTGGGATTCCAGTCAATGTGTAAAAAAAAGCGTTCTGCATTGGGTAGGATGCTCGGGTTGGTATCCACAAATACACTGGCATGGCGACCAATTGCTATCAGTCTGGAAAAGCTCGCGTTATGTTTATCACTAAGGAGGTTTTGTAATTGATAGTTAAAGTTATCGAGAATGGTTTTTCTGACGTCAGGTCCAAAATCTTCAACGGAATCGGCGTAATAGGCCGGTACCGTTAACACCAGGATATTCTCCGTCGCAGACACCTGCCCCATTAATCGGTACATCATTTTGACTTCAAAATCAGACTCATTAAACGAGTTAACCAGGATAACACTATAGTCTTCGACTTGTCTGGCAGATGTGCTGATCGAAAAAAAGAACAACAACAATACAAAAAGTCGCAACATCATAATATGCAATCACTATTAGAAAATACGAGCCTTAAGCGATAGGTTAAGGTTAACCAAAGGCAATTTCATTTAGACTAGCTAATTTTTGCAATATTGTTAATTTATTTTATTCGCGGAAAATCTCCTTCACGTTCTATCCATATTAGGCAAAAGTTTGGTTAAACACCGCCGTTACCACCGTGTATAATGCGGTGAGTTTTACCGGTAAAACAGAATCATCTATGGCTACTCCCCTTACCTACCTGTCTCATTATCCGCATCATTTGCAGGATCAGATTGCTCAACTATTGGATGCCAACAAGCTTGGAGACTGGCTGCGCGCTCGCTATCCCCGGGTGCATAACATGAATAACGATAAAGCGTTACGTGATTATGCAATGGCAATCAAAAATCAGTACATGAAAAAAACACAGCCATTGAGTAAGGTAATTTACGACAATAAAATTCACATTGTTAACCATGCACTGGGCCTGCATTCTTATGTTTCGCGGGTTCAGGGCGGCAAGCTGAAAAGTAAAAATGAGTTAAGGGTGAGTGAGCTGTTTAAAACTACCCCGGAAGCTTTTTTAAATATGATTGTGGTGCATGAGCTCGCCCACCTGAAGGAAAAAGAACATAATAAAGCTTTTTATCAGCTGTGCCGGCACATGTTGCCCGACTACCATCAAATTGAGTTTGACGTTCGTGTGTACTTAACCGAGCTGGAAAATACCGGCCATGTATTTGTACCACCCACTGCCTGAGATAAACCATGGATTTTGAATTTTTAACCGATGTCACCGGGGAACCGCTGGCAAAATGCGATGTGGAAAGTGAATACTTTGGTGACTGGCTAAGCCATGATATTGGTGCAGACACTGAAGCTGTTACCAATCTACTGACAGCGATTGAAAAGTTACTCGCCAGACAGCAAATGGAATTTGAATATACCGGCAAAATTTATCACCTGATGATAGCCGACGACGAAGTAGAACTGTTCCTTAATAACACCGAACTCAATCACAGCGAGTTCGATGTAGATTTAGCTGAAGGCCCCGTTTCAGGCTGTGGTCTGATGGATTTTGCTAATCTGCTCGAAAACTGGCTGGCGTTTATTCGTTAGAGCCTTACACAAGGTGTTCAAATTGTAACAGTTTTTCTGTAGTTAAGTGCATTCCTTAGAAGTACAGTGATTAAACATGTTTAGCGCAGCAACACATCTGGCTGTGTGAGCTGACGACAATGAATGATCTTTAATTTCTTAATGGAGTGTTAGTAGTGCGCTACTTATTAACCTGTTTGTGTGTGTTGCTGCTAAGCGGCTGTGGCGGTGATGATGGCCCTGATGATCTGCAAGCCTTCGCCGCCCGCCAGGCAGAAAGGCGAGGTTTTACTGCTGTCCCAAACCAAGACAATGTCTTGCTGGCTGATCTGGATTTGAGTACTGAGCAGGATTACGCAGAAGTTCGATTGGTTTTTTCCGATTCAGTCGCTTCAGATTATGCAGTGATTAAGTCATTCGATGCCGATATTAAGGCGTCTTTAAGTGAAGCCCTATTATAAGCAAAATGAAGACGGTTACTTAACGCTAACGATATGGTCTGATTATAGCGGTAACTCAGGCGTTGACCTGGTTCAGCAAACCCTGGCAACTAAACAAACTAATATGGTGTGTTAGCCGCATTACCCTGGCACCATGAATAGCGGTTGGCCCAGAAGATCCGCTTGGTCATGGTGTCATGGGTATCGTGTTGATTGAGATACATGGCACCCAACAAGTAAGCTTCCAGTTCGCCCTGATTACTACACTGCCATTGCTTAACTGCTTTTGAATGCCACTGAACGTGATGCACCAGTTCATGCAGCAAAACCTCTTTAAAATTGGGGTTGTCTAATGGATTGTCATAGTGGCGGGCATTAGTAACCGACTGCGGGTCCAGAATATAAATAGTACCATAAGCGCCATCCTCAAAAGCATAGAGTGCTTTGAGCCGCATATCGACATCCGATTCAGGCGCTACTCCGTCGGCATTTCGATAATATTCCTCAGTGAGTTCTTTGTGACTCAATACCACAACTTCAGGATGCGGCAGCTCATGCGTACGATAGTTCGTATGCATCTCAATCCAGCTTAGCAGTGTGGTGATCAATAACTCCATATCTGGCCCGGGCAATAACCTGAGTTATTATCATTACGTTAAAGCTGATGAAAAAGTGCACCAGTTACGCTGCGCAGAATAAAAAAGCCGGCTATCAATGATAGGCCGGCTGTTGAATGTGGTTGGATACCATTCAAAACTGGTTAGGTGTATACCCCTAAAAAACTCTCCGGCACATGCAGAGACTGTGAAAATGCGGCATGGCCAAGTTCATCCATGGTCCAGGTTAATAGCGGCATATCCGGATAATAGGTATAACCGTCGCAGAAAACTTCGTTGCGATTACCTGATGGATCGAAGTAATAGACCGTTTTAACCTGAGTCACACCATGGCGGTCATTCATTTCAACCGGTATTTCATACTTGCCAATCAGATCAGCAGCTCGAATATGATCCTGGGAGTTTTCAAGGCGGAAGGAAACATGGTGAATCAGGCCGGGATTGGGGTTTACCCCAAAAGCAATGTCATGAGCCCGGCTAGAGCAGCTAACGAAGAACAATACTGTATTGCCCTCACCATCAATAACTCTCTCGGTATAGCTAAAATCAAATACTTCGGTAAAGAGTTTTAAGTTTTGGTCAGCATCTGGCCCAACGATAAACACATGATCCAGACCGTTTATGCGAAAACCTCGACACACATCATCATCGGGGATCACATCAGGATTGTGCGTACCCAATGAGTTACCCACCTGCTCTTTTTCGGCAAACAGATGCATTTCATGTCCGGTGGGCAGGATAAACTTTAAGCGGCGACCACTTTTAGGGTAAACGCCAGCATCCACACGTTCTACCTCAATGCCAAAGTCGATAATTTTCTTTTCTAGATCATCCAGAGTAGCATCGTCGTATACTTTAAAAGCGATATGATCCAACCCGGCCTGATCAGTCTCCCGCAATACCAGACTATGGTGATCGTGTTCCGCCCAGGCTTTAAAGTAAACCAGGCCATTATCGTCTGTCATCATCTCGTGTAAGCCCATCCGGGTACCGTAATGTTGTTTGGAGTCGGCCATATCCAGTACTCGCATCTGAACTTCAGCCAGTCTTAGCACACCACGCATTGACATATTCACCACCTTGTATTTGTTACATTTTTTATGACTGTGGAATGAGTTGGCAACAACTTGTTAAACTTATTGTGTCGCTGACTTACTTTTTGTACTGGTGAAAACAATCCAGCGTCCAATGGTAGGTGTTTGTTATACCTGGGTTTACGTAACAGATAAAAAATAAACGATACGATCACTCAGGTTAAACGTAGCTACCTTTACCAAGCCATTCGTTAACATAGTGTAAACTTACACGCGCTTCGATTGGCTGGGAAATACCTTTTACTCGCCACTTCTATACCCTGAAGGTATACTCCCTTTTGTTAGTATGGTTTCTTGGGTATGAATACACGAGTCTCATTGTGTCGTTTGTGATTACGCCAGGCGATACATTTGCGGTTCAGTAATGATGACTGCCCCTCTCTCTGCCCTTCAGTTGTACGTTTTCTTACAGATTTCTGCTTGTAAGAAAAGTGTCGAATTTTAAAATAAGTCGATTTCAACGACCGGCAAGGAAAAGCTTAACATGAGAATAAAACTGATAGCGGTGGCTACAATGGCATTGTGGCATGGCGTCACGCTGGCAGACGAAATGATCCTCAACAATTTCACCCTCGTGTCGGCACATCTTAATGCTGCTCAGAAAAATACGCAGGTAAGAATTGTCGATGGCGTTATCCCCGAGGTAACCACTGTTCCGCTGCGGCCATACAACCCCGCTGCCACTATTATTGAAGGTGAAGGTAAATACCTTACGCCCGGTATTATGGATAGCCACGTGCATGTAGGCAGTATCCCGGGGATTGGTTTTCTTGATTCGCCTAATGCCAGGCAGTATGCCGGGATGGTTGATGAGTATTTAACGCAATTACCCAGAAGCCTGTTGTATTTTGGGATTACTCAGGTACTTAACCTGGGGGGTAGTGATGGAGAATCCAGATTTACCGCTGCACAGCAACACCCTGATTATTTTACATGTCAGTCCATTCCTGTGATTGGCGGTTACCCTCACCTGTCTGCAGAGTTTACTCTGCAAAAGGCTAAATATTTTGTCATTGAAACCCCTGCTAAGGTTACTTTACCTGACAATATAGATCCTGCCCAACATACGCCGGAAGCGGTGGTGACTGCGATAGCCAAAACAGGCTCACCCTGCATCAAAATATACATTGAGGATGGATTTGGCGGGGCTTCTCACTGGCCGCTATTAACCGATGATACACTGCAACGCATCCGCAAAGCCGCAGATAAAGCTAATCTGCAGATTTGGGCCCATGCCAATGCCCTCGACATGTATCAGATTGCCCTGGAACATAAGGTAGATGGAATCGCCCATGGCCTATGGAACTGGCAATGGCAGGCTGCCCCGGATAACCCACCGGTTAACGCCACCCTAGACAGGCTGATTAACACAGATACCGCCTATATGCCTACTATCCAGGTGATGCTATCGCTGCAGGAGATGTATGATAACAGCACGCTCAGTGACGAACGGCGAAAAAAAGTGTTACCTGCAGCGCTGCTTCAATGGTATTCGACTCATGAAGGGCAATGGTTTAAACGCGAAATCAGTGCAGATTTTGGTGGATTACCCGACGCCAAAGTATTTGAACTGAGTGGCTACGGGGTAAACCGGGCTAAACAGGCTGCCGCTTATCTTGCCAGCCACAATCATCCATTGCTACTGGCTTCTGATTACCCGTCAAGCCCCTCTTTTGCGGCCGCTCCGGGGCTCTCTACCTATTATGAAATGCAACAAATGGCCGCGGCGGGAATAAGCGCGTCACAAATCTTTGCCGCAGCGACTATAAACGGCCCACAGCAATTTGGATTGGAAAACCAGTATGGCACCATTGAGCCGGGAAAAGTCGCAAACTTGCTTATTTTGCACAAAAATCCGAAACAAGACGTGGAAAACTGGCAAACCATCGACACCGTTATCCTGCATGGCGAACTTATCCAGCGTGAGTCACTGGCCGTTACCCCAAATGAGGGGTAACTGGCTCAGTGTTAAAACAGAGACAACAGCCCTTCTGCACCAACCATAACTATTTCAAAGGCAATAAGGATGATAATGATCCACTCTAAAAACGAAGAGTGCTTATGATTAAGTTCGTCGGCCAGCATATCGAACAATTCGTGGATAACATTAAGTTTGTTCGATAACAGCTCAACCCGGGGGCGAATATCAAGATACTTCGCTGCCGTGTTGTAGGCCAGTTCGTAAACCGGGTATTCCCAGAAAAACTCAGGGGTATCGAGCAGATTATAATGCAGGAAAATGTCGCTTTTAGTGCTAAACAGATGCCCGCGAATACTGGCGATGTCACGTCGCCCCAGCTTGATAGAGCCGGTCTCGGCGAGCACTTTGGGTAAGTGACTGTATTCAGCAATAGTATGCTGAGCTCTGAGTTCATAATCATTAAGCTTGATGGACTGTGCCAGCGCGTGACTTATCGCCAGACGGAGCAAAGGATCATCCGACGATAGCGTAATATGGTCTTTTTGCAGCTTGACCTCACCCGCACCAACGGTAAACCGAAAATGCTCCTGATGTTCCCCAGCCAGCAACTCGCTCTGAATCTTTAAGCGATGTAACAGCGACAAACGTTCATCTTCGTCGATGCCCCAGAAAACCATAACACCGTAGTCAAATACCCAGGCTTCGCCACCTGGTAGCTCGATCAGTGAGGCGTCGCGATAACGGGTACCAATATCAATCGCATAGTCTGAAGTCAGCTGACTTTCCGGCAATGCGTAAACGGAAACACGGTCATTAGTAAATTGCATGAATGCTGTAACCAATAGATGAAAACCGCGCGATTATGCGCTTTGTCGGTCCATCTACCTATGACATTCAGAGTGGAAAATATTCTTCGACAGGACAAATTATTTTCATCGGCACAATAATGGTAAAACGCAATTCGCTAGCTGAGCGTATAGTCGTTGGGATCGTAAAAACGAAAGTTGTTTTTACCCTGGCGTTTTACTTCATAAAGTGCCGCGTCGGCATTTTCTATTAGCGCGTGTTGCTCGGTACCATGGTTGGGAAATATTGAGATACCAATACTCACGCCTACCTGTAAACGGTGGCCATTAACATGCATTGGCGCTTCGAAAGCACGGATAATGCGGCTGGCTACCTCTCTTATTGCCCCTTTATCAAATGGTTTGTAGAGCACAATGGCAAACTCGTCGCCGCCCAGACGGGCAATTAAATCGATTTGCCGGCAGTTTTCACGAAATTCCTGAGCGATAATATGCAGGAGCTTATCCCCGGTCTGATGACCATAATTATCGTTAACGGATTTAAACCTGTCCAAATCGAGGATCATTACGCCGAGTAGCGCACTATCCCGCTCAGCCATAGAAATGAATTTGTCAAAGGTGGCATAAAACTGGTTGCGGTTTGCCAGCCCGGTTAGCTGGTCCGTCATGGCCAATTGCTTAATTTTTTGCTGCGCTAGTTTGCGTTCAGTGATGTCCTGAACAATGCCATGGGATTGCACTACGTTGCCCATCACATCACGATCGTGCACGCACTTCTCGTGTACCCAGCGCACCTCGCCATTACCCTGGCGGGTGATACGATGCTCCACATCAAACGGCGTATTCGTGGTTTTAGAAAGATCAAACCGCTGCAGCACGTATTCTCTGTCATCAGGATGGATGACGGTGATAAAGAGTTCTTTACTGGTCGAGCGGACAGACTGGGGAAATCCACAAATGTTGTAGATTTCTTCTGACCAAACCAGCTTTTCAGTTTTCTGATTCCAGTCCCAACTACCAATATGACCAACTCGCTGCGCCTGGTTAAGGGTTTCTTCCGTACGCTTTTGCGCCGTAATGTCGGTACGAATGGCGATATATTGATAAGGCTTGTCGTGTTCATCCAGCACCGGAACGATGGTGGCATTTACCCAGTAAAATGTACCATCTTTCGCCCTGTTTTTAATATCACCGTGCCATACATTGCCGCTGGAAATCGTCGACCAAAGCGCTTTGAAGAAGCCTTTGCTATGATAACCCGAGTTGACAATTCGATGATTCTGACCAAGTAGTTCCTCGCGAGTGAAGCCGCTTATCTGGCAGAACTTATCATTTACATAGATGATATCACCGCTTTTACCTGCGGTACTCACTATGGCGTGTTCATCGAGCGTTCGTTTTTGCAACGCAAGGTCGTTATTCACCTGCCTCAACTGACAAAGGATACGCTTTTCGTCAGCACGCATCTTAAGCAGACTCTTCTCATAGGGCTGGATGACTAAGAAGTAAATCACCGGCATGGAGAGCAAAGCAAGGAATGCTGCATCAACCAGTGCATATTGCCACGGCGATAACTCAGTAGGTAATGCGTAAAGCCCAACCATTATCATTGTTTCAACAACAATAATAACCGTCAGAATTTTGATAAACAGTTTTTGAGTACCGATTAGCTTTAACTCCTGAATAACCTGACTATCACTGCAGACAGACCTGCATAATACCAAATGCAGCCACCGGCTAAGGACAAGTATCACAAACATTATAGCGCACAATTAGCCTATCTAAACGCCCCGAAAAGATAGTTTAGTTCGAATCGGCGGTGAATTCCGGGAGTTATAACCAGCCGTTTTTTTCCCTTGAGCGGGTAAAACCAGCACGCTAATTTACTTGGGAGTAGTGTAAAAACAGACCTGAACATTCCTTAATAATAGCCATGCTGGTGCTTGCTACACGCGTGAAACAATCGTTTCATAGAGGAACCAGCCAACTATTCTCCTTTCCGGCCGGATGCTACCAACATTGCTTTTACGGGAAAAACACACTGAAAACCTGGCATAAAGCGTTACGCGTAACCATTTATGGTGATTTTATCACCAAAACCCCGATGTATTGTCAATCTGCAGAGTAAGCTCCTTGTCAAACAACCCACCCCCGACGCGTTCCTTTTTGGGTTCCAATTGCTTTTTCAAACGTATTTTATTCGTAGCTAATAAAACCAATCGCAGTATACACCTGGTGATCTATTCCTGAAGAATAAAAGGCTCCTGTGATGAGTTAAACAGTGAGGCGTGGCAGACAGAGGAGAAAAACAACGATAGAGGATTTTAAATTTCGGTGATAGAAAAACAATGCTCCCCTGGTGTAAGGGGAGCTCGTCAATCAATCAGGCATTCACGTCGACAACAATTCGACCCTGTACCTGACCTGACAGAAACTGAGGAGCAACCTCAAGCGCTTCTGCCAGGGTAACCTGTTTGGTAATGGTCGAGAGGCTGCTTTCAGGTAAGTCTTTTATAACCCGTGCCCAGGCTTTCTCACGCACCGCCAGGGTTTGTGTCACACTGTTAATCCCCATCAGTTTTACGCCGCGCAGAATAAATGGCGCTACGGTAGCCGGAAAATCCATGCCCTGAGCCAGGCCACAAGCTGCTACCGCCCCCTCAGACTGAGTGGCCGCACAGGCATTAGCCAACGTGTGACTCCCTACAGAATCGACGACACCCGCCCAACGCTCTTTAGCCAGTGGGCGACCTGGTTCACTGAGTGTCGCACGATCGATGACCTCTTTGGCGCCCAGGCCTTTTAACGTATCCGCCTGTTCTAACCGACCTGTAGAGGCCACTACGTCGTAACCAAGGTTCGCCAGGATTGCAATAGCAGTGGTGCCCACACCACCATTTGCACCGGTAACCAGCACCTCGCCCTTGTCAGGTGTAACGCCCTGCGATTCAAGCGCCATCACACACAGCATGGCGGTATAACCGGCAGTGCCCACTGCCATAGCGTGCTGACTGGATAGGCCCGCTGGCATCTGTTGCACAAAATCAGCGTTGATTCGGGCTTTTTGTGCTAACCCTCCCCAATACTGCTCGCCCAGCCCCCAGCCGTTTACCAGTACCTTATCGCCAGTGGAGAATCTTTCTGAACGGCTTTCAATCACCGTACCCGCCAAATCAATACCCGCTACCATAGGGAATTGTCTGACTACCGGGCTTTTACCAGTAATGCCCAGCGCATCCTTGTAATTCAACGTGCTGTAGTCAACCGCTATCAGGACATCCTCATCTGGTAATGCCGACTCATCAAGTTCGGTAATTTCTGCAGTGTAGTCCTGGTCGTCTTTATTAATATAAATCGCTTTAAACATTGTGCCCTCCGGGGTTAACGCTTGATAGAAAGTTGATGGATAAAACCATCGGCAAATTTTTGCATTGGCGAGCTCGACTGCATGACCTTGGCAGTCAGAATGGCGCCTTCCCAACCAATCCAGAAAAACTCAGCCTGCTGTAAACAGTCTGTCTCCTGCTGAATTAAACCGAGAACTTTCGCCTGCTCCAGGTTATGTGCCAGCATGGATGTCCAGTTTTTTAAACACTGAGCCAGCGGTTGCTTGAAAGACGCCGACAGGATTGGCATTTCCTGGCCAAAGTTACCGATTAGACAACCTCTGCTAAACCGATACTTTTCCATCCCATCGATGGCTTCACTAACAAATGCTTCTATTCCTTTGAGAGGCTCTGACGGTTGAGAGGCCAGGCAACGGCGTAACTTAGCGCAAAAATACTGGTCATAACGATCTATCACCTGCAGTCCAAAATCGTCCTTATTTTTAAAGTAGTGATAAAACGAGCCCTTAGGCACCCCAACACGTTTAAGGATCATATCTATTCCTACAGTGTTAAAGCCTCGCTCTGTAAGAATAGCCATACCAGCTAATAACAATGCCTCTTTTGTGTCAGCAAAATTTCTGGCTGATTTGGGGGGCCTCCCCCTTCGACTTTCCTGCATACCGCACCTTTTTAGACCGACCGTCTAGCTATTATAGACCGAGCGGCTAGAAATAAAAGAGAACTTCCAAAATAAATAGGTATATCACTGTTAAATAAACTAATTATTGCGTAACAATGAAATCTTTATAGTTCTCCAGCGTGCGCTGCGATTGAGGAGAAAGAAGAGGATTCTGAAGCTTAAGAATATCTCTGCCTTTGAGTATCTTAAAGGCAGATTGAGAGAAAGGTTGCTTATTGAATAGCGCGACCAGACTACCATCATTCAATGCAATATCGAGCCCTTTATGAATTCTTTCGGCGAGCATCCGATTGCGCTTATTAACAAAAAAATACATCGGGGATGGATAGTAAAAGCCTCTGGCCGGCTCAATCATTAACGGCTCGCTTTGTCGGGATGACAACTCAAATTCTATTTCCATAACAGAACGGGGAAAATAATCGGCCATTTTCGATTCTATCAATTTAAACATCATTGACATGGGCACTTCTTTAACGCGATAGCCATTAAATCGCATAATATCGGTGTCCGGCCAGCCAATCCCCTGCACTGATAAACTCTCTTTTAGTTCGCTTAAAGGCTTTTCGCGATATTCATTTTCATTATCCGGGTGAATCAGAAAAACACGATAACCGAGCAAGCCTCGTGCAAGCGGAAAAAACACGGCCTGATTCGCTTCTTCCCTTTCGATTGATGTTACCGCCCAGGTCACATCGGTTGAGCCCTCTTTAACCTGACGAAGGAGTCTATCCTGGTTGGCATTAAAAGGATCCGGCACAATTCTGAAAGGTAAACCGTTACGTTGGGTTTTATTAAGCGCCAGGGTAAGAACATCTACAAAATAAGAGTGGATAGTATTGTCATCAAAAACCCGGGCTGGCACCCGGATATTATGAACCTTGCCTTCCTCGTTTGTTGCCCACACAAAGTTACAAACCACGGTTAATACCGCGGCAACAACTGTCTTTACCAAACCAAGGCGTATAATTGATATGTTTGAGAGAGACACGATGCCCGTTTACCTGTTATATCCACTATTGCTAAGCCTAGATGGCGAAAGGTAAAAAATACAGGTAAACGGGTTATGTTTAAAAATACTGACTGTCAATCGCCTGGTGGAGTTTCACTACACCAAGCTGAATGTCATCAATGACTTCGTGGAGTCTGTCCTGAGTCAGTTCATGGGTATCGAGTTGTTGTAATTCCTCTGATAACGCTTTGACCTGCTGTGAAATACTTTCAGAGTTCGGCAGCTCCAGCAGGCATTTGCCAATTTGCATCAGGCCATGCTGAAGTGAACGCGGGAATTGTTTATTGTTGATTAAAAATTCCAACACGTCAGCACGGTTAATTCTGATACGCATTTCCTGGCGGTACATCTGATACGCCGTTAGCGACTTTAACACTCCCATCCACTGGATATTTTCGAACGCCGACTGCTCCGGTGAAAGATCCGGTAACAGCGACGCTGAACGCACATCAATAATGCGTGATGTCATATCGGTACGTTCCAGATGGCGGCCGAGTCGCAGGAAGGCATATCCTTCGCCACGCAGCATGGTTCCACCAAGCAAGCCGGTAATGGTTTGGTTGGCCACAATAATGCGATGCAGACAGTTAAACCGGTGCCGGCGGGTTAACACGCTCTGGCCATCGGCTTTGGCTGCAATATACAGATTGTTGATTTGTTCCCAGGCCTCCGATGGGATAATTTCACGAATGATCCGCGCATTTTCGCGCACTGCCGCCAGGCAGTTGATGATAGAACCGGGATTTGCGGTGTCAGTCACCATAAACTTGATTACGCTTTTTTCATCGGCTTCTTTATACAGATCGT
Organism: Alteromonadaceae bacterium; assembly: GCA_002691625.1. Taxonomy (GTDB): domain Bacteria; phylum Pseudomonadota; class Gammaproteobacteria; order Enterobacterales; family Alteromonadaceae; genus Alteromonas. Next base: position 14,523 of record NZIK01000087.1, read on the forward strand.
AGAACACATCCCGAAACGACAACATGTCGATGATCGGTTCCCAACCAAGGGTGACATTACGTGGTAAGTCGAGTAAAAGGTGGGTGTTTACCTGAATCAAGCGAGCGGTGTTTTCCGCGCGTTCCAGATAACGCTCCATCCAGTAAATATGATTAGCTACCCTAGATAACATCGTTAGTCGGCCTCCATGTCTACAATCCAGGTATCTTTACTACCACCACCCTGCGACGAATTAACCACAGTAGAGCCTTTACGCATGGCTACCCGGGTAAGCCCGCCAGTGGTCACGCTGATGTCATTGCCGCTTAAGATAAACGGTCTGAGGTCAAGATGTCGGGGTTCGGCTTTAGTGCCGATAATAGTAGGAGCGGTCGATAACAACAACATGGGCTGAGCCACGTAATTACGGGGGTCACGACGGATAAGGCGAACAAATTTTTCACGTTCTGCTTTAGTGGCGTGAGGACCAATCAGCATGCCATAGCCGCCCGATTCATTAGCCGGTTTGACTACCATCTTTTCAATGTTCTCAATAACGTAATCCCGTTCGTCTTTATTAACACACTTATAGGTGGGTACATTAGGCAGTAGCGGCTCTTCATCGAGATAGAATTTAATGATCTCAGGCACAAAAGCATACACTACCTTATCGTCGGCAACGCCGGCGCCCGGTGCATTGGCCAGGCCTACGTTACCGGCTTTCCAGGCCCGCATTAATCCGGGCACACCCAGCATGGAGTCTTCCCGGAAAGCTTCCGGATCGAGAAAGGCATCATCGATTCGACGGTAAATAACATCCACCCGCGACAGGCCGTCAACGGTACGCATATACACAATGTCGTCGTCAGCGACGACTAAATCACTGCCTACCACCAGTTCGGCCCCCATCTGCTGTGCAAGATAGGCGTGCTCAAAATAGGCGGAGTTATAAATTCCCGGTGTTAGTACCACTACTTCGGGCTGTTCAATGTCGCGCGGCGACAACTGGGTAAGCATGTCGTACAACTGCGACGGGTAATCGTCAACCGGCAGAATGTTGTATTTTTCAAACATATCCGGGAACACACGTTTCATCACATGGCGATTTTCTAGCATGTAAGATACACCCGACGGTACCCGTAGGTTATCTTCCAGTACGTAAACAGTGCCATTGTGATCGCGCACCAGATCCGAGCCACAAATATGCGCCCATACCCCGTGTTTAGGTTTAATGCCCATGCATTCGGGCAGAAAGTTCTTTGACGCATCCAGCAGGCTTTTAGGCACAACACCCGCCTCAAGAATACGCTGCTCATTATACAAATCATCGATAAACATGTTGAGCGCTTTAACACGCTGCTTGAGGCCCTTTTCAATTTGCAGCCATTCTTTTTTGTCGATAATGCGGGGGATAATGTCGAACGGCCAGGCTCTGTCGATTGAGCCTTCTTCTTCGGTATACACCGTGAATGTAATACCCATTACATGGATAGCGGTGTTGGCGGCGGTTTTATATTCTTCTAATTCCTGGTCAGTAAGGTTGCGCAGGTATTTACAAATTTCTTCTGCAGCAGGACGCGGTTTATTTGCAACGCGAATGAGTTCATCGTAAAACTCCCCTACCCGATAATTTCCCCATCTTATTGCCATCTACAATCCCTAGAGCTTATTTTCGGTATACAAAATACCATCTAAGCGACTTTTGACCGAAATTGCAATGAAAATAATGACAAATTGATGACAAATTAATCTGGAAAAATGCGCTGAATCCCTCCATGCTATCGTTATTGTTTTTCGTGTGTTTTCAGAGAGTTTCCTTTGACCTATTGTTTAGCCGTAAAAGTTAATCGCGGATTAGTATTTGCATCAGATTCGCGCACCAATGCCGGTGTCGATTACGTCGCCACGTACAGTAAAATGCGCCGTTATTGCTGGCCGGGAGAGCGCGTTTGTGTGCTAATGACATCCGGCAGCCTGGCGACTTCTCAGGCAGTGATGAATGCCATCAATCGCGATCTCAATGATCCGGACGCCGAATTCAGTCTGCGTCACGGCAAGCAGCTGTATGAAGTAGCGCAATACATTGGAAAGCTCAGTCAGGCAGAGCAAACTTTGCATGAAAAAGCGATGGAAAAATCCAACGCCAGTGCAGAGTCTAACTTTATTCTTGGCGGCCAAATAGCCGGCCAGGCCGCGGAGATTTTTCACATCTATCCGCAGGGTAATTTTATCAGCGCGTCAGAAGACACACCCTACCTGCAAATTGGTGAAACCAAGTACGGAAAGCCAATTCTGGATCGTATTATTGCTAAAACCACTACGCTGGAGGACGCCGCGCGTTGTGCTATGGTGTCACTGGATTCGACTATTCGCAGTAATATTTCTGTGGGGCCGCCTATTGAACTGGCGATGTATCAGGATGACTCTCTCGATGAGCCCTTCCATCACACCTACACCTTAAACAGCCCGATGTACAAATCCATGAAAAAACAGTGGACAGACGGCCTGCACCGCGCGTTTGAACAATTGCCCCGGTTTGATTGGGAAAAGGTTAAAGCGGACGAACCAGCAGGTGAATAAAATGGAGCTTTTCACGGGTCTTGTCGTTGATTACAAACGGATAAGCATCGTCCAGACCCATGCTGTTATTCAGAGAGTTAAGCAGGTTAGTGAGCTGATCCCAGTCGTCAATTAAGGTATCAAAACTTTCTTCATTGTAACTGGCGGTATGCGGATGATCGGCATTTAGCGGGTTGGAGAGCAACCGGTTTTCCAGACTCGTTTCATATTCGTTGGCTGTTTCCAGGGTATCTACCATATGCAGATAGTGCGCCCAGGTCTCGGCCCAGTCTTCCCATGGATGCATGCTGGCATAGGCACTGATACAGCGTTGTTGCCAGTCAGCGGCAGGCCCGTTGGCATAGTAGTTTTCCAGACTTTGCTGATAATCCTTACGCTCGTCACCAAATAACGCTCTGAAGGCCTCAATATACAGACTGCCTTTGATCAGCACATCCCAGTAATAATGGCCTGACTCATGGCGAAAGTGACCAATCAACGTACGGTAGCGTTCGTTCATTAGCTCTCGCATAGCCAGGCGCTTGGTCTCCTCGGCTTCTCTGAGGTTTATTGTAATCACCCCATTACTGTGACCGGTTAACACCGTGTTTTGCACGGTGAGTTCCCGGTCGTACAACGCCTGTACCACCTGGTCTTCGAGAAAACGAAAAGATAACCCGCGAGGATTATGCCGTTTACCTATAACCGGCAACTCAAGCTTATACAACGTGTAGAGTAGATGCCGCTTGGCCTGCTCCATTCGAAACCAGAGTTTGATGTTGTCCGGTTTGGACAAATCGGGAATAGTATCGGTGAGTTGGCATGACGGACAAAGATTCTGTTCGATTTCAGCCGGTACCAGCCAGTTGCAGATATTCTGCTTTGCATAATTGCTGCACTGGCGGTAAGCCTGCCCATTGTGGCCAGCTATCCAGTTACCGTCTGCATCAATGTCGCAGGAGGAAATCACCTTGGCATCCGACAAAAACCCCACCGGGCGCTGGCAGGACAAGCACTGGCTATTGGCGAAATATAAAGTGTTACCACACTGGCAAGTATAAGTTTTCAAATCTTTAGCTTCTGTTCGGGCAAACTGCAATTAGCTCACTAAGACTATAGTAGCAGAGGATATCACAGCAAAGTAATGACAGTTTCACTACATGACGATTATTTTGCTGTGGTGTGTCGTGAACGAGCACTACTGCAGCGTTTTGAGCAGTACTTCACTTCAGCCCAGTTTTTTTCCCATTTTTTACGCCACACAAACGGACGCTGGCATACCGGACAGATTTTACCGGGCAAATCCGCTTTACGCATCGTCGATAGCCGAAAGTAGCTGCTCTGCCTGTTCCTGCATGGCATCCACCGTATCCTGGGACATCCGGTCAAGGCTTTTATAGATCAGCCCCATACGGTGGTTTTTGCTCAGTTTATCGCGGTGCTTAATTAAAAAATCCCAGTATAAATAGTTAAACGGACACGCGTTTTTGCCCGTTTTTTTAGACACCGCATAGCCGCAGTTTTTGCAATAATCCGACATCCGGTTGATGTACTGACCACTCGCCACATAGGGTTTACTGGCCAGATTACCGCCGTCGGCAAACAGGATCATGCCGCTTACATTAGGCATTTCCACCCACTCAAAGGCATCGGCATACACCAGCAGGTACCATTCATTTACCGCTTCTACCGATAATCCGGCCAGCAAACTAAAATTACCAATCACCATCAAACGCTGGATGTGGTGCGCGTAGGCGTGGCGTTTAGTATCACCAATGCACTGGCGCATACAGTTCATATTGGTATGTCCACTCCAGTAAAAATCTGGCAACTTGCGCTGATGATTAAAATAATTTTCCTTCTGCAGGTCCGGCATGCAGTGCCAGTAAAAACCCCGAACGTATTCGCGCCAGCCCAGGATCTGACGAATAAAGCCTTCTACCGCATTGAGCGGTGCGACGCCGTCGAAGTAGGCCTGTTCCGCCGCTTTCATTACCTCCATGGGCAGCAATAACCCGCAGTTGAGATAGAATGACAAGTGGGAATGAAACAGCCACACGTTGCCCTCGCGCATGGCATCCTGATAATCGCCAAACTCTTTAAAGCGCTGTTCTATAAACTGATCGAGTACCTTTAATGCTTCGTCGCGGGTTACGGCATAATTGAAGTCTTTAGCATCCCCCATGTGATCGGCAAACTCAGCTTCTACCAGTTCAATCACTTCGCTGGTAATGTCATCCGGCGAGACAGTATAAGGCTTAGGCGGAGACACCTCCGCCGGCAGTGACTTGCGATTATCCTGATCGTAGTTCCATTTACCGCCGATGGGTTTATCACCTTCCATTAACAGCCCGGTTAGCTTGCGCATTTCCCGGTAAAAATACTCCATGCGCCATTGTTTTCGTCCTTCGGCCCATTCGCTGAACTGGTCAAGCGTGGCAATAAAGCGATCGTCATCGCAAATCTCAACCGGTATCCGCAACTGATGTTGCCACTGCTGCATGCTCTTGAGTACCCGGTATTCACCAGGAAACGTCACTACAACTTTGTCAAAACTGTGTTGGCTGCACGCGTATTTAACTTCATTGAGCAGCGACCCCTGATTATTATCATCGTCGTAGCGCCGGTAGATAACATCGAAACCATCGTCGCTTAACGCTTTAGCGAAGTGGCGCATGGCCGAAAATAACAACACAATCTTTTTCTTGTGATGCTTCACATAGGTGGCTTCTTCGCGCACCTCGGCAAGCAGGATATTATCCTGTGATTTGTTGCACTCCCTCAGGCACGACATCTCGCGGGAGAGCTGATCGCCCAGTACTAAACGTAATACCCCGGCCATTAATCCTCCTTAGTGTCCGCGTACGCGTCGAGTGCGCGCTGGCGCGATTGCTTGAGGTCAGCAATGGGCTTGGGATAGGTGCTGCCCAGTTCCACACCGGCTTTTTTCAATACCTCTTTGGGCGCATCCCAGGGTTTGTGGAGGTATTTGTCTGGCATGTTGGCAAGCTCAGGGCAGTATTTTTTTACATAACTGCCCTGCTTATCGAATTTTTCTCCCTGGAGTACCGGGTTAAAAATGCGGAAATACGGCGCCGCATCCGCACCTGATCCCGCGACCCATTGCCAGCTGGCAGCGTTACTGGCCCGGTCGGCGTCTACCAGGCAGTCCCAGAACCAGCGTTCACCTTTACGCCAGTCGATAAGCAGATTCTTGACTAAAAACGAGCCGACAATCATTCTTACCCGGTTATGCATATAGCCGGTTTGCCACAGCTCGCGCATACCTGCGTCGACAATGGGGATACCGGTTTTGCCTTTGGTCCAGGCGGTGTATTTTTCGTCCTGATTAAGCCACTTAAATTTATCAAACTGGCTGTTAAAATTTTTATCGGTAATGTCAGGAAAATGAAACAGCAGGTAGTAGCTGAACTCACGCCAGCCCAGCTCACTTAAAAAACAATCCAGGTCACTACTACTCTCATCGTCAAAGGCATTTAGCAGCGCATACCACACCTGATTAGGCGAGATTTCGCCAAAGTGCAGGTGCGGGGATAAGCGGGATGTGCCCCGTACCGAAGGGATGTTACGTTGATCCTGATACCCTTTTGCCGCGTGTTGAATAAATTCACTGAGTTTGTCAGCAGCGCCCTCTTCGCCCGGTTTCCAGTGTTTGGCAAATTCACTGTCCCAGTTTATCTCTGGTAGCAGTCCGGCATCATCGATGCCGTGCCCTTCATTTGCTACGTCGGCGTAGGTAATTCGTTCGGGCGCAGAAGACGGATAACGAGGGGCTGAAGCCTGCAGACAGCCTTTACGGTAGTAAGGGGTAAACACACGGTATACGCCGCCGTCCTGCTTGCGGATACTCATTGGCTCCCACAGCAGTGATCCNTTAAAGCTACTGACCAGGCAATCGCGTTCGCGCAAGGTCTGTTTTATCTCCTTGTCTCTGTCGATAACCGCCGGCTCGTAGCAACGGTTCCAGAATATCGCCTGAGCACTGAATTTATCGACTAATTCGGTGAGGATCTTCTTTGGCTCACCGGTAAAGCACTGCAGGTGACCATTAAGACGCTTGTTCAGTGAAACCAGAGAATGATGAAGCCACCAGTTTGAAGCCCCACCAGGTTGGTCAGCCTCATCGAGCTCTGTGTCAAAAATATACACCGGTACCACGGTGCCGTGCTCAACTGCTGCAAGCAATGCCGGGTTATCAATTACGCGTAAATCCTGCCGGAACCATACAATACATACGGGCTGACTCACTCTATTGTTCCTTTTTTAATCGTTGTTTTTGATGTGCCCTGCTTTGTACGTAAATNGCCTGAAAACGATCGCAATCATCACCATGGATTATGGGTTAATTTAGCCATTAAAACAGGCGGACTGTTTATTTTAAATTTTCTCATCTATGCTTAAATCCATATCGATAAGGACATCGTAAAGACTGCTATGAATATGACTTCTTCTAAAACGGGCCTGTACTGGTTCAGACACGATTTACGCCTCGACGATCAGCCGGTATTAACAGAGCTGGCTTCGCGTTGCCAAAAATTAATGCTGGTGTATTGCATCGACGAAGAATGGTTTACCCCCAATCAGTTTGGTTATTGCGCCATGGGGCACCACCGTCAGCAATTTTTGTACGAATCACTCTGTGCGCTAAATCAGCAATTAAATAACTACCAGCAAACGCTGCTGGTNGTCACCGGTGAGCCAGTAGAAGAGATTGCTCAACTTATAAAGGCTTATGGTGTTGATATACTCGGTGTCGGTGAGTATCCGGGGCTCAATGAACGGGAACAGCTTAAGCAACTCACCGCAAAGTATCCTGGGGTGCATGTGATCACGGGCAGTAATAACAGCCTGTTCAAGCCAACGAACCTGCCGTTTGAAGTAAGCGCGATGCCTGATAAATTCAGCCCGTTCCGTAAAAAAGTTGAAAAAGCCATGACACCGCTCCCTACTGTGGAGCCCGCCGCGCTGATACCTCCGCCTCCCATTGCGCTGCAAACCGACTGGCCATCACTGCCATTACAGCGAGGGAACTCTTCATCTTATAACGGCGGAGAACATGCCGCGCAGAAACAGCTTAAGTATTATTTTTTCGATAAACACCTTATTAGCCAGTACAAAGAAACACGCAACGGCCTCGANGGCTGGGATTATTCGAGCAAATTCTCGGCCTGGCTGGCCAACGGTTGTATTTCTCCGCGCCGCATTTATGCAGAATTAAAACGATTTGAAGCAGAGCACGGCGCAAACGACTCTACTTACTGGCTCTACTTTGAATTACTGTGGCGGGAATTTTTCTGGTGGCTGCAAGTAAAACATGGTGCCAAGTGGTTTGCCCCGGGCGGCATCCAACAGCAAACGACTCCAAGCATGCAGCCATCTGCTTCGTTGCTGGACTGGCAACAAGGCACCACTGACAACGCGCAGATAAATGCCTGCATGCGACAATTGAATGCGACTGGCTATATGTCCAATCGGGCCAGACAATGGGCGGCCAGTTATCTGGTCAACGAACTCGATGAACACTGGCGATATGGCGCAGCCTATTTTGAACAGCAACTGATTGATTACGATGTGGGAGCCAACTGGGGAAACTGGCANTATCTGGCCGGTGTAGGCAGCGATCCCCGTGGTCTGCGCCATTTCAATATTGAGAAACAAGCGCAGATGTACGATCCNGACGGTAANTTCNNCANNCTCTGGTCATGANCNGGTNATGCCNGCCAACGTAGTTTGCNNTTAACGNTTGTGATCCTTAAGCCANTCGTTTAATAGCTTTACCTGGCCACAGCGNTAAGCCGCNTACATTAACCGAATGGAGTTTGACAGTACTTCGCTGTCATTCCAGCCNGTCTTNTCCTGTATTTCTTCATAACAGCTNAATGCCTCTGGCGTCACATANCCTCTGACCTGACGCTTACCGGCTTCACGCTGGCGTTCGCGGAAGCGTTTTTGTTTATCAGCATTAGCACGTGGATTTTTCTTAGATTCTGTCATGATACCCTGTANTTAGTCNAAANTTTTGTAGNGCAACAACNGCCGTTNANTTCCCTGAATCAAAGGTGGTCACTAAGGTTGTGCACCACTTCGCGCATTTTAGCCTAAAATTAGAGTATATCCTTGCCTGACGGCAAAAAAATTACTGTTCAGAGTTGTTTAGCGTACAAGTGTTCGCTAAATTACGCACGTTAAAAATAATCGATGGGAANACAATGACAACGAAACAATCCAGTTTTANCAAAGAAGACCTGTTAGCCTGTAGTCGCGGCGANATGTTCGGCCCGGGNAACAGCCAGCTTCCGGCTCCTAACATGCTTATGATGGACCGTGTGAGTCTGATCACTGATGAAGGCGGTGAGTTTGGTAAAGGCCAGATTATTGCTGAATTAGATATCACNCCNGATTTATGGTTTTTNGACTGCCACTTCCCTGGCGATCCGGTNATGCCTGGTTGTTTNGGCCTTGATGCCATGTGGCAGCTGGTGGGCTTTTTCCTGGGCTGGAGCGGTGGTCCGGGCAAAGGTCGCGCATTAGGGGTTGGTGAAGTGAAATTTACCGGTCAGATCCTGCCTACGGCAAAAAAAGTGACTTATAAAATTCAAATGAAGCGTGTAGTTAAACGTCGGTTATTTATGGGCCTTGCAGATGGCATTGTAGAAGTTGACGGCCGTGAAATTTACTCTGCGAAAGACCTGAAAGTGGGTCTGTTTCAGGATACCAGCGCTTTCTAACATTGGCTGCTACCTTTAGCTACCTGATAGTCTTAGTGCTAACAGTATTGCCAAGAAAAAAGCCCCTTTTACGGGGCTTTGACTCAAGAGATGTTAACGAACCACCACACCTAACTGGCGGTCTTCCATGGCCTCTCTGTACCCGCCTAACCATTCTGAGCGAGTATCGCTCGTTTGAAAGGGACATATTTCCTTAGAGCGACCGCTGATTCCTGCCTGATAGCCTTTAGCGTGAGCGCGAGTCAGTTTATCTCTTTTTTGTCTTTTCATTGAATAGCCTCATTTGTTGGGTTAACAGTGAACAGAATAGGCCAGCAACTCAATACAAAATCAGTGGTAGTGTGGCGTTTTCTGAGCACTATTTATTAGATAGTGCAAGGCTGGTTTTGGTTCAAGAGCGATTCGTTTTTTTTACGCTTGACAAACTATAACGATCTGAAATTTCTATTCATTTTATATTACATTTTTTTTTCATAATTGTTTCAGCATTTAAAAAAAATTGGTCTAAAAAGCATTGCAAGTTGGTACAGGTCGAATTATGACCACTTTTTAGATGCAATTTATGCTTATATAGCAGTTATTTAGCGCTTAATTATACGAATATTCAGGGTGTTAATTAACGATACGAGTACAAAGCTCAGCAACATCAACAAATACCACGAACTCAGCTTGGCTAGAGACACCATTTTCCATTCTTCATGCTGATTAGGGTATATCCAGATATTAGCAAATGTTGCGATATTTTCTGCCAACCAGATAAATAAAGCCACCAGAAACCAGCCAAGCAATAATGGCATATAGCGGTGTGTTTTAATGATCCGAAAATAGATACGGGTGCGGTAAAACATTACCACGGTAGCAGCCAGTAATAGCCAGCGAAAATCCGGGATAAAGTGATGCGAAAAGAAATTAATATAGATCAGGCAAACTAAAGCCACGGTGAGTTTTTTAGGTGGATAATGACTATATTCAAACTCAAATATCCGCCATACGCGGGCAATATAGCTCCCCACCGCACTGTACATAAAGCCGGTAAATAAAGGCACGTTGCCGATACCAAATACATAAGCTTCAGGATACGTCCAGGAACCAATGGCATCTGATGTCTTGAATAACTCCATCACTGTGGCCACCAGATGAAAAACAATGATGACCAGCGATTCCCTGAGCGTTTCCAGTTTTAAAACCAGCAGGACAACCTGAAATACTATCGCGGCGATGAATATAAAGTCGTAACGGTGCAATTCGTCCAGCGGATACCAGAGGTTCGTGCCTATCATTAGTGCCAGCAAAAAGCCGCCAAATATACAGGCATTGGCCTGCTTAAGTCCGAATATCCACAGTTCCCTGATAAATTGCTTCACCGTTGTTGGTTTTATTATTAGCGTTGGTCAGTAAAAAACACCCGGCTAATTGCCGGGCACTTTGAATGATTTTTGGTGTAACGGTTGTTTATTTTTTAACGCGGCGGCGGAACACGGCCAGCAACGATAACAACGCAATGCCATACCAGCTTGCTGAGGCTCCCTGGCGCTCATAAGGTGCTTCTTCAACACCATCACACTGCTCAATGCTGCCGGTGCTGTTAGGCGTAAGCTTAACGGCGACAACACGGTCTGTCTCAACGGTATCACCTGCATCGGTTAATACTTCTTCACCGGTAATGTAGCGNTGTGTTGAAATGTAGCGGGCATTNGCAATAATTTCGTCATTATCGTTTATGTCCATNGCGNTNACCANCGTNTANTGNTCACGCTGTTCACAGGNNANNAGNGTATTAAGATCAACAAANTCACCCACATTCATGTCGTACATAAAGGCGCGTAACTGACGACCNGTCTGCACATCTGACTCGTATTCGCCCTCGCCTACAACAATGCCGTTATTGTTNATAGCACGNGGAGTNACCGCNGCTGTCTGGAAGAAACCTTGCGGATATTCNGNCTCACCGCTGTCGATGTTNTAGATAAACATCTGGTTACGGGCCACACCGTTGTTNTCGCGCAGCACNGTACCNACAACCCAGTTATCGTCGTTAATGTCTACCGCTGAACTGCTNAGGTTNTCTTCACGNGGTAANANCTCTGTGGTTTCACCATTGGCNAAGGTAGCAGCNACAATATTGGCGTAATAAGCNGCCCGGCCNCCTGGTANTGTNTAAATAATACGNTCACCGGTATGAGAGGTACCTACNGCGATGCCATTGTTNTTGATGNCATAAGCNGTACTGGTGTANCCCGTAGAGTCTTCATCTTCTGCNGGNTCNAACACCATACCGTACTGGGTNGAGGANAATACGTTGCCCTGGGCATCCAGTTGCCAGGTTACCGCNCGGCGNTAACTGCCAGCCGTNATNCTTCTGGNCANNTTNTANATNCATANCTCNNCCGGNGTNTCGCCNCGGGTTTCATCNTCCANAGCANTCGTCGATATCNGTNTGNTAATCTTCAGTAAGCGCAACNCTGCCCCANCCGGCNACNTGNAANGGTTCATTNATGGCAAANGCTTCACTGAAGCCATTAATACCGGTNTCGNCTGGCATCGTTGGTNGNAANGCCGTGGTTACNCCATTAGCTTCAACNAAAGCCTGAGTCAGNGTGTCGTTNACGATATAAGTAAANTCATNACCGTCTTCATCGGTGTAATCCACTTTGAAAAANGGCGTGCTGCCGGCNCCCACAAAGNANTCGCCANNTACAGANTCATTNACCTGGCTNTAGGCACTGCGNGTNTAGTCTTCGAAGGTTTCATCAATAACNTCAAANCCNGGGATTAAATCGGCAGTNACCGTATCGCCATGNTAACTNCGATAAGTCGCTAATGACTGAATGAGAATATTNATACCGNTGCTGCCACTGCGACCGTTCACAACATAGGCATACAGCGCCTGGTAGTCGGCATTACTGAATACCCCCTGTTGAACCGCTTCAGGATCTTCAAAGCGATCGGTAAATAGCTCGTTTTCAAAGTCCAGTATCGACAGGTCGATTGGCGGATTATATTCCGACTCACTCACCATCACCATGGTGCCCGTGTTATCAATGGACTGAGCAAAGTTAAAGAATGATTTGTCCTGCACCGGTGCCAGGGTTAAATCATAGGTTGCTGCAGTCGCTAATGGCGATACTGCAACGGCAGTGACCGCGGAGGTTGCAAGGATTACTGCAGATGCAAGCTGTTTTAGTTTCATTCAAAATCCTGTTTACTGCTGTCAATCTTCCAGCATACTTTCTAGTTCGTCCCAGCGCGCATAAGCCTGGGATAATTGTTCTTCACTCTCAGCTAGCGCATTGAGTACGGCGCTGGTCTGTTCGCTGTCCTGTTTAAAAAATTCAGGATCATTCACCAGCGTCTGTTGTTCTTCTACCTGTTTTTCTAATTTCTCAATTAGCGCAGGTAAGTTATCGAGTTCGCGTTGATCTTTATATGATAACTTTTTCGCCTTGCGCGGAGAAGCCTTTGCAGTCGGACTGGCTTTTTCTGATTTAGTTTCATTTTTTACCGATTTAGCGGAAGAAATATAAATGGACTTCCCCTGCCCGGCATACCAGCTTTCAATATCAGAATAACCGCCGACAAATTCCTCTACTTTGCCGTTTTCGGTAAACAGCAAACTGGAATTTACAACATTATCAACAAATTCGCGATCGTGGCTGACTAAAATCACCGTACCTGTGTAATTAATCAACAATGTCTCGAGCATTTCGAGGGTTTCCACGTCCAAATCATTGGTTGGTTCGTCGAGAATAAGCACATTACTGGGTTTAAGCATTAACCGCGCTATCATCAGACGATTTTTTTCGCCACCGGATAAAGACTTCACCGGCGCATTGACCCGCTCCGGGGTAAACAGATAATCCTGCAGATAACTAATAACATGGCGAGGGTGGCCGTTGACCATTAAGTCTCGCTTACCATCAGCCACTACATCAATCACTGATTTTTCTAAATCCAGGCCCAGACGGTGCTGGTCAAAATACGCCACTTCCAGGTTGGCACCCTGCCGAGTACTGCCGGATACCGGCGTAAGCTCGCCTAACAGCAACTTGATTAAGGTACTTTTACCGCAGCCGTTGGGGCCAATCAGGGCAATCTTATCGCCGCGCAATACGGTTAAGTCCAGGTCTTGTACAATAGTCTTGCCTTCAATGGCATAGCTTAAAGCCTGGGTTTCAAACACCAGCTTGCCGGAACGGGCAGCGGTATGCTGCGCCATAGCTGCATTACCAGTGAGTTCACGGCGGGCAGCGCGCTCTTCGCGGAGCTTTTTCAGCGCTCGTACACGGCCTTCATTGCGGGTACGCCGGGCTTTAATCCCCTGACGGATCCACACTTCTTCCTGAGCCAGCTTTTTATCAAACTCCGCCTGCTGGCTGGCTTCCACCTCCAGGTCGTGCTCTTTTTTATCCAGATACGCCTGGTAATTACCCGGGTAGCTGGTGAGCTGGCCTCGGTCTAAATCCACGATGCGAGTCGCCATGGCTCGGATAAACGCCCGGTCGTGACTGATGAACACAATGGCGCCCTGATACTGCTGCAGACTTTGTTCCAGCCAGCGGATCATTTGCACGTCCAGGTGGTTGGTGGGCTCATCGAGCAACAGGATATCCGGCGAACGCACCAGTGAGCGCGCCAGTGCTGCCTTGCGTCGCCAACCACCCGACAGCGATGCCAGCGAGGCATTACCATCCAGTTGTAACATGGTCAGCGTCTGCTCAATTTTTTGTTCAAACTGCCAGGCATTCTGAATTTCGAGCTGCTCCTGTAGCGACTGCAACTTGTTGAGGTTTTTTTCGCTGGGATCCTCTGTGACCAGCTGAATTTGCTTAAAGTAGCCTTTTAGAATATCACCTACTTCCGCCAGACCTTCGGCCACGTAATCGAATAAGGCGATATCTGTGGTTTGCGGCGGATCCTGCTCGAGACGAGCAATAATGGTATCCCGTTCCACAACACGCTGGCCGTCATCGGGGATCACATCGCCACTGATCACTTTCATCAGGGTGGATTTACCGCTGCCATTCCGGCCAACAATACACACCCGCTCGCCCGGTTGAACCACCAGTTCAACACCGTCGAGTAAAGGCGGCGTGCCAAATAGCACAGAAATATTTTTAAGTTGTAACACACTCACTTCAGAAACAGCTCCAGTTCATCGAGCGTAAACGGCCAGCCCAGTTCGGTGCCGTTATCCTCACGCTTTAATACCGGTATACGCACCGCGTACAAATGATAATGGTCGGTATTATCACGGATATTATGTTTGGTTATTTGCAGTTGCTCGTATAGGGATGATTGCCTGAGCAGCGCATCCGCATCATCACATAAACAGCACTGTGGGCCGGTAAAAAACGCTATCTTCATGATAAGGTCAGCACAAAGCACTGGTGAATATTACTGTGGCGGGCAAAATCCTGCGGAATGGTTTGCGCCGAGATATTTTCAACCGCTAAACCCAGTTCTGCCATGGCGTCGTTGTCCAGTTTAAACCCACGCTTATTGTTCGAAAACACAATCGTGCCGCCCGGATTCAGACAGCGGCGTACCTGGGTTAATAACATCACGTGGTCTCGCTGGACGTCCCAGGTGGTGTCCATTCGTTTGGAGTTGGAGAACGACGGCGGATCAACAAAAATCAGGTCGTACTTACCATTATGACCTACTAACCACTGCAAACAATCGGATTGTACAAAGTGGTACGCCCCGTTGAGTTTATTGAGTTTAAAGTTGTCTTTCGCCCAGTTGATGTAGGTGTTGGACATATCTACCGTGGTCACCGAGCGGGCCCCGCCAAGCGCTGCCGCGACCGACACACTGCCGGTATAGGAAAATAAGTTGAGCACGTCTTTGCCTTTAGCCATCTGACGGACCCTCTGGCGGGTGATACGGTGATCCAAAAACAACCCGGTATCCAGGTAATCGGTAAGATTAACGTAAAGTTTGGCGCCGTTTTCCCACACCACTTTACGATTACCGGTGGTATTAACCTTCTCGTACTGCTGCTTGCCTTTTTTCTGCTCACGTACCTTGAGCATGATTTGCTTAGCCGGTACGCCTGTGACAGCGGGTAAATACAGTAGCACTTCCTGCAGGCGGCGACGGGCTTTTTCGGCATCGATAGTTTTAGGCGGCGCGTATTCCTGTACTACCAGGCAATCATCGTACACATCAATGGCTACGTTGTACTCGGGCAAATCGGCATCATATATCCGGTAGCAATTGGTATCCTGCTTTTTAAGCCAGGGTTTAAGCTTTTTAAGATTTTTTTTCAGCCGGTTAGCAAAGTCGTTGTCCTGACTGTCACCAAACTGCTGGCAGTTATTGGCGTCGAGTTGGTAATTAACCAGTTTACACTCGAGTTTACCGTTCATCAGGCTGTATTCTTTGTTGCCGCGCAGCTTTAATAGCCGCAGTAATTCCCGGTTACTGCTTAACAGCGACACCTGCCAGTCCTGCCAGTGTTGCTTTAATTGCTCGCCCCACTGAGCGAACAAAGGAATAAGTTCAGTAAGCTCCCCCAAACGCTCGCCGTAAGGCGGGTTAGACACCAGATAACCCGGTTCGCTAATCGCCGCCGGCGGGGTAAATTTGGTCGTATCAGCCACGTTGAACTCGATGAGTTCAAACACCCCTGCCTCATTGGCATTTTGTTTGGCAATGGCGATTAACTTACAGTCGATATCGCTGGCAAATAACACAATGTCAGGCTGAATTTGTGCGGACTTAGCGTCTTCAATTAATGCCTGCCAGTCACTTTCCCGGTGACCCAGCCACTTGCTGAAGCCCCAGCGCGGCCGGCCCAGGCCGGGTGCTTTATGCATTGCCATCAGCGCCGCTTCGATGACCAGCGTGCCAGAACCACACATAGGATCCAGTAACGGCTTCTCCATATTGGCTGCCCAGCTGCTACGCATCAGCATGGCTGCCGCCACATGTTCTTTTAAGGGGGCCAGGCCAGCATCCTGACGATAGGCCCGCTGGTGCAGACTGCCACCAGAGAGCTCAATACCAATGAGTACTTTATCGCGATGCAAACGGCCACTGATGACCATATCAGGAAAGTCGCGCTCCACATTAGGGCGCGAGCCGTCTTCTTCATAAAAGTGATCGACAATCGCGTCTTTAATCTTTAACGCGCCGAACTGGGTATTATTTATGGCTTTACTGCTGCCATTAAACTGCACTGAAAACGTATTGTTCACGGCGAAATGCATCGACCAGTCGATGTCACGGGCGCTATCGTACAGCTCTTCAGCCGTTCCTGCGTTACCTTCGTTTAATATCCAGATCACGCGGTTAGCCAGACGCGACCACAAACACACCTTGTAGGCCGCTTGTAGATTATCTTTTACTCTGACCCCACCACGGGCGATGGCCAGTTCAGCATCGGGGCAGAGTTCACTGAGCTCCTGTTTGAGCAGCTCGTCGAGACCGCGACTGGTGGTAACTAAAAATCCGGGCTGAGTTTGTGAAACAGACATTAAAGGCCTTCAACCAGTTGTTTAATTAACGCTGGTCCCTGATAAATAAAAGAAGAATATACCTGAATAAGCTCGGCACCGGCCGCCATTCGGGCTTTAGCACTGGCGACGTCATGGATACCGCCGACCCCGATAATGGGCATTGTACCGTTAAGTGCTGTGTGTAATTGTTCGGTGATCAGCTGGCTTTGATTCACCAGCACCTCACCGCTTAAACCACCTGCTTCATTGGCATGCTCGAGGCCTTTCACTGCTTCGCGATCCAGCGTTGTATTGGTGGCAATCACGCCGTCCATTTCTGATTTTATCAGCGACTCGGCAATGCCATTCACTTCTTCAGGGCTTAAATCCGGCGCAATTTTAATAAACAGCGGTACATACTTACCGTGCACCTGAGCCAGTGCGCCCTGGGCTTCTTTCAGACCACCTAGCAGAGCTTCCAGCGCTTCGCCATACTGCAGGTTNCGNAGNCCCGGCGTGTTTGGCGAGGAAATATTNATGGTNACATANCTGGCATGNTCNTANACNTTGTTGAGGCANTTTAAGTANTCNTCCAGCGCGTTNGCTTCTTCGGTNTCTTTGTTCTTNCCAATGTTAATGCCCAGNGCGCCGTCNTANCGACTGGCNTTNACCTGNTCAACCAGATAATCNACGCCTTTATTGTTAAANCCCATGCGATTAATGATGGCGTTTTTTTCNGGTAANCGGAACANGCGCGGCTTNGGNTTACCCGGCTGCGGACGNGGTGTNACNGTNCCAACCTCNATAAAGCCAAANCCCATGGCGGCAAANGCATCAATGCACTCACCGTTTTTATCCAGNCCGGCAGCNAGNCCNACNGGATTTCTGAAGGTNACACCNGCAACCGTNACCGGCTTATCCNGNGTGTTNACCCGGTANAGTGCCGACAGCGGNGTNCGCTGGGTGCGGTGTAACCATTTAATACTGAAATCGTGGCTNTTTTCGGGTTCGCAGTTAAGCAANNCTTTTTGGATNAGNTCGTACATGAAGTGTNNTANCGCCATAAATTAAAGCCCCGGCNGNTANTGNATACCGGTCGGGGCTGTGAAGATNNTGTNTGCAACCTNACGCTGACNAACGCCNGCGNAAAGCAGGTATCAACCCATNGTTGCGTAGTTTACTGGTTAGACTTCATGCTTAAAAGCATCAATTCACGCAGAGCAACAGAAAACTTCGCAAAATCGTGGCTCGAGCTGGTTTTAAACTCACTCATCATATGATACCAACGTTTTAGCAANGCTTCATTATTTTGCATCCAGTTGTCTAAAATCGCATCCGCNTCTTTCGATTTACNGNTGCCNGCCAGNAAAGTGGCCACAATNGAGCGCTGCTGCCAGTCGAGCTCTTCACGATANGATGCCCGGGCNAGNGCCTGCCAGTGNTTACCNACNGGTTGATTATTAATTTGNTCAAGGAACCAGTGCAGTTCNAGNGTTGAGCCTAACTGATAATACAACCGCCCNACTACATCGATGCTGTGCGAGCCNTGNTCCACNACCTGNGTNAGNTCCAGCGCACTGAACAGATTACTGAAGGCNGCAACCCNGGCNGCGATATCCTGNGGNACNCCTTTTTCCATCCAGTTNTGNGTGGCTTTCTCNAGCTGGCTGATTTCCTGTTNNACCAGNTAGTTCGACAGGTTCTCACACANGTCATTNACCGCNGGCTGATACTTCTCNATGCACTGCTGAATATCNTTGCAGTTNTCACCNTGGCGAATATACCAGCGAGTNCCGCGNCGCATTAAACGNCGCGCCGATTCCAGCATAGACAGTTGTACCTTGGCATCCACTTTATTGTCGAGGCTTTCAATGTCCTTCCACAATTGGCCGATACTGAAGACCCCCTTAACGATACTGTAAGCATTGGTGATTTCCACAATATCTGCGCCGGTTTCTTCCTGCATGCGATAGACAAAGTTCGCGCCCATATCGTTAACCATATTGTTAGTTAACTTGGTGGCAATAATCTCTGCCCGCAGCGGATGCTGCTGCATTTGCTCAGCAAAGCGCTCGCGCAATACCGGCGGAAAGGCACTGATCAGCAACTTACCGTGATACGGATTATCGGTAAGGGCCGGAATATTAAGCTGGTCTTTTAATACCATTTTACCGTAAGCGGTAACCACACTCAGCTCTGGTCGGGTCAGGCCGCGATTCTGTACCGCGCGGTCGGAGATTTCATCGTCGTTAGGGATAAACTCCAGTTCACGATTTAACGCGCCATCGCGCTCAAGGCCATGGATAAAGCGTAACTGCTCTTTAAGCGAGGAAACGCCGGTCATCTCGGTGACCGAGATAGTTTGGGTCTGACGGTAACAATCCTGTAGCACTATTTTAGCTACATCATCGGTCATTTCATACAACAGGTTATTTCTTTGCTTAACGGTCAGATCACCATTGCTCACTAATGCATTCAGCAGAATTTTGATATTGACCTCATTATCCGAGCAATCAACCCCACCGACGTTATCGATAAAATCGGTGTTCACCCGGCCACCATTCGCTGCGAATTCCATCCGCCCCAGCTGGGTAGCTCCCAGGTTACCGCCTTCACCGATAATTTTGGCTTGAATGTCGCACCCATTCACCCGCAACGCGTCGTTGGCTCTGTCGCCCACATCGCTGTGGCTTTCCTTTTTGCTTTTCACATAGGTGCCGATACCGCCGTTCCAAATAAGATCGACGGGCATTTTAAGGCAGTTATGGATAAGCTCCGTAGGTGTCATCAAGTTCTGACGGGTACCCAGCCAGGTTTTCATTTGTGGCGTTAAGGTAATCGATTTAGCCGCTCGGCTAAACACACCGCCGCCCTTGGAGATCAGCGATTTATCGTAGTCATCCCAGGTCAGGCTGGGGTTTTCGAATAACCGCTGACGCTCTTTATAACTTTTCGCCGCGTCCGGATCCGGATCAAAGAAAATATGCAGGTGGTTAAAGGCAACAATCAGGCGCGTATGCTCAGACAGCAACATACCATTTCCAAATACGTCACCGCCCATGTCGCCTACGCCAACACAAGTGAAGTCAGTGGTCTGACAATCGATACCAATTTCGCGGAAGTGACGTTTAACCGACTCCCAGGCACCGCGGGCAGTAATGCCCATCTTCTTATGGTCATAGCCAATACTGCCGCCTGAGGCAAAGGCGTCGCCCAGCCAGAAGTTGTATTCTTCCGAGATGCCGTTAGCAATATCCGAGAAAGTCGCTGTGCCTTTATCGGCGGCAACTACCAGGTAAGGATCGTCTTCGTCCAGTCGCACCACATTTTTCGGCGGGACAATCTCACCGTCGACAATGTTATCGGTAATGTCCAGCAAGCTGCGGATAAACGTACGGTAGCAGGCTTTGCCTTCTTCGAAAATTTCCTGACGGCTGGCACCCACAGGCAGTTGCTTACACACAAAACCGCCTTTAGCGCCTACTGGCACAATCACGGTATTTTTAACCTGCTGCGCTTTTACCAGGCCGAGAATTTCGGTACGAAAGTCTTCCTGACGGTCAGACCAACGTAAGCCACCACGAGCTACGCGGCCGCCGCGTAAATGCACACCTTCAATTTTCGGGCTATACACAAAGATTTCATACTTCGGCAGCGGCAATGGCATTTCCGGGATCAGCTCAGGCAGCAATTTAAACGACACATAAGGCTTGTCGCTGCCGTCTTCTGCCGGTTGATAGAAATTGGTCCGCAGTGTGGCGTTGATCATATCCAGATAACGACGAATGATACGGTCGTCATCCAGGTTACTCACCTGATCGAGCGCTTCGGTAATTTTATCCTGCAGTATTTGTTGACGCTTATTACTTGGCTTGCGACCAGGTTTGAATATCAGCTCAAAATAGTCAATCAGCATTTCGGCAATGTGCGGATAATTCGACAGTGTATTAGCGATATAATCGCGGCTGAAACTGCTGCCTGTCTGGCGCATGTATTTAGCAAACGCACGCAGAATGGTGACGTTACGGCCAGTCAGTTCTGCGCTAAGCACGAGGCGGTTAAAGCCGTCATCTTCCAGATCGTTGTACCACACCTTGGCAAAGGCATCCTGGAATAACTGCTGGGCCTTGACCATGTCCAGGTCGTTACCGCTCTTATGCAGCATGGTAAAGTCCATGACCCACTTGAGCTTGCCATCAGCGCACTGGATCTTATACGGGCTTTCGTCAATAACCCGTAAACCAAAGTTTTCCAAAATCGGGAGTACATCAGACAAATGAATCGGTTCAAACAAGTGGAATAGCTTTAGCTTCACTATCTGACTGTCGGACTGCTCTTCCTGTGGTCGATAAAACAACATACCGAGGTTTTCTTCAGGTGTCAGTTGTTCCAGCTTTTCGATATCGACTAAGGCTGCACTGGGCAGGTTTTGCTCGGTATAAGAGGGCGAAAAAGCATTGAGATAATTACGCTCCAGCATTTTCGCTTTGGCTTCACCATAAGCCGAAGATAAAGCAGACGACAGGCGGTCATTCCAGGTTTTGGTTAACTCAATAATATTCTGCTCGATATCCTTCACGTCTAATTCCGCATTGTTGTCTTCTACCCTGGCGATGTAATGAGTCCGGGCATACACCGACTCTGAGAAAAAGGTAGTAAATTCCACTTCCCCGCTGGCGTTCAGCGAGCGCTTCAATAACGCCTGGGTTTCTTTACGCAACTGGGTGTTATAGCGCTCTCTGGGCACATACACCATACACGAGAAGAAGCGGCCAAAGGTGTCTTTGCGCACGAATAAGCGGGTAATACCACGCTCTTGCATCTGGAATATGCCGCGAATAATTTCGGCCATTTCCTCTTCTGGCGTTTGCAGCAACTCATCCCGGGGGTAAGTTTCTACTATGTTGTTAAACGCTTTAAAAGCGTGAGTGTCCGGATCGAACTGCGATAGTTCGCAAATGCGGCGAATTTTATCCGACAGTAACGGAATATCCTTGGTACTGCTGTTATAAAAGCTGGCAGAGTATAAACCCAGAAAGCGGTGCTCGCCGGTGACCTGACCAGTACTGTTAAATTCTTTAATGCCAACATAATCCATGTACGCAGGACGGTGAACCCGTGAACGACTGTTGGTTTTAGTCAGTAATAACAGATGCTGACTTAACGCCTCTTCCCGCGCGGTTGCCGGTAGGTTGGATAATAACCTAGGTTTATCGCTGATGGAGTTTTTCATCAGGCCCAGGCTGCTGTCGTTATCTGGTGTCCACTGATGGTCGCCCTCAATGGCGCTAACCGAATAGTAGCGATAGCCCATCAGGGTAAAGTTGTGATCGCTCAGCCAGTCCAGAAAATGCAGCACGATATCTTTATGCGCTTTATCCACTGGTAACTTTTTGGCTTTGCTAACCTTGCCGGTAATGGCTTTAAGCTTATCCAGCATCGGCTGCCAGTCGGCCACAGCCAGGGATACTTCGTCGATGGTGGAATGCAGTTCTGATGTCAACCGTTCTAAGTCAGCTTTGCTGGTTTGACGGTCAACTTCGATAAACACCACAGTTTGTCTTAAGTTGCTGGTTTGATTGGCATCGAGAAAACTTACCAGCTTGTTATTGTCATCGCGCTCAATATTCAACGGGCTGTGAATCAACAAATGTGCAGTGATGCCCAGGCGATTTAACGCCATTCGCACGGAGTCGACTAAAAATGGTACGTCACGGAGGATCAGCTCAACAATGGTATGGCTCGACTTCCAGCCATGCTTTTCGATTTCCGGGTTGAATACGCGTACGTGGGGTGAGCTGGCATCGAAATTGGAGAAGGTATTCCACAAACTGAGTGTGGCACCGTATAAATCGCTGTCGTTACGATTCTCAAGATCGTCCAGTGAGATATTTTTAAAAAAATGCCGTCCAAAGGTGTGAATATGCTCACGGCTTTTGGCATCTACTTTTTTGTCGATCAGTGAAAAAACATTCTCAAGCAAAACTGAGTAGCGCTGAGAGTTAGCTGTCATGTGCTCTACCTAATGATGATTTGTAGTTAAGTATAGATTGTACCTACATATTTTCTCGAAAATATGACGGAATTAAAAGCCCTGTTTTTACATCATATTTACATTTTGGGTAAGTATTCAGATTATGCAAATAAAAAGGAGCCTTAAAGGCTCCTTTATTGGTTACTTATGCTAAAAAATTTACTTTTCGCTACGGTTAAACCATAACAGTCTGGCCAGTGCCGGTAGTACTACTATGGCACCAAGCATATTCACCAGGAACATGAAGGTCAGCAAGATCCCCATATCCACCTGGAACTTCAGTGACGAGAACACCCAGGTGCTGACACCGATAGCCAGGGTAATACCGGTAAACAGAACTGCACTGCCCCGCTCCTTAAGTGCCTCAAGGTAGGCTTTTTCAACCGACATGCCCTGTTTAATCAATCCGTTCATGGTCGACAGGATATAGATACCGTAGTCCACACCAATGCCTACACCCAGTGCAATCACCGGTAACGTGTAAACAGTAAGGCCAATATTCAGATAAGTCATTAACGCCTGGGCCAGTACCGAGACCACATACAGCGGTAATACTACCGAAATGGTGGCGCGTAGAGAGCGGAAACTCAGCAAACACAGGATAATTACGGCACCAAACACGTACATCATCATCGGCGTTTGCGCTGCCTGTACCGCTTCATTGGTAGCCGCCATTACACCTACCGGACCAGACGCCAGACTAAAGCGGGTATCTCCGGTCTGATATTGCTGTCTGAAATCCTTCACCGCATCAACTACCCGGGTAATGGTTTGCGCCTTATGATCTTCCATAAACAGGATGATAGGCATGACCGAGCAGTTACCGTTTAATAAACCAGACGAGGTCGGCACCCGGGAGATTGCCTGCACCAACGTTTGCTGATTACGCGGCAATACCTGCCATTTTGGGTTACCTTCGTTGTAGCCGGCATTCACCACTTTCGCTACAGAAGCAAGGGATACCGCAGACTGCACACCATCCACATTGGTCATCTTCCACTGGAAGTCATCGATAGCGCGCATAGTTTCGTAGCTGGTACAGGCCTCCGGTGTGGTTTCCACCAGAACCGAAATATAGTCTACCGTCACTTCAAAGCGGTCGGTGATCAGAGCCGTGTCCTGATTGTAACGTGAGTCCTGATGTAATACCGCAGCCCCGGCCTGGATATCACCAATCTGCATTTGCTTGGACTGCACAAAACCCAGCGCAAACAGAATACCGGTAACCAGTACGATAGTAATCGCCGTATTTTTACGGGTACACACATCCAGTACTTGCCACAGACCTTCTGACTTCGATTCCTTACCGGCAAAGCGGTCGAGGTAGTGCTCCGGGAAGCGGATAAAGCTCATTAATACTGGCAACAGAATAAGGTTGGTCAGAATGATTACCGCCACACCCAGGCTGGCAGTAATCGCCAGTTCGCGAATAATACCAATATCGATCACCAGTAAAGTTAAGAACCCTACCGTGTCAGATAGCAGCGCTATGCCGCCGGGAATTAACAGTGCGCGGAACGCGGTCATTGCTGCCTGTTTGGCATTGTTACCTTTAACAACGTTTTTCTCTACCGCGTTAATCATCTGCACGCCATGACTCACGCCAATGGCAAAGACCAGAAACGGCACCAGTATCGACATGGGGTCCAGACCAAAGCCTAACGTGGTAAGCAAGCCCATTTGCCAAACCACTGCGATAACCGAACACATGATAGGCAGCACGGTGAGCATGATATTTCGCGAGAAGAAATACACCATGAAAGCCGTAATCACGATAGCGATGGCAAAGAACAGCACTACAAATTTCGCGCCGGTCGCCACATCGCCAATCATTTTGGCGAAACCGATAATATGTACACTTACCTGGTCGTCTTCATACTGCCCGCGCAGCTTGGTTTCCAGCTCATCAGCTAGTGCCAGGGTGTTAAGCGCTTCACCGGTTTCNGGATCTAACTCAAGTANCTGGGCNGTTACCATGGCACAGCGGTAGTTATTAGACACCTGACGGCCAACAATCTTGGCTTTTTCGATATTTGCGGCAACTGTCTCTAACGCTCTGGGGTTAGACGAGTCAAAATCNGCCGGGATNNCCGGGCCGCCGGCAAANCCACCNTCAACAATTTCGGTAAACCGGGTGGANGGTGAATACAGNGAAACNACCAGTGAACGNTTCACGCCGTTGATAAAAAACANCTCATCGTGAACATTCTTCAGCGTNTCGAAGAAGTACTGNTTAAANATATCACTGTCTTTGTCGCATACTGCCACAAGCACATTGTTAGCACCGCCAAAGTCTTTACGGTGCTCCATNTAGGTTTGCATGTATTCGTGGTTCAGCGGAATATTTTTTTCGAAGCCGGCATCGAGCTGCATACGTGATGCCTGAAATGCCAGCACCANNGTNGCAAAAATAAANAGAATNATAACCAGCGGTCGATTATTGAAAATCAGACGCTCTGAAACTTGACTAAANGAAGACATAACTACACGTTAATCCAAAGAAAGTGAATAGATGCCATCGGCGGCAGTGACNACAGTTTGTCCGTCTACGGACACCGCNTTTAAGAGNGCAGATTTACTCTCNGTTTGNGNAACNCTNACCCCGGCGGCGGNTTCACAGTTAAGCGTNGGTGCNGCATANGGNTCGAANGNCGANGTTTGNANAGGCAGTGNGGCCTTAACCATTACGCCGTTATTGCCGATAAAAGACAACTTATTCTGNCCGGTGANAATCGAGTTTAANGTGGCGGTATTACAGGTTTGCAGAGTCTCCCACTGCTCTCCATCTTCGCTGACCAGAATGTTACCGCGTAAGCCCGCNGCCACCATTAANCCGGAATCCAGCTGCACAAAATCGAANAATGANCCGGTNTAGTCTGACTCCAGACGCTGCCAGCTNTGACCGTNATCNTCNCTCATNGCCAGTAANCCGGCTTCACCGGCTATCAGNAGNGTACCNTTCTGGCCACGNGTGATACGGTTTAAGTGCGGTANNATNGAGTTTAACTCCATTTGNTAAAACTCTTCGTCTTCCTGACGAATTTCTTCNANATACTCGCGATCGNAAGGATTNANAAANTCGGCGTGGCGCACGCTATCCCAGNTATTNCCNCCATCNNTGGTTTGATAAAACAAACCATAGGCGCCAATGGCCAGGCCNCGGCGACTATCAAAAAANATNACATCTAAAAACGGGCGTTCCAGNTCNGGCTGGTACATTTGCACCTGCCANTGCTCNCCGCCATCGCTGGAATGCAGGATAATNGCATCATGACCAACGGCCCANATATGNTCCCCNANCAGGGTAACAGCCGTTAACGTAGATTGGGTGGGAACGGTGACCTGAGTAAAGTCGCTATCAGCGCGCTTNATNAGCACGTGGCCNCNNTCGCCCACAGCAACAGTGATATCGCCGGAGGCAATATCCAGTAACAGAGATTCTTTAACAAGTGGTGCCTGATAAGACTGTTCTGCATNCAATGCAAAAGAAACTAACAACAGTAGCACCGAAGAAATNGATTTACGCATTAAGACGTTTAGCCTCCGGATNGTTATANCTGATTAAGAAAACGGTTGGCCAGGCCAACCGTTATTCTGAAGTGTTATCTCATGCCTTCGCGGCGCAGTGCCTGAGGCGTGAACTCNGCTTCTCTCGGANTAATTGAGAAGTCGTACATTTTCTCCTCATTATCCANNCCAATTGCCAGGTAGCGGCGNGAGTTCAGGTCGTGATAAACNTCCAGCGTAGACCACTGAGTCGGCACTTCGTANTAGTTCACNCCATANGCCACAGCAACACGGTACAGTTCACCNCGGTTGTCGTACATATCGGCCAGTTGGATCTGCCAGCTGTCTTCATCNATATAGAACACGCGTTTCTGATAGATATGGCGTAAGCCTTCTTTCAGNGTTGCCTCNACNACCCATACACGGTGTTTTTCCCAACGGGTTAAATCAGGATTNACGTGNTTAGGCTTAAGAATNTCTTCATAGCTCACTGNATCGCCGTGCAAGGTATAGTTGTTATACGCAACGTACATTTCTTTCTTGCCTTTCAGCTCCCAGTTATAACGGTTTGGCGAGCCGTTAAACATATCGAAATCATCGGTAGTACGCAGGCCGTCGGCCGCTGTTCCNGGNGTATCATAAGCGATGTTTGGNGCCAAACGCACACGACGCTGACCGGTGTTATAGGTCCAGGCTTTACGCGGCTCCTTTACCTGATCCAGTGTTTCATGGACNANTAGCGCAGTACCNGCCAGACGCGCTGGCTTGGTNACTTTCTGNTTAAACATGAATAGCACNTTATTTTCCAGCAGGCTTTCCGGCGTNGCGTTTTCCTGTGAGTACTGAATTAACAGTTGCTCATCAAAGCCGATTACGTTGTAGTCGCCGCCAGCGGTTACCGCTGCCTGACCACCATTACGCTGAACGGCCGGGCCACGATAGCGAGCTATGTGGTTCCAAATCGCTTCCAGNCCGTTGGCCGGGATGGGGAAAGGAATACCTACCGCAGCACCTGCCATACCATTACCATCATCTAACAAGGTGGCACGGGTGGCGTTTTCTTTGGTCGCATCGTAAACAAACTGTGGGTTTGATGCCGAGCGATGCGTTTTGTAAACCGGTAACTTAAAGGTGTCCGGGTAAGTCTCGAACATTTTCTTTAAGCCTTCGGATAACTGATCAGCATATTGCTGGTAGTTAGCAGCGGTGATCACAAACTCAGGCTTCTCACCCGCATAAGGGTCAGGGTGAAAGTCCCCTGCACTGTAGCCTGCAGGCGCAGAGGTAATTCCCCCTGTCCACGCCGGGATAGAGCCGTCTGCATTACCTGCCTTTTCACCACCAAGTGGTGTCAGCTCGGTACCCAGTTTAGCNGCNTCATCCGCGGTTACTTTTGCCTGTACAGGCACTGTCGTTAGCGCAACCGTCAGGGCTGCTGCAATAATTCCGATTTTTTTCATCATAATAAATACTACTCTTTATTAGATTGCATACTTGATGTTGAACGAAACNAAGTCGCGATCAGCCAGTTGGTTNGTGGTACCAATACCACCCCAGAATGCANTATANGAGGCTGTTGCCGACCATTTACTCAAGTAATCAAAAGTGAATGAAATATTGGCTGATTTAGTATCTTCAGTGAACAGGAATAATGGATCCGGTGTAGTNCCTTTCACNTCATGAGAGAAGGTCATACGAGTCCGCAGGTTAANNCCTGAAAATACNTTATTGTGATCAGCCACTGCCAGTAGTCGATAACCCCAGGCATCATCCGTAGCAAATGGGTTAGTTTCAGGTCCGTTTGATAAGCCTGTGTGTAAACCAGTACGCGGATTACCTGTTTCAGTAGGCTCCAGCGACGGTGTACGGCCGGTGCCCGGCGCGTTAAGACGCACAACTGAAGGGTCCGGGAAGTCGACGATATTAACATACCCTGCTTCACCAAGCAGAACCAGGTTGTCAGTACCCAGTGCCGGACCAAATACGTGAGACACGGTAAACTGTGCCTGCCAGGTATCAGACAGCAGATACCCTTGNGCNGTTTCACCAGGTCCTACNGAACGATTAATGCCGTCCGGAAAATCATTATTGAGCTGCGAAATACCCGCCAAATCAGGACGCAAACCTGCGTTCGCTAACTGTTCAGGCATACCCATGTAGAGTAACTCTACGTCATCAATCTGCAGCGGCTCGTCCTGACGATACGCAAATTCACCGGCAAGGGCCGCAGTACCGATATTGGTATTAAAGCTGAAGCCGTACAATTTAATGTCTTCAGGATAATAGAACTTTGCTTCAGTGAAAGCCTGCAGGTCGGTAATATTATCGCGATTAATGTTATGACTGGCGATGTAGGCCAAATCTTCAGCAATGGCTGCACTGGTAAAGTTAGACGTTTCACCTGAAATTAGCGGGCGCTGGCTATGGTAATTAATGTGATAGAAACTCATTTCAGTTTCATTCAAGGCCTCAGCAAACCAGGTTAAACGTAAACCATACTGGCCCTGATCGTCTGCATCCACGTGAGCAGCGTCACTGTAACCACGAATGGCTACTTTTGTTGGGTAAGCAAGATACGCCTGGCTAATCGCCGCCTGATCACCGTTGGCGCGCAGTGCATCACCAAGGCCATTCAGCGCAGAAAGCAGGTAATCCAGGTCGATGTCCGGGTTACCGGTAAAGCCAAGCTGGACATTGTTAGCCTGACCACCCTCACCGACAAAATCATTAGTGGCAAAGTAACTACCGGCAACCGGTAACCAACTGCGTTCCCACTCATANTGGTAATAGGCCGATACGCTGACATTCTGGGTTAANCCCAATTGCGCGAAAACCATGCCTACCGGAATAAANACTTCTTTNAGTTCTGCACCAGGNGTNCGGGCGCGGGTAACATCNACAGGGTTAGTGGTANTGATACCATGCTGAATAAAGGTACTCTCACCCCAACTTACTACCTGCTNACCAACACGCACGGTTAGCGGATTATCGCCAATCCACCAGTCGCCATAAAAGAACGCGTCCAGCAGACGTACGTCTGTACACAATAATTCTTTCGCTCCTGGGTCGTCGCAAAGCTCGGTATTATTGCCGGTAATCGGGTTATCCCATGGACGATCGTTGTCCATTTGCTCAAAATCATAGAACCAGAAACCCCGCGCAAAAAAGCCAATATCGCCATAGCGAATGTCTAATTCGTGGTTACCGGAAATCTGGGTTGAGAATGCTTCGCCTGAATCATGCGCCAGGTTACCCAAATCACCATTACTGGAATAGGCACCATTAGCCAATGCCCATACATCGCCACTGGGGTAAATCACATTGGTCGCCGCGTTATAGCCAGACCAGTTAAACTGAGGATGATTACTGTTACCAATTAAACTGTAGTCGCGGTCTTCAACGCGAATACTGTTAGCCAGTGTCAGGTTTGTATCCAGCGACACGGATACATCACCAAAGTCCCATGAAGCGGCACCAGCTGGTAGCGAGGCGGCACCTAGAAAGGCAAAAATTCCAGCTGCGATAGGCGATTTCTTAAATGCGCTAAGCCTGGTTATCATAATTTTTATACTCCTGATTCAACAGTAACCTGCTGATAAAACGACAAACTCATCGGTTTATTTAACAAAATGATTACATCATTTTACACAGATGGCAAGAACTAATCGTACCAGTTGAAAAAAAGCTGATTTTTTAATCTGTTACAAAAATAGCGTCTGGTGAAAACGTTCTTAACCGATTGATAGTTATAGTTCAAATTCAGGCGATGCGCTCAAAAGATTTTATTTTATTTTGTGCACTGACCACGAGTCTGAAACGGCCATAAAAGCCTCGACTATCAATAAATTGGCGAATGCGGCCCGATGGTACCTGCACCCGCTCGCCAGAATCAGCGGTCAATACCACCACGGGGATTGAGCCGCTGTAAAGGAGCTGACACTGGTGATATGGCTCATTTACCGAAAAAAAATACACCTTATCGGAACTATGAATCATGTCCGTAGGCCAGTGCTTTGCTGACTTTTTCGTAAAGATCCTTACTTAATGAGGCATCATCAAGCAAACGTGACAGTTGCTGTCGCATCAGGGCCTGACGCGATGGAGCAAAGTGTTGCCATTGGGTTAATGGCGTGACTAACCTCGAAGCCACCTGCGGATTGGTTTTATCCAGCTCCAGCAAATAGTCGGTCAGGAATCGGTAACCACTGCCGTCATCGGCATGAAAACCTGAAGTATTATAAAACGCGAAGCTGCCAATCACCGCGCGAACCCGGTTAGGGTTTTGCTGGCTGAACTGCGGGTGCTGACGCAACAGCGTAAGTTGCGCCAGAATATCACTGCGATCACAGGTAGCATGTAAACCAAACCACTTATCCAGTACCAGCGGATCGTCGCGCCAGCGTTGCTCAAACTCATTCATCAGATTATTAAACAACACTAAATCGAACTGTTGCGCAGCTTTCAGTGCACCCAGCGTATCTGACATGTTGTCTGAACCGGAGAATTGCTCAGTGATCAAGGTTTCAGCCAGTGGCAATTCTGCCAGTAGCGTAAGCACCACATTCTTACACCGCCGTGAACTAACCTGAGCCGGCTCATAGGCATAAGAATCTGATTGATTGGTTTGGTAAATTACCAGTAACAAGTCAGACATAAACTCAGCCAAATCGTGGCTAAAGGTTTGTCTGGCTTCGTTTAAGGCATGTACATCGATATTCTCACGGGTCTGGCACAGGGTTTCAAAGCTCGGTACCACCAGGCACTCTCCGAGAATTTCCGGATTATCCTGGCTGGCTTCAACGGCTTCATAGAGCCCTTGCCAGATGGCTTTTTCTATCTGCTGCGGGCTGCCCTGATAATATTGTTCAATGCACCAGTTATACAACTGCTGAATAGCATCCCAGCGGCTAAAGGCATCGTTAGCAAAACGGAAGGTATGTAACCACTCTAACGGCGTTAGATCGGAAGTCAGTTTAACCGGCGCGGAAAAATTGCCCAACGCCACCGGCGTTATATTACTCCCTTTACCGGTAAAGGTTAATTCAGTCACCGGTTTATCCAGAATAACCAGGTTATCACGGAACATGCCGCTATCTGGCGCTACGTGCTGACCGTCTGCTGCCAGAAACTCAATTTGCAACGGGATATACAGGTCGTGTTTTTCTGATTGATCAGCGGTTGCCAGGTTTTGCTGGGTCAGCGTTACAGTCAGTTTATTGCTGGCTGCATCGTAAGCACGTTTAACCTCTACCCGAGGCGTGCCTGACTGACTGTACCAGCGGGAAAAATGGGTTAAATCAATATCAGTTGCTGACTGCATGGCTGACACAAAGTCATCACAGGTAACAGCCTGACCATCATGACGTCTGAAGTATTCATCCATCCCTGCTCTGAAACCTTCAGCCCCCAATAAGGTATGCATCATCCGAATGACTTCAGCGCCTTTGTCGTAAACCGTCACCGTGTAGAAGTTGTTCATTTCAATCACTTCATCCGGGCGGATGGGATGACTCATGGCACTGGCGTCCTCAGCGAACTGATGCTCGCGCATCACCCTTACCTGCTTGATACGGTTACTGAGCGGCGAGCTCATATCGCTGCTGAACTGCTGATCGCGAAACACCGTAAGGCCTTCTTTTAAACTTAACTGGAACCAGTCTCTGCATGTTACGCGGTTACCGGTCCAGTTATGAAAGTACTCGTGGGCGATAACCGATTCCACATTAAAGAAATCTTCATCGGTAGCAGACGCCTGATCGGCAAGTACAAACTTACTGTTGAAAACGTTCAGCCCTTTGTTTTCCATGGCCCCCATATTGAAGAAATCCACGGCGACTATCATGTAAATGTCGAGGTCATACTCAAGGCCAAATACTTCTTCATCCCAACGCATAGAACGTTTTAAGGCTTCCAGGGCAAATTCGCCGCGCTGGCGTTTACCTTTGTCTACAAACAGTTCTAATGCTACCGACTTGCCGCTTTGGGTGACAAAGGTATCGGTTAACTGATCAAAGCTGCCGGCTACCAGTGCAAACAGGTAGCTTGGTTTAGGAAACGGATCCTGCCATAAAATCCAATGCGTGCCGTCGGTGTTGCTGCCCTGTTCAATGGGGTTACCATTTGCCAGCATAGTTGGCAGACTGGCTTTGTCACCGGTAATTTTAACCGTAAAACGGGCCAGTACATCAGGCCGGTCCAGATAATAGGTGATGCGGCGGAAACCCTCGGCTTCACACTGCGTGCAATACACGCCGTTAGACAGATATAGCCCTTCCAGCGCCTTATTCTCAGACGGATTAACTTGCGTCACGATGCGCAGCGTAAAGGCATCCGGTACATTATTCAGCACCAGGCCGCTATCGGTTTGCTCATAGTCACCAAAAGGTAAATCATCAATAGCCACTTCTAACAGTTGCATATGTTCGCCATCGAGCTTTAACGGCGCGTTGGCTGCGCCCTGGCGCTTTACCTTTAGTTCGCTGACCACTTTGGTGGCAGACGGATCCAGGGTAAAGTCCAGGGCAATATCAGTAATTGTAAACTCGGGCGCGCGATAATCTTCGCGACGTTTAGCCACTAGCGTCATTGCATCTCCTAACAAGATGTTTATTTAGCTGCAGTCACGGATTGCGGTGGCTCAAGACGGAGAATTTTAATTCCCAGATAAGCATAAATCACCGCCAGAACCGGACTAATTAAGTTAAAGAAGGCAAAGAAAATATAGTCAAACGGATGCACCATTAACACGCCATGCATATAAGCACCGCAGGTATTCCATGGAATAAGCGGAGACGTAATAGTGCCGCCGTCTTCCAGACTTCGGGATAAGTTTAGTTGATGGAGGCCACGTTTGGCGTACTCATCCTTATACATACGACCAGGCATAACGATAGCCATGTACTGATCAGAAGTGATCAGGTTAGTACCAATGCAGGTCAGAATTGTGCGACTCACCATCGCACCGGCCGTTTTAGCGCCGTGTAAAATAGCGCCGACGGCACGGGTGAGTAACCCTACCCGCTCCAGTACCGCGCCAAACGACATGGCACACACTATCAGCCAGATAGTATTGAGCATGGAAGACATGCCGCCACGGCTGAGCAGGCTGTTAAGGTTGTCGTCGCTGGTATTAAAACTTACGCCGTCGAATAAGGCAGTCCAGACCACTTTAAGGGCACCAACAGAAAACGAATCTGCACTGTCTTTCATGGTTTGAATGACATCAGGCTGGAAAATCAACGCCCACACGCCGCCTAACAATGCCCCGATACCTACAGCCGGGAAAGCCGGCATTTTACGGACCGCCAGGGTCAGCAGCACAACCAGCGGTACCAGCATAACGATATTGATGTTAAACGTATCATCCAGTAACACCTGCATTTGCTGAATTTTCTCGGCAGACTGCACGCCGGATTCACTGAGGCCGATGATAACAAATAACATCAGCGCCAGTGCAAAGCTGGGAATAGTCGTCCATAGCATGTAGCGAATGTGTTCAAACAGATCGGTACCAGCCACCGCCGGTGCCAGGTTAGTGGTTTCTGATAACGGCGAAATTTTATCGCCAAAGTAAGCACCGGAAATGATCGCACCGGCGGTGATTGCCGCCGACATATCCATCCCGGCCGATACGCCCATCAGTGCCACACCTACGGTTGCTGCGGTTGTCCACGAACTACCAATACTCATTGCCACCACGGCACAGATGATACAGGTAGCCGCATAAAACATACTAGGGTTGAGCAGCTCAAGCCCGTAGTAAATTAACGTAGGTACCGTACCCGCCAACATCCAGGTACCAATCAGTGCGCCTACAACCAGCAGGATAAGACAGGCGCCCAGCGACACCGAAATGCCCTGAATAATGCCTTTTTCAATATCGTGCCATTTGTGGCCATTCCTCATACCAATAATAGCCGCCAGGCCAGTACCAATTAACAGCGATACCTGATTAGGCCCATAAGAGGAATTATCGGCAAACAGGTACACGGCGGTGCCAAGCATCAGAATGAGTGAAATTACCGGGATAAATGCGTCTAACAACGTCGGTTGTTTTATTTCTCTGGTCATGGTTATTTCCTTATGCAACCGAACGATAGAACATCAGCAGAATGACCAGCGGGCAGACAAACTTCACGTACCACGGCCAGATTTTCCAGAATAAACGCTGCTCCATTTCCGGCGCGCTTACCTTTAACTCGGCCAGTATTTCGTTGCGCTTCCATACCCAGCCGGCAAAAATACACAAAGCAAAGCCAAGTAACGGCTGGCTGTACTTAGTGGTCAGCGCGATAACAAAACCAAACAATGTTGAAAAGTTAAAGATGATCAGCGCGCTGGCAGCAAAAATAACCGTTGTAACGATCATTACAGCCTTAGGACGGGACAAATTGCGGCTTTCCGACAAATAGGCCACTGGCACTTCCAGCATCGAAATAGAGCTGGTCAGGGCGGCAATGACCATAAGCGCAAAGAACACGGTAGACACCACAACGCCAATCGGACCGATGGTATTAAATAACGCTGGCAGCACAGTAAAAATTAACTGGTCGCCGGCAATCAACTCCCCTGTTGATGAGAAGATTTCCACGCCATTATTCAGGGCCACATACATCGCCGGGATAATCAGCATACCGGCAATAATCGCCACACCAATATCCACCAGGGCTACGGCGGCACCAATGGTCGGTAAATCTTCTTTTTTACTCATGTAAGAACCATAAACCAGCATGGTACCTACGCCGAGAGACATGGAGAAGAACGCCTGCCCCATGGCATCAATCAGCAAATCCGGATTGAGCACCACTGAAAAATCCGGAACCAGATAGGCAGCCCAGCCTTCGCTCGCGCCTGGCTGAAAGCTCACATAGACAATCAGTATTCCCATCAGAATAAACAGGGTTGGCATCAGGCGTACAGACCAACGCTCAATACCGGCTTTCACGCCGCCAAGTACGATGTAAGAAGTGAGGCCCAGAAACAAAGCACAAAAGATAAGGTTGGTGCTTAGTGAATAGCTGGTAAGCCAGTCACTGACAGCCTTAGGGGCCACTGGCCGGCTGGCTGATTCTGCAAAGAAGGCAATCATCCAGCCGCCAACAATAGCATAAAAGGCCAGAATTAATGACACCGTAACACAGCCCCACAGACCGGTAAGCCGCCCCAGTGGGTTGCTGGTGATCTGACCCAGTGAGTCGACCATATTGGCCCGGTGAGCGCGGCCGATTACCAGCTCTGCCATTAATACCGGATACGCCAGCGCAAACGCCAGCAACAGGTAGACTAAAACAAAAGCTGCGCCGCCGTTACTGGCTAACTGGGTTGGGAACCCCCCCAAATTACCCAGTCCTACAGCCGACCCCGCAGCCGCCAGTATAAATCCGATACGAGAAGAAAACTCACCACGAGCCGCCATACACGTTGTTCCCTTTATTATTGTTTTATANNTATTTTANTACTGTCGTTAGTATTTGTGNTTTGNGTGTCTGATGCAATGAAAAAAGGGCTGACAGTGCTGNCAGCCCTTTAATGAAGCGAACNNCTAACCGCGGGTNAGTGCGTATTTCCCCGTNTTTACCATNTCNAGGGTAATGTTNGCGGCTTCCGTNAGGTACGGATCCANTTCNTCAAGCTCTTCAGGCANGTCCTCAAGATCTTCAACAACTGGCAACCCCATGCGGGTNAGTCGCTCGTTAGCACGGGCCAGTGCTTGTTCTTCATTCTCTTTTTTCTCTGCCAGTCGTTCTGACTCAACCAGAGAAATAAAGTCTTTNTCTTTATTTTCTTTATATTTTTCGATGTCCTGCTGNATATAGCCAAACTCAGGATCCTGCATNATNCGGGCATTGTGTTTNGCGGCCANTACNTCCAGTGCACTCTGAGTATCACCNAANGTNGTGTAATTNGCACGTTTGATNCTATCCCACGGCAAGGCNTTTTCTTCCTGNCTTTCGCCCCACTCTGCCGGATCGATNGGCGATGGGAACGGAATATCNGGCACNACNCCTTTNTGNTGCGTNCTGCCGCCGTTNATGCGGTAGAACTTAGCGATGGTGTACTGCACGCTGCCCAGTGGGTTTTCGTAGAGGTCGTAGATACGCCCTAACCCTTTATGCTGTTGTACCGTACCCTTACCAAAGGTTTGCTCACCGATGATCAACGCGCGGTTATAATCCTGCATGGCTGCGGCAAAGATTTCAGATGCCGAGGCACTGTAGCGATCAACCAGNACAGTNAGCGGNCCCTGNTAGGCAACNTTACCNTCNGTATCCTGATTTACGCTCATACGACCGCCTTCATAACGGATCTGCACAACCGGCCCCTGTTCAATAAACAGACCGGAAACCAGNGTGGCTTCTGATAACGAACCACCGCCATTACCACGTAAATCAACAATAATCGCTTTNACTTCTTCCGACTTCAGCGCGTTAATTTCCTTTAACACGTCAACNTGAAGGTTATTGTANAAGCTCGGGATAGAGATNACGCCTACCTTTTCNNNCTGATGNGGGCCTGAGTCAGGCACGAANACTTCAGATTTGGCAGCACGATCTTCCAGTTTAATTTTGTCACGAATTAANGTNATTACCGANACCGTTGTGCTTTCGGTNGCNCCCTTTTNCACCTGCAGGNGAACTTCACTGCCTTTNGGGCCTTTAATCAGNTCAACNACNTCNTCCAGNCGCCAGCCAATNACATCAACNAACTCTTCGTCTTCCTGGGCGACACCAATAATTTTNTCTTCCGGNTTAATTGCNTTNGANTTATCAGCCGGNCCACCNGGAACNANNCTCTTGATAACGGTAAAGTCATCTTCNCTCTGCAANACTGCACCAATNCCTTCCAGCGACAGNTTCATNTCCATNTGGAANCGTTCNGCNTTGCGCGGCGANANATANCTGGTGTGCGCTTCGATGCTCCGGGCAAANGANTTCATNACCGTCTGGAACACGTCTTCGCTTTGNGTTTGCTTAAGNCGNTTNATGGCNCGCTNGTAACGCTTGGTAAGCAACTCTTTGATNTTATCCTGCTCTTTNCCAGCNAGNTTCAGGTTCANCGCATCGTANTTAACGCGNTGACGCCATAATTCATCAAGCTCATCNTGATCTACAGGCCAGGCGGCTTCTTCGCGGTCGNAATAAAACTTGTCGCCTTCTTTCTCGAAGTCAAACTCACCGTCGAGCAGGGTTAAGGCATATTCATAGCGACTGATGCGCGATTCGAGGTTGCGGTTGAACATGTCGTAAGCCACTTGCAGGTTTCCACGCAAAATNGCTTCGTCAAACTCGTCCCGATGCTGGTTAAATTCAGCAATATCGGACGCTAAAAAGATATTTCGATTTCCGTCGAGAGATTTGAGATAGCGGTCGTACACTTTCTCAGATAACGAATCATCCAGTTTGATCAGTTTNTAATGTTCACGGGTGAACAGNGTACTGATNCGCTTTGCCGCNGAGGAATGNTGCGGCTCTTGCTGGAGAATGGGCAGATCTTCGACACTATTGCCAGATGTAACCGCNCCGGCTCCTACGCTTAACGCAAGAATTGCACTGGCAACGGAAATGCGAAGTATATCTTTCATATTACTACCTCTTAGAACGTGCTAAACGCAGTGTTTGCGGATTAACCTTTACTACCATCCCCGTATCCAGTTGAACATGNACACCGTCTTTTGCTACTTCGGTNATTACCGCGTGCATTGGTGCCTTGCCTAGTTTTACCGTAACTGATGTACCAACGGTTAAATCNGCATCAGACAGTTTGGCCGGGGGCGTCTTAATTGGTCTGCTATTTTTCGATTTAGTTCCGTTATTATAGCGTCCGGCAGGAGATTTACCCGCTTTATCACCGCTATTCGCCGCAGATGAGCGGCCATCTTTCTTACGATTCGACTGTGCTGCCTGCTTACGCTTTTCAGCAGCTTTGGCTTTGCTCTCGTCAAGTTGNTTTTTGGCGTGCTCTTCGTGCTCTTCTTCTATTGCCGCATCCTGATTTCCATCCAGATCAACGCGAAAGTTCCCTTTCTTGATGCTGTACAAATAGCGCCAGCTATTTGTGTAATGGCGTAAGCTCGAGCGCAACAACGTTTTACTAACGCGTTCATCTTCGGCGAGGCGCTCGGCAAGATCCTGAAAGATGCCAATTTTAAGGGGTTTGGCTTCACCTTCTAAGGTAAAGCAATTAGGAAATGTCTCGGCAAGAAAGGCGATAACCTCTTTGCTGTTACTAAACTTCTGNGATGATTCCATCAATGTCAATGTATGTCAGTGTTAATCCAGATTGTCTGCATCATCCCAAGTTGCTAAGAGATGGTCAACCCAATCAAGCAAATCATCATCATTTACGTACAATAAATTGTCATCCTGATGCCAAATTGACCAGGTGTGGGCCAATAATTTCTCTAAACGCTCGATTTCGATGTCTTCTTCGGCGCGATCATAAACCATGTGTAACACGGTATTGAGCCGTTCTGCGGCCTCATCCGGATCCTCAAACACATCTTCCATATCTTGCCAGGTGGCCAGGACCACCTGAACATCCACCATGTGCTTCATGATAATTCCGCCACCAGAGCATCCACAATGGCCACCAGACCNGCTTCNTCTTCGGCACTAAAGCGGGATAATTTGGGACTATCGATGTCCAGTACACCAACCAACTCATCGTTTATCACAATCGGGATAACAATTTCTGACTCTGAGGCGGCGTCACAGGCAATATGCCCAGGAAACGCGTGGACGTCGTCAATTCGCTGGATGGTATTGGTTTGCGCCGCCGTACCACAAACGCCTTTGCCCATTGGAATGCGAATACAGGCTGGCAGCCCCTGAAACGGGCCCAGTATTAACTGCTCTTCTTTATACAAATAAAAGCCGGCCCAGTTAACGTCGTCCAGATTGTGATAAATCAACGCGCTTAAATTGGCCAGGTTGGCAATTAAATCGGCTTCGCCGGCAATCAGGCTTTTCGCCTGCTCAATTAATTGAGGGTAAATGCTACTGTCGTTCAAACTATAATTCTCAATTGAAAAGTGACAAGACCGGCAGAGTGTAGCAGTTCCCTCAATAAAGGTTAATCGATGATAATCGCCCGGATGATTAATTCTCGATAGCGAAGGTAACGTTCACCGCGGCCGAGGTATCGGTCTGGCCGGGTAAACTGAAAGCATCTTCCTGTTGAACACGCATTCTTACCCCAACCGGCGGTTGGTTATAAGACATGGATTCGCTAATCGAAATGACCCCGGCGATAGTTACGCCCATTTGCTTAGCGATAAGATTAGCGCGGTCTTTAGCGTCATCCACTGCGGCAATTAATGCCTCACGGTATACTTTTTCAGGGTTCGAGTTAATAAACTCAAACTGATCGATACGGTTAATCCCGCGCTTCATGGCCCCATCGAGGACTGTATCGTAGTTTTGCAATTGATTTGAGGTTACGCGTACCTGTCTGCTCAGTATAAAACCTTTATGCTCTCTGCCATTGGGCGTATGTTCGTACCACGGGGATAAATTGACTGACATTGACTGTATATGCTGCTCGGCAACGCCCTGAGACAATAAAAAGCTNACTACGGCATTCAGTTTGGCATTGGCCTGTTCGTTAAGTTTGCCCACTACCGCACCACGCTCTTCAATGACCATGGTCAGGGTATACGCATCCGGGGCCGCCGCCACAATCCCCTGGCCAGACACCTGTAAANTTTTATCGTNTGCCTGAGAATGAAAACTNAACGCCAGACCCAGCGCCGCAAAAGCAATGACTTTCCAATTCATAAAACAACTCCAGTTATAATGACCTGCGCAGTNTGGCAACGAAACACTTAACCTAACCTGAACTGTTATCCCATATATGTTATTAGCCNAAGAACCAGTAACTCACCACAATCGCGGTNGCAATACCGGCCACNTCAGCTGCCAGACAACAGGCTACGGCATAGCGGGANTGTTTAATNCCAACTGCGCCTAAATACACTGCCAGCACATAGAAGGTGGTTTCGGTAGAACCCTGCATCACCGATGATAAACGCCCGGCAAAGGAGTCTGCG
This sequence comes from Alteromonadaceae bacterium, assembly GCA_002691625.1. Classification (GTDB taxonomy): domain Bacteria; phylum Pseudomonadota; class Gammaproteobacteria; order Enterobacterales; family Alteromonadaceae; genus Alteromonas. The sequence goes on from NZIK01000087.1 coordinate 54,840, forward strand.
CCATGGTGCTGCATGGTTTCAATCATCAGCGCCCGGGCACCACTGCCACTCAGCGGTTTCATTAAGGCGGTGGGCAGTGCATCCACAAAGCGCGGGTCAAAGCCCATCCACCCNGCTGCGGTGGCAATCATCTGGACCAGAATATCCATAACACCACTGGCGCGTAACATGCCAATAGCGACTAACATCGCCAGCAGGAATGGAATGAGCGATACCGCCACTTCAAAGCCTTTTTTAGCGCCATCAACAAATTGCTCATAAGTGTTATTGCCTACCCGCCAGCCAGAAATGAGCACGCCGACCACAAAGGTAAATAATAAGCTGTTGGCCACAATAGCCGACTGACTGGCCAGTTCGGTGGCGGCCAGCTGGGCAAAATACAAAATAACCGCTGCCAGCAAGCCAAACACACCAACCAGATACAGCAGCACCACACGATTAAACAGGTTAATACGCTGCACCAGGCAGGTAACAATTAATCCTGCCAGCGTTGATGCACTGGTCGCCAGTAAAATAGGAATAAACACATCGGTGGGCTGCGCCGCGCCCTGCTCGCCACGGTACAGAAATACCGCGATGGGAAATAAAGTTACCGACGAGGTATTCAGTACCAGAAACAGGATCTGGCTGTTGGTAAGCGTATCTTTTTGGGGTGCCAGGGTTTGCATATCCTGCATAGCCTTAATACCAAAGGGCGTTGCCGCATTATCAAGACCCAGCAAGTTGGCCGACATATTCATGGTAATACTGCCCAGCGCCGGGTGGTCGCGGGGAATGTCAGGCATTATGCGACATAAAAACGGTGCAAGTACCCGGGAAAACTTCTTGATTAAGCCCGATTTTTCAGCCACCTCAAAAATGCCCAGCCAGAATGCCAGCACCCCTATCAGGCCAATGGCGATTTCTACACTCAGGGTTGCCATGCTGCTTACAGCATTCATTACATCCTGAAAACCGCCAGGGTTTTCGCCCCACAGGGCCTGATATAAGGTCGCCAGAAATGCGCTGACAATAAAGGTAAGCCAAATTCGATGCAACATAGATGATTAACCTGAATAATGAGTAAACAACGGGCGGACAGGTTAAACCGTAAAACAGGAAAGCAGAGATAGCAGATTAATGCACTGTCGTTCTCACCTTCCCGGGTGTTACCTGACACGACAGTCTGAGATAGTAGCGTTAAAGGCTGGCAATTAACAATTTTTTATTTTGCCAGCCTTTATATTCAGGAATTTTTTAGTCGTCCTGCGGACGTCGTCTTTAAGCGGTATTATTTTAGTACCGTCTTCAGTGCAGCCAGACAAAAGTCGACGTTTTTGTCGGTACAGGCCGCGCCCATCAAACCAATTCGCCATACTTTACCGGCAAAGGCGCCCAGGCCAGCACCAATTTCCAGATTAAAATCAGTTAACAGGCGGCCACGAACCTCTGCATCATCTACTCCCTCAGGGATACGAACTACGTTTAGCTGCGGTAAACGACAGGCTTTATCAACGGCCATTTCAATGCCCAGTTCCTCAAGGCCGGCAACCAGCTTATTATGCAGCGTGGCGTGGCGTTGCCAGGCGTTTTCAAGGCCTTCCTCGTGCAACATAACCAGTGACTCGTGCAATGCATAAATACTGTTTACCGGGGCTGTGTGGTGATAAGCACGCTTACCGCCCTGGCCCCAGTAACCAACAATCAGGTTCATATCCAAAAACCAGCTTTGCACAGGCGTTTGACGACCTTTAATCACCTCAAGGGCCTTATCGCTGAATGAAACCGGCGAAATACCCGGTACACAGCTTAAACATTTTTGCGATCCTGAATAGATCGCATCTATTTGCCAGTCGTCAACGGCCAGCTCGATGCCGCCTAACGAAGTCACCGCGTCAACAATGGTCAGACAGTTATACTGGCGGGCCAGCGCGCACATTTTCTCGGCGTCATTACGCACCCCGGTAGAGGTTTCGGCGTGTACAAAGGCAACGATTTTAGCTTCCGGGTGGGCTTTTAACGCGTCTTCGAGCTTATTGAGATCCGTTTGCGTTCCCCAGTCGTCTTCAACTACCACTGCCGTGGCACCACTACGCACGACATTTTCGCGCATACGCATGCCAAACACGCCATTGATGCAAACGATAACCGTGTCGCCCGGCTCAACAAGGTTAACAAACGCAGCTTCCATTCCGGCCGAGCCCGGTGCGGATATCGGCATCGTTAAGGCATTTTCAGTTTTAAAGGCGTACTGCAACAGTTCTTTGGTTTCATCCATTAAACCAATAAAATCAGGATCGAGATGACCCACGGTACTGCGAGCCATGGCATTTAACACACGGGGACTCACGTCAGACGGACCCGGGCCCATTAACGTACGTTGTGGCGGAATATGACTGCTGTATGATTTCATTGATGATACCTGCTCAGTAAAGTAAACCTGTGGGCGCTATTCTGGCAATTCGGTTACTAAACCACAATCACAGTTTCGGGTGATTAGCTGATTATCATTATTCACATAGTGAATAAGAAAACCAACATGTGATACGCATAAGTATATAGAACAATTTTAATGCACATTACTTTTGGGCAAATAATGTACAGCCGGGTTATATTTTGTGCATTCGCTGTCAATTATGTGCTTAATCACTGGCGTAAATTACTGGTTAGCATCTATAATTGATTAAAAATGGGACAGAATAAAAAATTGTTTATAAATTGAACGATTTTGAGCTATGATTACAAATCTACAAAGACGATTTGTTCACTTCTCCCTTTGTAAAAGTTAGCGCACGGCTCAGCAATGAGCCATTCCCCTAGGCCCGGAGCTTTTTAAGTTCTGGGCATTTTTTATGGGCAAACAAAAATTTGTCAGTGCATTGCTGCCAGCGCCAATAACGCCAGCAGTTCGTTGACTCATTCAATCATGCTCTGAGAGGGCCAAAAATTAAGGGTTCAGTCGGTGATCCGCATCAGACCTTCCTGCATGGTTGACGCCACCAGCTCACCCTGCTGGTTAAACAACTGCCCTCGTACCAAACCTCTGGCGCCACCACTGGCCGGACTCTCCATGGAATACAATAACCAGTCGTTCAAGTTAATCGGGCGATGGAACCACATGGCATGGTCGATAGTAGCAATCGCCAGGTTGCGGTCGGTAATTTGCACGCCATGGGGCTGCAGCGACGTACTTAAGAAATGATAGTCGCTGGCNTAGGCCAGCGCCGCCTGATGCATGGCCTGTGAATCGCCAAGGTCTTCGTTTGCCCGTAACCAGGTATANCGCTCNGGCTTATCATTTTTTGACGTAAATGAACGCACNGCATCGACGGTNCGAATATCAATGGGGCGATGGTANCTNAGCGCTTCACGCATTCTGCGGCCGATATTCTCNTAGTTACGCTCGTACATTCTGATGTCAGGNTCNACCTCTTCCGGTGCTGNNACATCNGGCATCTGNGCATACTGATGCTNCATGCCCTCTTCCGGNTGCTGAAATGAGGCTGTCATNTAAAANATGTTGCGGCCATTCTGAATGGCTTTTACCCGCCGGGCAGAAAAGCTNTTNCCNTCCCNNACGATTTCNACGTCNTANACNACCGGCTGCTTNGCATCNCCNGGTAATAAAAAGTAGCTGTGAAAAGAATGTGTAACGCGGCCCTCAGGTACGCTTGCCCACGCCGCCTTTAACGCCTGACCTAACACCTGACCACCAAATAAGGCACGAAAGCCNAGATCCCAGCTCTGGCCACGATAAAGTCCCTTTTCCAGGGTTTCTAATTCCAGTAAAGAAGCAACTTTAACTTCGTTTTGCTGTTCCAAGAGTAACTCCCAATAGATAAACAGANAGGTTCACTGNCAANAAGACTGACTACCGCGTTCGNGGATTGCGAGGATAAAANTTGTCGGCACACTTTGCCCGGTGCTCAAAAAAACGCGTGTCTTTGTAAGGTAACTTCATAAAACCACAGGTGCCTTCACCNGTAAGNAGTGGCAGTGAATCAATGATTTCTTTCAGTAANGCATTAAACTCATTTTCCTTCGTATGATCAAGCAANCGATAGTAACTATGAATTTTTANGTGCNTCTCNAGCGCCTCGAAAATGATACAGCCNGTNTGNTGAATNGNATTAAGCGCTTTNATGGCCNGCATAATTTGTGGCGGTAANGCGAGGAACTCGTCCGGATCATCACCNTCNTCAAAGTACGAATGCACCCGGCTTTCAGANGTNCTCANTGACACACTGGATTTTTCATANGGNATAANNGTAGCNGCACCNGCTACAAACGGCGATTCAATTTGCTCNCGCTCAATNTGCAGAGTGTTTTTGGCATCAAANAGACAGCATTTAAATACNCCCTGNCGNTGAATGGCNCGGGCCAGCGTAACCACNGTATTNACNGCATGCTTGAANGCCTGNTCNCTGGCNGGATCCTGNANATTCAGGCTNGAATCAATNTANACNCCTTCCGGNTGCCAGTGAATNACCAGNCCGCCTACNACCGGATAACGGGCCAGGCGGCNNACCGCNGCTAAAAANCCTTTNTCGGTGGCGCCCATGCCATCCAGGTANTTTTTGTAATACCGCTCAAANTGNGCNTCNTTTAAATAGCTTAACTGGCTGAGCTCATCCGACTGCTGCTCNCTGAGATCGTTTTGCTGGCGTAAAAANGACTTNCGNGAACTNTATACCACCGATTCGATATTNTTGCGCTCTTTGGCTACCCACACCGGNANNANGGATTCGTAGCGCTCNACGNTATCNTTANCAAACACCAGGTTTTCCAGCAATTTAAGGTGNGACAGCAAATAGTCACCACCANTGTGNTGTTCNGNAACGCTGTCGCTGAGCATATAGGTAAGAATGTCNGACAGTATTTTGGGTAATCCCAGCGAGGATGGCGGGATCACCTGATGGGCAAACCGCGCNGACTGGCCGGAAGCCAGTGCATACAGNGTNCCGGCCAGNCCCTGNTCGTCNAAGCGTGGNCTTGAGCGCTCACCATTAAGCTGCGCATCGCCAATAAAGTAGATATCCCCCANCCNGGCATTGGTTTGCTGGATATCNCCCGACATNAAATCNAGNACATTGTTTTGNACCGGCTGCAGGTGTTCATCAAGCTGNGCGTACACACTGGAGCCCCAGTCGATAAGGCTCAGGCGTTCGTTGTCTTCATCCCACACCAGGTTGGAAGGTTTAATGTCGCCATGTACGATNGGCCGGTGNCCGCCGTCNAGCTCAAACTGGCGTAAATACAGCAGGATTTTACCCAGTTGCACGGCCATCTTTACAATCAGTCGNGGCCCTACAGGCCCTTCGCGTAAACTGTATTGCTCAAGGTCGATNCCCGGCGCCCGTTCCATCATCAGAATGGATTGCCTGCCCCGTTGGTAGAACTCTTTCACTGCCGGAATATGNGAGTGGCTGAGCAGCCCCTGCATAAACGCTTCTTCCTCGAGNCGGTCCTGAATACTCACGGGCAGTGTTATGCGGGTGAATTTAAATACCAGNTCTGCACCGGCNTGATCGCGCCCGCCAAANGCAAAGCCNTAAGCGCCTTTGCCTATCAGNCTGATATCGGTAAANCCAAGGCTTTCGAGCTGCGCGATACACAGCGCAATCCAGTCTTTCAGTTTNTTGGCATCCGCATGAGAAAGCAGATACACCGACTGCTCNTCNGGAATATAAAAGTGGCGGATGCCTTTTCTGGTCATGACTCGGTGTGATTAAGCCAAACCACGTTGTGCTGGCATTGCGTGCCTAAACGTNGGCAAAGNTCAGNCAGGCTATTNGTTAAAATGGTGTCGATTTGCCAGGCCGGGTTAATAAAGCACACGCCGGAACCATACATGCCGGCATCGGCGTNTTTATCCTGGGCCAGCAGTTCTACCTGCAATACATTGTGATTAAGCCTGGAAAGGGTCTGGCACATNGCTTCNGATTCCCCCGNCTTATCGCCGGCACGGGCCGACANNAACGGATACCAAATCAGAATTTGNGCCTGAGGCCAGCGTTTTAAACACTCTTTTACCGCNTTTATCACTGCCTGNTANTCGCTGCGTGACTCATAGGGGGGATCGATTAGCACCGCGCCACGGTTAGGCTTAGGCGGCGATAAAGCGACCAGGCCTTCCAGGCCGTCACGAAANTGNCTGTGTACCTGCCCCTNNCCTTTATGGCGTTTAAGCACCCCTTTTAAATTTNCAAATTCNCCGGGNTGTAATTCCATNACGTGCAATGCNTCGTTGGTNCGNAGTAAATCNGCAGCCAGTACCGGTGANCCCGGGTACTCNTTGTTATTGCGNTATAACGCCAGCGCGGCCAGATAATCAACGAGCAGCGGATCCTGCGGCGAGAACTGATCCAGNTTCACNACNCCGTCTTTGTACTCNCCGGTTTTATTGGCCTGTTCAGANTCGAGNCTGTAACAGCCNGAGCCGCCGTGGGTATCAATCAGNNTAAACGGCTTGTTTTTTTGCTTCAGGCGATTAATNACNGCCTGCCAGCAGAGNTGTTTGAGGATNTCGGCATGATTACCGGCGTGATAACCGTGTTGGTAACTCAGCAAAATAGTGCTCTCTCTTGAAACCTGTTNTCAAGGATCTNCGNACCNCNGATACAGGCGAAACTTGCGCGAATCGCGCAAGTTTATCGCCCGCNGCACCAAGATACCAGTGCCGTNNNGGGTTAACGTAGTTTGCTTAACATTTTGAGCGGATTGGACAGATAATCCAGCCATACATTGTTAAACCTTACCATGGTGGCACCATCGATAACCCGGTGGTCGGCCGACCAGCTCACCTGCATAACAGACTGACTGATAACCTGTTGCTGATCATCAAATCGCGGCAACTGCTGTATTTTACCCAGCGCCACAATGGCCAGTTCAGGGTAGTTAATAATTGGTGTGGCGGTAGTGCCGCCCANTACACCNACATTGGAAATGCTAATNGTACCGCCTTTCAGGTCNCTACTACTNACCTTACCCNGTTTGGCATCGGCAACAATGCGCTGCATGGCCTCAGCGATTTCCAGCACACTCAGGTTCTGNACCTGTTTAATGTTTGGTACCAGTAAACCGGCGCTACTATCTACNGCAAAACCAATATTGTGGTCNTCAAAGTAGGTCATGGCGTTGCCATCCTCACTAAGACGGGCATTAAACTGCGGAAATTCCGTTAAGCATAAGGACAAGGCCTTAATGAAAAACGGCATAAAGGTCAGCTTAATATCCGCATCGGCAAACTGTGCCTTTAACGACGCTTTAAGCGCAATGAGCGGATCCATCACCAGTTCATCCGACACGGTAAAGTGCGGAATCGTACTCACAGAGCGGACCATCTGTTTCGCCATAGCTTTTTGTACCGGTGATAATGGCACGATGCTGCTTGCCTGTTCTTCAGCCGCTGTACTTTTTGCCTGAGAAGTGGTTAGCGCCGAACTCTGCTGACCTTGTTGCAGCGCATTAAGGACATCCTGTTTCAGCACCCGGCCTTTTTTACCGGATGGGGTAATGTCCTGCAGAGCCAGGTTATTCTCTTTCGCCAGGCGGCGGACCGCCGGGCTGGCCGGTACCTTACCTTCAATCACTTTGGGTGGCTCGAACCCACCTTCCTGAAAACCCGTGGGTACCGTTTTGCCCGGAGCTGGCTGTGATGACTGCACAGCAGTTTCTTTACTGGCGGTTGCGCCTGAAGTAACCCCCGCACCTTCGTGCTCGACTGACAAATCAAATAAAGGCTCATGCACTTTGGCAATCTGCCCGACCTCGTGATAACGCTTAACAAGGGTACCGGCATGCTTGGCGGGAATTTCCACCACGGCTTTGTCGGTCATTACTTCAACCACCACATCATCTTCGGCAACAAAATCGCCGGCGTCGATGTGCCATTTTACGATTTCACATTCGACAATGCCTTCACCAATGTCAGGCAAAATGAACGTTTCTACGGCACTGGCCGCGGTATCAGATAGCGCCGTCTCGGGCTGTTTTTCAGATGCTTGATGTGCATCCGGCTCTTGTTGCTGCGAAGCCCCGCTGTCGTCATTAGCAGGCTTAAGTTCAAACAGAGGCGCGTGCACTTTGGCAATATCGCCGGGTTTATAATACAACCGGGTAATAACGCCACTGTGGATAGCGGGAATTTGTACCGTGGCTTTGTCGGTCATCACCTCTGCCACCGGCTGGGCTTCTTCTACCGTATCGCCTTCACTGACCAGCCACTCGAGTAGTTCGCACTCGACAACGCCTTCGCCAATATCAGGCAAAATAAAATCTGTCATATTTACCTCAGTAGTTCAGCATGCGTTTAAGGGCTTCGTATGTCTTGTATTCGTCTGGCATGTATTCTTTTTCGTGCGCAAGCGGATACGGCGTATCCAGACCGCACACCCGGGTAACCGGCGCTTCCAAATATAAGAAACACTGCTCTTGAATATGTGCGGCAATTTCGCTGCCAAAGCCGGAAGTCACCGGCGCTTCGTGGTTGATCAGCAGACGGCCGGTTTTCATTACCGATTCGGCAACGGTGTGTGCATCCCAGGGTAAGATGCTGCGTAAGTCGATAATCTCACAGGACACTCCGTCTTCCAGCGCCATGGCTGCCGCTTTTTGAATAATTTCAACCTGAGCGCCCCAGGCCAGCAAGGTAATATCGTTACCTTCCTGAATCACCTCGGCTTTGCCCAGACCTATGGAATAATCTTCTTCCGGCACCTCGCACACTGAGGCGCGATAAAGGCGTTTCGGCTCCATAAATAACACCGGGTTGTCATCGCGAATAGCGCCCAGCAGCAACCCTTTAGCCTGATACGGGTCGCGCGGTACCACGACCTTCAGACCCGGGATATGGCTAAAAAATGCCTCCGGTGACTGGGAGTGATAATGACCACCCGCTATGCCACCGCCGTACGGCGTTCTGATGGTGAGTGAACCACAGGAAAACTGACCACCGGAGCGATAACGAAACTTCGCGGTTTCATTAACGATCTGGTCAAAGGCCGGAAAGATGTAGTCACCAAACTGGATCTCGGCCACCGGCACACTGCCCTGGGCCGCAAGGCCGTTGGCAAAACCAATAATGCCCTGTTCGGTCAGCGGCGTGTTAAAACAGCGGGCTTTACCAAACTTTTCCTGCAAATGACTGGTTGCCCGGAATACGCCACCAAAATGGCCCACGTCTTCGCCAAATACCACGACTTTTTCGTCTTCGGTCATGGCAGTGATCAGGGCCTGATTGATTGCCTGAAGTAAATTTAACTTTGCCATTATTTACCTACCTCACCCGACGTTTTAGGATATTTATCCGGGTAGCGATTAATGTGCTCCAGTAATGCTTCCCGCTGTGCTTTAAGGTGCCATGGCACTTCGCTGTAGACGTCTTCCACAATATCGCTAATTGGATTTACCGGGACTTTCTCAGCCGTTTTAAGCGCGGTAAGAATGTCGCTGCGTACTTCTTTAAGGTAGTTTTCAGTGTCCTCTTCCTTAAGCCAGCCTTTGTTCTGTAACCACACTTTAAAACGCTCTATGGGATCTTTCAGACGCCACTTTTCTTCTTCTTTTTTCGAGCGGTAACCGCTTGGGTCGTCTGAGGTAGAGTGCGCCGCCAAACGGTAGGTCATGGCCTCAATCAATACCGGNTGCGAGGCTGACAGAGCAAGCTCCCGTGCTTTTANCGTGGCGCTGTAAACAGCCAGCGGATCATTGCCGTCTACCCGGATAGTACGCACGCCATAGCCAATCCCNCGNGANGCAATNCCGTCGCCGGCGAACTGCTCTTCAGCAGGCGTAGAAATGGCATAACCATTATTACGGCAGAAAAAGATCACCGGGCANTNNAGNNCNGCNGCCATATTAAGACCNGCATGNAANTCNCCTTCAGAGGCGGCCCCTTCACCAAAATAGCAGATAGTTAATGCATCGTTGCCCGCCAGTTTCTGACCATAGGCATACCCTGCCGCCTGTGGGATTTGCGTGCCCAGGGGTGACGAAATGGTCATAAAGTTAAGGGCTTTATCGCCATAGTGGATAGGCATCTGACGCCCTTTGTTGGGATCCAGACGATTGGAAAACATCTGATTCATAAACTGTGCAGAGGTATAACCGCGAAACGCCAGGGCACCCTGCTCGCGATACTGACTCATGATCATGTCNCCTGCCGACAGCGCTGCAGCGCTGCCCACTACTGCGGCTTCCTCACCGGTACTGGCCAGATAAAAACTGATCCGGCCCTGGCGTTGAGCAGCGACCATACGCTCATCCAGCATGCGCGTGTAGAGCATGGTGTGATACATTTTAATGGCCAGTTGCTGATTGATTTCTGGCTCTTTGGCTTGCGGATAAACCGTACCGTCTGCATCCAGAATGGCCAGCATCGGAATATCCAGTAACCCATTTTCTATTATCCTGACCTCATGTGTCACCGACACATTACCCAGGTGATTTCTGTCGTTCATAGGGTTCCTCTAAAACGCCTTATTGTTTGTGTACACTCTAGTGCAANNGAGGCAGGAGCGTCCTGCCAAATTAACAATATGTTTACGTTTTATTAAATTAAACATCCTAATNNGATCACAAAANTTGGGATNATTATTTTAATCNNNAAAAANNCNNNGCAATTCAGGCTAAGTTCAGACGAACTATTTAGGATAAAACGGTCCAAATTACTTACATGGCACGTACATACGATAACGAGCATTACATATCCCGCGCGGCTGTGTTAAAAAAACAATCCCNACAGAACAAGGACANCGTTCTTTTCACTATGGAGTATTAATGTGAANCAATTATCATTGATCACACNTGCTGTTAGTGNCATNTTGCTGGCTAATGCCTCNNTTGCAGCCGCTCAGCANATNTCGCCNACATCGGTCAATAANCCCNTNCATCGCCTCAACCCNACAANAAACNNAATNAAAAANCAGGTTGATGGTACNCANACNTANATTATNCAGTTGCANGANCCTTCNGTTGCNCAATATAACGGCGGCATNAAAGGTTTTGCGGCAACCAATCCGAAAACCCGTTTACANACATCACGTNTAGCCAANGCTAACCGNGGNANACTGGATGCNTCNGCCAGTCACGTCACGGCTTATCGTGANTATTTNCAACAGCGCCANCAAACCGTNNTNGNTAANATTNCNCAAATTACCGGTCAGGCCAGCGCCACTCGCCAGTTACAGTTTGCCATTAACGGGATGGTGCTACAGCTGACNCCAGCACAAGCAGAAAAAGTCAAAGCACTAAGCGGTGTAAAATCGGTAGAGGCCGATCGNAAACTTAAACTCAGTTCTGATACCAGCCCGGAATTAACCGGCGCAACCGGCGTTTGGGCCGGTGCTACCCTGGCTGGCACCAGTGCACTGGGTGAAGGTACGGTCGTTGCTATATTTGATACCGGTATTAATACTGATCATCCTTCTTTTGCCGCTACCGGCGGTGATGGTTACACCCATAGCAATCCTCTTGGTAGCGGCAACTATCTGGGCGACTGTGCTGGCAATTATCCGGCTTTATGTAACGACAAGCTGATTGGTGTTTACAGTTATCCGCAAATTACCAATCAATATGCCGACACCGATGTGTTCCCACCGGGACTGCCCCGCAACGGTGAGGACTATAATGGCCACGGNTCCCACGTGGCGGGTACCGCTGCAGGCAATATTTTATACGACGTGCCCTCTGTAGGACTGGCGTACGATCTTGAAGAAAGCGACGGCTATGCCGGTGAATTCACCTTTGATCAAATCAGCGGTATTGCGCCCCACGCCAATATCATTTCCTTCCAGGTTTGTTTACCCGGCGAAAACGACGATGAATACAACGGCTGTTACGCTAACCTGGCAGTAACGGCAATTGATGATGCTATTGCCAGCGGTGTGGTGGACGCGATCAACTATTCTATTTCTGGTGGTGAGGAAGTATGGGGTAATACACTCAGTGAAGCCTGGTTGTCTGCCAATAACGCCGGTATTTTCGTAGCACATTCCGCGGGTAATGATGGCCCGGATGCATCGACCAGCGACAAACTGTCGCCCTGGCTTACTCCGGTTGCCGCCACTACCCATGGCAGAACTTTGGATCTTTCTAAATCCATTGGCAGTTTCNCCGGTGGTTCTGGTGCTCCCGCAACCATCAGTGGGCAGAGTAACACCGGCGCTATCACGGCTGATATTGTGTATGCCGGCGATTACCCTAACGCAAACGATCCCAACGGGGATCCCGCTCAGTGCCTTGAGCCCTACCCGGCAGGCACATTTAATGGTGAGATAGTCGTATGTGATCGTGGTGATATTGCCCGAATTCAAAAAGCCATTAACGTGTCGCAAGGCGGTGCTGGTGGTTATGTGCTCGCTAATGTAGAAGGCGGCGCCGAAAATCTGGTGCCTGACGAATACGTTATCCCCGGGATCCATATTGCCGCAAGCGATGGCGACAGGCTAAAAAGCTGGCTGGCTGCTGGCAGTAATCATCGCGCCACCATTACTGCTACAGCAGGTATCCGTTCAGTAGACAGCACCCTTGCCGATAAGGTCGCAAGCTTCTCCTCACGTGGGCCTAACACTCAGTTCAGCACGCTGTTGCCGATGATAAGCGCACCGGGCGTAGATATTTATGCGGCCTATTCTGATGAGCATTATGGCCATGAAACCACCGGCCCTGCGCCAGCAGACTATGCCTATCTGGACGGTACATCCATGGCGTCGCCCCATGTCGCGGGGGCCGCACTACTGCTGCGCGAATTGCACCCGGATTGGAGTGCTGATGCCATTCGCTCGGCGCTGATGATGACAGCCGAGACCGATATTGGCTTAAACGGCAGTACCGCCCAGGCTAACTGGCTGGATATGGGCGCCGGTCGTATTCAAATAGACGCGGCGGCCAATGCTGGGTTAATTATGGAAGAGACTCAGGCAAATTATGAGGCCGCAGATCCGAACAGCGGCGGTGAGCCTAAGACGCTCAATATTCCGGCCCTGGTTGATAATAACTGCCTGATCGAATGTACCTGGCAGCGCACATTTACCGCGACCCGAAATGGCACCTGGACATTCGGTCTGGATGATATGGACAGCGGTCTGGCCCTTGAAGCACAGCCGACCAGCGTAACGCTATCCACAGGGCAGTCGCAAACCGTAACCTTCACGCTAAGTACCTGGAACGTGGCTGACAACGACTGGGTATATGGTGATGTGCTCATTAATGGTAATGATAATACCCCCCAGCATATGCCTGTTGCAGTGGTTGCTTCTAACGGCAACTTCCCGGACTTTGTAGAGCGCACCAGTCATCGGGATGCGGATTCTGCGGTCCTTGAAGACCTGTTGGCAATTGAAATTACTGATTTCACTTACGAGGTAACGGGCCTGACTATGGGCACCAAGGTTTCGGGCAATGTTGCCGAAGACAGCGATCCCAGCGATTTTTACGATAACCTGAATGACGGTGTATATACCCTGGATGTCATGGTTGAGGAAGGCACGCCACGGTTTGTGGCACAAACCACCGAATCCAGTGCACCGGATTTAGACTTATATATTGCCTATGACAATGACAGTGACGGCATTTTTGACGAAGATGAACTTCTCGCCTTTAGCGCCGGTTACAGCTGGAATGAATATATCAGTATCGAGTCGCCACCCGCTGGTACCTACCGGATTTATGTTCACAACTTTACTGGCAGTGCTTTGCAGCAAGATAACTTTACCCTCGACTATGCCTTGGTAGGTAGCAGCAGCGACGGATCGCTTACCATAGAAGCCCCCACTTCAGTAGCCTTACGTGAGTCTTTCGACATGCGTTTATTATGGTCGCTGGACAGCAGCATTCCGGGCGATCGGTTTTACGCCAGTGTCGCTCTGGGTAGCAGTGCACAAACGCCGGATAATCTGGGGATTATTCCGGTAGATATTATCCGTGGTGAAAATGATGTGAAGCTGGCGGTAGATGGCAGCGATCGCGTGTCGCCGGGCGATACGGTGGATTACACGGTAAATGTTCTGGCCAACACGAGTACCGAAGATCGCAACTACGAAATTGACGTCACCATTCCCGAAGGTACCAGCGTGGTTGCTGGCAGCGTTACAGAGGGTGGTACCGTTAACGGTAATACCATCAGTTGGTCGATTACCCAGAACGTCACAGCGGGTGTATCAGGCTATTCGGTTACCACACCTGAAACAGACGGTCAGTGCCGGGTTGATACCAACAGTAATGATGGCTACATCGACTTGTCAGCACTCGGTTATCAGCCTTTACAAGACAGCGGCAGTGAATTACTCGCCGCCTTCCCGGTTGCGGTTAACGTATTAGGCGAACAATGGAATGGTATTGCGGTGTCATCCAAAGGATTTATTACGCCAGCATCTGCTGCCGTAAACGCCTTCCCTGCTATTAACCGTATGCTGGCTGATGAGTCTTACAGTGGTGCCGTATTAGCGCCACTATGGCGAGACTGGTCTTTCAATGATGACGCGGGCTCAGGGATCACGGTAGCGACCCTTGATAACGGCGCAACAACGGTTGTTGAATGGACAGGCTTACAATCTGGCGGCCATAGTGCTGACATGCAGGTTATCCTGAATCACCATGCCGGCCCCGGTGAACCCAGTGTGATTTATGCCTACCGGAATGTACGCAGTGGCACTGAGTCTTTAGCCGGTACTGTAGGATGGCAGGATCAGAATGGTAAGCTGGGCACTACCCTGGCCTTTAACTCTGCCAATGCCAATAATCCAGGTGGCGAAGTGGAATCGCTTATTCAGTCGGGAACGGTGTTATGCCTGACGCCACAAACGTCTATCACTGCTACCGGACCAGCAGATCTTGATTTTAGTCTGCAGGTAGATGCTAACGCCGAGCTGACTGGCTCGCTGCCAGTGACCGTTGCTTCACAAGTACCTAATATTCCTGGGACTCAGGAAGAAATCGGCGAAGTGAATACTGAAGTGCAAATGCACGCCGCACCAGAACTGCTGATCGACGGCAGTGAACAGGCGAGCATTAGCCTGACAGAACTACAGGCTTCAGTACTGCCAATCTCAGTTACCGATGCCAACGGCGACAATGTGAGCCTGAGTGTAGAGCAATTAAGCGGCCCCGCAGCCACGATTAACGTGGCGGGCGAAGTGGTAACGGTAACCCCTGCATCAGTCGACGCTGGTACAGCGTTACGTTTAAGGGTAACGGCCACCGATGAGTATGGCTTTACCGACACCGCTACGGTAGACATTACGGTAACCCCCAATCAGCCTCCGGTACTGACCGTTTCGGCGCCATCCAGCGTGCAGGAAGGCGCAACCATCACCATCAGAGCCAGCGCTTCCGATCCTGAAGATGATGAGATTGTGTTTACTATCAATGGTGTTCAGGGCTCTACCTTCAGCTCTACCGCGCCGGATACCGACGATAGCACCTCTGTAAGCTTTACGGTTACCGCTACGGATGGTCAGAATACCGTTACCGAAACGGTGACAGTTACCGTGACTAATCGCCCGAGTGGCGGTGGCGGCAGCCTGTCACTGGTATGGCTCGGTGGATTAATGATTGCATTCATCAGCCGCCGCAGAAAGCGAATACACTAACTAATCAATACAAAAGTACAAGGGAGCTTTTAACAGCTCCCTTTTTTGATCATATTCATATTTAATTCCACTTGTTGCCTATAATCACTGGCTATAGAGTATCCCCGGCTCACTCGTGAACAATAGTAGAGAACCCACCGTAGATAAGGCGCTTGCCATCAAATGGCATGGGGTTATTGGGGTCGGGCTTCATTCTGGGATCTTCCATAAGTGCCTTCCAGCCCTCATTCCGAGCTTCTTTAGATGGCCACACCGCCCAGGAAAACACCACCACTTCACCCTCTTTACATTGCACAGCCTTGTAAAACGAGGTGCCTTCGCCTTCGGGTACATCATCTCCCCAGTTCTCATAAATCTCGATGACACCGTGTTCTTTAAATACGCTGGCGGCGATTTTAGCTTGCTCGATATATTTGTCTTTGTTCTCTGCTAACACCGGTATCACGTAGCCATCTACATAAGTCATGGTGGTTTCCTTTTATTCAGATTTCTCAATGAAGCCCCGCAGGGGCTCGCTAAAACAACGCTTAATTCAGGCTATCACAGGTGTAAGGCTAAACTGTAGTTAATCTTTAAAAGCCGAAACACCCCAGTAGCTGTTGGATTTTTGCAGTTGCGTTAGCCCATAGCGACGAAGATGTTTTCTGATGTGGAGAATCAGATAGCCGTGTGAAAACAGGATGATTTTATCGTGTTGCTGCGCTAGTGCAATCAGCTCACTGGCGGCCAGCTTTGCGCGCTTTCTGGCCTGAGCATAAGACTCAAAACGCCCCTTTTTACCCAGCGTCCATAAAGTGCGGTTAAGATAAACCCAGCTCCATGCCCTGATGGTAAATGGCAGCTTATAGCGAGGAATATCCATCTCACGAAATAGCCTGGACTGATACTGGGGCGGACTACCGGAAAAAATTGAGCAACTATGCACGGCTCGAGGCAGATCGCTCGAAACGAGATAATGCTCGTTATACTTCGCCTTACTAATTTTACAGGGCAGGCTCTGCTCTGAAACCAGTGAATGATTATAGTTTTTCACCCAGTTGGCAAATCCCGCAGCATTCAGTAGTGCATTACCGGCTTTTTGCGGCCGGCCATGACGCACTAAAATAATTTCCATTCCTTGCTGACACTCCTTTATCAGGTAATGACTAGATAACTACAAACTACAAGAAGTTTTAAACACCTTGGTTTAGTGTTTGTTGTCCAGGCTGCACTCTTCGTTTTGCTGTTGTACTATTTTCGCGACTTTTGCTTTTTCCCATTTGGTACCAAAGGGCTCAAAAACATAAATTGCCAGGCCCGCAACTAGCGTAGCAAACGATAAGAAGACCACTATCAATGGGCCGGTATTCTCGCCACCGTTATAATTTGGCAGCATAAACAAAACAAATACCGTGACCAAAAAAGCTGTGAAAGCGTAGAAATATTTGAGCGCTGTAACTTTTGCCTTTGCCTGTTCATGCACTGCTTTGCTGTTTCCAGCGTTAAAAGTTTCTTCACTCCCGGGTTCGTTATCCCGTTCAATCACGGACCTGAGCTCATCCACAGAGATTTCAAACACTGATGCCAGTGATTTGAGCGTTTCTAAACCAGCACCCTCGCCCTTTTCAACCCGTTGGATTGTGCGAACGTTTAAATGGCTTAATTGCGCCAGTTGCTCCTGCGACCAATGCCGGGTGATTCTTAATGATTTCACAGATATTCTCTTATTGTTGTGAATGCCGTAACACTATACACCACCGGGGATTAGTGCGTAACGACAACCAGCCGACAGTTACCCGACAGCGACTAAAAATCGCTCGGTTACAACAACCTTATGTCTTACCGACGGAGGGAGCTTTGCCACGTAACACCGTTAAAAACAAACCACCCCGGACCCGGTTTAACAAGGCAAAAAACGGGTACCCTAAGGTTGCGAATAATATAAAAAGAAGGGGCAAAACTAACAAGGCGACGAAAAACGCACCAGGTGCTGGCGCTTCAATGCCTAACAATAGGAACAGTGCATAAAAACAACAAAAAAATAGATCGAGAGATATCGCAAACACTGCGAATATCTTCACAACAGAGGGTAAGCGTAACTGCACACGGTTATGTTGTTTCAACTGAGGGCCTCTCATAACGCCTGTTTTCACTCCCTGTTTAACTGCGGCTAAACCGTCGGTTTAGTTTTATTTAACGCGCTAAATATCTTATCGATGATCAGATAAACAACCATTAAAACCATCAACTTTGTGGCATAGTGAAACACATCGGATAATGTGGATATTGTAAATATGGAAATATCAAAAAATCCGATGCCCATTAATCCGGCGAGCTTTTCTATCATCACCATGACTAACAGGAAAGTAAACAATACCTTCATAAAGAAAAATCCTTTTCATCCCGTTTGAGTTGTCTAGCTAATCATGACTGTATCCTGTTTTAAACTGCTCCAGGGGACTGATTGTCAATTATCGCTTAATTAGCTCAGCGAAACTGATTCAAACAAACTCATATACAATAATAATGATACCGCCAGAATAAACGACGATAGCAAAGAAACGCCAATGGGAATAACGATTAACTGCCAGAGTTTGAGAACAAGAAACTTTCTTAACACAAAACTGAATATCACTATCGACAATACCGTACCGGCGGGTTCGACCAGACCTGCATAGTAGATAAGCAAACCTGAAAGCGCCTGTACCGTGAGAAAAGCGAAAGTAAGCAGCAGACTCCGTTTATTTAACTTCTCAGTTACCTTGAGTAACCTGAGCGTAATCCGGAACCCTATAAAATTGCCTGCAAAGCTGGCGACTAAAAAGAATAATGCAAACAAATGAATGCCCTGTAGTGGAAAGTGAAATGCCGGTGCCAAACCAGGTGCTGCTAAGGCAGGCCGTTAGAAGTGATCAGACATATATGGACGCTCCCTTGAAGTCAAGACGAGCTAATGTATAAACATCAAAATTGATGCCTTTATTTTATTATCATGTATCTCATATCACAGTAAT
>NZIK01000088.1 GCA_002691625.1 Alteromonadaceae bacterium
AGAAACTGGGATAAGATCGGAAGCGTAGAGCTAAATCCGGAGAATAAAAAAGAAGCAGCTTAACAGCTCAGGCGACAACTACCTTGAAAAACGCCGAAAGTGATATTTTCACAAGGAAACTGGTATTTTTCTGCTGCAGCCAGTGTAGTGCGAATGCATATATCGGGTTTATAAACGGCCCCGGGTAAAAAATTGATATTTAAGCGCTCGCGAAGATTTGCTTTTGCGGCCAGCGCGATGGCCTTCACCCGGCATACCTGATCAAAGCGATAGAGATTGCTCGCCGTAACCTTGCCGATGATACTGGCTGCTGGCTCGCTGTTAAGGCCGCGTACTAATCCTTCATAGCCAAATATTTTCTGCTTTGCTAAATCGACCAACGGCTGAAATGCCATACTGAAATCAAACTCAAGTGCTTCGCCATTTCGACATCCCTCACAGGGCAGCGCTCTCGCGTTTTCTTCGGTAATAAATAAAGGTAGCTCTGTTGTTGTCAGGTTCTTAAAAGTCATCACTTAGTTTGTTTCTTAATCTCTCTACCCATGCTAGACGTTTTAGTTGTGCACTACAAATTCGGTGACTCAGATCAATACCGCTACCGCATATTTACATTAGATTTAACATATATTCCGGAGGTGAACTGTGACCGACCAAAAGCTAATCCTGCTGCTCAAAATCATCATGAGTATTGGCATCAGTCTTATTCTGGCTGGCGTTTACTGCCACATGTACAGCGAAACCATTGAACAAATGGGTGTCACCGGCATTGTTATCAGTGCTTGTCTGGTGGCGATTGGGATGATTTTATCGCTGCCAACCAAAATGTATCTCACCTTTATCCTGGTTAAGCGGGAAGAAGACAGCAAAAAAGCCCATTAAGGCCGATATACCAATGCCGCGCAGGCGGTTAATCGACTAAACAGTTTGAAATTACCCATCGTTTGGCAACCCTATGAACCACAGCGGAATTGTTTTTAACCTCTGGCTGGTTGTTATAACTGGTATTCCCGAGAATTTTGTTCTACACCTTTAGTATAGTTTTCGCTCAGAGGTAGTAATCATTGCGAAGCTAACTAAAGCCTGGAGTGAAGTTGTTCAGAAGGAAAACGTCATGGGTCAGAGTAACGTCATAGAGTTTGTTGAACTCGATATCGATATACAACAAAAGCACTTTTACCGTAAATGCCTGCTGGATCTCAATGATGTGTTAGAACAGATAATCGGTACCGAAGAAAGTGCTGCATTTGTCGGTCTGGTCGCTAGTCGTCTGGCTGATTTTTTCATGGATGCCTATCGCGCATCTTCAGGTCACAGGCGTTATTCAACCACTCAACTGGCAAATCTGCTGGTAGATTTGAAGCGCCGTATTGGCGGCGACTTTTATGTTGAATCTGTTTGCGCAAGCAAAATTGTGTTGCGCAATCGCCGTTGTCCTTTTGGAAATGAAGTCGTTGGTAACACCGCAATGTGCAATATGACTGCTGGTGTATTTGGAAAGATCGTTGCCGATAGTCAAAATTATGCAGCGGTATCGATAGATGAAGCAATCGCCCGCGGTGACAAGCAATGTCAGATCACCATCTTACTTGACATTGATGAGAATTTACCGACGAACTATAAGGAGTTTTTCAATGTCTGATAACGCCATTGAATTACTCAATAAACATATTAACACTGAGACAATCCTGAGTAACATTAAGAATCCGGCCCTCGTAGTGGGGATTTCAGGCAAGGTTGCCAGGGTTAATAACCGCTGTTCTAAGTTACTGCCAGAACTGGTTGAAGGTATGAACCTGTCGGATGTATTTAGTGAAAAAGGCGTATTTGGGTCCTTTACGCAAATGATACGTCATGGTTTATCTGTCTCGGGTTTACACCCTTGTAATATAACCCGGAAATCGCCCGAGAAATCTAATCAGAGCCGCTTTCTGGGCTACTTTGCCATGTTGCGTTCGCAGATCACTCACAGGCCTATCGCGATTTTAGTACACGTAGATGAGCAAAACAGTAAGCGCGAACGTTTTATACGTTTACAACAAGCCTTATCACAACGCGTTTCTGTGCTGCGGCAACTGCATAAAGACGGTTTACACGACCCGCTGACAAAGCTGAAAAACCGCCGGTTTATGGATAGTTTTTTAGCTATGGAGTGTGATCTCAACAAGCGTCAGTTACAGCAAGGTTCTTTGGCAGTAATAGATATCGATTATTTTAAGCATGTTAACGACACTTTTGGGCATACCACAGGTGACAGAGTGATTAAAATAGTGGCCGATGTTATTCGGGAGCGACTGCGAGAGAGTGACGTGTCTTGTCGCTGGGGCGGTGAAGAATTCGCCGTCTATTTGCATAATACCACCGGTGTTGATGCGATTACCCTGGCTGAAGAATTACGCATCTTAGTGCAAAGCAAGAAAATCGTTGAGCAGGGGAAAACCATACGCATCACGGTCAGCCTTGGCATTACAACTATTACTCACAATGATACCCCTACGAGTTTGTTCAGTCGCGCCGATAGCGCTTTGTACAAAGCCAAGCAACAGGGGCGTAATCAGGTATATATCGAATTTTCTTAATAAACCAGGCTAGAGTTTTTGTACCGAATAGCCGCGCTTTATTAACATATCCAAAACGCTGTCCGGCCCCGACAGATGCATGGTGCCAACCAGCACAAACTCTATTTGCGCCGTAGTCAGCATTTCCTCAATGGCAGGCAGCCAGTTTTTGTTTCGTTGTATCAGCAACTGCTGATATATCTCAGGAAAGTCATCATGGAAGCTTTTGCCCTGGCTTTGGTATAAGCCTTCCATATCGCCGCTTAGCCAGAACTTTTTAAGCTCGCCAAGTGCTTGGGGGAGTTGTTTCACATCATCCAGCGCGTAGCGGATCATCTCATCTTCGTCTTCGCCACCCAGCGCGGCAATAAACTCAAGCTGTTGCTGAGGCGACTCAAACCAGTCGAGTGCCTTCCCGTCGGTCATGGCTTTAAAATAGTAAAATTCATCTACACCCTGACTGGTTAATCCCAGTAATCGCAGTTCGGCGAAGCTCAGCGTAATGCTAATCAGGGCCGGTGTATAATTGGCCATGGCTGTTATGTCCATCTGCCGGGCCGCTAAGTGAGCCTTGAGTGCCTTGTAGGTTTCCTTCGATAAAACGTCTTTTAGTTGCGTACCGTCACCGTAGGTCAGTCTGGCACGGGAGTCTTGCTGGAAGCGTGGGCTGTTGAGCCCGGCGATATCGGTTTCAAATACCAGCTTGTCGGCCTGATTGTAGGCGATGCCATAGGCATTGGGCAGCGGAAAGTCTTGGGGACTTAAAATATGCAGCGTACCACCAATATAAACAGTATTGCCTGCTTTGCTTACTTGCCAGACCGACGCAGCATAGGCCCAGTTGCAGGTGATTAAAAATAGCCAGCATAAATGCTTCAGCATGCTCGGATGCCCCTGAACAAAACTGTTAATCTACCTGCTAAGTGCCTATCCGGCAATGATTAATGGCTTTGAACTGGCGAGGTGAGCGAGTGTAATAACAATAGCTAGTGTTTCCACCAGTGATGACGCCAGGCCGGGATGCCAATTTTCTTGATTTCCTCATAAAGGCGGTGACGGTCAGCCTGATTTAAAAACTCGCCAACCCTTACACTGTGTTCCGGGGTGACCAGAGCAAGCTGCGGTAAATACCAGTCGTGAGGGCTTTCTGACATTTCGAGGTGAGTGTCACGGCGGCTAAGCGTCACAGTTTGTGATGATTTCTGGTTGCTTTGGATATGCACGTAGTCTTTCTCAAATGACAGGGTTTGCGTGCGGTAAGTATTATGACTGACCCGGTAAAGCAAGTAACACAACAAGCCAACTTCAATACCGGCAAAGGGAAAGACGATCCAAATACCAAAAAATGCCCACATGGTTGCAATGATCAGGGCAACGCCTGCCATGCCAGCCATTAGCCATTTATTATGGACCCAGTCGGCGGAACGATTGGGTTGTAAACTGATAAGGCTAAAATGTGGCTGATGCTTTACTGAAACCATAGGCGCTGTTTACCTAAACTTAATCCGTTTTAGTATAGCGGGTAAATGTTGTAAAAATGTAGGTTTTAATAAAAGGGTGTTCGACTTCAACGGGAGATTCTGGCAAAGTGCTGCCGGTCAAAATCAATTGATTGTAAAAGTGAAGAAGACGTTTATTGCCCATCCCTGGCTGAGCCTGCTGGCGGTGTTGTGGTTATCCCTGATAATTATTGTAGGTGGCACAGAGCTACCAGTACTGCTGACTCAGTATGGCGGGTTTTTATTGCTGGGGATCGTTGGCGCTGTTTTTGCCAATTCCACGGGGGCCGGAGGCGGCGTAGTGTTCGTGCCGTTTTTTCAGCAACTGGCATTTTCTCCGGAGGCGGTCATCGCCACCAGTTTTGCCATCCAGTGCTGCGGTATGACCGCCGGTGCCATCAACTGGCTGCAGTTTTACCGGCATATTAAGAGTCAGCAGCCCGACTGGCTGTTGCTACCGGCTGTCCTGAGCCGCTGCATTCCTTTTGGTCTGGCAGGATTATGGCTGGCGCAGTATGGGTTTGATTACCTGGTGCCTCACCTTAGTTTCTCGGCCGTGTCATCACAGTTACACATTGGCTTCGGCGCGTTTTCTATTTTGTTGGCGCTGGCGATTATGGCCTCGTCGAAACGATTAAGCAGTCCTCAGGGGCGCAGTCAGATAACAGCAGCAGATAAAAACTGGCTTGCCGTGATCAGCTTTGTGGGTGGCATCATTACGGCATATTTGTCGGTAGGGATAGGTGAACTGGTTGCCGTGTACCTGATTGTCAGACGCTTTGATGTCACACTGGCCATTGGTGCAGCGGTGATTATTTCGGCGGTCACGGTTTGGGGAGCGGTTGGTTATGGCGCCTTGGTGAGTGCTGCCGTAAACTGGTATGTTGTGTTGTTTGCCGGCGCTGGTGCAGTGATTGGCGGTCGCCTTGCAAGGTATGTGGTGCTGTTCTTTTCGCCCAGACAGGTGAAACTGTTTTTTGCGCTCTGGGTGCTGTTACTGGGCATACTGAGCATTGTATAAACAGCCTGACTGTTATCTGTACTGTACACTCCCCATTGGCTAAATAATTCAGACTTTGGTCTTGCCCTTTAAGATAAGCTGGCAACTCTGCTATGGTGACTTTATCTATTTACTGGTGAACGGATCCTCACTACATGGCTTATTCTCCGGCTAATCTCTACACCCTCACGCAGCCCGACTGGAGCAAAGACGCGGTTATTTACCAGGTCAATACCCGTCAGTTCAGTCAGGCGGGTACCTTCGATGGTGTCACCGAAAAACTGTCTCATATCGCCGGATTGGGCGCCACAATCATGTGGCTGATGCCTATCCATCCGATTGGCGAGAAACATCGCAAAGGTGAGCTCGGCAGTCCTTACGCCGTGAAAGATTATTTTGCTGTAAATCCGGAGTTTGGTGACGAGAGCAGTCTTCGGCGACTCATTAAAGAAGCCCATGCGCTGGGGCTGAAAGTCATCCTCGACTGGGTGCCTAATCACAGTGCCTGGGATAACCATCTGGTGACGCAACATCCCGAGTGGTATGCACGCGATTACAAAGGCGATTTTCGCCCTTCTCCCTGGTGGGACTGGAGCGATATCATCGAGTTTGATTACGAACAGCCGGGCCTGCGTGATTATATGATAAAGGCCATGGCTTACTGGGTTGAAGAGTTTGATATCGACGGTTACCGGTGTGATGTAGCAGGCTATGTACCCAATGATTTTTGGCGCCAGCTTCGCGTAGCGCTGGATGACATTAAGCCGGTCTTTCTTCTTGCTGAATGGGAAGATCGCGATCTCCATCGTGACGGCTTTAATATGAGCTATGCGTGGAGCTGGAATGAAGCCATGCATGAAATCGCTCAGGGGCAGGCGCCTGTGGACCGATTACGAAAATATTATTCATGGAACGAACGGGCCTGGCCCCGTTCAGCCTACCGCATGACTTTCGTCAGCAACCATGACAAAAATGCCTGGGACGGCACCCAGCAGGAGCAGTTTGGTGAATGTTTAGAGGCAGCGATAGTATTGTCGGTGCTCGGCGAGGGAATGCCGCTCATTCACAATGGTCAAGAAGCGGGTGAGAGCAAACGGCTGGCCTTTTTTGAGCGCGATCCTATCGAGTGGCAGGCCCATCCGATTGGCGAGTTGTACCGTAAACTTATTCATCTGAAAAAACGGGTACCGGCACTCTGGAACGGCAAGTATGGTGCGCGCATGATACAAGTGCCTAACTCTTTGCCCGGGCAGGTGCTCAGCTTTGTTCGCAGGCAAGACGATGTAAAGGTATTTGTGGTACTGAATCTTTCGGCAGATACTGCTGACGTGGATTTTCATGAAAATCTGTATCGCGATGAATACATTGCCCTGTTTGAAGCATCATGTACGGCGGTAGCGCAAACCGATACTCTGAGCCTGCCACCCTGGGCTTACAGGGTGTTTGTGTCGGCAAACTTTCCCCTGATCTAACAGACCCACAGACGAGCTGTAAAAACTTTGGCATAATAGCGCTTTTGCACTCACTCAGGAACAACATGCCCAGTTTAGATGATGTATTTTCGGGCTCGGGATTGCTGGCTAAGGCGATTCAGGGGTTTAACCCCCGTCAGGCGCAAACAGACATGGCAAAAGCCGTCGCCAGCGCCATTAACGATGCCGACAGTTTAATTGTTGAGGCCGGCACCGGCACCGGAAAAACCTTTGCCTATCTGGCTCCTGTGTTGCTGTCGAAGGGAAAATCCATTGTTTCCACGGGCACCAAAAACCTCCAGGAACAGTTATTTCACCGCGACCTGCCGGTGATTAAAAAAGCTCTCGCCAGCAATCGTAAAACAGCGTTGCTAAAAGGCCGGGCTAACTATCTTTGCCTGCATCGTCTTGCTCAGCATGGCGGTAATTCTACTCTGGTGGAATCGGATGTACTGAACGAATTATCAACCGTAAGAGCCTGGGCAAACACCACCAAAACCGGAGATATGGGCGAGGTGAAAACCCTGCCTGAGGATGCTCGGGTGATCCCTCTGGTAACCTCCACGGTGGATAACTGCCTGGGGCGTGATTGTCCCGATTATGAAGACTGCTATCTGGTAAAAGCGCGCAAGAATGCCATGGAAGCTGATATCGTAGTGGTAAATCATCACCTTTTCTTTGCTGATATGGCACTGCGCGACACCGGCTTTGGTGAGCTTATTCCCGAAGCCGACTGCATAATCTTCGACGAAGCCCACCAGATCCCGGAAATCGCCAGTGAATACTTTGGCGAGGCTATCTCAACCCGTCAGCTAACCGAAATAAGCAAAGAGATCACCTTGTTGTATCGTACGGTGTTAAAGGATGCCGATCAGTTGGAAAAAGCCGGTGAGAAGGTACGCATGCAGGCCGCAGACCTGCGTTTGTTGTTTGCCGATAAGCCCCAGCGTGGCCACTGGCTGGAGGCCATGGAACGCGAAGAAGTAGCAACCCAGGTGAGCCGCCTCGAAGATGCAGTGGGCGTACTGTACGATATTTGTAAACTGCACATTGGGCGCGATAAAGACCTTGATAACCTGTTTGATCGTATTGTGCAGAGCCGTGAAAAACTGGCCCTGTTTACCACCAAAGAGCATGACGGAATGAGTTTGTGGTATGAAACCACGCCGCGCCATATTGTAATGCATATGACACCTCTGTCGATTGCCGCGAAATTTCGCCGTTTTGTTGAGTCTGACGATCGCGGCTGGGTATTTACCTCGGCTACACTGGTGGTTGATAACGACTTTACTCACTTTCAACGGCGCATGGGGCTGGAAAAAGCCAGAACCATGATGCTCGACAGCCCGTTTGATTATGAAAGCCAGGCCATGTTATGCGTGCCACGTTATTTACCCGAACCGCACATGCCGACCATGCGCAAGCAACTGGTTACCATAGCCAAGAAGCTCATTAAAGCCAGCGGCGGGCGTTGCTTTTTGCTGTTTACCAGCCATGCTGCGTTGCAAGAAGTCGCTGCAGCATTACAGGAACAAATTGATAATCCGGTACTGGTGCAGGGCAGCACGTCAAAACAGGCTCTGTTAAGTGCTTATCTGTCTGACCCTTCGGCTGTACTGCTTGGTACTGGCGCCTTCTGGGAAGGCGTAGACGTGCGTGGCAATGATCTGGTGTGCGTAATGATCGATAAATTGCCGTTTGCGGCGCCGGATGATCCGCTGCTGCAGGCCCGGCTGGAGGAATGCCGTAAAAAAGGCGGTAACCCGTTTGGTAGTATCCAGATCCCGCAGGCGGTTATTACTCTGAAACAGGGCGCAGGCAGACTGATCCGCGACCCGGCTGATGCCGGAGTGCTGGTAATTTGCGATAATCGCCTGGTTACCAAACCCTATGCCCAAACCTTCCTTGGCAGTTTACCGCCAATGAAGCGGACCCGGGATGTCAGTGAAGTCGAAAAATTTCTGGCCAATATCGAGCAAACAGAACACGTTACAGAAGAATAATCCATGAACATTTTAACTATTGACACTGCCACCGAAGCTTGTTCGGTTGCCTTACAGTTTAATCAGGCACTGTTTACCCGTTACGAGGTTTGTCCGCAACAACACAGCCAGAAGATTCTGCCCATGGTGGATGCGGTGATGAAAGAAGCCGGTGCTTCTTTAGCGGCACTCGACGGCCTGGGTTTTGGCCGTGGCCCCGGCAGTTTTACCGGTGTGCGTATTGCCACCGGCATTATTCAGGGGCTTGCTTTGGGCAGTCAGCTTCCTGTTGCCGGCGTCAGTACTCTGGCCGCTATGGCACAGCAGGTGATCAACTCCGGTGACGTTAATGACGTTGCCGTAGCCATCGATGCTCGTATGGGCGAAGTGTATTTTGCTCATTATCAAAATCAGCAGGGCATAGCGACGCTGGTAGGCGAAGAGCAGGTGACTTCACCTGAGGCCGTCGCTGAACAACTTGATGTCTCTTCAATGGCGGTAGCTGGCACCGGCTGGCAGGCATACCCGGTGTTAAGTGAATTGCTTAAAGTGCAATCAGTAAATGTGTCTTATCCTTACGCAAGGTTCATGCTGCCGCTGACAGAACAAACGCTGAATGCGGGGCAGGGCATGGCGGTGGACGCCATTACTCCAGAGTATTTACGGAATACGGTTACCTGGAAAAAGTTGCCTGGCCGCTAAGTGCCGGCCAGGACTGGCGTGATATTTGCTGTACTTTGAGTTTAACTAACGACGGCTCACTGGCTGTCAGTACTTTGGCAATCGACAGGCGTTATCGGCTTCATGGAAATTCGTCAGCAATTAATCACACCCAATGTAGAGCGCAATGCTCCGCAGCCCAAACCTGCGACAAAATCCGCAGCGGTGGAGCGTGTTGATAAAGCGCCAGCAAGCCAGTTAGATGCTATTCAACCTCGCACCGGCGATGATAATACCCGTGCCCAGGCGGAGTCGTTTCGCCGGACGTCAGGCTACGATCAGCCTCAGGGCCCGGCCATTCTCGCCCTGGAAGCTTACGCCAGTCACGAACGTGAAACCAAGCGCGCAGCCATACGTGAAATGATGGGTGTCGACCTTTACGCCTAATTCGGCTATTGCCAGATTAAACTATCCTTGATTAGCATTGTCATAATCAGTAACTTGTTGATTCATTATAATGAACCACACTGAATTCAGTTTCTATTCAGTTTAATCTTCTACACTAAATAAGAGTATTTCAGGATTGAACCCGAGCATACTGATCCGTTGATAAGATGTGAGCAGTATGATTGATAGGTCAGGCACGGAGCCGCAGGCTTTTGGTTCAGTTGAAATGAACCGTGGGCCGGATGGCTCTTACATGTTTAGCTAAAGCAAGGAACCCATATGTTAGTTCGTGCATTCGTCGTTATCTTTGCATTAAGCCTGTCGGCTTGTGCAGTTGTTCCCGAACCGCTACAGGTACCAGAAAATACGCCGTTGGTGGGATATAACAAGGCAGTGGTTGCTGGTGACGATATTCTGGGTAAAAGCGCTCGTTGGGGCGGCATAATTACTAACGTCGAGAATAAACCCGACCAAACCCTTATTGAAGTGGTGTATTTCCCGCTTAATCACTATGGCAAGCCGAACGCCAGTGAAGAAACACCGGGGCGGTTTAAAGCGGTTATCAATAAATTTGTGGATCCTATCATGTTTGAAGAAGGGCGCACTGTGACTTTTCTGGGCAAGGTGGGTAAACCACTGGCAGGTATGGTAGGCGAACAACCCTATATGTTTCCGTCACTTACGGTCGACAATTACTACAAATGGCGTCGCCAGAGGCTGTACGATACATCTACGGTGTTCTTTGATTTCTACTCAGGCTGGTATTCACCGTTCTACCACCCTTACTGGAGTCCGTGGCGATTTGGCCCGAGTGTACGTATGATCCGCACTTACAAGGATCCTGCTTATTGGTCGGGGAGTAAGAATAACTATCGGCCGCCTTCTAACAGCCGTCCGAGTATGAGTGCGCGCCCACAACCAAGGCAGCAACCGCCGAGTTCCAGAAGTAAAGCTCAGCGCCGCCTGGATCCTTAGGTAATAAGTTGCCGCTTGCGGCAACTTTTAGCCCGGTGCGCGGTAATGTCATGCCTCGGGCTGCGCTACTGTTATCAACAAAGGTTCAACATTTACCTCCGTCGCTGCTAAACTGCTGCTCAATGTCTATGAGTCACAGGGCAATGCCCCCAGGGAGTAGTAATGCAAGCGTGTGAGTTTTCAATATCGTCGGGCACCATCAGAGGCATGACCAATGGCCAGCAAGGCCAGGTCGTGTTGGCGTTACACGGTTTTTTAGATAACGCCGCCAGTATGGCTTGCCTGGCGCCGTCGATGAGCAGGTATCAGTATATTGCTATCGATCTGCCCGGCCATGGACTGAGCGATCACCGCCCCACCGGCGCTCATTACAACCAGATGGATTACATCCAGGACCTGCATGAGCTGGTAGTATCTGAAGACTGGCAGGATGTTGTGATTGTCGGTCATTCCATGGGCGGTATACTAGCCAGTATTTACGCCGCCGTATTCCCCGAGCGGGTAAGCGCTATTGCTATGATTGACGCCTGCGGGCCGCTAACATTGCCTCCTGAAACCAGTTCAGAACAATTAAGAACCTCAATACTTTCTCGTATGCCCAAGCCTGGCCGCACCGGCAGCCCCCTCGAGGTAGATCTGGATGCTGCGGTGGCCGCTCGTTGTAAAATGAGCGACATTACTGCTGAGCACGCCGCCACTATTCTGCGCAGAAATATAACCATTCGTGAAGACGGCCTCAGCGGCTGGCGCAGCGATCCGCGTTTACGCACCAAATCATCGTTACGGTTAACCGAGTCACAGGCGCAAAATCTGCTGGGAGCTATCGAATGCCCGGTTTGGATCGGCGGTGCCACAGACAGCTTTAAGGAAATGGATACGACCTATGACAAACGCAAAAGCTGGTTGAAAAACAGTCGGTTTGAACTATTCTCAGGGGGGCATCACTTCCATATGGTTAATCCGTCAGCAGTTAGTAATGCAATTTGTCGGTTTGTTGAAGAAATGTAAATAACAGCGTTTATCTTTTGCTGATCATCCTATACTATATGCAACACGTCAGACCAGTGGCTGACCCAGCAATGACACACAACAAGAACAATCGAAAGACTTAAGGTGACAGGAGAGCTTGGTGGAAAAAATCTGGCTTAATCATTATGACTCGAGAGTAGCACCGGAAATCGACCCGGACCGTTACGCTTCCATTATCGACATACTCGATGAGTCTGTAGCTAAATATGGTGACAAAACCGCCTATATTAATATGGGTCAGACAATCAGCTTCAGTGAGCTCGACAGCCTGTCCCGGCAATTCGCCGCGTACCTGATGAACAATGGCTTTAAGCCTGGTGATGCCATCGCGATCATGATGCCTAACCTGCTGCAGTATCCGGTTGCTCTGTTTGGCATCCTGCGTGCTGGCATGACCGTGGTAAACGTAAACCCGCTTTATACGGCGCGAGAATTAAAACACCAGCTTAACGACAGCCAGGCCAAAGCAATCGTTATCGTTGAAAACTTTGCGCATACGCTGGACAAAGTGGTGGCCGACACCGGTATTCAGGAAGTGTTACTGACGTCTCTGGCAGACATGCTGCCGGCACCAAAACGTTGGGTAGTCAACTTTGTGGTGAAGCACGTTAAAAAGATGGTGCCATCCTACAGCTTGTCCGGGGCCAAATCGTTTATGTCGGCACTGAAAGCCGGCGAAAAACTCACGTACGAGCGTCCTGAAATTAACAACCAGGACCTCGCTTTTCTCCAGTATACCGGTGGTACTACCGGAGTGTCGAAAGGCGCTATGCTCACTCATCGTAATATGATTGCCAACCTGGAGCAGGTGTCAGGGCTGTTATCAACGGTGATTACGCCGGGCAAAGATCTGGTGGTCACCGCTCTGCCGCTCTATCATATCTTTGCGCTACTGGCTAACTGCCTGTTATTCCTAAAGTTTGGCTGCCCTAACTTACTGATCACTAACCCCAAGGATATGCCAGGCTTTGTTAAAGAGCTGGAAAAATACCCCTTTGCCATTTTACCGGGCGTGAATACTTTATTTAACGGCTTACTCAATACTCCCGGGTTCAGCGATCTGGACTTTTCTAACTTTAAATTTGGTCTCGGCGGCGGTATGGCGGTGCAACGCCCGGTGGCTGAAAAGTGGCAGAAAGTGACTGGTACCGTGCTGCTGGAAGGCTACGGTTTAACCGAGTGTTCGCCTGTGGTGGCGGTTAACCCGCCGCAACTAGAAGCTTATAAAGGTGCTATTGGCTTACCTGTGCCCTCGACTGACATTATGCTGATAGATGACAACGGCAATGAAGTAGGGGTCGGAGAATCCGGTGAGCTATGGGTCAAAGGCCCACAGGTAATGAAAGGCTATTACAACCGTCCTCAAGCCAGTGATGAAATTCTCAAAGACGGCTGGTTGGCCACCGGCGATATCGCCCGTTGCGATGAAGAAGGATATTTCTACATTGTTGACCGGAAAAAGGATATGATTCTGGTATCCGGGTTTAACGTATTCCCGAATGAAATTGAAGAAGTGGCAGCAATGCATGATGCTGTACTTGAAGTCGCCGCCATTGGTGTTCCCCACGATGTAAGTGGAGAGGTGGTTAAACTCTTTATTGTCAGAAAAGATGATTCACTCACCGTTGAAGCCGTGATATCACACTGCCGTACGCATCTGACGGGGTATAAAGTCCCTAAACACGTAGAGTTTAAAGAAGAGCTACCAAAAACCAATGTCGGTAAAATTTTACGACGTGAACTACGAGACTAGGGCGCGTCGTCAGGCCCGAATTTTAAGAGTATAACCGGCCTAAGGCCGGTTTTTTTATTTTATGGATTATATTTATATACAGGATCAGGAAACCCTTGATGAGGTGTGTGCCAGAGCGGCACGCCAGCCGGCAATAGCGCTGGACACGGAGTTTGTCAGAACCCGCACGCTAACCCCCGAGCTTGGCCTGGTGCAGCTCTATGACGGACATCAACTGGTACTAATCGATCCGCTCGCGATCGATGATATGTCGTCGCTGGTCAGCCTGCTGACCAACCCGGATGTGATTAAGGTACTGCATTCCTGCTCAGAAGATTTAGAAGCCTTTCTGACCACCTNTAACGAGGTNCCNACGCCNATTTTCGANACCCAGTTTGCAGCCAGCCTGCTGGGCCTTGGNGNNACCATGGGNTATGCCCGGTTAATNGAAATGCTGCTGGAAACCGAACTGGAAAAAGGGGAGTCGCGNACNGACTGGCTGGCNCGCCCGTTAACNGACAAGCAATGCCGNTACGCNGCNGACGACGTGTTATANCTGCTACCCGCNTTCCATCANNTNTACGATATGGTGAAAGCNAAGGGCAAGANAGACTGGGTGTTATCTGAATCNGCCTGNCTGGNTGANAAGAAAAAAGCCAGCCTGCCGNNTGAGTTTGCCTATTTGCAAATTAANAATGCCTGGCGTTTATCCAGNCAGCAACTTACGGTGCTGAAACANCTGGCCGCCTGGCGGGTTCGCCGGGCNNGNGAGCGCAATATGGCNCTNAACTTTGTNTTTAAAGAGCCNCACTTATANGAACTNGCNNTGCGTATGCCCCAGTCGAAATCGGCGCTTGCCCGTATACAGAGTTTAACGCCCCAGGAACGNCGCCTGAATCCTGATATTATTCTNAACGTAGTGAATGCCGGTTTNCAGGANTTCGACAATACGCCACCGGGAGAACATATTGAGCGGATNTCGCGCCTGATAGACTTTCCNGCGTATAAACAAACGCTTGCCNNGTTTAAGCANGCNGTNAGTGAAATNGCNGTGGAGCACGGCGTNACAGAAGAAGTGCTGGCCTCTAAAAAACAGCTCAATCAGCTGTTAAAATACAAATGGTTTAACGTTGATGAATGTCGCCTGATGGGCCTCAAACCCGACGTACTGACCGGATGGCGTGAACCNTTGTTCGCACCCGTAGTTAACGCGATATTACACGAAGAAANTAACTGATAAACACCATGTTGATTGCCGTTTATAAAACNGCNAAGAAAGAAGGGATGTACCTTTACGTTCCTAAAAAAGATGATTTTTCTGCCGTCCCTGAAGCGCTGATGANCCNCTTTGGTCANCCNCANCTGGTNATGATGCTGCCAGTNCANAANCGTNANGNGCTGGGCGGGGTAGANAAACANAANTTACTGGAAGNCATGGANGAGCCNGGCTTTTATCTGCAAATGCCGCCTAAGGAAGAAAACTGGCTCGAGACTCATCGCACTGAGCTTGGCCTGTCACCCACATCACCTAAGTCTTAAGGGGCGATGTATGCGTAAATTATGCACCGTATTGTTGTGTGCGGGGCTGTTTTTCAGCCCTGTTTTTGCTCAGCAAGCCGATGAACAGCAAGAATTTGAACAGTACAAATCCCAGCTTAAAACCGACGCCATTGACGCCGGCTTTGGCCGCCAGTTTGTTGAGAACGTGTTTGCCACTATTTATTACCGGGCTACGGTGGTTAAGGCCGANAAAAACCAGCCNGAAACTAANATNACNNTGGATAAATACCTCAAAACCCGGGTGCCGGACTGGAAAGTAAAACAGGCCGTAACCTTATTGGAAGAACATCAAACGTTGCTCAATCAGGTTGCGAAAGAATACGGTGTACAGCCAAGATTTATTGTGGCGCTATGGGGCAATGAGTCAAACTTCGGGCGTATTCAGGGCAGTTATCCGGTGCTTTCTGCGCTTGCCTCGCTGGCGTTTGAAGGCCGGCGGGAAGCGTTATTTAAAAAGCAGTTTATGGCGGCACTGACGATTTTACAGGAAGGCCATATTACGCTGAAAGATTTCAACGGCTCATGGGCTGGAGCCATGGGCCAGAGCCAGTTTATACCGACATCCTTTTTGCAATATGCGGTAGATTACGATGGCGATGGTCGCAAGGATATCTGGGGCACGCCAGCAGACGTTTTTGCCTCCATTGCTAACTTTCTGGCTGCCGAAGGCTGGCAGGATGATCAGACCTGGGGACGCCAGGTAAGTGTGAGTAGCAATTTTGATTACACCCTGGCCGGGCTTGATAGGGCTAAGTTTAAGCCCCTGCCTTTCTGGCAGGAGCAGGGCGTACGCCGGTTCAACGGAACAGATCTGCCGCAGGTGGACATTAATGCATCGCTGATTATGCCGGACGGTAAAAATGGCCGGATATACCTGGTTTATCAAAACTTTCATACACTGATGAAGTGGAACCGGTCGAGCTATTTTGGTGTGTCTGTGAGTTACCTTTCAGAGCGCATCAAGCAGGGGAAATAATATGTATCAACATACCACTTTAGCGGGCGAGCGCATCGACCTGCCGGTAGGCAAAGTTGTTTGCGTGGGGCGTAACTACCTCGACCATATTNAGGAACTCAANAACGAAATCCCGGCTGAACCCTTGTTATTTATGAAGCCTGCAACAGCGTTGTGTGAGATCAGCAAACCACTGGTTATCCCTGCCGACAGGGGCGAGTGTCATAACGAACTGGAAGTCGCGCTGTTAATCGCTCAGCCNTTNCGNGATTGCAGNANCGAGCAAACCGCNGCTNATGCNCTATANGGNGTTGGNCTGGCGCTNGATTTAACGCTGCGGGACGTNCAGCAAAAACTGAAAGACAAAGGTCAGCCCTGGGANCGCGCCAAGGCTTTTGACGGGGCNTGCCCGGTNAGNNGCTTTANGCCGCTGGATGCTTCTATTGATCTCGGGGACCTCGATTTTTCNCTGACAATAAANGGCGAAGTCCGCCAGCAGGGCAANACCAAANTGATGATGCGNGATGCCNTATCNTTGCTGTGCGCAATCTCCCAGGTGTTTACACTGCAACCCGGCGATATAGTGCTTACNGGCACACCTAAAGGNGTAGGGCCTTTGCACCCGGGNGATAGTCTGCANCTTAAGATGGCNNCGTGGTTTGACATTCNCACGCAGGTAGGGGAATAAGGTGGAAGACCGTTTTTGGGAAACCAAGTCACTCGATGACATGAGCCGCGAAGAATGGGAAGCGATCTGCGATGGCTGCGCCAAGTGTTGCCTGCACAAATTTATCGACGACGATGATGCCGTGGAAGCCGCGCCCACGGATTACATGGCACATCACGAAACCATTCATTATACCAGCATTGCCTGTGATTTGCTTAATACCAAAACCTGCAGCTGTACCCGCTACGATGAGCGGCAGCAACTGGTGCCGGATTGCGTAAAACTGACCAAAGAAAACCTTAAAGATATTTTCTTTATGCCCACCAGCTGCGCTTACCGGCGCCTGCACGAGGGCCGCGGTTTACCGTCCTGGCACCCACTGCTCAATCGTGGCAAGAAGACAGCAATGCACAGAGAAGGGATGTCAGTGCGCGGTAAAACGGTGCCTGAATCAGACGCTGATTTGGACAACTTCGAAGAGTATATTGCTATCTGGCCATTGGAAGATCTCGATTAGGCCTTTAATGCCGTTCATCGATTAAACTGGTCAGTACGGGCAGATTTTGCTATCACTGGTATTAACACAAAGGAGTGTCGTTATGCCCTATAAAATTAATTTCTCCGCCCGCCCCATCGATTCGGACTATCGGTTGAACTGGGAAAGTCTGCTAATTGAGCTATCGTTGGCGGTTATTTGCACGACCATGGCTTTCTATGGCTGGGACAAAGGCATGCTATTGATGGCGTATCCGGCAGGATTTGTTGCCCTGATGTGTTTTGGTCTGGTTAGTTATGCCCTGATTAGCTTTATACGCTCCAGGCTTTAAACATAAACCTCTGTTACGACCACTTTATATCTACTTGTTTAGCTTTAAAGCAGTTTCATTTATTGGTAAGAAACGTTCATCGTGATAATGGTTTCCCAGGGGCGGCTTTGTACGTTTTTCGGACCTTGAGACTATAAATTTCCCACCCTATTGATCAGTAGATTTACATTAAAATCATATACACACTGTGATGCCAATTCAAG
>NZIK01000089.1 GCA_002691625.1 Alteromonadaceae bacterium
GTCAGGATCATTATAATTAAATCCACCATCAGGCGCTGCTCAGCAGGACTGGCCAGCAATGCTTCCTGCGCCGCGAAGCGCAGTAACAGCTTGGTTAAACTCGATTCCAGCTGCCTGATTTGCTGTTTATGCCAGTGTTTTACTTTGGGGTATTTCTCGGCCAGATCGGCCGGGCTGCGATACATAAAGCGAAAAAGCTGTTGTTTATCCAGCACAATAGCAATGAAATAAAAGAAATCTTCGGCCTGCACTTTTTCCAGTGTGGCCGGGCGCAACAAGGTTTGCATGGCTTCGCTGTACCAGTGCACCAGGCCATCAATAATTTGCTCTTTGCCCTTAAAGTGGTAGTACAGATTACCGGGGCTGATATCCAGCTCCATGGCAATATCCACCGAGGTAACAGCATTTTCGCCCTGTTCGTTAAACAAGGTGAGTGCGGCGGCAAGGATACGTTCTGCGGTTTTACTGGCCATAACGCTCTGCCCTAACCCATCATTAGCAGGTATAGTTGTGCAACACCCGCGGCCATACCAAGCATTGCCCCGGTAACAATCAGTTTCCATTCATCCTGTTGATAGGCGGGGCGCAGTACCCCTTCAAATTCTTCTGAGCGCAGGGCTTGCAGACGCTCACATAAATCATCCCCTACCCGCAGAGCCTGATTGGCGTAATCAAAGGCGTAAAGCAGGTATTTATCGCTGTCTTCAAATAATCGCCGAACTGCCATGGACTTCATTTTGAAGTAGTTTTCGGAGCCGACGCCCAAGGCAAAATAAGGCTGGGCGATGGCAACATAACGTTCTATGGCATCATTTACGTGCAGCTCAATCAGTTCCAGCAACTGTGCCGAACCGGAGCCATGCAGAATCATGTGGGTAATATTTTTTGAGTTAATCAGTTTTGTTTCGATAATGTCGGCATAGACCCGCGACACTTCTTTTTGGCGTTTGAGAAACATGCCCTGAATGGTACAGCCCATAAAGCGCACCGGGCGCTTGGGTTCAAAAATAATTTTGATGGCAATCCAGTTAGTGGCATAGCCCACCAGCAAGCCGCCTAAGGGCAGGATCCACCAGGCTTGATACAGGTACCATAAAGCCATGGTAGGCAGACCGAATAAGAAGCCAAAGTAAAAGCCGGAACGTACGATAAAAGGGAACTCCCGCTCGCCGGAACGCAGGAATATCTCATTTATCAGCTCAGGGGAGTTAACCAGCTGTTCTACCACCAGCTCTTTGATGTCGAGAATTTCATTTACGTTGTGCTGAAAATCCTCCACCATTTTACTGACCACATAAGGGATGTCGTCTTCTATTCGGCGGTACACCAGATTTTTACCCTGCACCGGTAACGCGGCCCATAGTTGCGGTGCTGATTCTTCCATCACTTCGTTAACGATTTTACGCACCACCTGCTGCAGGCGGTGTTCAATGGCTTTGGTGAGTTCCTCAGGATCGAGCCGACTGGCCAGCTCCTCAACACTGAGTAATTTACCGAGCACCAGCTCTACCTCAATTTCGGCCATTTGCCGGCGTTTGGCCGGTATTAAGCCCTGCCAGCCAAAAATTGGCGGGATCCCTACAAACTTAAGCGGGTAAAACATCATTTTTACCGCCAGATAGTTGGTGATCCATCCTACTAACGCGCTAATCAGCGGGATAGATAGCAAACTTAAGGTTTGTACATTCCATTCCATGTTGGTGCTACAAGGCTATTGTTATCATTGTCAGTGCTCAGGCTACTTTGTGGTGCAGTATTGGTCAAATTAACTTTGTTTATACATCGGCTTAGATCAACGAAAAGCAAATTCCACGGTACTTAACCGTCGCTGACGTAATTTCGTTATTTCCGTGGTCCAACAAATTAGTTAGCCGATTCTAATTGTGCACTCTACACTGCCAGTATAGGCGCAAATACCGGAAATTAACCAAATCAGTGCCGGGGGATGTATGACCGTATTTCAATCAAAATTAGGCGAACTGGAACGTGCCATTGAACATGCTGGCAGTTACCAGGAATACAAAGAAGCCTGCGAGGCCCACGACGCGCTGTCTGGCGCGGATGACTGGAAGGCGAAAGATCCCTGCCGTTTATATGACTACCGGTTAATCCGTAAACGGGTGCAGCGTATTAAGTTTGCTCAGAGTCAGAACGATATCAGCGGCCTGATGTCGATTCTGCACGAAGGGATCCATGGTAATTTAGGCAACATTGCTAACCCCGAATTACTCGGCCACTGTAAGATTGGTACCAAACACCTGATTGAAGAGTTTATTACGCAGGTTGTCAGTGCCCTGGAGCAGATTTATCACGCCGATGAGGACCATATCGACTTTTACGACAAGCTGTCGTTTTTTGAAGAAACGGCGCATGCCTTTGGCCGCAGCTGTTTAATGTTATCCGGCGGCGCCGGGCTGGGCTTTTTCCATTGTGGTGTGGTGAAATCGCTGAATGAACAGAACCTGTTGCCTTCTGTGATTTCTGGCGCCAGCGCGGGCTCCATTATTGCCGGAATGCTGGGCACCCGCACCCACGATGAATTACTCGAAGCGCTGAGTGCAGAGTTTATTTTTGAACATTTTCAGAACTGGCGGTTATGGGGCGGCCTGGGCCGTAAAAGCATACTCGACAGCCGCGCGCTGGAAAACACGCTGATTTCGCTGTTTGATCTGACCACCTTTGAAGAGGCCTATAAGAAAACCGGCCGGCATATTACGGTAACCGTGTCACCGGCGGATTTACATCAGTACTCAAGATTGTTGAATGCCAAGACCTCGCCAAACGCGTTAATCATGCAATCAATTCGCGCTTCCTGTGCGGTGCCGCTGCTGTTCACTTCGGTGCAGCTGAAAGCCAAAACCGCCAGCGGCGAAATTGTGCCGTACATACCCAATCGCCGCTTTGCTGATGGTTCAATTATGGCTGACCTGCCGTTTGAGCGTCTGTCGCGACTTTATGGCGTAAACCACAGCATTGTGAGTCAGACTAATCCACTGGCGGTGCCGTTTTTGTCCTCCTCGCGAACTCAGGCAAAAACGCTGTCGAGCATCACCTTCAGGCATTTACGCCAACTGGCTAAAGCCAACAGTATCTTCGCGTTCGATATGATGGAGCAGTTAGTGCCTAATCGCAGTAGCAAGCTGGCTATTCACAAAGTGCGCTCGGTGATTGATCAGCAGTATGTAGGCAATATTAATATCCTGCCGCAAAAGCAGTTACGCAATTTAATGCAAGTGGCTGCCAACCCAACGCTAAGCAGTATTCAGGNGCTTATTTCCAGCGGCGAGCGCGCCTCCTGGTCGCAGCTGGATGTGATTGACCGTAACACCCGCATAAGCGAAACCCTGCGCAGTAAACTCAGGGCACTAAAAGCCCGGGAAGCGCGATTGTTTGCTCATACGCCTGAGGGCATTATGGAATGAATAACGCAGTTTTTGGTTTGT
Organism: Alteromonadaceae bacterium; assembly: GCA_002691625.1. GTDB lineage: Bacteria > Pseudomonadota > Gammaproteobacteria > Enterobacterales > Alteromonadaceae > Alteromonas. The sequence goes on from NZIK01000089.1 coordinate 3,444, forward strand.
CAGCAGGGAAGATCAGGACGTTTGGATTAAGGGATTAAACACAATGAAAACATTTATTCTGCTGTTACTGGTTAGTCTTACCGGTGGCTGTGCTACCGTTAAAACACTGGATCCGGTTTACGGCCATGTGAATATTGAGCACCGGGGCAAACGCAGCTACTGCAAAGAAATTCCGCGGGTTTACAGCGGTGTGGCGTATAACGCCCGCAAACTGAACGGTGAGCCAAGCCGTACACCGAACTGGGGAAATTCATTGAGTGGAGTACCTTTCTTCTTTTTCGATACGGTATTTTCGGCAGTTGCCGATACCGTGGTGATCCCCTACACCGCTGTTCAGCAATATCAAAAAGGCAATATAAAAGTAAACTAAGCCTGCGAAGTTGAGCACTTGCTTAAGGAAAATAATGCGCCCGGATAAAAAGCCCCCGCCCCTGCGCAGACTGTACCTGATTGGCTGTATACTAGGAGCGGCTGTGCCGCTTTCTCAGTTTATCCCCTGGCTGCTAAACCACGGGCTCGACATTTTTCTCTTTGCTGAACAACCATCGGTCAACGCCATCAGCCGTTTTTTTGCATTAGACGTGGTGATTTCGGCACTGGTTCTTACCCTGTTTATCGTCTATGAAAGTCGGCGACTGCAGGTCAACAGGGCGTGGTTAGCCATATTAGCGACGTTCTGTGTTGGGGTTTCTTTGGGACTACCGCTGTTTTTATATCTGCGGCAGGGTAAACTCGACGCCAATCACCACCAGCCGGTGTAACCCGTTCCACTACTTAAGAGTGCCCAATGGATAAAGTCGCCATTTTTGTTGATGTGCAAAACGTTTATTACACCAGTCGCCAGACCTACGGCAAAAACTTTGACTACAACGCCTTTTGGCGCAAGGCTACCGCTAACCGCCAGGTGGTAAAAGCGGTTGCCTATGCCGTTGAACGCGGCGATACCAAGCAACGCGAGTTTCAGAATATCCTCCGTGCCATTGGCTTTGAAGTAAAACTAAAGCCTTTTATTCAGCGTGCAGACGGTTCTGCCAAAGGTGACTGGGATGTAGGGATCACCATTGATATGATGGATGCCGCCAGTGAAGCCGATACACTCATTCTCGTATCCGGCGACGGTGATTTCAGTATTCTCTGTAACCGGCTTACCGAGCAAGGTGGAAAAAAGGTTGAAGTGTATGGCGTGCCGGCGCTTACCGCAGCTTCACTAATGCAGTCTGCCAGCGAATTTGTCCCTATCGATCAGCAGTTGCTGTTGGGTTAAACTGATTTAGGAACTAGTAAAAAGAAAAGGAATTTGTCATGCGTAAAGCATTAATGATCATTATCGCCACCCTGAGTTTAAGCAGCCACGCGGCAGCCGACTCGGCTCAACGCGACACAGTGGAAGCGTTACTAATAGCCACCGGTGCGGATAGCACACTGGATGCGGTTTATGCTCAATTTGATGGCATGTTTGCCAATATGGCTGAGCAATTCAAAATTGAAGAATCAGAGCGAGCCAGCTTCAAAAAACATATGCAAAAGGTCAACCTGATGCTGCAAGAAGAAATGAACTGGGACACATTAAAAGAACCCATGATTGATGTCTACATGGCTCATTACACCGAGCAGGAGCTGCAGGATATGCTGGCCTTTTATCAATCTGAAACCGGTCAGTCGGTGGTAAAGAAAATGCCGGAAGTCATGGCCGCTTCCATGCAGATTACGCAGCAACTGATGAAAGACGTTTACCCTAAAATTATGCAGATGTCCAAAGCATATGGTGAGGAACTGAAAAAACAACGAGCGGCCGATTAAATTAAATCTGCAAATTTGAGATGTTGTAAACTAACGCTTGTTTAGTGCTGTAAAGACTGGCTAACATTTACATTATTGAACTAACAAAGAGGCCGGCTAACTAACCGGCCTCTTGATTTATTGACGGGATTACCGATTTACTCGCCTTTTGCGGGAGCGTCTTTATTCGTACCTGCCGTTTTACGGGCTGTCGCTGGCTTGGCAGCGCGTGTTGAAGTAGTCCGTTTAGTCGTGGTAGTTTTTCTCGCTCGCGTGGTTTTCGGCTTAGCGGCTGTTTGCGGTTTCTCTTCCGTTTTTGCTTCAGCCTGTTTGGCAGCCGCTTGCTTTGCCGCCAACAAAGCCACCTGCTCTACCAGTAAATCCACTTTGGCTGACAGTGCTTCAATTTGCATCGCACGCTTTTGTTTAGGCGTGGTAAATGTTGGCATCCAATGATGCAACGGCGATTGACGCCACAGCTCAAGCCACTGCGATGGGTCTACCGTTTTGCGGATCTGCGCTTCTACTTCAGCGCCCCGTGCGGCGAGCTCATCCAGTGTTTTTTGCGACTCATCCACCTTATGCTGAACCTGCTGATTGGCCGCATTGAGTTGCTCTGTGAACAAGCCTAATCCGGCTTCAAACCAGCCCATAATGGGAGATGTCGGTTTTTTATCTGACATAATAACTCCTTCCTTGATTGGGCAGCCATGGCTGCCCGACCAGTTGTTACTTATTCGCTGCCAGTTTAGCGACCGCTTCAGTCAGTGCATCCACTTTTGCAGAAAGCTCTTCGATTTTTTGATCGGTGTCGTCTGTGTCAAGACCCAGCTTTTTGCGCACGTCGGCTACGCGACTTTCCACTTCACTGGTGGTTTCTTTGAATTTGTCTTTGGCATCTGACTCCAGGGTTTCACCCTTAGACACCAATTCGTCAAACATTTTGTTAGCATCTTTGGTCAGTTTTTCGTACTGGCCCTGTGCTTCATCAACGCTTTTACCGTAGGCGCCTAAACCTGCCAACCAGATTTTACGGGCGAATTCTTCAGCTTCGCTGATTTTGCTTTTGATATCGTCTTTAGCTGCCATNATTTGGTCTCCTTTTGCTATCTGTTNANCAGTGTAAAAGGAGAATTTAGAAATCACATACTAAAAACGCATTAGTGTGAGGTTTTGTTGTAACGCAGATAAGAAAAGAGCCGCGGGTGCGGCGCTTAATCAACTAAATCCTGAGGCATGGTTTCGCGNACTTCATTCCANACCCNNCCNGAAGCATANCCATANTCGCGNACNACTGCNGGTACCGACTTGTAGTCNCCTTGCTCGGCAACCTGCTGTAATTTGGCGTAGAACTCTTTGGCTACNTCNCGNGCNCGTGGGTCNGAGAAGAAGAAACCACCAATGCGCGAATACAAACCNCGGAAGCCGTTCATCATCAGCACAAAGACATTGTTGCCTGACGCCAGGGCTAAATCNTGGTTCAGCTGATAATCNAAGTGNGCAAANGCTTTACCGTCTTCCTCAACNTCTTTATAACGNGCAATGATNNCNGCNGANNCCTGAGGNTTTTTGCGGATAGCACCNCGAATAAANACNGCNCTCAGATTGGTNCGNGCTGCCANCAGNTTATCNACCAGTTCNGGNATACCNTCCTGATCGAGACGAGCNAGNGTTTCNAGGATATTAAGGCCGCAGGTTTCCCAGAAGTTGTTCACTTTGGTTGGCTTNCCNTGCTGAATGGTTAACCAGCCATCNCGGGCCAGACGCTGNANCACTTCACGTAANGTGGTGCGTGTTACNCCAATNAGNTCNGANAATTCCCGTTCAGCGGGAAGAATAGTCCCTGGAGGAAAACGNCCNCTCCAAATNGACTCTACGATGTATTCCTCGGCAAAACCAGCCGGACTTTGTGCCTTGTATATCATATTTGCTCGCCACTGAACGTTCTTGTTATTTTCAAACTGATTGTACCAGATGAATTTTCATAAGCACAATGAATAAATCGCCGTAAAGCGGCATATACCAGCTAACTTAAACAGATACGACCGTACGTAATAGTTTTACTTGGTAGAACAGCATAACAAACTGGTTGATAAGTGACAGCTTTTCTCAGTCCAAAGATGAAATTTGCGCAAAAGCAGCAAAAATTTACACTTCGCGCATTTTTTAAACAGCTATGCGCTTATGGTCTGACATGCGTCGCTTTCTACTTCCTGTCAGGATAGATTTCGGTTAGTCTTTGCAAGCTTAGACGAAAACTGTCCTAAAAACAGACATTCACATTCAGACTGTCCCCCTGGTGGTGACAAAAAATTATAAAGCTCGTCTATTATTAGCTGAGATCAACAAATTAAGCCTGTGATAAAAAAGGAAATTACTCCATGCAAACCTCTATGACCATGGCGATCTATAAGAATTTTCTGGGGCATGCGCCAGACTGGTATAAAAAGACCNTTATCGGCTGTTTAATTGCTAACCCTCTGATTTTCATGCTCGATCCNTTTCTGGCCGGCTGGTTACTGATTATCGAGTTTATCTTTACCCTTGCTATGGCGTTAAAGTGTTATCCCCTCCAGCCCGGCGGGCTGTTACTGATTGAAGCACTCTTCATAGGCATGACAACCCCCCAGCACATGATGCANGAGATAGAGGTCAACCTCGAAGTGCTGTTGCTGTTGGTNTTTATGGTGGCCGGTATCTACTTTATGAAAGACCTGCTGCTGTTTCTGTTTACCAAACTGGTTATCAGGGTACGCAATAAAACCGTACTGTCACTGGCGTTCATTATTGCTTCGGCATTTCTTTCTGCTTTCCTCGACGCATTAACCGTTGTAGCGGTAATTATTGCCGTTGGCCTTGGTTTCTACACTATTTATCACAAGGTCGCATCGGGCAAAGAATTTCATCACGACCACGACCACACCTCCGACGATAGCGTGGCGGATTTAGGCTCAAACGATCTCGACAATTTCCGTGCTTTCCTGCGTAATCTTATGATGCACTCGGCAGTTGGTACCGCACTAGGTGGGGTAATGACCATGGTGGGCGAACCGCAAAACCTGATCATTGCAGATAAAGCCGGCTGGAACTTTATAGAGTTTTTCATCCGTATGTCACCCATCACTATTCCGGTGTTCCTGATGGGTATCCTGACGACCATAATGCTGGAAAAAACCAAATTGTTTGGCTATGGCGCCAAGCTGCCAGGCGCAGTGCGTCAGATTTTGGTGGATTATGATAAGTCGATGGACCAAGCCCGCTCCGTTCGAGATAAAGCGCGTCTTGGTGTACAGGCCCTGATTGGCGTCTGGCTGGTTGTAGGCCTGGCAACGCACATGGCAGCGGTTGGTTTAATCGGCCTCTCAGTTATCGTGCTGGCCACTTCCATGAGCGGTGTTATTGAAGAACATGCGCTGGGTAAAGCCTTTGAAGAAGCGCTGCCCTTTACCGCCCTGCTGTGCGTATTTTTTGGTGTGGTAGCGGTCATTATCGAACAGGGTTTGTTTGCACCGGTTATCCACTGGGTACTGGAGTTTGAAGGTACTACTCAGCTGGTGATGTTCTACCTGGCCAACGGTGTGCTGTCGATGGTGAGCGATAACGTGTTTGTGGGCTCGGTATACATTACCGAGGTTAGCACCGCACTGGCCAACGGCGAAATTACCCGCGACCAGTTTGACTTACTGGCAGTTGCTATTAACACCGGTACTAACCTGCCAAGTGTAGCAACCCCGAATGGTCAGGCTGCATTCCTGTTCCTGCTGACATCTGCTATTGCTCCGCTGTTAAGACTTTCCTACGGCCGTATGGTGTTTATGGCACTGCCTTACACCGTCGTACTGGCAATTGTAGGCTTACTGGCCACATACTGGGGTTTAGCAGACGCCACCCAATGGCTTTATGACATGCACCTTATAGAGCACCACACTGGGGTTCCCGGTGCCGATAACAGCGGCCACTAGGAGCAGTATAAAGAATGGGTTTGTTGAATGGACTAAGTAGCTGGGCAGAACAAAAATCTGCCTGGCTGGTACTCTTCGCCACCTCGCTGGCACTGGAGTTCACGGCGCTGTATTTTCAGCACGGCATGGGCCTGGAACCCTGCATAATGTGTATTTATCAACGCACAGCAATGTGGGGCATTGTGCTGGCAGGTTTGCTGGTGTTACTGTTCAACCACCCGCTCACCCGCCTGGTTGGTTATGGATTGTGGGGATACAGTGCAGTAAGAGGCTTTATGATAGCTTCTGAGCACATTGAAATTATCGAGTCCGACGATCCGTTCTTTGGCACTTGCGAAATCTTTCCTAATTTTCCGGAGTGGGCACCGCTTCATGAGTGGCTGCCAGCTATTTTTGCTGCCAAGGGCGACTGTCTTGAAAACAGCTGGCAGTTTCTGTCGATGGGAATGGCTGAGTGGATGCAAATTATATTTGGCGCCTACTTTGTAGTATTGGTGGTTGTGCTGCTAGCCAGAGTTGTCGATAAGAAACTCTTTTGATCGATCTGACAACCCTGCCAGTCAGGCTGGCCCCCATTTTTACCGATGCCGGGCCAGTCAAAATTATTCGCGCTCATCGCAAATACGCACTGGCCTTGTCTGAAGCAGGTAAACTCGCTTGCGCCTCCGTAAAGCCCTGGATGGGTTCAGGTTTAACCCCCACTACCCTGCGTCATGCTGAATCCCTTATCGAGACATTCGAACAGCATCGTAAAATCGGCTATGGTATTACTTACCTGCTGATGTGGAACGAGCAATGCCTGGGAATGGGCCTGCTTAACTACATTCATCCGGTGCACCTCAATGCCAACCTGGGTTTATGGCTGGTTCCTGAGGCCAGGGGCCGGGGCCTGGCAGTTAAACTTTGTGAACGCCTGATAGAAATTGCCAGACAGCCTTTAGGCCTTAACCGTATAGAGTATTTTACTCTGCCGGATAACCAGGCCAGTATTAAGCTTGCCCACGCCATTGGCGCCAAAAAAGAAGCCCTTTGCAAACGCCGCATTCTTAATCAGGATGCCCTGCTATTCAGCCTGCTGCTCAACCACTAGTTTCGCTAATTCATCCACACATGTAAATAATGACTTCTGCTTTTGTTTAGATTATCAGTTATCTGCCCTCCATTCAGATCCACCTTGATGTCCTACTCTCGGGCAGATATCAGATAATCTTCGTTGGACGAAACCGCGGGATGTTACCCCTGTGGTTTGGCTATGGGGATTTCGATGGTGGATATGAGTCTGCTGTAGAGGATGATCGCCAAGATCACGTGTTTCCAGTGGTGCTTTGTTTCTATTGGCATCTGATTTTCACGTTTTTATTCAGCTCGGTTGTCTCATTCTATTCATTGTCATGGGGTTTATAGCGTTTCAGGTAAAGCATCATCCTCACCAGTAAAGGCGCTTTTTTATCTCCTTAAGCACTCTGCCTATTTAGGGGGCGCTCTTGGTAAGTATGCAGGTAGCCTGAGCGCCGACACCTTCATCGGTGATTGACATTGCCTGCACACGAAGGGTGCTGAGTCTGTCTCCGATTCATTGGCCGTCTTTTTGATGTCTGGCGGCGGAGCTACGTGCAAGGCTTGTCTGGCCATATTGAGTTTGGCTTTACTGGCCAGTAACCCATAATGCCGGATACGATGAAACCCGGTTGGCAAGACATGCAATAAGAATCGACGCATGAACTCGTCACACGTCAGTTGCATCGTCCGGTGCATGTTGTTTCCTTTGCGCCGGTAATCCTTATAGGTGAACGAGACATGTGTTTCATCAACGGATTGTAGTCGGCGATTCGCAATCGCTACCCGATGCGTATAACGCGACAGGTACTTCAGTACCGCTTGTGGTCCTGCAAACGGCGGTTTGGCATACACCACCCATTCCATGGATTGTTGCTGTTTGCACCATGCCATAAAGTGCCCGGCGTGTTCAAAGCCACTGGTCTGCGTCAACTCCCCGAAGCACAGTAACTGCGTCGATTCGTATAACTCACGTACGCCTTGCATATACAAACGGCGGAACAAGCGTGATAACACTCTGACCGGCAAGAAGAAACCCTTTTTACACGCTTTCCATTGCTTAGCCTTATCCAGCCCGCCACCGGGCACAATGCAATGCACATGAGGATGATGCATCATCGCGGAGCCCCACGTATGCAACACCATAGTGGTGCCAACCTCAGCGCCTAAGTGTCGCGTATCACCGGCAATGGTCAGTAGCGTTTGTGATGCGGCTTTAAACAACAACTGATACATCTGTGCTTTATTGTAAAAGGCCAGTTGTGCTACCTCACCAGGTAAGGTAAACACCACATGGTAGTACTCTACAGGTAACAACTGCTGCTCTCTGGCTGCAAACCAGCGTTTGGCGCTTGACCCCTGGCACTTCGGACAGTGACGATTACGGCAGGAGTTATATGCGATGGCATCGGTATGACAGTGTTCACAGTGCAGGTGATGAGCACCTAACTGGGCACTTCGACAACGCTCAATGGCTGACATCACTTTCAGTTGCGCTAAGCTTAAATGCCTATGCTGAGCGCTTTTATACTGCGTACCAGACAGACGAAACACATCCGCCACCTCAAGCGGTGGCCGTGAACAACTCGACATAACATCACGCTCACAATGCCAGTGTATCTAACGGACTCACCACCTCTCGCAAGAGTTTGCTGGCGACTTGTGCATACAGCGCAGTGGTTTCCAGTTTACTATGCCCCAACAGCGTTTGGATGATGCGAATATCGACTTTATCTTCCAGTAAGTGCGTGGCGAAACTGTGCCGTAAGGTGTGCATGGAGACTTTTTTATTCAGTCCTGCATCCAGACACGCAGATTGGCAGGCCCGACTGAGTTGGCGGGTGCCAATAGGGTTTAACGGATTCTGCCCTGGGAACAACCACCCTCCCGGTAGCATTAGGTGATGCGCTTTGGCATGTTTGTACCATTGGCGAAGTGTACTCAACAGCATTGGCGATAACATTGCCATTCTGTCTTTCTTCCCTTTACCTTGCTCAACGCGCAATAGCATGCGAGAACTGTCGATATCCGTCACCTTCAACATCGCCACTTCGCCAATCCGCAACCCCGCCCCATAAGCGACCGAGAAGGCAGCTTTGTATTTGATGCTATGTGTGGCATCAATCAGTTGCTTGACTTCCTCTTTACTCAAGACCGTCGGCAACTTCCTTGGCACCGGCACGGTGCTGACTTTGAGCATCACATCAGGTCGATTCAAGGACTTATGGAATAAGAACGTTAAACCCGATAACGTGGCATTGATGGTGATGTTAGATGTACCTTGCTCGGCCAATGCGAGTTGGAATTGGCGCAATTCTTCAGCCGTGGCATCCTCTGGCGAGCGTTTCAAAAAGGTAGCGAGTTTCTTCACGCCTCTGATGTAGCCTATTTGCGTTTTAGGACTGAGCCTACGCATGGTCATATCTTCAATCATGCGTTGGCGTATGGGGTTGGATCCTTCAAAGTAACTCATGGTTTCACTCCTGAGTGAATTCAGGGCGACATTGCCCTTCCTTCAGCTTAGAAGCGGNGAACGAGATCAGAATATAATTAATGAGGTGGGGGCGGCACTACTACCGCGGAGCGGTTTAGTCCTTTGACCAATTACAGAAATTTCAGAATCAAATGAGTTCTGGATTTGTACTCTGCCAGGTCAAGTTGAACTTATTCACATTGATATGTGAACAAAAACAAGGCAAGCATGTTCGCTTGCCTTTTCTTTGTGCGGCTATTCAGCTTACAGTTAAGTTGCCACTGTTATCGTTGATTTATCAATTACCTTTGATCTCATGGAGCAGAAAATGACAAAAACAAGGTTTGGTCGCAGCGCGTTGGTAATTGCCATGACAGTTGCGCTGGTTAATTGTACTTCAGGACCGAGCGAACAAGAGTTGGCCGCTGAGCGACAGGCGAGTAAGGCAGCCGAAAAAGCCGAACAGATGAAAGTAAAGCGCGAGCGACACGTTGCTGCCGAAATGGTCAGGACGCTCGCGGTAGCTGACAGCCGTATGGCGCCTATACCGGCGCCTGTACAGCCACAGTACCAGGACGACTTCGAGCAGTTTGATGCCAATCCGGTCAAGCAGGTTAAAGATGAACCGGTATCAACGTTTTCTGCCGATGTGGACACGACCTCCTACAGTTTTGTGCGTAAACAGTTAAACCGTGGCTATCTGCCCGAGAAAAGCGCCGTGCGACTGGAGGAAATGGTGAATTATTTTGACTATAACTATCCGTTTCCAACCAGTGCGAACCGGCCTTTTTTGCCCACCGTAGTGGTACATGATTCGCCCTGGGCCGAGCATCGTAAGCTGGTGCATATTGGTATTCAGGGATACGAACTGGAGCAAAGCGAACAGCCGGATAGTAACCTGGTGTTTCTGCTGGATGTGTCAGGTTCGATGAACGCGCCGGATAAACTCCCGCTGGTGAAGCAATCCATCAAGCTATTGCTTAAAACACTCAAGCCAACCGATACCATAGCTATTGTGGTGTATGCCGGAGCCGCTGGTACCGTGCTCGAGCCGACAAAAGTAGCGCAGGCAGCAACAATCATCGAAGCGCTGGATAAACTGAAAGCTGGTGGCTCCACCGCTGGCGGCGAAGGCCTGCAACTGGCGTATCAACTGGCCGAGTCGAACTTTGATGAGCAGGCAGTAAACCGTATTATGCTCGCCACCGACGGTGACTTTAATGTTGGTTTGTCGGACCCTGAACAGTTAACAGACTTTGTTGAGCGTAAACGCCAGAGCGGTATTTATTTGTCGGTAATTGGCTTTGGGCGTGGTAACTATAAGGACGCGTTAATGCAGTCGCTGGCCCAGAATGGCAACGGGATCGCAGCGTACATTGATACGCTGGCTGAAGCGCAAAAACTGTTTGTGGAAGAGGCTACGTCATCACTGTTTCCCATTGCTAAAGATCTCAAGATCCAGGTGGAATTTAATCCGGCGGTGGTGAATGAATACCGGTTACTGGGATATGAAACCCGGGCGCTGCAAGCAGAAGACTTTAATAACGATAAAGTGGATGCCGGTGATATTGGCTCCGGCCACGCCGTAACGGCAATTTATGAGGTTACCCTTAACGGCCAGCCGGGCAGCTACCTGGATGAATCCCGTTATACCAGTGGCAACAGCGGCGCGGCGAATGACGCTTTAGCAGAATTGGGGTATTTAAAAATCCGTTATAAATTGCCGGGTGAGGAGACTTCGCAATTGCTGGATCAACCAATTATGAGCGCCATCAATGCTACGCCTGCGATCATGCAGGAAGTAAACTTTGCCACTGCGGTGGCCGGTTTTGCTCAGGTAATGAAAGACGGTAAGTATACCGGCCAATGGTCATTAGATGATGCATTTAATCTGGCGCTGGCAAACAAGGGCGAGGACTATTATGGTTACCGTGGCGAGTTTACTCAACTGATTCGGCAGGCAAAAATGGCCGAAGAAGCCGAATTTTAGCTCATGGCAAAAACCATCGCAGCGCTTATTAGCTACAAGTGCTTAGATGTAAACACTAAGCGCCGCTGATTCTACCGAGCTTCTCCAGCCGGGCTTTAATAGAACCCGACGTACGCTGATGGGATTTAGCCAGCTGAGAAATGCTGCTACCCGAATCAAAGGCGGCAGCTAACTGTTCGTCTTCCTCATCAGGCCAGGGTTTACCGGCATTGGGCGGCAATGACGATTTTCTCTGCTGGTACTTAACTGACCTGTCGAGTGCTTCGTGGGCCATAAAAAGTGCCCGAATAATAATCGGCTGGTTAAAACAGCTGTTATCGGATAGTACCTCCCCGGATGCCGGATCTATTCCTTGCGAGAGGGTATAAATCACGTCTTTAGCCTGACTAAGTTCCATCTTATTTCCTTATCGCTGATGTTTTGAATGCTCGTGGACAAAGCATAAATTAGCGGCGTACTGAGACAACTGTACACAGGGCGAGTTAGCTTGTACTTAGCGCAGTCAGAGTTTGCCGGTCTACCGACTATCTTAAGCAACTCTTTGGCAACCGCTTTTTCAGGTCAAATAGAAAAAGGGCATCAATCAGTGACCGATACCCTTTGTTTAATAATGAGTCGTCAGCCGGGGAGGCTAGTAGCGAGGCCAGCCGTTGCTGTCCCAGTTAAGTGTACTGATCAGCAGCTTGGGTACACCGTTATCGCTGGCATCATAGGCGTGGCGCACAATTACATCGGTATTCATGATGTCTTCACCACCGGGACCAACCCATTGTGAATTGCCTCCATCCAGAATCGTACCGCCACCCTGCATCATATCCTGGCCATTTTTATCTAAATACGGACCACGAATATCGGTGGAGCGTCCATAAGCAATACGGTAGGTACTGTCGGTACCTTTACAGCATTCGCCAATGGAGACAAACAAATAATAGTAGCCCTGACGGTAGATTAACGCCGGACCTTCTATTCCGCCTGAGCGGCTGGCAATGCTATAAAGCGGGCCAAAGGGCTTCATGGTGACCGGGTTAATGCGCGTTACCTTGATCCCAGAGTTCCACGAACCAAAAGTCATCCATGGGCTACCATCTTCTGCTTTAACTAATTCAGGGTCGATAGCATTGTAGTTATTGCTGTTAGTAGTGTTGATCACCAGTCCATCATCACGCCAGCTGCCGCTGGCTATACTGGGAGCCGAAGCCAGGCCTATTGCAGAAACCCGAGAACCAAAGGTCGATACAGAATAGTACAACCAAGCCCGGCCATTGTAGTGTTTAATGTCCGGGGCCCAGACATCCTGACCGTCGTGACCCGGTACATAGTTGTCCCACCAGGAAAGGCCATTAGGGAAGACTGCCAGTGCGTCGTTCCAGGTTACACCGTTATCCGACCATTTTCCGGCAATGCCCGGGCCGGTCTGGAAGATCCACCAGCGGCCATCTTCATAAGCCAGGGTTGGGTCGTGGGTGACCAGGCTCCCGGTTAATGGCCAGTGGCTTACGGCACCATTTGTTGTTGACGGATCCCAGGGCGTATTTTCAACACTGGCAAGTTTATTTAGTTGCCAGCGCTGGGCGTCACCACTCCAGTAATCCCACTGTGCGATATTGGCACCATCAGAGGTGTCAAAACCATACAGATCAAGGGCCTTACCTGAGTGCTTGTTGATAAAGCTAACGGTGCCGTCAGACAGCTCATTAATTTGCCAGCGCTGACTGGCCAGCCCACGATCCTCAAACTGCACGATGTTGGCACCGTTACTGGTTTGCCAGTCAAACACTTCCAGCGCCTTGCCTGAGTTTAAGTTGATCACGCTATAGTAACCGTCTGACTGCTCGGCAATCAGCCAGCGCTGTGTGTTATGACCATTCGCTGACCACTGAATAACATTAGCGCCATCATTCACATCGGCGGCGCCCACTTCCACTAACTTGCCGCTGTGTTTAGAGGTAATGGTGTATACACCGTTATCGATAGCATTTGCCATATCCGCACACAACCCCAGTGCAACAATAGCTAACGCCCGACCAAATACAGATAATTGCATAGTAAATATCCTATTATATTATATTACTATTATATTGTTGATCTATTGTTAATGATTGGCAAATGAAAAATCATAAAATTAACAAATTTAATTATTGCTAGGGTAATCAGTTGGATAAGGGGGGGTGGTGTTAATTCTTTCTATTTTGATGCATGACGATGGGAATATTTGCCATACAAAAGACGGGCTGATGGAGCGTAAACAAAGTGCCACCAGCAATTTCAGGGCAATGCTCAGTATTTAGCAAGCAACGGCAGTTTGTTTGCTGGCCAGTAGCAGAGCGATCTCATCAGCTTTTAATCTGGCTTGTTGTAGTGACTGCTGATGCCTGTGGTCAGCAAATTCCTGATACTCAGAAGCGATCTCATAAATGTCTGTCACGCCCAGGTATTTACTGAGTGTACGCAGGTGCGGGACTAAATGACTGGCGCCTTCGTTGATGCCACCGCGTTCAAAACCAAACTCGCCGCTGGAGGTAATGATCACCAGGATTTTTCCCGATAGCAGAGGCGCAAGTGGTTTATCACCGCGGGCTAAATCAAAGTCAAAGGTCTTGTTAATACGCACAATTTGATCAAACCAGGCTTTTAACTGAGCGGGCATGCCGTAGTTGTACATGGGCGATGAAATCACAATGATTCCGGCTTTTTCAACTTCGCTTATAAGTTCATCAGACGGGGCCAGCAACTGCTGCTGTAAGGCGGTTCTTTTCTGTTCAGGCGTAAATACCGCACCTATCCAATCCTGAGTAATATAGGGCGGCGGATTCACTCCAACGTCACGATAGATATATTCATCTGTATTCGCCGTTTTCTGTAACTTACTAATAAACTGTCTTGCCAGCTTTTTTGAAATGGAGTCGTGCTCAGGATTGCTATTGGAAATGGCCCTGACGCTGGAATCTACATGTAAAATAACACTCATGGTAACTACCTTTGTTGGTTAACTTTTACCGTTATTTTCAGGCGTTACCAAGCCACTGACAACCGAGTAAAAAACATTTACAGATGAGTAAAACTCATCTATTTTGGTGTCATTGAGTAGCGGGAGTACAACATGCAAGTTTCTTTGCCAGCGTTAAAGGCGTTCGAATCTGCAGCCAGGCTGGGTAGCTTTAAGGCGGCCGCTGCTGAGTTATCGATTTCTCCTACCGCGGTGTCTCACCACATTACTAATCTTGAGCAGCGGTTAAATGTGAGCTTATTTCGGCGGGAGACCAGAAAAGTCATCCTTACAGCGCCAGGTAGAGAGTTAGCTGTTGCTACCAGTCAGGGCTTTCAAACCATTAACACGGCGCTCGAAGACATTTCACGAAACGATAAACAAATCAAAGTGGCTACCACTTCATCCTTTGCCGCCCTGGCACTGTTACCTGCTTTACAGCGTTATTATGAGCAATATCCGCACAGTAAAGTGAACATAACCAGTGGTGAGGAAATTAACACCGACCACTTCAGCCTGTCTGTGCGACTTGGTGCCTTGGCTGAGCAAGCCGATGGTGACGTGCTTATTCGGGAACGGTTTAATTTGTATGGCAATGCCCGGCTCACTACTCAGTTGGACCAGACTTCGCCAATAACAATTTACACCACCCGCTGGAAAAACAGCGCTTTACCCGAAGTCCCATTGCAGGCGTGGTTAAACCATAACGATTTATCGTACAGGCAGTTTGAGGTACGTTATTTTGATCAGGAGTTGTTTGGGATTCAGCAGGCTCTGCTGGAAAACGCCTGCGTATTTTGCTCAACAACGCTTACCCGGGACTACGTTAAGGCGGGATTACTAACGGAGTCAGGCTACCCTCCAATTGACTCTGCTTTGTGCTACTACATTGAAAACAAAGACAGCTTAATTACCCGGCACAACGTAATGTTTATAGAATGGCTGGGGGAGTTACTTAAGCAGCACTGACCTTAAACAAAAGCGCGGCAAGCTCGGCATGTCTTGCCGCCGCAACAGCCCTTAGAGTGACTTGATTTTAATGTTGCGAAAATAGATCAGTGATGTCCACTGCTGCAGCACGATATGGCCTTTGGTATAGGCGCCAAAGCCCGCCTGATCCTTAAATCTTGAACGGGCTAACTGTGACTGCCATTGATCGCTGGTCAGGTCGGCGCGGGCAGTTAATTTTCCATTCAGATAAAACTCAACCTTGCCATCCTGCTGTTTAATAACAGACTGGTTCCAGCCACTGCTGGCCAGAAAGTCTGAGGCGGTTAACGGTGAGGCAAAGCCAAAAATCCCGCCAGAGCGCTTCACGGGATCCGCGTTATCGCCATGAGCTACGCCAAGGAGCTGATATTCCGGCCCGGTTTGCCAGGGTGTCACGCTTTCTGGCGTTTCCTGAACGTTAATAAACACTCCGCTGTTACCGTTTTCTGGCGATTGCCATTCAAACTTTAATTCAAAGTTTTCAAACACCTTATCGGTGGCTAAATCCCCATGCTGGAGGCCTCGCGCCGCCGGATTGAAGGTCAGCATATCTTCTTTTACAGTCCACGCCGGGACCGTATCCGGGTACTGAAACACATGCCAGCCACTGAGTGATTCGCCATCAAAAAGCAGTTGCCAGCCCTGTTGTTTTTCTTTCTGGCTAAGCTGGTTGTGTGGGGCCGCCAGAAGTGAACCTGATACTGCTTTATCGGGAGTGCTGTGAGCGTTAAAGCTAACGGTTAACAGTGCGGTTAGCGTGGCAACAAAACCCGGGCGGAACTTCGATATCAACTTCGCAATCACTAGGGCACCTTAATCTGAGTGTATGGTAAGTACTATGTGCTCTGTTTACCAAATTTTCACAATCTAAGCAAACCGGACACGAGCGCTTTTGCTGCAGGCTGGCGAGTGTTTGTGGCGTGATATTTTGCGTGCTACGGTGATAGTGTTATAAAAAGGAGCTCAATGCATGGCGGTTAAGGTTGACGGCGCCAGAGTTAAAACTGTCTGAGGACAGGGCATTTGGGTTATTTTTCGGTTGTGCAGGCATTGGTGTTGTGGAGTTGCTGTTTGAGCTTTTGATTATCCAGAGTTCATGGGCTCCAGTGGTTGGCATCGTCAAAGCGTTTATCTTTGGCGGTGTCGCAGCGTTGATTCCCGCGGCCTATGCTGCTTTTTCATTCTATCGCTCGAAAGCGCAATCCAGCACCCTGAAGTCCGTGTTGGTTATTTCACTTCTTTGGTTTTTAGCCGTGGCTATGACGCTTGCCGTAAGCCGGTAGTAGTCGAGGTGCCGGTTGTATTGCAAACATAAAAAAGCAGCCCGGAGGCTGCTTTTGGCATTGTTGTATTACTGGCAGGTAATTACCAGATTTTTACACGTTCTTCTGGTGCCAGGTACAGGGCATCGCCNGGTTGTACGTTAAAGGCTTCGTACCATGCATCGTGGTTACGNGGTGCCAGTGCACGGTAACGACCCGGAGAGTGAGTACCGGCACGTAACTGGTTAAGCATGCTTTGTTCGGTACGCTTTTCTTTCCAAACCTGNGCCCAGGCCAGNAAGAAACGCTGATCGCCGGTCAGGCCGTCAATAACCGGTGCTTCTTTGCCNTTCAGGCTNAGTTTGTAAGCNTGGTAAGCCATCGACAGACCACCTACGTCACCAATGTTTTCACCCAGGCTGTTACGGCCATTNACNAAGTTACCTTCAATTGGCTCATAAGCACTGTACTGGGCGGCTAACATGTCGGCTTTTGCTTCAAANGCTGCGCGNTCTTCGTCGGTCCACCAGTTTTGCTGAATNCCNTTGGCATCNGACTTAGAGCCCTGGTCGTCAAANCCGTGACCCATTTCGTGACCGATAACAGCGCCGATNGCACCGTAGTTNACTGCCGGATCGGCGTTAGGATCAAAGAATGGCGGTTGCAGGATAGCCGCCGGGAANACAATCTCGTTGAANGATGAGTTGTANTAAGCATTTACCCGTTGTGGCGTCATGCCCCAGCGCTCGCGGTTAGTNGGTTCCANNTCATCTTCTACCTGCTTGGCGTGGAANAACTTGCTGATGTTACGTTCGTTGGTCAGCAGATCCTGGTCNGTAATTTCCAGGCCTTCATAAGAAATCCACTCATCCGGATAACCGATTTTAGGGTTAAACGCNGCCAGCTTGGCTTTAGCATTGACNTTGGTTTCTTCGCCCATCCAGTCCAGACCGTCNATACGNTCGCCCAGGGCNGCACGCAGGTTTTCTACCAGNTCAGCCATTTGCGTTTTAGAGCTTTCCGGGAAGAAGCGATCCACATAGCTCTTACCAATGGCNAAGCCTAAAGANGTNGTGCCNGACATGGCNCTAAGCGCACGTTTCCANCGTGGACGAGGCTCTTGCTGACCGCTCAGGGTTTTACCATAGAANTCGAAGTTGGCCAGATAGATGTCATCTGACAGCATCGACGCATTATTCGAGATAGTGTGGTAGGTCAGGTATGTTTTCCAGTCATCCAGTGGCGTATCGTTGATGATTTCGATAACGTCTTTTACCGGTTGTGGCTGGGAGATNTTCAGCTCAGGCGCTTTAAAGCCCATNGCATCTAACCAGGCATTCCAGTCAAAGTCAGGATANATGTCNGCCAGCGCGCTGCGCTCNANNTGGTTTAATGTCAGGTCGCGGTCACGACGCTTTTCACGAGGCCACTGAATTTCTGCAATTTTGGTTTCCAGCGCCAGAATGGTCTGGGCTTTTTCTTCCGGGTTTTCNACNTCGGCAAAGGTCAGCATCTCAGCNATGTGNTTTACGTANGCGTCNCGGATATTGCTGAAGCGCTCTGAATCGTTGAGGTAATAATCACGNTCAGGTAAGCCCAGACCGCCAACACCCACNCTCAGCTGGTANTCNTTTGGATCCAGGCGGTTATACCACAGGCCACCGTATAANGGCGCTGANGNNCCGGTNAGCCAGCTTTCGCCGAAGAATTCGGTAAGCNCTTTAACCGACGACAGNTTGTCGATGTCAGTCAGCGTAGGATTAATTGGCGTAATGCCTTTAGCGTTGATGGTTTCAGTATCCATNTACGCNGTGTAGTAATCGTGAANCAGNTGTTCTTCGGCGGTTAANTTATCCGACGCCATAATGTCGTCNATGATTTGCTTAACCTGCTCTTCGCTGCGATCGGCCAGGGCGTTAAATGCGCCAAAGCGGGTTTTGTCNGCTGGCAGTTCGTAGTTTTCATACCAGGTACCACTGGCNTACATAAAGAAGTCGTCACCCGGTTTTACGCTNTCGTCACGGGCGGTCAGGTCTACACCAAATGAGCCAATTTCGGCTTTNGCGGCAGGCGCTTCAGTTTGGGTGTCTGCGGTTTGCGTGGTGGTTTCTGGTTTNGAACAGGCCGTCAGGGCCAGCGATGCAGCAATAGTGGCTGCGAGCAATGTGTACTTCATATTGTTGTCTCTGTGTTAGGATTTTTCAGGCGTTATTGTCGCCCCGTTTGNACTTGTTGGTGTTACAAATTCGTTCAGATAGTCCGCGTTGAAAGGTAATACATCCCGGGCCTGATTGAAATAGTCTTCGATAACCGGTTTTTCCCGCTGTAAAAAATCTGCCACAGCCTGATGAAACCTCGGATCGTGCANTTTATGGTGNGATACACAATAAACCGGCTCAAAACCGCGCAGAATTTTGTGTTCGCCCTGAGTTCCGGGATTAAACAGCGGCAANCCCTGTTCNATGGCAAANTCNATGCCCTGAAANTAGCAGCANTCAAAATGCAGCTCGTCAANATCTTCCAGGCAACCCCAGTAACGCCCGTACANNCCTGTATCATCAAATAAAAACAGGGCTGCNGCAATNTCCTGGTCATTATGNGTGGCTTTCACAAGCATAATGTTGTCCCGGCANTGGGCATACAGCGCGTCGAAAAANGCNGGGGTNAAATAGCCGGTGTGGCCNCTNCGNTTCAGGTANGTGTCCTGATAGCAATGGACAAAAAANGNCATGTCTTCGCGACTTAGCTTATCACCGTGTAACCTTTCTACACGCAGNGANGGGGAGTNAAAACGCTTACGGGTTTTACGAATGCTTCTGCGCTTGCGGGATGTCAGCCNGNNAAGAAAGTCATCAAAATTCTGNTANCCNCGATTCATCCANTGAAACTGCACACTAAAACGNGAGCTAAANCCCAGTTNGGCNAAGTNGGTTTGNGAATCAAGCGGATTAAACAACCAATGGCAGGACGAATACTGATTGTCGCTGGCCCANTNATTGATGTGGGTGACCAGGCTGTGCCACTGCGCGGCGGANACGTCGCTGGCNATAAGTATGCGAGGGCCGGTAACCGGGGTAAATGGAATNGCCGCAATCCATTTAGGATAATAGTCCNTACCATGCTGGTGGTANGCNTTGGCCCAGCTATGNTCNAATACGTATTCGCCGTAACTGTGGGTTTTTAAATAGCNCGGNACNACTATTTTNANCTNNCCGTTNAGCGAGCCACTCCAGAATGCCGTTTGCCAGCCGGTTTGCCTGCCGGTTCGCCAGTCGGNTTGNTTNTTNATNTNACCATCGACACANTGAGTGTCTTCCAGCGCTTTNAGCCANTGATNNTGCAAAAACGGGCCTGCCTGCTCGGCCAGNGCCTGCCACTGCAACGCATCAATNTCGTTGATGCTATGATGCAGGGTAAAAGTAAGCGTATTATCCGCGGCTTGTTTTTGCATAGTCTTATGNAATATCCTGCCCGNANTAAAGCGNNANAGCTGNTACGATANCGGGCATATNATATTGANTGCTAAGTTCTAAAAAATCATCGGTAAAATGACAGATAACCCACGTAAAATCATTATAGAGTCGATTACCCGCATGCTTTCGCGACGAGAGCATGCTTATCACGAATTGTTACGAAAATTATCACAGAAAGGTTTTGCAANGGACGATTGTGCCCCTGTGGTAGAGGAATTTAAACAAGCAGGCGTTCAAAGTGACGCCCGTTTTGCCGAAATGAAAGTGCGTTCGGGAGTAGCCAAAGGGCAGGGGCCGGCCAGGATAAAAGCAGAGTGTCAGCAGTTTTCTATTGATGAATCGTTGCTNGAACAGGCNATGCTNGAAAATGACACTGATTGGTTCACGCTTGCCGGGCAGGTAAGACGCAAGCGNTTTGGTCTTANNCCNCCGGCNACCGACAAGGAAAAGTTTAAACAAATCCGCTTTTTACAGTATCGGGGCTTNTATTCTGANCATATNCAGCACGCCTTCGACGACGACCACGAATAGNNANAGTCTGCCTGCNGCCCTTAATCAATATTTTCTATGNTGANGATTNGCCTGTTTTCACGGTGGATTGCTTAACAAAACAGCATNAACCATGGTATTGTTGCGGCCTCATAATANTGTGGTCNGNNATNTGCTTANTAGNNGAATTAACTTGAGCTGTATNAACTCAAATTCANTGCACACAGGCTNCATATAAGCTTCTANAGGTTAACTAAGGATTTCAGGATTTCAATGACATTATCAACTGCTGATATTCGCCGCAAATTTATCGAGTATTTTGGCCAGCATGGCCACCAGGCTGTTTCCAGTTCTTCACTGGTACCAGCAGATGATCCCACGTTATTGTTTACTAATGCGGGTATGAACCAGTTTAAGGACGTTTTCCTGGGTTCCGAAAAACGCAGCTATACCCGAGCGGTATCGTCNCAGCGTTGTGTTCGCGCCGGTGGTAAGCATAACGACCTNGAGAATGTGGGTTATACCGCGCGTCACCANACGTTTTTCGAAATGCTGGGTAATTTCAGCTTTGGTGACTATTTCAAAAAAGAAGCNATTCAGTTTGCCTGGACGTTCNTAACNGAAGAGTTGGGTCTGCCNAAAGAGAAACTGCTGGTTACCGTNTTTTCTGAGGATGANGAAGCCTTCGATATCTGGGAAAACACCATTGGTGTACCGAAAGANAAAATTATCCGCATCTCAACCTCNGACAACTTCTGGTCGATGGGCGATACNGGTCCTTGNGGNCCNTGNTCGGANATNTTCTACGATCACGGTGAGCACATCTGGGGTGGTCCTCCGGGCACNCCNGANGAAGACGGCGACCGCTTTATTGAAATCTGGAACCTGGTTTTCATGCAGTTCAACAAGCAGGCNGATGGCACTATGGAGCCGCTGCCTAANCCGTCGATTGATACCGGTATGGGGCTGGANCGTATCTCTGCCATTCTNCAGAACGTGCACAGCAACTATGAAATCGATTTGTTTGTAAATCTGATCAATGCTGCCGCGAAAATTGTTGGNACAACAGANCTGGANAATAAATCANTGCGGGTGATTGCNGANCACATTCGTTCTTGTGCGTTTTTAATTTGCGATGGCGTAATGCCTAGCAACGAAGGCCGCGGTTATGTACTGCGCCGGATTATCCGCCGTGCAGTTCGCCATGGTTACAAAATGGGCGCCAATGACATTTTCTTCTATAAGCTGGTGGATGCACTGACTCAGGAAATGGGCGGTTTCTATCCAGAGCTGGCGGATCAGAAGCCGGTTATTGAAAAAGTATTACGCGTAGAAGAAGAGCAGTTCAGCAAAACGCTTTCCCGTGGTATGAATATGCTCAACGATGCGCTGAATGAGTTGGAAGGCGATACCATTCCTGGCGAACTGGTTTTCAAACTCTATGATACCTACGGATTCCCGGTAGACTTAACCAACGACGTAGCCCGCGAACATGACTATAAAATCGATGAAGAAGGTTTTGAGGCGGCAATGCAGGCGCAGCGTCAGCGCGCTCAGGAAGCCAGCCAGTTTGGCGCCGATTACAACAGCACCTTAAAAGTTGACTCTCAAACGGCCTTTACCGGATACACCGATGCCGAAGGCGATGCCAACGTGGTGGAGTTAATCAGTGGCAACAGCTTTTGTGAAGCACTGACCGATGGTCAGGAAGGAGTTGTAGTACTGGATCAAACGCCATTTTACGCTGAATCTGGTGGTCAGGTTGGCGATACTGGTGTACTCAAAGTGGCTAATGGTGAGTTCCTTGTTACCGATACCCAGAAAATGGGTAATGCTTTTGCCCACCGCGGTAAGGCAAAAGGCACCATTAACAAAGGCGACAAAGCGGTTGCCAAAATTGATGACACCAAGCGCAGCGCTATCAGGAAGAACCACAGTGCCACGCATTTATTGCACGCAGCTTTGCGCGATATTCTTGGCGACCATGTAACGCAGAAAGGGTCATTGGTAAATGCCGAGCGCCTGCGTTTCGACTTCTCTCATTTTGAGGGCGTGACTGCCGAGCAACTGGCACATATCGAGGTACGGGTTAACAAGGATATTCAGGATAACCATCCGTTAACCACGCAGATGATGGATCTGGAAGAAGCCAAGAAGACCGGTGCGATGGCGCTGTTTGGCGAGAAATACGATGAGAAAGTTCGCGTAGTCTCCATGGGGCCGGTATCCACTGAGCTTTGTGGTGGAACTCACGTTAAGCAAACCGGTGATATCGGTTTATTTAAAATTGTAACCGAGGGTGGTATTGCTTCCGGTGTGCGTCGTATCGATGCGGTAACCGGTATGGGCGCGCTGGCTTATGTGCAACAGCAGCAGGCGGTACTGAACACTACCTGTGGACTGTTAAAAACCGATGCCAGTGGTCTTACAGAGAAAGTAACCCAACTGCAATCTCAACAAAAAGAGTTAGAAAAAACAGTTACTTCACTTAAACAAAAGATGGCAAGCCAACAAGGCGCTGATCTACTTGGCAATGCCGTGGATATAAAGGGTAATAAAGTCCTCATTGCAGAGCTTGAAGGGGTTGAGGCCAAATCATTACGCGGCATGGTTGATGATCTGAAAAACCGTATTGGTGAAGGCATCGTTGTGCTGGGTGTGCCTGCAGACGGTAAGGTTAGCCTTATCGTTGGGGTGACCAAAGGCTTAACCGCCAAAGTGAAAGCTGGTGAACTGGTTAACCATATCGCGACACAAGTTGGCGGAAAGGGCGGTGGTCGCCCTGATATGGCACAGGCTGGCGGCAGTCAGCCAGAAAATTTAGCCGCTGCGTTACAGTCTGTTAACGTTTGGTTGGAAGATAAGCTATAATGCAAGTATTGGTGGGTTAATGTTGTCGTGACACCAGCGTTAATTACACCGAAAGCGCTTTTACGGAGTGAAAGGCGTCGAAGACCGCACGGAGGCAATGTAATCAAGGAACCAGGAGCAAAAGAATGCTTATTTTAACTCGTCGTGTGGGTGAAACGCTGATGGTGGGTGACGATGTTACCGTAACCGTATTAGGCGTTAAGGGTAATCAGGTACGTATTGGTGTAAATGCACCAAAGGAAGTCTCGGTGCATCGTGAAGAAATTTACATGCGCATCCAGGCTGAAAAAGGCGGTCAGCCTGATGGTAACAAGTAAACAATAAGTGGTTAGACCAGTTTTTTGGTCATTTATCAGTATTGAGGCCGGTTTTTTCCGGCCTTTTTTGTTTGCCCAGCGAAGCTGGCAAACCCGTCAGGTTGAAAGAAACCTGAATCACCCTGACTGAGGGGAAGATAATCCGAATGGCAAGGGCGTT
>NZIK01000090.1 GCA_002691625.1 Alteromonadaceae bacterium
AAATAAAATTTAGTTGTATAAATAAACCCGTAAAATCAACCGGTTTTACTTGCTTAGTGGGTATTTGCCTATACATCATTACCAGCAGATAGTCTTAAAAAGTGATGGGATCTATGGATAAAGCGCAACAATTGCACGCCGCAAAACGACAGGCCGGACTCTGGTTACTGGGCGCAGCGGGCCTGTTTATCTGCATCAGTATGTGGCAAACCTTACAACCATCGCTGAGTAATCATACTGCCCTGAGCTTACTCAAAATGATGGCCGAGGCCGCGCTGGTAGGGGGGCTGGCAGACTGGTTTGCGGTAAGCGCCTTATTTCGGCCTATTCCGGCATTTAAGCCGATTCCCCATACCAACATTGTGGCCCGCAATCAGCGCACCATAGCCGCTAACCTGGCAGAGTTTGTGAAGGAAAAATTCTTTCATGAACAGGCTATCGAATCCCTGGTGGCGCGCAGTGCTCCGGCAAAAGCCATGGGCCTGTGGTTATCGCAACGTAACAATGCAGCACGCCTTGCCCATTATGTGGCCGACAGTCTTACCGGCTTATTAAACGTGATTGATGACACGCCCATTCAACAAGCTCTGCGCCGCTCGGTAGACCGGGGCTTGCGCAAAATCCCAATGGCAGCCCTGCTGGCAGGTTCGCTAAGAGTAATGACCAGGGATAACCGCCACCAACAGCTGGTGGATAAGCTCATCGACAAGCTGGCCGGCGCACTACAAAGCGAGGAAACCCAGGCGCTGATTGCTGATAAACTCAACGTCTGGCTGAAAACCGAGTATCGCCGGCTGGAGAAAATACTGCCCTCTGGCTGGTTAAGTGAGCAGGGCGCGGCAATAGCGGTAAGTGCCGTGAGCCACACTCTGCAGGATATTAATAACGATCCGGCGCACCCGGTCAGGCAGGCCTTAAATGAACAAATTACCCGCTTTATCGACGGTCTGGAAACGGACCCGGTGGCGCAGCAAAAACTCGAAGACTTCCGCACGCGGCTGCTGGAAAGCGAGGCTCTGCATAATTACCTGCAGCGCATCTGGCAGGATATTCATCAATGGTTGAGCGATGATCTGGCCAACGCCGACGGTCAGGTGGTAAACCGCCTAAGCCGATTGTTCAGCGATACTGGCGCGAGACTTGTAGCCGATAACGACTTACAAACGGCAGTTAATCACCATATTGGCGTAGCCGCCCGTTATATTGCTCCGGAGCTGGCCGGTTTTCTTACCGACCATATTCGCCGCACTATTGAAAGCTGGGACGCCACCGACATGGCGCGTCAGATTGAATTAAATATCGGTAAGGACCTGCAGAAAGTGCGCATTAACGGCACCCTGGTTGGTGGGCTGATTGGCGGTGTGCTGTTTACTATTGAATATGCCATCAGCCAGCTTGCCTAAGCTGCCTGGGTATACTGACTGAAATATTGCTGTGCACACTGACGGCCCATTCGGTAACCTTTAATCAGTCTGGCTTTATTCATGGTCAGACGTTTTACCGGAAAGTCTGCCGGCGGCGCGATTACCTGTATTTTGCAGTCGGCCGGCGGATTAGCAATAAATTTCAATGTATCGTTATAAGTGGTACTGCGCTGGTGAATTGTATTGCTTAGTGCCGGATAATCGGCAAACATCTTGTCGGTCATCCACGGTGTTTTTTCTTCTGGTTTCTGATAGCCCCAGGACTGCGACAGAATAACCGTAATGTCGCGACAGCCTTGNTGATAAGCATGTTGTACCGGAATAGCGTCGGCNACNCCNCCATCCACATAANNGTCNTCCTCCAGTTGTGGCGGNGTACGGTAAACCAGCGGCAGGGCGCAGGTNGCTTCCATNAGTTCATCAATGTTTTCTGCAGTNGCCTGATGATACTCGGCNCGNCCAGTATGCATATTGGTAATCGCCACCTGCAGCGGTACCTGCTGGCTCANTGCGTCNACNTTGAGNGGGTAGCGCTCACGGGATTCACACCACAGCCATTTTACNTCNGTCATATGGCCTTTCATGACAAANCGCAGTGGATTNAAAAAGTCCCGCTGNGTNGCCATNCGTAAGATAATGCGNCGGTTACGTTCGGCATTACCTGTCAGGTAGCCTGCNGCACTGGTNGCGCCGGCAGAGACNCCCACCACCAGATCANAAGGGTAATNCTGTTGCTGCTGAAAACTGTCGAGGACNCCGGCGGCAAAGATGCCACGCATGGCGCCTCCTTCTACAACGAGGGCACGCTTCATAATGCAATTCCGTTTNTTTNGCTGTNACCGTTAATTTACCGTACCGGAACAACAACCATTGATGAAATAANTTTTATTGATTAATCGGTATAAACGAANGANGGGGCGNGCAGGGGATNCAAAAGTGTTTNTTGAGGTNGCCCCGGGCNACTGGCTGGCAGGCCCCGGGGAAGNAGNACAGAGCGGATTAGTGACGCTTAAACGGTGGTTTACCGCTAAAGTCNGTGGTTGNCTGNTCTGAGCCGANCTCAAACTGTGCAACNTCNACNACCNGAACACATTCGGTAGAGCGTTTAAACGGTGGTTTGCCGCGCAGAGTTACGGTTTTTACGTCTTCACATTGTGCGCTGGTTTCAAACTGGGCAACATCAACAGTACGGGCTTGTACAAAGGTACGCTTAAAAGGCGGTTTACCAGAGCGCTCAACAACCATGGTGGTATCGGTGTTGTTNATTTCTGGTGCAGCCTGGGCTGAAGTATGGGCAAATGACAAGCAGGAAACAGCNAATAAAGGCAAAATTGATAATTTCATTGTAGTGTCCTTGAAGATTTAAAACAGTTTTAGCNTTTTTTATAGGCAATACGAGTGTAATTAAGCCCTTCATAAAAAGTAATACCATCTCGTGATAGTAATTAACTATCAANATTAANNGTTACGCTTCATTTGGTGATAAGGATTNGTTTGNNTTGTTATNTTTTGGTGCGNTGTGGCACTTATTTTGTGCGTTGGCNGCGGATCTGCTGAGCGNATACCATTGAAAACAATCACCTACGTTTTGGTGCTTAACTTGCTGACTACTCACTGAGTCTCAAAAAGATGAACTCACCCCGGTAAGTCCTGAATNAGTCAGTGAGTGAGAATGCGTATGTTTGTTAAANCAGTNAAAACCNTGTTTGCCGNCNTGGCANTGCTGGTAAGCACCAATCTTGCTCTGATCGNTNCAGNCCAGGCCAACAGCTTTGCACTGACTACCAGTGAAGGCGGTACGCTTTATCTGCAGAGTCAGGTGGATAANGAGTCTGATACGCTGTTTTTAATTGATACAGGCTCCTCGCTTACCGTACTTAATAAGGCAACCTTTGCCCGNATCANNCAAACNCAGCAGGTCACNGAAGATGGCCTGGTTATCGCCAGGCTGGCGAATGGCCGTCAGCATAAGGTGAAGCTGTATAATGTGCCGCTGCTAAGCCTGAGCAACGATTGNCAGTTTACTAATGTNAGCGTNGCNGTGATGAACAATGAGCACAANATTCTGGGCATGGAACTGCTTAGTCGTGCNGCACCGCTNGGCATTGAGTTNGCGCCAGCCAGACTTACCCTNAGNNAGTGCGACCAGTCGCAGCTCCACGCCAGCNTNTCAGTNAGCGATTAGGCTTTANCTGGCTGGCAGGTATAGAGTGGCGATGCAGGATCCGTCNCGCCTCCCGTTTNACATCATCTCTTTTTCGCCAATTCCATAANAAATCCCGGTGCCGTGCAATGACATCATCCGGCTGTACAGCAGGATTCAGGTAGCGTTCTGGTACGGGTTGTTCCAGTGCCATATGGGTGAGTGGTGGTATTAGCCAGGGCGCAAAAAGTTCCTCGTTTGGCAGATGCGCAATTTCCGGGACCCATTGGCGAATAAAACTGCCGTCGGGATCGTTATCTTCGGCCTGTTTTACCGGGTTATAAATACGCAGGGTATTAGTACCCGTTACGCCCGCCTGCATCTGAAACTGCGGGTAATGAATTCCTGGCTCAAAATCGAGAAACTGACGGGCCAGATGACGCACGCCCAGTCGCCAGTCGATCAGTAGGTAATGGGTTAAAAAGCTCACCAGCATGGCACGCATGCGAAAATTTAAATAACCAGTGTGATTAACACAGCGCATGCAGGCATCTACCATGGGAACGCCGGTGGTGCCTGTTTTCCACGCAGCGAGGTCGGCTTCAACCTTGTCATCATCGCGATAAGGAAAATGCTTATAGGCATGATTAACCGCGCGAAATTCCTGTTCGCACTCACTTTCGAATTTCTGAATAAAATGACAATGCCAGTGTAATCGCGACGCAAAAGCGCTTAACGAACGCGGGCGTTTTCTGCCTGCGCTATTGAGCGCCTGATAAACCTGGCGCAGGCTGATATTGCCCCAGGCCAGGTAGGGCGAGAGCCGGGAGCAGCTGTTGAAGCTGGCCAACGGGCTGGAGATATGGCGGTGATAATGAGTGTGCCGATGGTTAAGAAAACTGGCCAGCAGTTTATGGGCGTGGTGCTCGCCGCCGGGTTGCTTGCTATCGTCGGGCTGATGCAAACGCACGGCAATGTCGCCAGGTACCCGGTTCAGCAGGTTTTTATTGATGTACCAATGCGGATGGTGAAGATCGGTCATTAAACCAGGCCGGGCCATCACTTTCTGCCAGCGCTGATGCCAGGTGCGACGATGAGTAATACCGCGCTGCACGCCGGCATAGGGAAATTCCCGCCAGTTGACGTTGTGCGTTTTAAACAGTGCGTTGAGTTGCTTGTCCCGCTCAAAGGTACAATGCAGCCCGGTTTCGGCATAACTGACCACTTCGATGTGCGGGTGCGTAGCTATAAGTCGGCGAAAAAATGCCACAGCGTTATCGTAGCTGACATGCAGTTCGCCTCCAGCTCCTTGTAACGTGCGCTGCATGGCCAACAAGCTTTGCCACACAAACCGCCAGTGCCGTTCTGAATGGTGCGGGTCAGCCATAATGTCCGGTTCAAAAAGGTACAGTGGCAATACCGGATAGCCCTTATCGGTAGCAAGAGTTACTGCATGATGAAGCGGTGCGTGATCCTGTAATCGCAGGTCGCGCTTAAACCAGACCACAGTGAGCATGGGCGGAACCGATGATGTCATAGATGATTATTGGCTGGCTTGGTTTTCATGTTGAGCTATACGCAATCGCAGGCCGTAGAGATTGCCCGCCAGAAAAATATATCTGCCAGCGCACAGTGCAAGGATGTAACCAATTGGTGCACGCAGCTCACTTTTGCCAGCGTGATTGCAGTGAATAGAGCGGCCTATTGCCACTCTTTTCGGGTTTGACTGTTTGGTCAGGTATCTGGCACCACAATTGCTATCACATTGCTCATAGTTGCTAGCCCGCTGCAATCTGTCGAAAAAGATACTGACCAATGCCAGCCTTCGGCGTGACTCGTTTCCACTCATTATCTTAGCCAGCCAGGAGTATTGTTATGTCTGCCACCCGTAATCCTCTCACAGCGACGCTGTTGATCAGTGTTTTGCTTGGTGCCTGTTCGCCCCACACTGAAGTTAAGCAGGACGCCATGGCAGATTCTGATGCACCGGTTGAAACTCATGTATTTAAAGAGGAAGTGAAAACCCGCCAGGCGCTTACGCAGGTTGCTCTTGGCCGGGAAAAAGCCGAGCTTATTATTCAAAACGTAACGTTGCTTAATGTGTTTACCCAGGAGTGGTTGCCCGCACAGGATATCGTGATTACACATGACCGTATTGCCTGGGTGGGGGATACTGGTACCTGGCCGGGTGAAACTCAGAGTACCTATGATGCAAAGGGTCTGTGGGCTGTACCGGGGTTTGGTGAGTCGCATAAACACATCGAAAGTTCTTACCTGACGCCTGAATATGAAGCGGCACTGGTGATCCCTCACGGCAATACCTGGACGGTGGAAGGTTCCCACGAGATATCCAATGTTGTGGGCAATCGTAATGCCGAATTCTGGCTTGAGGCGGAACGCAAAGGCAGCACGCTGAAAATCTTCCCGGCTATCGGTTCGGCAACGCCGCCAACGGTTTATGAATCGGGTGGTGGTTACTATGGTTATAACGAGATGCGCGATTTCTTAACCTATGATCCGCGAGTGGTTGCCTTAGGTGAAGTGATGGACTGGTCGGCAGTAATTAATGCCGATAACGGTGGTCACCAGCGTATTTGGGAGATGATTGAGGCAACCTACGACTACCGAGGTGTAGTAGAAGGCCATGGCATGAACCTGACCTCACAAACCGATATCAGTGCCTTTGCCGCGGCAGGACTGGCCTCTGATCATGAGGTGCGTCTGGCTGATGAAGGCATTGAAAAATTACGCCGCGGCGTATTTTTAGAAATTAAACAGGCCGGCATGGACTCGTTGTTTCCAAAATTACTGGAAATTGGCCTGAAAGACTGGAGCAATATCTCGGTAACCACCGACGATCGCGACGTGTTTGCCACCCTGCAACTGGGCTCGATGGATTACAATATTCGTAGTGCTATTGAGCTAGGGGTGCCACTTGAAATTGCCTATCAACTGGGCAGCTATAACACTGCTCGCCATTTCAATATTGACCACCTGGTGGGAGCTCTGGCCCCGGGGCGTTATGCTGATGTTGTACTGTTATCGGATCCGCAAACTGTGGCGATTGAGCGTGTATATGCTAATGGCCAGCTAGCAGCTGATAACGGCGAATACCGGTTACCTATCCCCGAAATAGATTATCCACAATGGGCAACGGATACCATGAATGTGGGGCGGGAACTGATTGCGGCAGATTTTGTGATTACCGCTCCGGAAGGCCGCGAAACAGTGAATGCTGCGGTGCTGGAGCCGTTCTGGTTTGAGCCGGAGTTTATCACCAAAGAGCTGCCGGTGGCTGAGGATGGCACTATTAAAGCCGATCCGGCAGCGGGCCTGATTAAAGTGGCAGTGGTCGACCGCTATCACGGTGCGGCGGCAGTGTCGAAAATGATCTGGCAAAACGTAGGACCGAAAACACCGGGCTCGGCACTGGCCAGTTCGCAGTCTCATGATCTGCACAATATCTGGACTATGGGTAACGACGATTATGCCATGGCGCTGGCGGCCAACACCGTAGCCAATATGGGCGGCGGCTGGGTGCTGGTGAATGATGGCAAGGTGGTTGCCACGGTGCGCCTTGACGTTGGCGGATTAATGACAGCCCGACCGGTAAATGAGGTCGCGGCAGAAATGGAAAATCTTCATCATCAGGCCGATAAAATGGCCTGGATCAATGCCAACGGATTACCGGAAAGAATGCGTTTTGCCTTTTTAACCGCAGCGCCCTGGAAGTGGCAACTGGTAGCGCCTTATGAGGGGAATCCGGGCGGCCTGGTGGACGTAACCACCGGCAATACCCATGCGATCATCTGGTAAGCAAGGGCCATTATGATTGGTATGCTAAGGGTGTTACTGATGCTGCTCTGCCTGCCCGGAGTAGCTCAGGCCCACTTACTGAATATGACCCGGATTAACGTTAGCGTTAGTGACGAAGGTCAGGCCGTAGTGACCATGGATGTGGATCTAACCAAGGCTATGGAGGGGGGAAAAGCTTACTATGCCCTGACACAGGCTAGTGAGCCGCAACAGTCGCCTCGCTTTACGCAGCTGATTGTTGGGCTTGAGCAGGCCAGCCGGTTTACTCTTGGCGACAAGCAGCTAAGCTGGCAGCTTAGTGCTGTAAGCTGGCCGGATGCGCCGGCGGAGGATTTTACCTCGGGGCTCGCCTGGCCCATGACCCGCTTTGTGTTTACTCTGGACCTGCCTGATGATTTTACCCAAAGTGCTCTGGTTGCGGTGTTCACCGATGCGTTTAAATTTGAAGAGCCTATTGCGCTCAATATTAGTTATAACAGTGAGCAGGTTACGTTAAGTCGCTGGCTGGTGCGCAATCAGGCCAGTCCGGCTTTTTATTTCAATACGCAGCCACCGGCAGAGGGGCTTGCCAGCGCTGATGTGAAGCTATGGGCCAACTACCTTAAACAGGGCATGCTGCATATTGTGCCTTTTGGTTGGGACCATGCGCTTTTTGTACTGGGACTGTTTTTAGGCGTGGCTTCACTGCGTCAGCTGGCGCTGCTGATCACTGGTTTTACCCTGGCCCATACAGTAACGCTTGGCCTGGCGACTTATGGCGCTATTGTGGTGAGCGGGCACATTATTGAGCCTGTTATTGCGTTGTCGATTGCCTGGATTGCGATTGAAAACCTGTTATTTAAGCCTCACCCCGTATGGCGGTTTATGCTGGTATTCGGTTTTGGTCTGGTGCACGGGCTGGGCTTTGCCCAGGCCTTAAAGGAGCTGGGTATTCCATCGTCGGGTTACGTTGGTGCACTGGTTAGCTTTAACCTTGGAGTAGAGTTTGCTCAACTGGGTATCGTGATACTTGCCTTTGTGATGATGAAACTCATCAAGCGTTTTTCCCGCCTCACTGCTATGGTTACCCGCGGTGGTTCGGTATGTATCGCGCTGCTCGCCAGTTTTTGGTTTGCTCAGCGCGTGCTGGGTTGATTGTTACTAAATATAATCACTTTGATTAATGTGACTAAATATAGTAACTTTAAGGCAAGTGATTAAATACCGGGATACGCTAACGCTGGGATAATGCGATGAAAAGCACCGAAAATGCGGAAAATTCAGGGGTAATAGCGGTTATTACCGGCGATCTGGTTGGCTCCAGTAAACTATCCGGCGAGGCATTCAGCCAGGTCATCTTAAACCTGGAGCGCTTGCTAAAATCCTTTCGGGCCCGTTACAACGCGGCCTTTGATATTTTTCGGGGTGACAGTTTTCAACTGGTGGTGGCGCCGCCACTGGCCGCGAGATTAGCCACCATCATTGATTTATCCTTACGCAGTGGTGAACCCTCAGTTGCAGTAAGGCAATGCATTGGAATAGGGCGTGGGGAAACTCCCGGACAACACGTCAAAACGGCAACCGGTGAAGCCTACACACTTTCCGGTCACGGATTGGATAAACTCAAAGGCCGTGGGCTGACTATAGCCAGCGCTAACCCAGTGTTCACTGAGCACTGTGAACTGCTTACCCGGTTTTTCGACAGCCACCTGGACCGCTTAACATCTACCCAGGCTCAGGTTGTACTGGCTTATCTGATGGCGGATAATAAATCCCATGAACATCTGGCCTGGGTGCTGGATAAAAAGCGCAGTAACGTTACGCGTATATTAAACACCAGTCAGTACCATTTGATTGCTGACTACCTGGTGTATTTTGCTGCCCAGGTGAAAAAGGATTTTACCTCATGACGACCATGACCTTGCTGGTGCTATTGATCGCCGGTCATATAGTGGCTGACTTTTACTTGCAGCCTTCGCACTGGATTTCGCAACGCACTCAGCGTCATTTCTCTGCGCCTTGTTTATATTGGCATGGCGCTATCCACGGCTTGCTAGCCGCGCTGATGTTAGTTTTAGTTACCGAAACCCATCCGCTTACAATCGTCGCTTATGCGCTGTTACTGGGTG
This sequence comes from Alteromonadaceae bacterium, assembly GCA_002691625.1. Lineage (GTDB taxonomy): Bacteria > Pseudomonadota > Gammaproteobacteria > Enterobacterales > Alteromonadaceae > Alteromonas. The sequence goes on from NZIK01000090.1 coordinate 9,492, forward strand.
GTTCACATATTATTATCGATGGCCTGAAATCCTACGCCGGCTCATCCATGAAAGCGTTTCTGGCCGACCAGTTGGCTCATATTGCGGTAATTGGGTTTGTGGTATTGCTGGTCTGGCAGCCGGAGCAAGCCACGGTAAATGCCTGGCTCAAACAGTCACTTAACTATAAAACACTGGCGATTATGACCGGCTACCTGCTGGTGCTGCGGCCGTTATCAATCATCATTAAGCAGATCCTTGCGCCCTGGAGCAATGCCATAGAAACCGATAAACCGAATGAAGAAAGTGAAACCACTTTGCAGGCCGCCGGGCAGAACATCGGTTATCTGGAAAGAGTTCTGGTACTGACCTTTATATTGCTCAATCAGTTTGCCGCGATTGGTTTTTTGCTGGCAGCAAAATCGGTGTTTCGCTTTGGCGATTTGCGCCAGAGTGAAGATAAAAAGCTCACCGAATATGTCATGCTCGGTACACTCACCAGTTTTGCCTTAACCATTGCGGTGGGCTTGTTGGTGAGCAGTCTGGCCACGCAGTTACCCATTGGCAAATAGAAGCTAGCGGGCAAAATACTGTTGTTGTATACGCTGGCAGTAGTTATTCAGGTTTAAATACTGGCGGGCCAGGCGGGTAAGGTCGCTGTCTAATTCCACCAGAATGGCTTCGGCCAAAAAGGCATAAACCGTTGCATCCAGCGACTTACTGACAAATGTGGCGGTTGCTTGCTGCTGGAGAGATAAATGGCTGTCGAAATCGGCAACGTAACGGTCTTTAAGATGACTGATAATAAAAGTGGAGTCGTACACAATGGTGCCATTATCGTTGAGGTAGGGGGGCTTTTTCTTGGGCGCCTTAAATACGTGATTAACGTTGCCGTTGAAACGGTAGTCAATGTTGGCCAGGCGTAAAAACGCAGCGACCTTGAGTACAAAAGGGCTGGGGTCGTACATGCCCAGCCCCGGGCCAAATCCATACAATGTGATCATCTGTGATGTCCTTATGTCATCAAGCCAGCAGAGCTTGAGTTAATCACAGATAGCCGCAAAAGTAACTAACGCTGTTTGTACTGGGTAGGGCAGTAGCCGCGGTTGATATCGGGCGAGCGAAGCTTAAGGTGTTTGGTGGTGCGCCCGGCAGTGCGTTTGCGCCAGAGCCTGAAACTGGATGGTTTCAGTTCACTGCGCATGAGTTTAATTACGCCGTCCTGAGACAAGCCATATTCTTTTTCAATGGCTTCAAAGGGAGTACGGTCTTCCCAGGCCATTTCAATAATGCGCGACAAGGTGGCATCTGTTAGTGGGTGTTTTGATGGCATGCATTCTCTCCTGCTAATGCCACCAATACGATGCGCGTTGCGCTTTGGATTGCTTTAATTTACCACAAACTGGCTAAGGCCTTTACGGGTTGAACTGGCCAGCGACTGGGCGTGTTCGGCCTGTTCCACACTCGACGCCATAGAGTGCTGAATATCCATACTGAGCTGGGTGATCTGGCCAGCTATTTCGGTGGCCTGTGCCTGCTGAGATTCCAGCACATTTACTGAGTTCATGATCAGTTGGAAGGCTTCCATATTTTGTTTGAAGTCGTCCATCATTTGCTCAAAGGTAGAAGAGGTATCACTGATACTCTGCTGCATCTGACCCGACGCATCGATAAGGCGGCTGGACTCTTGCTGGGTTTCACCCACCAGGTTTTCCATTTCATTAAGAAAACTGCTGATTTGCTGGGTAGCATCGGCCACTTTGGCCGACAGGCTGCGCACTTCATCGGCCACCACAGCAAAGCCGCGGCCAGCTTCGCCGGCTCGTGCTGCCTCAATGGCGGCATTCAGGGCCAGCAGATTGGTTTGATCGGCAAAGCCCTCAACCATTTTAAGAATGTTTCGCACGTTGTCGGCGTTGTTTTGTAAGCCGCGCACCGTTTCTGAAAATTGGTTCAGCAGCAGTGTAATCCGCTCGATTTGCTGCTTCGAGGTAACCAGAGTTTGATTAGCGGTGGTGGCGTTGGCCTGGTTCTGGCTGTTGGTGGTGGACACCTGTTCTGAGGCCGACACGATGTCGTGAATGCTATGACCCACCTGTTGTGACGACTGGCTGATGTTGTCGCTCAGGTGCTTTTGCGTGGCGGCCTGACTATCAACGTTTTTAACCAGTGCGCAGACTTCCTTATTGGCATCACTGGAACGTTCGGCATCTTTGTAAACTCGTTCAATCAGTTCGCTGAGGTTATGCGCAAACTTATTGTAGGCGGCAGACAATTCGCTGAATTCATCACAGGTAAAAGCGGGGAGTCGTGTAGAGAGATCGCCCTGGGTATGGTTAATATCGTTAAGGGTGTGCAGCAGCGCCTTTACCGGCTGCACAATAAGGGGGTGCATGTAAAAAATGGTAAAGGCAAAACTTAGTGTACTCAGAATAAACAGCGTAATCAGCGTAGAACGGTAGCTACCCTGAGACTCAGCCGGGCTGCTCATAAGGGCATAAAACAGGTAGAAATTTGCCAGCTGAAACAGAAACAAAAAGCTGATGTTACCGATTATCTTTCGGGTGAGAGTGTAAAAGAACGTTTTTTCAATTACATCATACGTGTGCCAAAACCATTGTGTCATAGCGTAAACTTCGCCCTTTTTTATACATTTATAATAGTTTAGTACTGTTACTTTAGTACTGTTACTTTAGTATAAGTAACCTATTAAGCCTATGTATAGCGCCAGATCAAGCAACAATAAATGCAAAAAAAGTAGTGCGAAGAAATCAGAAGGGCGCAGCACCGATATGTGATGCTGCGCCCTGAGGGAGAATTAAAGCCTAGTGCAATCGGGTATTGAGCTCGTCTATTACCTCTGCCCATTCGGCATCTTCAGCCAGTGCCTGGCGCAGAAAACTAGCCTGGGCATCGTTCCAGAATGGTGCGTCGGCAAGTGGCTGGGCAGATTTGAGTCCGCGATGTTCACTGATAAATTTTTCGATAGCCGGTTCGTCAGACGGTAAACCTAACTGCACGAATAAATCGTTAATACCGGGTTGTTGAGTAAACATAGTTGCCTCCTTGGGTGCGTTTATGTCTCACTAATACTTACGCGCTGCACCCGGAAATGGACCAATGACAGGGAAGCTTGAGAATCGTGAAGCATGTCGCCTGAGGTAAATAAAAGCGCCTTCGGGTTAAACTCCCTTCTGAATCGCCGCCGGAAAGTGGTAACCTATGACTTGTATCTAGTTAAATTTTAGAGGTAGAAATGAATTCGCGGGTAGTATTATTGGCCGTAGGCGTGTTGGTATTGGCACTGGGTATTGGTTTTATGGTGTATGAGCAGGATAACAGTGCCCCGGTGACGACCATCCCGGCTGGCCCTGAGTCGCAAACTTCACCGGTGAACCCGGCTGAAGCCACGGTGAAAGATATGGCTTTAGGTAATCCCATGGCTCAGGTTCAGGTAGTAGAATATGCCTCGTTTACCTGCCCACACTGTGCATCATTTCACAATAATGCCTTTAAACCTCTAAAAGAAAACTACATTGATACCGGCAAGATTCGCTTTGTTTTCCGCGAAGTCTATTTCGATCAGTTTGGCCTGGTTGCTTCGATGATTGGGCGCTGTTCCGGCGATAGTGCAGATTACTTTAACTTTGTAGATAAGGTGTTTGGTCAGCAGCAAGAGTGGATGGCCAGTCGCGACGGTAATACCATCCTTAACGAATTGGTTGGACTGGGTAAGTCTGTGGGATTGAATGACGAACAGCTGCAGGCTTGTTTAGGTGATGAAGCCAAATCTGAAAGGCTGATTAACTGGTATCAGCAAAACGCCAAAGCCGATGGCATCCGCTCAACGCCAAGCTTTGTGGTAAATGGTAAGCTGATGTCGAATATGAGTTTTGAGGAATTCTCCAAAGCACTGGATAAAGAACTGGGACTTTAATCAGGAACAAGCTGGCGTGATTGGCGCAGACCATTCACGGTCTTCGTCCTACGGACCACGGGACAAGATAAATCGATACTAGCGAACAGACAGTCTCGCCTGGAACTGGCAAAGCAAGCTAATCCAAGCCGCTGGGGGAAACGCAAGATACGAAACTGCGAGCCAGTTGGGCCAACTACATTAAACCCAACCCGCGGGGTGAATGAGAAAAACGAAAGTAAAGCGGCTTAAAACGCTTTAAAGGTGACAACTAGCTTGAAAAACGCCGACCATGCTAAAGCATGTCCCAAAACGTTTCGGACGTTTTGGGGAACCCGGGATCGTTTTCAGCTTCCAATCAATTATCACAAATAAAAAAAGCCTGCCGATTGGCAAGCTTTTTTTATTTGGTGGGCTGGCGGGATTTGAATTATTTCTTTAAGTGTTTGTTAGTTAAAAGTTATCCTGATTTTTATTCGTTTTAATGTTACTTCAGGTGTTACTTCGATTTCCTGTTTAAAGTTCCACTGAGTTGGCGTCCATTAATCGTAAAAATGATTAATATTGATTCTAATTAATTTAAAAATCTGAACAAGAAAGACGCATACTTCTTTTATCCGTATACCTTACATTCTATAGATTACAAATATCTGCCATGAGGGCTATTGCATCCATTTATGATTATTTCCATAGTCGCCAATCCTTGTTCAAGGATTGGGTTGCTAAATAACTAATCATTTGCATGACTTAATGTTACTAACTTGTAATGCAGAATTGTTTAATCCAACTATGTGGCCACTTGCTTCAGATCGAATCTGTATATGGCCCAGTGTATTTAAGATAGTTCTTCTTCTTTTTACTGAACCTCTCATGGCCTTGTCTATAGTATTTTCTCTTCTCGGTAATTTATTATTTGGTTCAGTAGTTCTGAATAAGCTACTAGTCAATGAAAGTAGCCTCACTAAGTCACTCTCATTCGGTAAGCGACTACTTCTATATTCTGTTAAAAAGCCAATTGGATCTGATTCAATCATATCTTCCCAGACCTGTTGAAGATGTCCTGTTACCGAACCATGATGGGGGATTTTAAAAAATTTAGCTTTCTCCTGGGGGCGCTGCCTGGAGTTTAAAACGGCTTGCCATCCAGTAGTTGTAGTATTGGATGAAGATGCCTCTAAATCTGAACCTAACAAAACATTGCCAAACGGGGTGGATATCCAAATTGCTACCGAGTTCAAGTTTTCAGTCATCTTAACTCTTCTTCGATGGCGGGTTTGTTTGAATGTTTCTACACCGATATCTACTTTGCTTTGTATAACCGCATCATCTGATGGTGAAAGAGACCATACCTCAGCTATTTCAGAACGATATAGAAGTCTGTCTGCAATTGCTTTAGATATATTTAAACTTTGCTTATTATTTTTACGGGCCTTACATATCTGTAAAACTTTTATTATCTCATCTGTTTCAGTTTCTATTGGCCCCGGTAGGGGAGCGCTATTCAGTGCTTTAACGAAAGTTTTAAATTCTTCTATTAAGAATGCTTCAGAAAAAACGATCTTAGCACTAGAGCAGGCCTCTATTATTTTTGATAGACCTTTGATGTGATCATTATGCCAGTGTGAGATAACAATTAACTCAACATCAATTGATACATTTACACCCAGACACAAAAGATACTCCAAAGCAGCTGGCATTCCAGTCTCTGGATTTAAGCAAGAATCGACGATAAGCCATTTTCCTAAACCTAAATGTACACAAATTGATTCCCCTATGCCTGGGCCAAATAAGGAAACTTCAATGCTATCTGAAGGAGGTACAGTTAAATTAATCGATGTCATCGAATATCGAGAAACAGTCGTCAATATCAGAGTCAGAAAATTTGGTCTGTTTAGGCGTCAAATTTCTTAACCTTTGAAAATATATCTCCGAAGTTTTCGATTTAGTTTCACCACGAAGAGTATGGCCTATTGTCCAATAGAAAATTGCTCCCTCTTTTAGCATAGCTATGTCGTAGGAACTCAAATCATTAGCATCAAAAACTACTTCTTCTTTTGGCATATTTGGAGAAGTTAAGTCAAAAATGATAGCCGTGAACTCTGATGCCTCGTCGTCAACAGAGGTAACATAACCTTGCCACTTTTGTGAAACGTGGGTTTTTTCATTGTTAAACGTAGTCTGCTTGCTAAGTCGACGGCTGGAATAAAAAGTGGTGGCTTGATTAATGTATTCCGATGCGTTTCCTTTAACTGTGTCCTGGCTAGACTCTCTTCCAGAACGGAGTTCAGAATTAGTATCTAATACATTATCTTTACTAAGATTAATGCTTGCATCGGATGAAAAGCCACCTTGTGTTTTACGATGCAATGGCGTCAGTGCCCAAATTGTCTCATTAGAAGCTGTATGATTCATGAAATCCTTTCCTCTACAAGCTGTACTAAGTTTGCAATGTAATGCTTTGAATTATCGATTGAATCTTCCCAAAAAGACATTAAAAACTGTGGAAACGCAGTTTCCATGCTTGAAGAAGTATCCTTGAGCAAGGTTGCATAATCAATATGGTCGTTAATATGTACTTTAAACTTAGGTGGGTCAAAATTACTAGGTGCAACCTTAACGTTGATATTCCCGGGTAAGCTATCGAAGCGTTCGACTCTCATTTCTGTTTGCAGCATGCCGATAGATTTAGTTGATTCATCAGTTGAAATAGCCTGATGCCAAATCTCTTTCGGAGTTAAAGTATCTCCGAATGCGTGCCAGTCAGAGGATGATGCACACCTATACTCTTCGATATAGTTCATCCCAAATGATTCGATAGGCGTCTCAGATAGTATTGCAAAAATACTGCAAATCAAATCTCTAACAGCCTCGCTTCTATGGCTCTTTTTAGCTTTAATCAAAAGTCTGCTTGGGGTAACTTCAATAATGAACCAATTATTCTCGAACTTTGTTAAGTCACGGTGTATAAGCTCTATGTTGATGTTATCGCCGGATAATTCTTCCTCAGCAACCAATTGATTTCTAATTAACCATTGAGGCTGAAATATCGTGGGATTGAAAGAGCCAAGAATGACCAAAGTGATTTCTTCTGATTCTTGCGTGAACTTTTTCATCTTAATACTGTGCCCTTAGGAAGTAGTAATAATATGTTGTATATAGTAATAATAGTCAAATCAAGTTCATAAATGTTAATGAGCTATCAGTAATCCCTCTGCGAATTCCTGTCAGGTCTTTTCACTCTTAAGCTGCTTTGTCATTTCTTTAGACTTTATAATCCAATAGTTTTAAAACGAAGGTTGATAGCAGTAACAACTACTTTTCCCATATGTTCCGCGGTGGGAACACGAAAGCGAGATAGAGGGAATACTTTAAACCAATATGTTTCAATAGCTAGAGCTACTAATTCCCATGTTCCCATGTTTCCCAGTACAATTTAACAGACGCTTGATCTCGGGCTCAAGTTCCGTTTAATCGAGTGCGGCTGCCATGTGCCAGTGGGCCAAACTTACGGTAGACAGATGAAGCGTTGTTATACACCTCACAACTGGCGGAAACAAGTCCAGCGAAGTAAGCGGAAATGGAAGTTTGGTATACATTGGCGCAGAACTATGTTTTAAACTGAATGGTTATTCAGTGGTCTTTTTCTTTTCATTTCAGTTCGCATAAAAATTGGACGGGGGCGGCGGTGTCCATTACATACCCCCAAAGTTTTTAACCCCCCCTCAAAAAATCTAAAATTCAAAACGGAAGACTAGGGCGGCGGTCACTTCCAGTGTAAGCGATCAATATAGACCCGGATCACCCCATTTTATCTAAGTCGCTCGTTAATTTTTTGTCCGTGAATCTCTCTTTCCAGACTCTTGGCGTCAGGTC
>NZIK01000007.1 GCA_002691625.1 Alteromonadaceae bacterium
GACTATGGTCAATACAGACAGGAACCGCCGTGGTACGGAACCGTATGCCCGGTGGTGTGAGAGGACGGGAGTTGCGAAACTCCCTCCTACTCGATCTTACCCGAGCAGAAAACTCTCATGCTCAAAGGCCGCCTGAATATACTTTACAAACACACTCAGGCGCATGGCCATAAGGCGATTAGGTGCATACAGTAACGAAATTAATAACGGCGCAGGTTGCCAGGCCTGGAGTACCGGTATCAGCTGCCCTTTAGCTATGGCCTCGCCCACAATAAAAGTTGGCAGCAGCGCTAACCCCATCCCTTTTATCGCAGCCTGCCTTAACACGTCGCCATTATTGGAACTCAATATTCCGTTTATGCGCACACGCTGTGATTTGTTCTGATACAGCAGATCCCAGTAATTACCATGCAGCAGATTGCCATATTGCAGGCATGGCAGTTCTTTTAGTTCTTCCGGTGAATCAGGCGTACCATAGCGTTGCAGAAATTCCGGAGCTGCGCAGAGGCAACGAGCGGTATAGGTAATATCATGTTCAATCAGCGCGGGATTGTTTTCAGGCGGGCCAATGCGAAGCGTCATATCAAACTGGTTCGATAACGGATCGCGCTTTTCATCGGAGAGGTCCAACTGCACCTTAATTTGCGGATACGCCTGCATAAAATCCAGCACTACCGGGGTCAGGTGAGTCAGGCCAAACGACATCGGCGCGTTTATTTTGATGGTACCAGAGAGTGATTGCTGGTTGTCCTGCAGTTGTAATTCGGCGTCATCGAGATTTTCCAGCACCGGCAGGATATTGGCCAGATAGGCTTGCCCGGCATGGGTTAAATCCACTTTGCGGGTGGTGCGATTAAATAAACTTACTCCCAGGCTATCTTCCAGCCATACCACCTGGCGGTTTATTTGTGAGCGGGACAAGCCCATTTGCCGGGCGGCACCGGCGAAGCTGCCCTGACGAGCTACATTAATAAAGGCGCGCATAGCACCAAGCTTATCCATTAATTCACTCTCAATTGTTGCACTTTGTGCGACAGTGTATCTTTATTTTTGCTTATTGTCCTTACTATGGATGCTGATAAGATCTTCATATCAACATTAAGGAGCCAGTTATGGAAATTCGTAAAGCGGCCGAAAGAGGCCAGGTAAATTTAGGTTGGCTACAGTCACAGCATTCATTCTCGTTTGGGCATTATTACGATGAGCGCTTTATGGGCCATGGCCCGCTGCGTGTTATTAATCAGGACGCAGTGCAGCCTGGTGGCGGCTTTGGTGAGCACGGCCATGCCAACATGGAAATCATTTCTTATGTCTTAAGCGGTGAGCTGGCCCATAAAGACAGTGAAGGCAATGAATCGGTTATCCGCCCCGGTGATGTGCAAAAAATGACAGCCGGTACCGGCATTCGCCACAGCGAGTTTAACCACAGTAAACAGTCGCTGGTGCAATTTCTGCAAATCTGGGTAGTATCCAACCAGGTTAATGTGGCACCAGGTTATGTTCAAAAACACTTTGCCGGGTTGCTACAGCCGGCGAAAGCACCAACGCTGATATTCTCGCCACATGGCGAAGCCGAATCACTGCGGATCTATCAGGATGTCAGCGTGCTGGCTGGTAAACTGGCTAGTGATAGCAACTGGCAGTATGCGGGTAACCAAAACCGGATTGGCTGGCTGCAAGTAGTAGAAGGCAGTGCGCTGGTTAATGGCGAAACCGTATCAGCCGGTGATGGCGTTGCCTTTGCTGCTGGTGAAACCGTTGAGGTAAGCCAGAATAACGATTTGCATATCCTCTATTTTGATATGCCGGCAAAATAAGCCGTGGCGCGCGGTGGCGAACTTAGCTACAATGCGCGCCGGAGTTGGCCAGGCAATCGCCGCTTTCGCAAGAAAGGGGAGGAAAGTCCGGGCTCCACAGGGCAGGGTGCCAGATAACGTCTGGGCGGCGTGAGCCGACGACCAGTGCAGCAGAGAGTAAACCGCCTAAGCGCTTCGGCGCCGGTAAGGGTGAAAGGGTGCGGTAAGAGCGCACCGCGCAACTGGCAACAGTTTGTGGCACGGTAAACTCCACCCGGAGCAAGACCAAATAGGCCTCCTATACGTGCGGCCCGCACGGGAGGCGGGTAGGTTGCTTGAGCCAGTGAGCGATTGCTGGCCTAGAGGAATGGTTGCCACTCGCAAGAGAACAGAACCCGGCTTATGGCCACACTCCACCTCCTACAATAAAGGGGTCAGGAATAAAGGGGTCAGAGTACATTAATTAGCCAATTAATGTACTCTGACCCCTTTATAATCCCTTTATACTTTTCCTTTTATAAAAGCGGGATGCGGTTAGAAAGGCAATCCCATAGGCTGACCATTTAGCAAAGCTTCAGCGTTTTCCATGCTAAAGGTGATTTCATAACCTTCTTCAGTCTCGCTCAGTATACCTTGCTGCACAAGCGCATTCATGGTTCCCTGGGTTTGTTGTTCAATTAAAGCATTTTGCTCTTCATTACTCATGACTGCAAACTGAGGATTGGCCGCCAACTGGCTTCTCAGAATCAGTTCAGTGATAAATAACGCTGCAGCTTCCTCGATGGATAACTTAGCGTCTACCACGGCATGTTCAGCCCAAAACCTGGCATCTTCCATGGTGTCTGGCAGTGCCTGAATGCCAACGACCTTGGTGTTTGCATAGCCATCAAATTTCGACTCGTTAATCACGCCTTTAATTACCGGTAGATTAAATTCAGGGTCAACCTGTAACTGGGCAAGACCGGCTTTTTTTAAAAACGCCTGCATTACTCTATCAGCCTCATCAGGCGAATTCATAATGTCTTCTGTCATTTTTTGATAGGCTTTCAAAAAGCTGCCCTGCAGATTTGCCATCTCAAGATCAAACTGGATGTCCCGCATCGTAACAGTGCTGTTAACGAAGCTGGCAACTTTAGTCGAGACCAGTACATTACCCAGCCCGGCGGTTTGATCGACACTGGTAACGGAATCCATAACGATATTTTCCAGTTTGGTCTCTTCGCCGGTGGTTGGGTCTGCTATGGTCATACCATCGATAGTAAAAGATGCCACACCGTCATACAGTGAATTATTCCAGGCCTGCATTAAGCCGGCCTCCAGATCGGTAACAATGGAGATGTTTTCAATGGTAGCGATTTGGGTACCCTGAAAAGATAACTCAACAGACATCGCCGTAACGGTTTCCGAATCTATCGTGTCAGAGGTTAAACTCGCCTTGCCCTGCCAACCGCTGGTCGAAACCGTTAAAGCCAATTCTGGATGGGTGTAGGTAAACGCGGGCATTACATCCTGGTAGGAAACGGTACCAAACAGGTTTACAACCCCCGTGGCAGAGTAGATATACTCTTCGCCTTCGGGCAGCGCGAAGCGGGCGTCAGGGTCGTCAATGGCCATATTAACCTGCCAGTCTATCCAGCCCAGGCCTAATCCTGACTGGGTTAACAACGGGCCGTGCTGGGCTACAATTGGAATGGTCAGGGAAAGCTTTTGCTGCTCAGCATCATCTGCCTGAGAACCAAATGCAGCGCCATCCAGACTGATAACTAATGATGCGGTGGTTGAAAACCAGCTTTGTTCGCGGCTTTCAATGCTGGCCTCATAAAAGGGTTGCTCGCTGATTTTTGCTGCAAATTCGTCTAATTGCTGATTAAACGAATTGCCCGCAAAGTGAGGGCCCAACAGGCCAGCGACGACCGCTAACAGCAAAACTATCAGGGAAATTTTCTTCATTCTACTTCCTTGTTTCATCTACAACTAAAATTATGCAACATTGATAAAACTGCTTGCACAATCAATCCATGTGCGTGCACTTTATCGTTTATTGCTATAAATTCAAGGAAATTCAAGGGGTCAGAGTACATTAACCAGTCGATTAATGTACTCTGACCCCTTGAACCTCTCTGACCCCTTGAACCTGATTTTTGTTAGCGATCTACGGTGTACACCACCGAGCCCAGTGGCGGCAGGGGGGGCTGTATGCTGCCAGTTTTATCGTTGACCATCATCTTGTTCGCTGTATTCGGTCGATTCAGGTGTTCTGTCAGAGCTATTTCACCCTGAGGTAATTGCGACTTTATCAGCAAATCCTTTGGCACGGTGAGCTCAATAGTTACTGGTGTGGTGGCGTTAAAGTTGGCCGCAACAATCATGTGTTGGGTGTCTGTCCAGCGGGCAAAAGCCAGCTGGGCCGAGGAGTAATCGCTGTCATTGGCCAGACTCGCTGCATGCAGACTGTAATAGTCGCCTTTCATGGCAGGGTAGTGAGCTGATATGGTAAGCACCCGGCGGTAGAAGTCTCGCAGTTGGCGCTCCTGAGCCGTTAACTGACCACCATCAAAGGCGCCGTTATTCATCCAGCGCTGGTGGGCGGGTACGCCGGCGTAATCAAAGATAGTGGTGCGCGATGGTTTGCCAAACCCCATATCTTCGCTGCCGTCTTCGCCCACTTCCTGACCAAAATAAAGCATGGTTGGTGAGCGGCTTATTAAGGCGGAAACCACCATCGCTGGCTTGCCTTTGTCGGCATCCCCGGCAAACTCAGGGGCGGCAATACGTTGCTCATCATGATTTTCCAGAAAATGCAGCATATGGCGTTCGATATCCTGCATGTCCGCCTGAATGGAGACCAGATCTGCGGTATCGCCGCGGCCCTGCATTATGGCCTTTAACGAGTCATAAAACGCCACTTTGTCGTAGAGATAGTCCATTTTGCCCAGGTGAAGATAATCACGGTAAAGGTGAGGCTGATAAACTTCGGCCAGTAAAAAGGCGTCCGGGTTACGTACCTTTATCGATGAATTTAAATAAGACCAAAACGCTACCGGTACCATCTCTGCCATGTCATAACGAAATCCGTCTACGCCTTTATCCAGCCAGTAATGGGTGATATCACGAAATTTCCGCCAGGAATCAGGCACGTCTTTGTCCTGCCAGAAAGCGGCGTGAGCAGCAACGGGTTGTTGCTCAAATCCTGCTGGCAAGGCCGGGAAGTCTTCGCTGCCGTCGGGTTTGATGCCGTAATTTACCTTAACGGTTTCGTACCAGTCATTGGCATCGGGTTGGGCAGCACGCGAGCCGTTCCCCGTCCACTTAGCCGGGGTTTCATCAAACTTACCATCCGCCAGCGGGTGGGGCTGACCTCCAAGTGGTTGATAGTCGTTGTCGGCAACGGGTACCTGGAATGACTCGCCCACCACGTAATAGAAGTTATTGTCCCGAGTATAAGTTACCGCAGTATCATCATGAGCGCCAAAGTCACTCACCCCGGCAGGGCTCGATAAAGACTCGTAGTTGCGCGCTACGTGATTAGGCACAATATCGATGATGACTTTCATGCCATGGGCATGGGTTCGCGCAATGAGCGCCTCAAATTCTGCCAGACGGTTGGCCGGATCAACGGCCAGATCGGGGTTTACGTTGTAATAGTCTTTTACCGCATAGGGTGAACCTGCGCGGCCTTTTACCACATCCGGATCGTCGTGACTGATGCCATAGGCGCTGTAATCATTAATCACTGCGTGGTGAGGTACGCCGGTGTACCAGATATGTGTGGTGCCCAGTTCCTTTATGCCCTGCAGGGCTTCATCGGTAAAGTCTGCAAATTTACCCACGCCATTTTCTTCAAGCGTACCCCAAGGTTTATTAGTGGTATTTTTATTGCCGAATAAGCGGGTGAATACCTGATATACCACGGGCTTACCGGCTGGTGGAGCGGCTTGTGGTTGGGGTAATTCGTGGCTGGCAGACATGCTGTCCTCGTTAGCGGTGGGGAATGGATTACACCCTAACAATAACGCAGCCAGCACGCTTAGGAAAAGGCCGTTTCTGGCCTGGGTCGAATAACAGTGTGGCATGGGCAAGGCTCTCTTGATTGGCTTTGCCCAAGCATAGCCGTTGCCTCAACGTAAAAACACAAACATACGTATTCAATTATGCAGGCTGGTATTATGAGCCCATGCCACGCGTTAAAACATCTAGCCTGGCACTAATGCGGCGGCAGCCAGTAACGTCATGCCAATCACCAGCCAGCGGTAGTGTTTTTCGTTGATCCGCTTTACCAGCCAGATTCCTAAATACACACCGGCAATGATGAGAGGCAAGGCTATCAGGTTTAAGGTAAAGCTCGGCCAGGTGATGGTTTCCCAAACATATACGTGGAAGGGCACCTTGAAGATATTGATCACCAGAAAAAACCAGGCCGCAGTGCCAATAAATTCGTTTTTAGGCAGGCGCATACTCAGCAGGTAAACGGCCATTACTGAGCCGGCGAGGTTGCCTACCATGGTGGTAAAGCCGCCAAGTACACCAGCAAGAATGGCAAACCAGGTGTAATCCGGCACTGCGGATTTGTTGCGCTCAAGCCAGAGCATCAGCCCCACACTGGCAAAAATAATCACCGCCATAATTTGCATAAACAGTGCGTCGTTAATGTGGTCGCCCAGCCAGGTGCCAATTAATACGCCCACAAAGGCCGACGGAAAGAGTTTGATAAGAAACTGCCAGTTAGCATGGCGGTGATAATGATGCACGGCAAAAATGTCGGCCATGATCAGCATAGGCAACATAACACCAGAGGAGTGTTTACCGCCAAATAGCAAGGCAAGCAGCGGTACCGATAACAGCGTCAGACCATGGATCCCGGCTTTGGCAAGGCCTACCATAAAGCCAATAGCCAGCACCAACGCTATGTCAAACCCAGTGAGCGATTCAAACATCAAAAGTAATTCATCCTAATTAGCAAGCAGACTGACACCCGATACCTGCACCAGTATCGGGAGGACTATTGAACCACAAAGCAAATGGGGGAATAAAGGGCTTATATTGCCATTAGCGGGAATGGGTGTTCGACTCCTGACTATCACAATAGGCAGTAACGATATGCTGGGCCGCGTTCAGAGAGTTGGCCAGCGCGGTAACACAATCCTTATCGAGCTTGCCCAGTTCAACCATTTTATGTAGCTCGGTGAGCGAGTTTTCAACCGACCAGGGTTTTTTGTAGGGCCGCTTGTGGGTCAGGGCATCAAAGATGTCGGCCACGGTGACTATCCGGGCTTCAATGGGCACCTGCTCGCCCTTAAGTTTAAAAGGATAGCCGGAGCCGTCGAGATACTCATGATGAAAAGCAATAATATTGCGCATGATCCGGGCATCGTTAAACTCAATCAGATTAAATTCCGCGAGGATGGAATCAATCATATCCACGCCCTTTTGCACATGGGTTTGCATAGTCTGACGTTCGCTATCGGTTAGTCTGCCAGCCTTTAATAAAATGGCATCGGGAATGCCTATTTTGCCGATGTCGTGGAGCGGCGAAAACAGATAAATGTGCTCGATGTCTTCATCGGTGAGGCCGAAGTGTGCAGGTAAATTACGGCCAATAAGTTTACTCAGTTCCGCCATGCGGGTGAGATGCATGCCGGTTTCAAAATCCCGCAGGTTAGCAATGCTACGAATCGCCGATGCAGTGGCTACCAGTAAATGGGCGGCCGCGAGTTCATTGGCAATAGCATCACAAATGCTTGCGCAGCGCATAATCAGGTCACGCTGGATACTTGGGGTAAAGCTGTCTTTTTCGACACTATCGATAAACACAAAGCCAAGAAACTGGCCCTGACGAATGATGGGTACGGTAAACGAACTCAAATACCCCTGCTCAAGCAACCAATCTGAATGCATCGAGCCGCCGTGAATTTCGGTACTGATATCATCAATAACCCGGCTTTGCTGGTGGTTGGCCAGATGCAGTAAAGAGGGTGTGTCGTGCAGCTTTACCTCGTAGCCGGCAATAGCATGACCCTGACGGGTGCTGTTAATAAAAGTTTTAAGCACATCTGTGGGTTTATCATAAATAGCACAGGCCAGTCGGCAAATATGCGGATAGTCGGCTAATAACGCTTCGTGAAATCCTTGTAGCTTGCCGGTAAGCGACTGGGAAGTAACAGAATGCAAGGGCTGAAATGAAGTCAATTGAGGATCTCTGAGTAAACATACACCATCTAAAGTATAAAATTAGACCACAACAACAACTCCCTCAAATTTTACCGTACTTTCTTGGTTTTTGTTAGGTTGGAAAGTATCTGTAAAAATCGTCGTTTTACCTTAATGAGCTTTTAAGCGATTGTTTTAAGAGCGTAACAGTGTAATCGTATAAAAAATACAAATTCAAATTACTCTGGAGTCTATTGCATGTCAGCCCCTTTATTATCCCGGCGCAAACTTATACAGCACTCTTTGCTTTTGTCAGGTTCTATGGCGGCCACACGGGCTTTCGCCGATAGCTGGCCAATCTTGCCGCAATCCGATTTGTCTGCCGCTGAGCTGGCTGAGGATGAAAGCTATTGGCGCTCGGTAAGCGCGTTTTATAAAAAGACCGATGGCATTGTTAA
The DNA here is from genome assembly GCA_002691625.1 of Alteromonadaceae bacterium. GTDB lineage: Bacteria > Pseudomonadota > Gammaproteobacteria > Enterobacterales > Alteromonadaceae > Alteromonas. The sequence continues at coordinate 8,402 of NZIK01000007.1, forward strand.
TCTTGAGCATGGCTACTGGGGCAAAATGTCGCTGCCGGTAGAGCAGTCTTATATCGAGCTGACCAAAATGGTGAATCATCAGTTGTCATATTACGCGCGTAAAGACTGGTATGCTGATGCCAAGGCCTCAGCAAGTGCTGTGGCAGAGTCACTGGTCGTTTCGGCAGATGAAATCGCGCTCACCCGCAATGCCACCGAAGCCATGCACAACCTGTTATTTCAGTATAAAGGTATAAAGCCCGGCGACCGGCTGATGTGGGCTGATATCGACTATCCCGCCTTTCAGCGCACCATGGCTGCTCTGGCAGAACAACGGGGTGCAACGGGGGTAGAAATTACCTTGCCCGCGCAAGCCTCCAGGCAACAATTACTTGAGGCGTACCAGGAGAAAATCCGTAGCACGGCCAACCTGAAACTGATGCTCCTGACCCATGCTTCCAATCAACACGGATTAATCTTACCGGTGGCAGAAATAGCCGCTTTTGCTAAACAGCATGGCGTTGACGTGATCTGTGACTGCGCTCAGTCATGGGGGTTAGTCGACTTTACTCTGCCAGAACTGAATGTCGACTGGGCGGTGTTTAATCTGCACAAATGGATTGGTTCGCCGGTGGGCGTTGGCGCCTTATATATGCGTAAGGGTACGCTGGATAAAGTAGCACCGTATCCTGGAGAATCCGATCCCGATAATACTCTGGTGCACAAACGTGTGCATATGGCCACGTCAAACTTTGCCGCCTTTCTTGCAGTGCCGGATGCTATCCGGTTTCACAATAAAGTGGGTCCGGCGGCAAAAATGGTTCGCTTAAAATACCTGCGGGAACGCTGGGTGAGCAAAGCCCGTAATATGCCGCACATCGAAGTACTCGGGGCTACCGACGACGCCAGTGCCAGCGGGATGGGCGGGTTTCGCCTTGCCGGGCAAAGCAGCCGCGAACAAATTAATCAGTTGCAGAAGCGCCTGGAAAACGAGTTTGGCGTGTTTACCGTTGGCCGTCACGATTTAGCCAGCGGCAGCTGTATTCGGGTTACCCCTCAGGTATTTACCACATTAAAGGAAATTGATGCGCTGGTTGAAGCACTCACCAGACTCGCTTAAACCGGGTATCCAAAATAACCTTGTAACTTACTCCTTTCAACCCTGTGTGACTATTACAAATAGATGAATTTTAAAAGTTTTTTTGATTCATCTAACTGTCAGGGAATGGTCATGGAATTGTCATTGAGCGCGTCTAATCTGACGCGAATAATCCCTATAAAATCACACAGGAAACACAACCATGAACCCAGCTAAGTTAAAGCAGCGCTCGCTGCTGGCTTTGTCGGTACTGGCCGCTATGGCCGGTACGCCCGTTTTTGCCGAGGCGATGAACGCGCCTGCCGCCCAGCCGGATGAAATTGAAGAAGTGACCGTTGTCGGACGCAGCGTTTCTTACGCCAACAACGCCACTGAAGAGTCGATGATCAAGCAGCAAAGCAGCATGACCAGCGTATTGGCAACCATTGATAACCTACCGGGCGTGTTGATCAACGAAGGGGATACCTTTGGCTCAGACGATTGGTCTACCAGTATTTCAATTCGTGGTTTCTCTGTAGACCTCGACCAGCAACAAATTGGTATGACCATTGACGGCATTGCCAATGGTAACTCTAATTAACCCGAGATCGGCTTAAGCCACGACCATTGAATTACGCTCAACATCAGTAATATCAAGTGATGGCTTGTTTTCCTTGAGGCAGTAAGCAACCA
>NZIK01000008.1 GCA_002691625.1 Alteromonadaceae bacterium
CGGGGGGGGGGGGAATGGCGGCGGGGGGGGCGATAGCTCCGCCTGCCGTACCCATCATCGCATGGTGTAATTTACCCATGGATAGTGCACGTACCAGTACGTCGATATCATCAATCTCAATCCGCTTACCACTTGATGAAGTGTATTCGGCGGGAGGCGCAACAAAGGCTATCTTCGGCGTATGCTGACGAGCCGCCGCTTCACTGATATCGCTGATTAGCCCCATCTTTACCGCGCCGTGAGCGCGCAGGGATTCAAATTTGGCCAGTGCTGCCGGGTCGCTATTTATATCGTCCTGCAACTCGGTACCGGTATAACCGATATCCGCCGCATTAACAAAAATGGTTGGGATGCCGGCATTGATCATAGTGGCTTTAAGTGTGCCAAACTCCGGTGTAGTGAGTTCATCAATCAGGTTGCCGGTGGGGAACATATCACCCTCGCCATCGGCCGGATCCATAAACTCCACTTTCACTTCGGCAGCCGGGAAGGTAACGCCGTCGAGCTCAAAGTTACCGGTTTCCTGCACTTCGCCATTGGTAATGGGAACATGCACGTTAATCGCTTTGCTGATATTCACCTGCCATACACGGACCACAACAACGCCGTTGTCAGGGATACGAGCAGCATCTACCAGACCATTATTTACCGCAAAAGCGCCCACCGCAGCCGTTAAGTTACCGCAGTTACCGCTCCAGTCCACAAAGGCTTTATCGATAGACACCTGACCAAACAAGTAATCTACATCGTAACCTTCATGCTCGCTTTTACTCAGAATAACGGTTTTGCTGGTACTTGAAGTGGCGCCGCCCATGCCGTCGGTTTGCTTGCCGTACGGGTCAGGACTACCAATAACGCGCAGCAACATGGCGTCGCGATAAGCGCCCGGTTGTTGCGCTGCCTCAGGCAAGTCGGTCAGATTAAAAAACACGCCTTTACTGGTACCGCCACGCATATAGGTGGCCGGAATTTTTATTTGTGGTGCAAAAGCCATAAGTCTCTCACTAAGGGATTGTTAACTGCTAAGGGGGCGTAAAGCCCCCCTGATATCAGATTAATTTGCTTCGGCTTCCAGGAAGTCCTTGGCAAAACGCTGAAGTACACCGCCAGCTGAGTAGATAGATACTTCCTCGAACGTATCCAGACGACTGGTTACCGGCACTTCCACGGTTTCCCCGTTGGCACGGTGGATAACCAGTGTCAGGGTATTGCCTGGCGTGTGTTCACCAATGACATCGTAGGTTTCAGTACCATCGAGCTCCAGCGTCTTGCGGGTAGTGCCCGGCTTAAACTCAAGCGGTAATACGCCCATACCAATCAGGTTGGTGCGGTGAATACGCTCAAAGCCTTCTGCAACAATCGCTTCTACACCCGCCAGACGTACGCCTTTGGCGGCCCAGTCGCGGGATGAGCCCTGACCATAGTCGGCACCGGCGATGATAATCAGCGGTTGCTTGCGCTCCATGTAGGTTTCGATGGCTTCCCACATGCGGGTCACCTTGCCTTCCGGCTCAATACGCGCCAGAGAACCCTGTTTCACTTCGCCGTTTTCAATCACCATCTCGTTGAAGATCTTCGGGTTAGCCAGGGTGGCACGCTGGGCTGTGAGGTGGTCACCGCGGTGGGTAGCGTAAGAGTTGAAGTCTTCTTCCGGCAGGCCCATTTTGGCCAGGTACTCACCGGCTGCACTCGACGCCAGAATCGCGTTCGACGGCGATAAATGGTCGGTGGTGATATTGTCCGGCAGTATCGCCAGCGGACGCATCCCTTTTAAGGTACGTTCGGCAGCCAGTGCGCCTTCCCAGTAGGGCGGACGACGGATATAAGTGCTCATTTCGCGCCACTCGTAAAGCGGATCGATGTCATCACCGTAGTCAACCGAGAGATCAAACATTGGCTCATACACCTTGTTGAACTGCTCAGGTTTTACTGAGGCTTTCACTACCGCATCGATTTCCTCATCGGATGGCCAGATGTCTTTAAGCGTTACCGGGTTGCCGTCCTGATCATGGCCGAGTACGTCTTTTTCGATATCAAAACGCACGGTACCGGCAATCGCGTAGGCCACTACCAGCGGTGGTGAGGCCAGGAAAGCCTGCTTGGCATAGGGATGGATACGGCCATCAAAGTTACGGTTACCGGAAAGCACCGCTGTTGCATAGAGGTCGCGGTCGATGATTTCCTGCTGAATGCGTGGATCCAGCGCGCCGCTCATACCGTTACAGGTGGTACAGGCAAAAGCCACTACACCAAAGCCTAGTTGTTCCAGTTCTGGCAACAGGTTGGCTTCTTCCAGGTACATTTTTACGACTTTAGAACCCGGTGCCAGTGAGCTTTTTACCCACGGCTTACGCACCAGACCTTTCGCGTTGGCATTACGGGCTAACAGACCGGCTGCCACCACGTTTCGCGGGTTACTGGTGTTGGTACAGCTGGTGATAGCGGCAATGATGACTGCGCCATCGGGCATCAGGCCTTCCTGTTCTTCCCATTTACCGGCAATGCCGCGTGCCGCCAGGTCGCTGGTGGCTAAACGTGCATGAGGGTTCGAAGGACCGGCCATGTTGCGGGTTACTGATGATAAATCAAAGGTCAGTACGCGCTCGTATTCGGCTTTGGTCAGGGTGTCGGCCCACAGGCCTGCCTGTTTTGCATAGGTCTCTACCAGCTCGACCTGCTCAGCGGTACGGCCGGTGAGTTTCAGGTAATCCAGCGTCTGGTCGTCAATGTAGAACATCGCTGCCGTGGCACCGTATTCCGGCGTCATGTTAGAAATGGTGGCACGGTCCCCTAAGGTTAAGTGCGCTGCACCTTCGCCATAGAATTCAAGGTAGGCTGAGACGACACGTTCTTTACGCAGGAACTCAGTAAGCGCTAATACGATATCGGTAGCAGTAATGCCAGGCTGTGGTTTACCGGTTAACTCAACACCCACAATATTCGGTAAGCGCATGTATGAGGCGCGGCCCAGCATAACGCTTTCCGCTTCAAGGCCACCTACACCTACAGCGATAACGCCCAGGGCATCAACGTGTGGTGTGTGACTGTCGGTACCCACCAGGGTATCCGGGAAGGCTACGCCGTCTTTGGCGTGAACAACCGGCGACATTTTTTCCAGGTTAATCTGGTGCATGATGCCGTTGCCGGGAGGGATCACGTCCACGTTTTTAAACGCGGTTTTAGTCCAGTTAATAAAGTGGAAGCGGTCATCATTACGACGGTCTTCAATAGCGCGGTTTTTTTCAAAGGCGTCTTCTTCAAAGCCTGCGTGTTCAACCGCCAGTGAGTGATCCACAATCAGCTGAGTAGGCACAACGGGGTTTACCTTAGACGGATCACCGCCTTTTTCGGCGATGGCATCACGTAAGCCGGCTAAGTCAACCAGCGCGGTCTGGCCGAGGATATCGTGGCACACCACGCGGGCCGGGAACCAGGGAAAATCGAGGTCGCGTTTGCGCTCAATTAACTGAATAAGGGAGTCTTTAAGCTGGTCTGGCGGACAACGGCGAACCAGGTTTTCTGCATGCACACGAGAAGTGTAGGGCAGGGTATCAAATGCGCCGGGTTTAATGGCATCAACGGCTTCACGCGCGTCGAAGTAGTCCAGATTAGTGCCTGTCAGGCTTTTACGGTATTCGGTATTCATGACGTATCCTAAAGCGTAGCAAGACTGCCGCTTCGACGGTCACGAAGCGGCAATAAGGATTTAAGCGCGATCTGCGATAGCAGGCACCGGGCGCAGATCTTCGCCGGTGTAGTCTGCAGAGGGGCGGATAATACGGTTATCAGCACGTTGCTCCATCACGTGAGCAGCCCAGCCGGTTAAACGCGACATCACAAAGATAGGGGTAAACAGTTTAGTGGGGATGCCCATAAAGTGATAAGCCGAGGCATGGAAGAAATCCGCGTTACAGAACAGCTTCTTCTCGCGCCACATCACTTCCTCACAGCGCACTGAAACCGGGTAAAGTACAGTATCGCCCACATCGGCAGCCAGTTTTTCAGACCAGCCTTTAATGATTTCGTTACGCGGGTCTGACTCAGAATAAATCGCGTGACCGAAGCCCATGATTTTCTCTTTACGTTCCAGTTTACCCATCATCTCTTCTTCAGCGTGCTCAGGTGAAGTGAAGTTTTCAATCAGTTCCATGGCCGCTTCGTTGGCACCGCCGTGCAGTGGGCCACGCAGTGAACCAATCGCGCCGGTAATACACGAGTGCATGTCAGACAGCGTTGAGGCACACACGCGAGCGGTAAAGGTTGAAGCGTTAAACTCATGTTCTGCGTACAGGATCAGTGATACGTGCATGACCTGCTCGTGCAGATCGTTTGGCTTTTTGCCATGCAGCATATGCAGGAAATGTGCGCCAATTGAATCATCGTCGGTGTTAACGTCGATGCGCACGCCATCGTGAGAAAAACGATACCAGTAGCAGATAATGCTTGGGAAACAGGCCAGCATACGGTCGGTGATTTCACCCTGTTCGCTGAAGTCGTTTTCCATTTCCAGGTTACCCAGCATCGAACAACCGGTACGCATCACATCCATTGGGTGAGCATCAGCAGGAATACGTTCCAGTACATCAAGCAACGCCTGTGGCAGACTGCGCATGCCTTTCAGTTTTGCTTTGTATTCATCCAGTTCGGCCTGGTTTGGCAGCTTGCCTTTAAGGATAAGATAGGCAACTTCTTCAAACTGACAGTTATTGGCCAGGTCCTTTACATCGTAACCACGATAGGTCAGGCCGGAACCTGAAACGCCTACGGTTGATAAAGCGGTTTTACCGGCTACCTGACCACGTAAGCCTGCACCACTGAGTACTTTAGCCATCGTTTTTCTCCTAATGTAATTTTTGTAGAGTACATCTGTTCGGGCTGACGCTGTGCGGGTGGCAAAACCCGATTGGGCGGCGTCAGCCGGTTAATGGTTTACTTGTTTTTACCTTCCGCGAATAACGCATCGAGCTTCTGCTCGTACTCGTGGTAACCCAGGTAATCATAGAGTTCCATGCGAGTTTGCATCATGTCTGTGACCGCTTTTTGATCGCCGTCTTTTAAGATGGCTGTGTACACGGTTTCGGCGGCTTTGTTCATGGCGCGGAAGGCACTTAGCGGGTACAACACCATGGCTGCGCCCCATTCACCCAGCTCTTCCTTATTCCACAGTTCGGTTTGACCGAATTCAGTGATATTGGCCAGAATTGGCACATCCAGCGCTTCAGAGAAGGCGCGGTAGTGTTCTTCGGTTTTAACTGCTTCGGCGAAAATACCGTCGGCACCGGCAGCCACATAGGCTTTAGCGCGCTCAATGGCTTTTTCCAGACCTTCCTGGGCAAAGGCATCGGTACGGGCCATAATGAAAAAGTCCGGATCGGTGCGGGCGTCCACGGCTGCTTTGATACGGTCAACCATCTCGGCGGTTGATACAATTTCCTTATTAGGGCGATGACCACAACGTTTTTGCGCTACCTGGTCTTCCATGTGCACTGCTGCGGCGCCGGCTTTTTCCATGTCTTTAATGGTTTTGGCAATGTTAAATGCGCCGCCCCAACCGGTATCGATATCTACCAGTAATGGCAGATCGCAGGCAGAGGTGATGCGCTGAACGTCAACAATAACGTCATTTAACGAGGTCATGCCCAGATCCGGCAGACCGTAAGAAGCATTAGCAACACCACCACCAGAGAGGTAGATGGCCTGATGGCCAATCGCTTTTGCCATCATGGCACTGTAGGCATTAATGGTGCCTACGATTTGAAGAGGTTTATTGTCGGCCAGTGCCTGACGAAATTTTTTACCTGCGCTCATAATCATTCTCTTGGTTTAGGTTGATTAGGATTGAAGCAACTTGCGTTCAATGTTGTTTTTTGAATACAAAATATGACGACGCATGAGCATTTCGGCCAGCTCTTCGTCACGGTTTGCAATCGCCTGTACCACGTGTTTGTGTTCGTCAAATGCGGTAGTTACCCGCGGCCCGGCCATGCCGAGCTGCACACGGTACATGCGAATCAAATGGTAGATGCCGTTAACCAGCACTTCGATAAGGTGTTGATTTTTACTGCCCAGAATAATCCGGTAATGAAAATCCAGATCGCCGGCTTCCTGATAGTAAGACTCGCCGTCTTTGACAGTTTGAAAGTGGTTGTCGAGCAGGGCAGTGAGATCGGCAATTTCTTCGTCCGACATATTCTTTGCTGCCAGACGAGCGGCCATGCCCTCAAGCGCTTCGCGCACCTGGTAGAGCTGGATTAGGCCTTCTGGGGTTAGCGATACGATCCGTGCGCCGACATTGGCTTTACGCTCCACCAGATGACAGGATTCCAGGCGATTAATTGCTTCGCGGATAACTGCGCGACTGACCTGATACTTTGTCGACAGTTCAGTTTCACTGAGCTTACTGCCTGCCGGAATAGCTCCTTCAACAATATCTACCCGAAGCTGTAAAAATGTTTTATCAGCACTGGTAACTGCTTGTTCAGCAAAGGCTGCGATACTCACAATTAACGACTCACTGTTAGAAATGATGTCGACAATATAGGGGTTTTAATCTGTTCAGTCAATACGGGTGCCCCGTTATTGTCGACAAAGCTGGGCGGCGGATAGGGATGAAAGTGGTACTGAATATTGCTGACCAGTCGCCAGCCCCTGCCAGTTCTGCGCTCTGTAACTACAGTAGTATAGCTGATGGTTATTTGAGCAGCGCTGCCATACCACCAAAGTATTATGTCGACGATAAAGTGGCTATGCAGGTCTGGTGGCACAGTCTTTTGGAGTTAGCCTGCCCTCATGGTATTTTGGAAGGATTGGTAATATCAAAAAACCGCTTTATGACCGCTTTTCTTAATGCTATCGAAGACTTTGTCCGGCAAATCCGGCTCGAGTGCCAGAGCAATGCTCCTGATTATGTTCAGTTACAAGCTTTCGGTAAGTGTATGCGAGAAATTTGCCTGGCATCAAACTTCGATTTAAGTCAGTTTCGTCGCGCCGGGCCGGGTGAAGAGTTTATGTACCCACTGAGTGAGGATCCGGCCGGCGGCCCATCTGTCTATCTGGTATCTGATGGGGTGGGAGTCAACACGCCACCTCATGACCATCGAACCTGGGCGGTAATTGTTGGACTCGCAGGAACAGAATTCCACGTGTTTTATGATTGCGCCGATGCTAACAGCTTAACTGAAACTAAAGCATGCGCAGTGGCGAAAGGAGATGTGTTGGTGATGACTGAGAGTGATATTCATGCAATCGACGCTACGCGGGGCATGCATCCCACCTGGCACGTGCATCTCTATGGCCGGTCACAGGCCAGGTTACCTTCGTTTGCCAGTCGTTGTTACCCAACAACAGATTAAAGCCCGGCCGCTTAAATTCGGGTAAGGCGATTGCGGCCCGCTTCTTTAGCGGCGTATAACGCTTTGTCAGCCCGTGAAATCAATTTATCAAAAGTATCTTCGCTTTGATAAGCCGTGATCCCAATACTGATGGTCAGAGAAATGTTCGGCGCGATGGCAGAACAGTCGGTCTTGCTAACCGCCAGGCGAATGCGCTCGCAGATGTCCTGCGCCGCCTGATTCTCGCAGTTGGGCAGGAGTATGGCAAATTCTTCACCGCCCCAACGTGCAACCAGGTCTTCCTCCCGGCAATGGTGACTGATGGCTTCCGCCACCAGTTTAAGCACTTTGTCGCCTATGCTGTGATTAAACGTATCGTTAATTTGCTTGAAGTGATCGATATCCAACAGCGCCAGGCACAGCGGCAGATTGCGTCTTCTTGAACGGGCGCACTCGCGGTGCAGTGATTCATCGAACGCCCGCCGGTTGGCGAGTCCGGTGAGCTTGTCTGACCGGGCCTGTTGCTCAAACTCAGCAGCCTGACGCTTTATTTCCAGTAATAATGCCGAGCGCTCTTCATCGACTTTACGCAGGTTGTCGGCCTGTTGTTTGAGCGTATACGTTTGCTCGGCGACCTGGGTGCTGAGTTCCTCGGCCCGTTGGCGCAGACTCTTCATCCGCCAGCGGTGAGCCACAGTAACTAACGCCATGGCCGCCAGAAAAAGCACAAACCAAAAGCTTGTTTGCTGCCAGAAATAAGGGGCAATGGTAAAGCGGAAGCTGGCATTTTGTTCGCCCCAGGCGCCTCCCGGATAGGAAGCGCTTACCATAAACTGGTAGTCGCCCGGTGCCAGGTTAGTGTATTCCGCAATAGTATTGGAGCCCCGGTCGACCCAACTGTTATCGAAACCCAGTAAGCGGGTGCGGTACTGAATCCGCTCCGGCATAACGAAGCCCAGCCCGGCAAACTGAATCTCAATCCGGTCAGCACCTGGGGCAATATCTTTATCGGCGTTTAAAGACCAGACCGAACCATTTACTTTGAAGCCTTCTAATACCACCGGCGGGGTATTGGCTGAAAAGCGGGTCAGTTCGGCAGGGGTAACCCGAGGGGCGCCTTTTGATGTGGCAAACCATACCGTGCCATCCTGAGCCAGTGTGGCCGCCTGCATTGAGCCGCCATTGGCCTGCGCACTTTGCATCCCATCACTTTCGCCAAAGAGTTCGTAATCAATCTGCTGGCGCTTTCCGGTGAGGTATTCCTCAATTTGTTCGCGTCTGAAACGCAATATACCGCGGTTACTGCTTAACCACAGATGTCTGTTCTGGTCGATGACCGCCTGAAAGACTTTGTCGAAAGGCAGACCTGCATTCCGGCCAAGCATGGTCAAGTGGCCTGAGGTCAGGTCAAAGGCTATCAGGCCACGATCGGTACTCATCCACAGCAGGCCTGCTGCCGGATCCGGGGCGAAACCAAAGGCATACTCCGCATCATCAAGGTGGCTGATGTCGACTGGGATAATAGCGCCGTCCGGGGTGCTTATAACCACGCCGCCACCGGTACCAATAAACAAACGACCGTCATCGTGTAAATACAGCCCCATTACAAATGGTGTGGGCAGGCCATCTTCTGAAGTGAAACTGCGCACGCCGTTGCCGTCGACATAGTTCAGACCGTGACCTGTGCCTACCCATAAACTGCCCTGTGGGGTAACGGCGATGGCGCGGACTTCGTTAGCCAGTAAACCCGTGTGCCGGTTGTATTGCTGTACAATGGCACCGTCCTGCCACTGCAGAACACCATCAGAATAGGTGCCTATCCAGACTGAGCCATCAGGCCCTTCAACCATACTCAGTACTGACTGGGCGTCACTGTATGCTGAAAGGTCAATAGCTTCTACGCCCTGCTTTGTAATACGGCTGACGCCCTGACTGCTGCCGACCCAGACACTGCCGTCACTGTGCGATAATACCGAGCGAATGTAATTGCCGGCTAACCCCTGCTCTGTGGTTAGCGTAACAAAGGGCGCGTCACGAAGCCGGAATAAGCCGCCATTAGTGCCTACCCAGATGCTGTTTTCCCGGTCGTGAAACAGTGACAGGATACGATTATTTGGCAGCCCGGCTGCCATATTCAGGCTCTCCAGGCCTGCGTCACTGTAGCGCAGGAGACCGCGGTCGGTAGTGCCTACCCAGATTTGGTTATCGAAAGCGAGTAACACCGAGACCGGCAGATTCATTAACTGTGGTGAGAAAACGCTAACCTGACCGGCCTGATACTGGTATAGACCCCGCTCCGTGCCGATTAATAAGCCATCGTTATAGGCAGTTAATGCCAGCACCGGGACTTCAGGTAAGCCGTTGACCTGTTCCAGTGCAAAGCTTTCATCTTCGCTGTTCAGACGCACCAGGCCGCGCCCGGTGCCTAGCCAGACACTGCCATCATCGGTGCTCAGTACGCTGGAGATTACGTTACTCGGTAAGCCTTGTTGAGTGGTCAGTTGAGTCCGCTCGCCGCGGGCTGTCTGACGGTAAACCCCTTGTCCTTCAGTTGCCAGCCACAGGTTACCCTGTTTATCGTCGGCCACGCCGTTAACTAACACCCGGTAAGGCTGCCAGCTCTGCCAGTCATCCGGACGACGCTCACTTAATCCGCCGCGGGCACCGGCAAATATTAAATTCTGTTGACGATTTTTATGGATGGTGCGGATACCGACATCAGGCATGCCACTGGGCTCGCCACGGCCAAATACGGTAAATGAACGGCCGTTGAATCGGGCCGCGCCTTCCCAGGTGCCTATCCACAGGTAGCCGTCTTCACTTTGTGAAATGGCATTAATGGTGTTGTGCGGGAGTCCGTCGCGGGTGGTCCAGACTTCTCTAAAATAGTCGCTGAGCTGCGATGGCGCAGCATTGCCCGTGATACTGAAAAATACAGCCAGGGAGTAAAGGACTACACGCAAGGCGACTCGATTAACAGTCTGACGACAGACGTACCTGAACATCCACGATTTTCCAATCAACATTCTCAGAGTAATTCCCTTTAGCATAATTGCACTATGCGTCTTTGTCTATCAGGGAAAAGCTTGCGTTACCTGTTGTTGAAAGTCTTCGCCCTGTTAGTAAATTTCAAAAGCTCGAACGACCCGCGCGACGCCGTCCACATGGCGAGCGATATCGACCGCTGCGGTAGCTTCCTGATTGGTAACCAGACCCATTAAAAACACTTCAGAGTCTTCGACAATAATACTGATTTGCGAGGTCGGCACATTATCTGAGGCCAGAATTTTAGTGCGGATCTTAGTTGCCAGCCAGCGATCGTAGAGTTCACTGGAGGTGGCAATAGGTTGGCCGATACGGATCTGGTTGTGGATCTTGTTGATATAACTAATGCTGCGAACCTGCTCTTCGGCCTGGTTAATATCGGCCTGGCTTGGCGCCTGACCAGTGAGTAATGCCACCTTGTTATAAACGGTGACTTCAATATTGGCCGTTTCGTTAAGGTTGTCCTGCTTTCCGAGCAGCCGGGAAGCCGTATTTTGGGCATTAAAATCGTCTAACTGGGTACCAGCCGTGCGGCGATCGTTGGAGACTGATACGGCGGTAGCGCTGACCGCGCCCACTGCCACAACGGCACAGCCGTTGAGGCTGCCTGATATAATCAGCACAGCGCCAATGGTGAGTATGTTGCGTAGCAGAGGTTTAATAGCCATCAGGGTCATGAGCCGGGAACAGACTGTCATCAATACACTCGCATAAACAATGAATGACCAGCAGGTGTACTTCCTGGATCCGCGCTGTGCGGTTGGAAGGGACACGGATTTCCACATCATGTTCACCCAGAAATCCCGCCATCTCACCACCGTCTTTACCGGTTAGGGCGACGATGGTCATGTCTCGTGACAACGCGGCTTCCATGGCGTTAATTACATTACGGGAGTTACCGCTGGTAGAAATCGCCAGTAATACATCGCCCGGCTGACCCAGCGCACGTACCTGCTTGGAGAATACTTCATCATAGCTGTAGTCGTTGGTAATAGACGTCAGCGTTGACGTATCGGTGGTAATGGCTATCGCTGGCAGGCTGGGGCGGTCACGTTCGAAACGGTTTAACATTTCTGATGAAAAGTGCTGGGCGTCGCCGGCTGAACCACCGTTACCACAGCTGAGTATTTTGTTACCACGGATAAGCGCTTCAACCATCATCATGGCGGCTTTATCGATGGCTGGCGGCAGCATTTCAGACGCTGCAATTTTAGTTTGGATGCTTTCGGTAAAATTCGCTTTGATATTTTCGATCATGTAGATATATCGTTTCTCTTAACTGCACAGGCCCATGACTCTACTGAGCGATGTTCTTCAGCCAGTTGATGGTGTCACCGTCAATGACTACTGCGTCAAGCCGCATGGGAACCATATTGGAATTAATACCATTATCACTTAAATAACGTTGAAACGCAGTACCCATGCGGTGAATTTTTGCCGGGCTGATCGTTTCGGCAGCATGACCATGGCTATCCTGCTGGCGATATTTTACTTCCACGCATACCCAGGTTTGCTGTTCTTTCATTATCAGGTCGATTTCGCTGCCCCGATAGGTCACATTTTTGGCCACCAGAGTGAGTCCGGCCCGTTGCAGGTATTGTTGCGCACGTTTTTCCTGGTTGTGACCAATCCAACGTGCCATACCATTACTCTGCCAATACCTGTACGCGCTCCTGGGTTACCACTGCTTCCGGTAAACTGCGTACTATCTCATTGTTCTGATTAACACTGAGCGCGCCGGTAAGGCCCTCGTATTGTAACTGTGGTAACCACGCCATACTGTTAATGCGCGGAAGCAGGTTGTAGGCATCCACGCCAAAAGCAAACAGGCGTTGCAGTGGAGTAGGGCGCTGCGGCCAAAGCGCATCGGTTTGAGCGGCCAGCTCCGGCGCCGGATTGTCGGGCAATACCCACGGCATGTCGAGGAAATGCAGGTTCTCTAAATCTCGCCACTGATTGCGCGACTGGGCATAATCGATGGAGCGGGAGGTTGCAAACACCGGCACGGTAACGCCACCAAAGGGGCTGATGCTGGCTTCAATCACCGGGTTAACCAGTTCGGTTTGTTCCGGTGAGGTAAAAACCACTACCGCATCAATATCGCGCCGGTTACGCGCCATGTTATACAGCTCTCCGTCGGCGAAGCTCTGTATTTCTTTTATGCGTTCTTTACTTTGAGCAACATCCAGAGCATCCAGAATGCCTTCGCGCAACGTATTGTTGTCGGAATACGTTACCAGTGTCGGGGCGCTGTGCTGACTGGCTGCCAGGCCACTGGTGAGTTGTTGCCAGCGGGTCAAAAAGGCGTCCTGCATACGCTGGTGAAGCGTGTTCTCTGAGGCGACCAGCACCGGTGAACGTCGGCCCTGAGTAAATACTCGCTCGGCCAGCTGGCTGGCTTCATCTTCTGGTGCCAGGGCATAGTAAACCTGTGAGCTGAAGCTGGCTGGCAGCAGCTCTTGTTGTTCGCCATTACCTAGCGCCGGAAGTGAAGCTTCAGGGCGGTTCAGCGTCAAAATGCGGTGTTGTGGGCTGAGTTTCGGCAGCAGCGCATCGACATTTTCTTTCAGCAGGGGGCCGATGATCCAGTCTGCGTCGGCAGCGGCTACAATTAACTCATCGGCGGTTGCACCATTGGTGTCGATAAATTGTAACTGGGGGATCCGGGTCGCATTCATGGCACTGGCATCGTTAAAGTAAGCGGCGAGGATCCCTTCTTTAATCGCCATACCGGTGACCTGTAAACGACCACTGAGTGGTAACATCACGGCGATATTCTCGCGATTAGTCTGGGCTAGCTGGTCGAGGTTGCTCAGGTTGTCCGGCCAATGAGTTACCAGCGGGTGATTACGAAATACGCGCTGATACTGAGCCAGTTGCTGCCTGAGTACGTCAGGCTCAAAACCATGCTCAAGAATAAGCTGACGCAGCGAAACGTAGGCAGGGAGTTTGTTAAAGCGGCCACTGTCCTGTAACTGCTGCGCCGAAGCCTGATTAACCCATTGCCAGGCCTGCGCTACATGTTCAGGATTGGCATCATCACTATTGAGTAGCGCGTTAGCGGCCGCCAGCCACTGACCCAGGCGGGCATAATCGGTTGCCATCAAAGCAAACTTTTGTGCCTTGGTAGCAGGGTCCGAAGCGGTTATGGATTGCAGCAGTTCGAGCCGTTGTGCACTGCCAACCCGGGGATCGTTACCGTACAGTTCAGCCAGCAGTAACTGATAGCGATTTTGCTGTTCCGGTAAGCGGATTTGATCGCGCAGCATGTAACCAATCTGGCTGGCTTTAGCCGGCGCACCGTCAGCCATAAAGGCTTGCGCGGCATCCAGCAGGTAGCCGTTGCGTAAATTTATATCGCCGGTTGTCTGCCAGACATCCTGCGCCCGGGCGACCATCATCGCCGGCGTCAGCGTTGTCTCGGTGTTTTCTTCGGTTTGCACCTGGGGCACTGAACTTTTCACCGGGGCGCGGGTGGTGGTGGCAGTTGAACCACAACCACTCAACAGCAAAGTCACACTTAAACCAAACAGTAACCATGGGTAACATCGACGCATAAACGTTCCGCGATTCCATACAATTATTCCTGAACCGCCAGTTTAACTGACTGATAACTAAAATCTACGGATTAATCTAAATTCTGGCTGAATGGCCAGCGAATACCACACAAAGGTTTCCGCCATTGTGACAAACAGGTATATTGGCAGCCTTTCAGCTTTGCCGGATTTTACCCTATGACCGCCGCTACCCTTTACATTGTGCCCACGCCCATTGGCAACCTGCAGGATATCACCCAGCGGGCTATCGACGTATTAGGTGCGGTAGACTGGATCGCCGCGGAGGACACGCGCCATAGCCAGAAGCTTTTACAACATTTCTCAATCCAGGCGAAAACCCTGTCGCTGCATGATCATAACGAAGAAAAGCGAACTCAGATGCTGTGCAATAAATTGCTCGGCGGTGAAGCCGTTGCGTTAATCAGTGATGCCGGTACACCATTGATCAGCGATCCGGGTTTTGTACTGGTGCGTGCATGCCGGGCAGCCGGCATTAATGTGGTCGCCTTGCCCGGCCCTTGTGCGGCGATAACGGCGTTGAGCGCCTCCGGGCTGGCTACCGATCGGTTTATATTTGAAGGGTTTTTACCGGTTAAAAGTCAGGCCCGTATGAACGTTCTGGCAACGCTGCTCGACCGAACCTGTACCAGTGTATTTTACGAGGCGCCGAGGCGTATCCTGGATACCGTTAACGATATCAAAACCGCTCTGGGGCCAGATCGGCATCTGGTTCTGGCCAAAGAGCTGACCAAAACGTTTGAGGCCTACGTCAGCGATACGCCGGACGGTATTGTCGCCTGGCTGGAAGCAGATGCAGTGCATCAAAAAGGTGAATTTGTGCTGATGGTGGCCGGCGCGCCGCCTGCCAGCGACGAACTGCCCAGCGAAGCCATGGCTCTGCTTAAACGCCTGAAGCAGGATTTACCCCTGAAAAAAGCTGCTGCTATTGTGGCAGATCATTATCAGCTAAAGAAAAACGCTTTGTATCAGGCTGGTTTGGCCCTAAAATAAATTTAACAATTTGTCCTACATCCGGCTGTTAGTTCTAAGGCCGTTATTTCAATAATTCAAATATCAACACACTGGCAGTTGCGGTGTGCTTCTTTAGTTATTTCAGGTGACACACAATGTTTTTCGGAGAATAACGAATGCTTGAGAAAACGCTCAATATCGATATGGACCGCGGTAACTGGATGGTGAATATCATCAATGAGCATGCCGACAACGGGATATACGAATTAGTCTCACCGGCCCGCTCAGCAACAGTACATATTCATGACAACCATATTTACGGGTTTGAATACAGTATTGTGGGTAAAGCTGACAGTCCGTTCAAAATTAAGCTCGATGATACGGTACTGGCTGAAGGTAAAGTTGCTGCCAGCGGTATAAGCCGTGGGCACGGTATTATTTAGCTCAATCTTAAGCGCTCAGTTATCAGCCATAAATTAAAGCGATGGTAGCGGTCGAGAGAGCGTAATTTATTCTCTGGTGCGCGTTTTACACCAAACTACAGTTTTAGTAGGGAGTGGTGTATTTAATGTTGGATAAAAAACACCATCAAAGCCGCATTCTTTTATCTGTGGGACATTTAAGATAATCTGAAATTATTAGGAGATTGAAAAGCACCAAAATGGCAGTTTTATTCAGCCTGTTTTGGTGTCTATTTAACAGTTAGGCGTCATTTACTTACAGCATTTAAAAGTGGGCTCAACCGTGACATTAAAGCATCAAGGCTGTTTCGCTAGGTTGTCTTTGCGGCTGGCTCTTGTTGCTGTTTAAACGACTTTAGCAACGCGCTTTTTATCAACACCGAAACGCCAACATTCAACATCACCAGTCTTCTAAACTCGCTCTTTTATCCAGCATTACCCTTAACATCTGGCATTTCGCACAAGGTTGTTTTATCTTAATTTCAATAATTTAAACACGCGGTCTATTTGGCTAGTGGTGGCAGCAAAGCTGCGTACGTTCCTTTGTACGCCTAACAAAACGCTGTTGGCAC
>NZIK01000009.1 GCA_002691625.1 Alteromonadaceae bacterium
CTGTGTTGGTTTTTTTTGGCGAAAGATCTGATCACCAAATGCCATGAATGTTCCCTAACTCTTTGACTTTATTTTACTATTCGTGGGGATAGCTCAGAAGTGATTATACAATTGTGCTAATTAGACTGGATAACTATGACGCTTGCAAACCATGTAAGAAGCATGAAGATATGCTACTCAAAATCCATGAGAAACTAGCTCATAAAAATATCAACGCAGTTCAAATTATTATGGTTCCAAGTAAAAATTCAACAACAATTATGGTTCCTTCGGAAGATTTGGATGGTTTATTTAATTAGAGTAGAAAATGACGATGAAATCAAAAAAGTACATAAGTGAAGTTATACTTTATGGTGTTATCGCTGCTATTGCTATTGCTATTGCTATTGCAACAGCGTGGTTTACACACAGAAATGAAGATGTTTCTACAATTGTGCAAAGAGGCAATTTTGAAAAGTATGGAGTTACAGACGAACACAAAGTCATCTTATATGGTGCGGATTACTGTCCAGCATGCCAAGAATTGAAATCAGTTTTACAAAAGTATGGTGTGAAATATAAATATCTCGAACTTAAAACACAGCCAAGGTCATTCGAAGCACTAAGAGAAGACAACATAAATCAAATACCTGTGTTAATAATTGAAAATATGATGATTGTTGGTTTTAGTGCATCTTTAACTCAAGAAGCTTTACACGAGAAAAACCTCATATTTACAGGTGGATAAAAAGCGAGCAATGAAACTCAAACACATTGGTGTATCGCCCACCAACAACGAAGTGGAACGTTCGTTGTGAAGCTATGTACTGTTGTGAAAAGGCAGCGCCTCCTGACCACCGACGCAACCTGCCAAAAACAGAACTGGTCCTCTGAAATACTCATGCCCGATCGAAAGCATACGTCATACGTACTCCCTCAGCTTTACTGGTTTTACTGCTCAGGGCTGGCTTTTGAAAATGTGTTACCAACTGCATACAGATCGCTTTGCCCCAATTGGTCTCGCGAACGCTAAGTAATTGATAATACTTTACATAATAGTTGGCACAATGCTTGTAGTAACTACTGGTTATCTGAAAAAAGCAATCATAATAATTAATGTCATCCTGAGGGGAGAATTTCATGCAGTCAGGCATTTCCAGGTTTACGCAAATTGGCGACTGGATCTTCGAAGTCAAAATGGTCAGAGCTCTGCGAGTCGAAAATTACGGTGAGCCCTATGATGCAGTGGCAACACTGACCGCTAACGGGGAAAGCATGTATATCGATACACAGCTAACCCGCCAGCACAATGAGTTGAGTCGGGAAGACTGTATGGCCTTTTACGAATTTGCCAAACAGCTGGAAATGAAACAGCTGCAATACGACAAATTACGTAATGGTGAACGCCATTCACGCAACGTAGAAATCGTTGAAAACCAGCGCCCACGGGCAGTGGTTCAGTTGGTTAACGGCAATCGCTTTCGCTAAGAAAGCGATTGTACCGGTTTGTCCGGCCGTTGCAGACTCAGGCGAATAATAATAAAGGCCAGCGTGAAGAACACCAGAAAGCCGGCGCCAATGGGGAACAGGTCTACCGTGAGGTAAGAATCTACAGTGGTGGCCACCAGCACAGCAATAATACTCGATAGTGAGCCAATAATGGCTGCGCCCAGCCCTGCCATATCGCCTAACGGGTGCATCGCCATGGCATTGAGATTACCAAACAACAAACCCACAAAGAAAAAGCCGATAAACAAAGAGCCAATGGTAACCACCAGCGGCGGCAGACCATTAAACAGCTCAATAATCCCCAGAAAAGTTATGGCAAAGACTACCGAACCAATTAATGCCACCTGAGTCACCCGGTACATGCCAAGTCGCATAACAATTTTGCTATTAATAAACGACGCCAGGCCGATCGAGAAGGCCAGGGTAGCGAAGATATAGGAGAACATTTCGCCCACGCCATAGAAGCCCTGAAAGATAGTTTGCGAAGCGCTTAAATAGGCCAGAAAGCCTCCAAACACACAGCCCATGGCAAGCGTCGGGCCAATCACTGGCTTATGGGTAAGTATAAACCGCGATGAGCGGAAAAACTGCGCCCATGAAAACGGTTTGCGACGACTGGCGGGCAAGGTTTCAGGTTGCCGGATCCAGAACCAGGCGCCGGTGAACACCGCCACCAGCAGAAACAGCGTAAAAATATGCAACCAAGAGGCAATATTCAGCACCCACTGACCCACCATTGGCGCGAGCATTGGAACCAAAATAAACACCATCATAATAAACGACATAACCCGCGCCATCGCCTCGCCGGCAAACTGGTCCCGGATCACGGCGGTAGAAGCTATGCGCGGTCCTGATACCCCAAAGGCCTGGATCACGCGGCCTATCAGCATAGTTTGCATATCACTGGCCAGCATACACACCACAGTGCCAACGGCAAATATACCCAGCCCCAGCATAATCGCCTCACGACGACCACGGGTATCACAGTAGGGACCAAAGAATAGCTGGCCTATTGCCATGCCGCCAAAAAACAACGACACGATTAAGTGGCTCTCGTGGATATCCTTCGCACCCATCGCCGAGCCGATAGCATCCAGCGCGGGCAGCATGGCATCAATACTCAGCGCCACCAACGACGTCATTAACGCCATCAGAGCAATAAACTCCGGCAAGCCGAGAGCGGGTTTCACATGAGTACTTTTTTGCGTCATAACAAAAGGATATTCCGGTTAAAGGGTATTACAGGCCGGACAAGCCAGCCTCAGAGAAGAAAACGAATTCAGCGGGTGATTATACCGGAAGATTGAGACAACTGCGCTCAGATAAGGGTGAATTAACAGTAAAATGCCGTAGAAAATTTAGCCGGGTCGCTGGCAAGGGCAGTAAAGCGCCTGAGGTTTTATTGATTAGCACACCGGATAGCGCAAAAACGGCTATCCGGCATAACGCCATCATCTGGGAGAAGATAAACCGGAATCGACGAGAGAAAAAGTCTGATTAGCAGTCTTTATCTTCCAGGTCCATTTTCTCTTTTGCGTCTTCGCAGGCATCTTCGAGTGCATTACCTGCATCGTCAGCCATTTCTTCAGCCTTGTCGGCGGTATCTTCTGCCATGTCTTTCGCTTTATCAGCAGCTTCAGAGGCGGCATCCTTAGCTTCGTCCATTGCCTGGCTGGCAGCATTTTTAAAGTCACTTAAAGAGTCTTCAGCCTGTTCTTTCTTTTCTTCGCTACAAGCGGTTAATACCAGCGAAAATAAGCCAATAAAAACCAGAGTCAGAATATGTTTAGTTTTTTTCATGTTGTACGCCCTTTTTTTAATGATGTCTGAACAATAATGCTTTAACGACTTTGCTTAAAAATACCACATAAATTCCGGCAATCATGATGAATTTACCCAAGCGATTCATCAGGCGCGATGCGCCCTGAAATTTGATAACCGTTGCCAGTAGGGTGAGTCCCAGTAAGATGACAATCATCATTAGCCATTCCTTTTTAAATACTGCACCGCTTCAGCGGCTTTACAACATGGTATAGCGAATACCTTGCCAGCTTTTAAATAGTCATACTTAACAATAACTTAGCATTAAAAATGTAAGAATGGAGATGGTTCCCCTGGTAAAAGTGTCTGCTCAGGCAGACACTTTTACACGGTTATCAGGGTCTGAAGATTCAGGCTTTTTGTTGGTCGGGGTGCAGAGATTTACCCAGAATATGGTTGTCCCGGTCGATAACGGTTGAGGCCCTGCCGACTATCAGCGGATCCGGCGCTTTGGCAATACGGCGGTCTTTATTCGGATATGGCATGCTGTGCAGGAAATACTGCATACAATTGAGCCTCGCGCGCTTTTTATCGTCCGACTTGATCACCATCCAGGGCGCGTCATTGGTATCGGTGTAAAAAAACATGGCTTCTTTCGCTTCGGTGTAGTCATCCCATTTCGCTTGTGCAAGTTTATCAATCGGACTTAATTTCCATTGCTTGAGCGGGTCGGTTTCTCGTTTCTGGAAGCGGCGGGTTTGTTCTTCCTGGGTGACCGAAAACCAGAACTTGAATACCCGAATGCCGCTGTTTACCAGCATGCGCTCCAGCTCAGGTGTCTGACGCATAAACTCAAGGTACTCATTGGGCTCACAAAAGCCCATTACCCGCTCTACGCCGGCGCGGTTGTACCAGGAGCGATCGAATAAAACTATTTCGCCTGCGGTAGGTAAATGCTTAATGTAGCGCTGAAAATACCATTGCCCTTTTTCTTCTTCCGACGGTTTCTCCAGCGCCACCACTCTGGCACCACGAGGATTCAGGTGTTCCATAAAGCGCTTGATGGTACCACCTTTACCTGCCGCATCGCGCCCTTCAAACAACATGACCACCCGCTCGCCGCTCTCTTTAACCCATTTCTGGACCTTGAGTAACTCTACTTGCAGCTGATGCTTATGCTGTTCGTAGAACTGACGCGTTACTTTGCGCTTGTAAGGATATTCGCCGGAACGGAAAGACTCAGCAATATACTGCTCGTCGTGGCGCATTTCAGACAGTGAATGCGGATGCTCGTGGGCATCTTCAGGGGTAGGTACAGCGGTAAGTTTTTGGCTATCGGTCACGTTCAATTCTCCTTCGTTACGGAGTTATTGTACGCCGATTAGCCACAACAAGGTGGCTAATCCCCGCTTAATCAAAGCTCGGCTGATCTGGATCAACCGGTTAATTCAGCACCAGTCCGGGCGCTCTTAGAGCCGCTCACCCGGACATGGTTTTACAGTCTGTGGTTAGAGATATTCGGCGAGGAATTTATCCATTTCTTTGAAGAGCTTAATCCTGTTCGACTGGATTTCCAGATGATGGTTACCGAGAGGCAATTCAACATAGCGGTATTCCTTGTCCTCGTCATCAAGCTCATCGGCCATCAGGCGACTCTGCTCCACGTGAACCACTCGGTCTTCTTCGCCGTGGACCAGCAAAATAGGCGTTTTGATATTTTCCACATAGTTAATGGGTGAGCGTCTTTCGCGGTCATCATCGTCTTCACCGATCTGCTTTTTAACTAACTTCGAACCTAAAAAGCCTCGTGCACGCCGAACGATGCGATCCAAGTCACTCACACCGGCAAAGCTCACTGCACATTTATACACTTCAGGGCTTTTTACCGTTGCAGCTAACGCGGCAAACCCGCCGTAGCTGGCGCCTACAATACAAATTTTGTTTTTATCGGCATAACCCTGGTCAATCATCCATTGAGTACCATCTACCACATCATCCTGCATGGCCATGCCCCAGTTTTGCATTTGTGATTCACTAAACGAATAACCATAGCCGGAAGAACCACGGAAGTTGGGCCGCAGCACTGCATAACCACGAGTGGTAAAGTAAGCTGTCCAGTAATCAAAACCGCTGTATTCACGAACACCCGGCCCGCCGTGAGGAAAGATTACCGTTGGGTATGGCGCTTCGCCGTTTTTGGGTAACGTAAGGTAGCCTTCAATCTCCGTTTTATCGCGGGCCGTGAACCTAATCCGCTCGTGATCACTGAGCGCAGCGGTGTCAATATCCGGGTATTGAGCAAACAAAAGGTCAATCGTCACCGCTTTCCGATTACCAATGTAATAACGGCCGGGTTGCGTATCGCTCTCAGAATAAAGCAGGTAAATTTCTTCGTTCTGGCTAAACGCCCTTAACGAGTTATGGCTATCTTTGAATAATTTATCGAGTCCTTTCTGCAGCGGCGCATAACGATCGTTCCAATAGAAACGGCCACCTGGCGCCTGTGGATGATAAACACCAATGGCATCATTCGTAGCAGGGGAGTAGATGAGACCGCCATCCACATCATAGTTCTCATCAGAGAATACCAGCGTTTCTTCGCGTGTGGTTAAATCGAGCTTATACAACGCCTTGTATTCACCAAGGTATTTTTTGATATACAGAATATTGGGATCGGCGGCAAACCCCGAAATGTAAACCGGTTTATCGTTTGATACATTGTATGCATACAGCTCTTCGTAGTTATCGTCTTCATCGCGGAGGAAGATCTCGCGGTCGCCGGTTTCATAATTCAGTGAAATACCAATTCGCACATTGCCCTGACGATCGGTTACCCAATCACGAATACGTTTCTTGCCTTTAATGAGTCGGCTAATTTTACGGTTCTTTAGATTGACTTTAAAAATCGATTTTTCAAAAGGTCGGGAGATATCGATAGCCATCAGGATATGGTCCGGGTCATCAGGCAGATAATCGATGACATCATCCTGAAACTGTGGCACATAACCCACATCGTTCTGGTAACGTTGGATATGCCGCCAGTCGATAACCATTTCAGGGTCGCCCCCTTGCTGGTTGTACTTCATCAGGTACAAGCGGGTGCGGAAAAACTTCTGGCCTGCCCGACTCACTTCGTACCGTGCACTGACTAACAGGTCTTCATTATTTGCCCAGCGATACCAGTTAATTTTGACTTTCTTATTGTCAGCTTTAAGCAGATAGAAAGCATCGCCGGTTGAGAGGTCCAGCGTCATCAATACAGCCAAATCGTCTTCGGCAGAGTTTCGTTCCATCGCGAAACGTTGTCCGTCTGGTGACATCGATACGCCGTAAAACTGCGGCAGGCGGCTAAAAACTTCGACAGGTTGCGGTTCTGCGGCCTGAGCAGCAGGCAGCAGTACAACCCAACTGAACAGCAGCACTGCCAGTGGTTTTTTCAGGCAAGACATCCAACGTTCCTTGTTTATTTATAATAAAATTTTGCGCTTAATATAAACGAAAGGCGATACCTGTCGCAACAAACAGGAAATTAGCTAAAAACGCTGTAGCCAAACCGCTTAAGGCGTTACACTTTTGGCGTGGATTCTGCTTTAGGAGTTCACCCCTTTTGTTTGCAATATAGTGCAAGGAGCACGCAGTCCGTTAATGTCTGTTGGTATCTTTTTCTCTTTTCGTCGCGCTTTGCTGGCGCTGACCTCGCTGTTGCTCTTCACCTGCTATCCTACGTGGGCTCTGGACTATGAACTAAAAGGCGTGGAGCGCAGTGAACTGGAAGACAACATAGAACTGCACCTGGCGCAGGTGAAACTGGCCAACAACACGCTTGATGAACCCACCGAAGAACGCATTATCCGCTCTGTAAAAACTGCCCTGCAGCCTTTCGGTTTTTACAATGCTGAAGTCACTCTCTATTTTGAGGACGAAGAGCTTGTTATCGACGTTACTCCTGGTACACCGCTTAAGGTAAGTAACGTTACCCGCGAAATCATTGGTGACGGGCGCAATGATGATGCTTTTCGGCAACGGTATAATGCCTTCCCGCTCAAACAGGGCGACGTGTTACATCAACCCACCTACGAAAAGTTTAAGTCAGAGATGTTTAACTATGCACTATCAAACGGCTATTTTGACTTTTACTGGCAGGCCACCCGGCTTGACCTGGTACGCGAAGAGAACGAAGCCAATATTCTGCTTATTGCACAAAGTGGTCGTCAGTATGAATTTGGCGAAGTCGAACTGGTGGGTGACGACCGGGCTGCAGCCATTATTGGCCGCCTGAGGAATTTCACTGCCGGTGAGAAGTACAGCTCCGCCAAACTGACTGAATTTAACCGCCGCCTGAATGAAACGGGCTATTTTGCCCGCGCCATTGCCCGCCCCATTGTAAGTCGGGCCGAGGGAGCCCGGGTTCCCATCGAAGTCACACTGACTCATCTGCCGCGTGATATTTTTAATGTCGGTGGCGGCGCCAACTCCGATAAGGGTCCCAGAGTTCGAGCGCGTTGGGAGCGTCCATGGGTCAATAGCCGCGGGCACTCGGTAACCGGCCAGGTGTTTGTCTCCAAGCTCGAACAGGCAGCCAGCCTCGATTACCGCATTCCACTGGAAGACGTTAATAACGACTACGCCAGTGTTCAAACCAGTTATGAGTTTGAAGACAACTCCATAAGCGATACTAAAAGTGAAACCTTAAGTATCTCCGGGCATCGTTTCTGGAAAGAGGCCGGTTCGCCCTGGCAACGCAGCGTGTCGTTAACCTTTGAACGGGAAATGTTTACTCAGGGTATCAGCGACCCGCAAACCATTAATTTGCTGATGCCCGGTTATTCCATTGGATATACCAAATCTGATCAGGAACTCACGATCAATCAGGGCCAACAATATATTGTGGCAGTGCAGGGCGGTCATGAAAGTGCAGGCAGTGATATCTCACTGTTTAAAATTACCGCCAACGCCAAGGTAATTACCACTATCAATGATACCCACCGAATTTACCTGCGCGCCGATGCCGGCGCCATTCGTACCGATGACTTTGATCGGGTACCTTCGACACTGCGTTTCTTTACCGGTGGCGATCAGAGTATTCGGGGTTTCCGTTATCAGGAAATTTCCCCACAGGTGCTCAATGAAGAGGGCAATTCGGTACTGACCGGGGGGCGCTATCTGGCAACTGCCAGCGTTGAGTATGCTTATCCGGTAGCCGACAACTGGCGGGCAGCGGTGTTTGCCGATGTAGGTACCGCCACCAATGACTTCTCTGATGGCTTGTCCCGGGGGTTGGGCATTGGTGCCCATTGGTTAACGCTGATTGGCCCGGTACGGTTTTACATTGCCCAGGGTAAAAATGACTTCGAAACACAATGGCGCTTCCACTTCTCGCTGGGGCCTGAGCTATGAGTATTAATCGCCTGGCAAAAGGCTTCTTAATACTGCTGCTCACTCTGCTGCTTATTATCGCGGTTGTGCTATCGCCGCTGGGCGCACCGCTGATTAACTACGCCGCTAACAAATATGTGCCCGGTCTGGCGGTTGATTCGGTATCAGGAAGCCCGTTAAGTGAGCTGACACTGGAGAAAGTCAACTGGCAGAACGAACAGTGGCAGGTGACCGTAAGCAAAGTCATTCTGGCCCACGAATGGACCTGCCTGCTAAACAGCAAAGCCTGTATTACGTCGCTTCAGGTTAGCTCACCGCATGTAAAACAACTGGCTAGTGCAGAAAGCACCGATGAGGAGCCATCTGAACCGAGCGGCGAAATTACTCTGCCGCTGGTCATCGCGCTGAATGAACTGAAAATCAGTGACGCGCGCTTTGAGAGCCCGGCTATTACTGTGCAGGCCGACCAGTTAACCAGCTCTGCTCAGTGGATAGACTCGCTACAAATCAACCATCTGACACTCAACGGCCTCACCCTGATGTTGCCTGAGAGCGAGCCACAGCCGCCGTCGCCAGTGGCAATCACTTATCAGGCGCCAGCCTTGCCGGAAGTGCACATTCCGCTCACCCTGCAGGCCAATGACGTACAGATTTCAAATATCCGGGTTGTGCAGGGTGAACAGGCAATCGCCGCACTGGATGTAGCCGTGCAACAAACCCAAATACAGGACAGCCGGATAGCCTTACAGGCACTCAGTGTGAACATGGAGCAGGTTAATGCGAGTCTAGACGGTGAAGTCACCCTGAGCGGTCAGTACCCGCTCAACTTAACTCTCATTGCAGACCTTCCTGTTGAGCAGACTACCCAGCACACAGAGCTTATCGCCGAAGGGGATTTGAGCGACCTTGGGCTTACTATCAATAGCAGCGGACTGGTCAGTGCAGAGGTCACCGGCAAAGCCAACCTGCTGAGTGACAGCCTGCCGGTATCATTACATAGCCGATGGCCTGCACAGGCCCTTAACCCGCTGGCTGATTTTGAACTCGATAGCGGCTTTTTGTCGGTGCAGGGCCAGATGGGAGAATACGTCATACAGCTCGACGGTGGTGCCACCATCCCCGATGTTTCACCGGTAAAAGTCAGTCTGACAGCCCTGTTAAGCGAACGTTCGCTGGCCGTTTCGGCCCTTAACAGCGAGTTACTTGAAGGCGAATTGACCAACAGTGGCGTGCTTTATTTTAGCGATTCACTGAGCTGGGAGGGCATATCGCGCTTAACGCGGGTTGATTTGCAAGGCTTCTCTGAATTCGCCCCAACCAATGTTAACGGGGTAGTAAAAGCGCAGGTGAGCCTGAGTGATAAAGGCCCTAACGTACTGGTATCGGATATTCGCTTAAGCGGTGAGCACCTCCAGGAGATGTTTACCCTTACCGGCGATGCGGTGTATTCGGCGAACAGTGATATTATGGTCGCCAACCTCAACGGCGCCTTGGCTGCGAACCATTTTTCAGCCGTCGGACAGGTGTTTAATCAACAATATCTGGATGCTCTGGTAGCCATCGATCTGCAGAAACTGACGGCTCTGTACCCCGAAATATCCGGCCAGTTGGCTGGAACAGTGGCAGTAAAAGGTCCCTGGGACGCACCGGTGATCGATACAAAACTATTACTGACCGATATCCTTGCCAGTACCCGCCTGAGTCAGGCTGCCGCTAATCAGGGCCCGCTGAATGGCGAAATCACCATTACTGGCTCATTAGCCGAGCATGCCCTTAATGCCAATCTGCAGTTGCCTGAGCACACCACCACCCTGAACCTGAACGGTCAGTGGCAAAATCAGCAATGGCAGGGGCAGTTATCAGACACGCAGTTGGCATTGCTCAATACGGTCTGGGAATTACAATCGGATGTGGCGTTACGTTATGAAGCCAGCCCGCAACATTTCACGGTGAGTCAGCATTGCTGGGAAGCCAGAGAAAAAGGCAACCTGTGTATTAATGCGGTGGATTATACACCAGCGCAGGTCATCTGGGATGTTCAGGCCAATGCGTTGCCTATCGGTCTGTGGATTGATGAGCTGATGCCTGAATTACTGGTGGAGCGCAACAGTGCAACACTTAAGATCACAACCAAAGGTAAATTCGACCCGGCCAGTGAAAAAGTCGCCGGTCAGTTGCAAATAGGCGTAAGCCCGGATAAATGGCAGTTAGCGGGTAATGAGCCAGTCACCATTGACCTTGATGAGATAAGCTTTGACGGCCAGTTTGATGAGCAGCAGGTGGCCCTGACCGGCACTATTACCAGTCCGCAAATTGGTGCAATTACTTCTCAGGCCACGGTATTTCCGTTTACCGAACAGCCCTCCATCGAAGCTCACATTACCATTGCCGACTGGCAGCTCGCGCCATTTAAGCCACTGATTGCACGCATGAATGAACTTAACGGCAATATCAATGGTGAGCTTAAGCTGGACGGGCCGTTAAGCCTGCCCCAGGTGAATGGTCAGTTAACGCTTAAACAGGGTGAGATAAACAGTGAAGACCTGCCGGTAGCAGTGAGTCAGTGGCAGCAAACCATTAATCTCAATGGTGCCAGTGCCGACTTTGAAGGGGAGTTTCTGCTTGGTGACGGCCCGGGTACCCTGAACGGTTCAGTAGACTGGCAGGACAGCCTGCTGGTCGATCTGGCTGTGAAAGGCGATGCCTTTACCGTGAATTACGACGACAGCCGGGTTAAAGTCTCGCCGGACCTACAGATTAACCTGAGCCCACAAAACGTGGATATTTCAGGAGACATTGATATTCCCTATGCCCGGGTGAAAATTAACGAACTCCCGCCCAGTGCGGTGTCTCCGTCGCGGGATGTTCACTTGCGTGGTGAGCCGCCAAGCGAAGCACTGGTAGATAATATTAATGCCAACATCATGGTGACCATCGATGAAGACGAGCGCGAGGAAGTGCGACTCGATGCCTTTGGCTTAAAGGCGACACTGAGTGGCGGCGTGAACGTGCAAACCCAGCCAGCACTTACCGGGTATGGCGACCTGCGTATCATTAACGGGCGCTACGCGGCCTATGGTCAAAACCTAATCATCCGCACCGGAGAAGTGCAGTTTAACGGCCCGTTAGACCAGCCCATTCTGCTGGTAGAAGCCATTCGCGATCCCGATCTGACTGAAGACGATGTGATTGCAGGTGTACGGGTTGAAGGTCCGGTCAATCAACCCAGCGTGTCGTTATTTTCTGAGCCCGGTATGGATCAGGCCCGAAACCTGGCCTACCTGTTAAACGGCAGCGGCGGGCTCGGCGGCGGCCAGATGGATGAAAACTCCTATGCTGCCATGCTGATAGGTTTTGGTTTATCCAGCTCCGAATCACTCACCAGTAATGTGGGTAACGCACTGGGCATTGAGGATTTATCGCTCAGTACCACTGGCCAGGGCAGTGATACCAAGGTAGCTATTTCTGGCAAGATCGCCTCAAACCTTACCGTTCGCTACGGCGTGGGGATGTTTTCTGACGAAAATAGTGGCGGTCAGGAAGTTGCATTACGCTATCAAATCCTGTCTAACCTGTACCTGGAGATTGTGCGCAGCCTGTATACCACGGTCGATCTTTACTACCAGTTCACGCTGGGAGATAACAAGCCCAAAGACACCGCTGAAAAAGGCAACAAAGACTAGTCGGCGGATGACACATTCAGGCCCAGGTCGGTGATCCGGCCATTATTAAGGCTGTAAATCCAGCTATGGATGGTTAAAGCCTGATTTCGGGCCAGGGCATCTTTTACGATGGTAGTGCGCTTTACATTCTCGGTCTGGGCCAGCACATTGAGCTCACACAAGCGCGCAGAACGTTTATTCTCTGGCAATGCCCGCACTTCGCTGTAGTGTTGCTGATAGATATCCTTAATATGGCCAAGCCAGTTATCAATCAGGCCAAACTGCTTGTCACTCATTGCCGCTTCCACACCACCGCAACCATAGTGCCCGCAAACAATAATGTGCTTAACCTTTAACACGTCCACCGCGTATTGCAGCACCGATAAACAGTTAAAGTCGGTGTGGATAACCATATTGGCCACATTGCGATGCACAAAAATATCGCCGGGCAGTAAATCGACAATCTGATTAGCCGGCACCCGGCTGTCTGAGCAGCCTATCCAAAGATAATCAGGCGCCTGCTGCTTAGACAGCGTATCGAAAAAAGTGGGGTCGGCCTGATGAGTTCGGGCAGCCCAGTGGGCGTTGTTATCGAGTAATTTTTTAATATCATCCATGCAGCCGGTGGCCTGTTTAAACGGGAAAAGAGCGGGCAGTGTAGGCCTGCACGCCTAAGGGAACAAGTCGTTTTGCTCCTGACTGACCAGTCGCGCATATTCCTGTTTAAATTTCTGCTCCCGCTTGTACGCCCAGTAGCCAAATCCGGCCATCAGCACACTGATTATAATAAAGGTGGCCACACCGCCTTTATCCACAAACGACTCCCAGTTGAGATCGCCAACCACGGCAGCAATTCCCCATATAACCAATAATATTAATTCACTGCTCCAGGCAGAATGCAGGGTGATCCGCGCAATTCTCTGATTACTGATATATTGCTTTTTTAACGTTTCGCGGTAATGACTGGTATCTTCAAACGAGGCCAGTACGGCATGCCGACGCAACCAGATAACAAAGCCAGTATATATACCGCCACATACCATAACGGAGCACAATACCAGGGCCATATATAACGGCAGCTTTTCCCAGCTGTAAATAAGCATCCCAAGGCCAATTAAAAAGCCCGTGAAATCTGAAACAATGTACCAGCGCTGGAGGCGTTGCTGATGCTTGAGGCGCCGGGTTACATCGCTCAGATCGATTTCACTCACTGGCTGCTGTTGCCAGAGTGCGGTTAAATCCTGCTCTGGTTTTTCGTTATTCATGGTTCATCCTCTGCTGCAGCGTGGTTTTCGCCCGCTGCAGTAATACACCAACGTGATTCTTAGTTAAGCCACACACTTCGGCAATTTCCTGATAGCTGAGGCCTTCCAGGGTGAGTGTCATTACCTGACGCATGGTAACCGGCAGGGTACGAATGGCTTCCAACAGAGAGGTCACCTGCCGACTGCGAGCCGCCACATATTCAGGTTCTTCATCAATCGCCCCTGCTGTACCAACGATATCGTCGTCATCCGGCTGACTCAGATCGCGATTCTTAACTTCTTTACTCACGTGAGTCACTGCCCGGTTATGGGCAATTTTCAGGATGTAAGTTTTCAGACTGGCGTCGCCATTAAAGCGCTCTAACCCTTGCCATACTGCCAGCGCTATTTCCTGCAACAGCTCCTGACGCACGGACTCATTGGCCTCGTAGCTCGACGCTACGCGACTCAACAGGGCCTGATGTTCAGCGAGTATTTGCTTAAAGTCCTTGTGCACAAAAATCCTGGTATGAAAGGTTAAATGACTTTGCTTACTTCTTTTAGTCTGCCCTAGGCAAAAAAAATAACACTGTTGTGTAATTTTTTTTAATGGCTCATGACTATACCGGTAACAACGCCATTTGGTTAGTACTTACAGAGGAAATCACCATGACACATACAGAGATAATTTTATTGGTAACAGCCATGCTTGGCCTGGGTTTATTTTGTCATTACCTGGATGCCAAATATCAATGGCAGCTAAGCGCCTGGTTTTACGGCAAGCCAGTAAATCCGTTTAAGAAAACAGAGCAGGCAAACTCGCAAACCTCCGCCCAAAAAGACGCTGAAATTGCGGCCTTAAAAGAGCGTATCGCAGTGCTGGAGAAAATCGTTACCGAACCGGCTTATGAGCTTAATCTGGAATTAAACAAATTACGGAACTAGGCGATGAGCATTTTTCTATTCAATACACCCGTCGAGCGCTTATTGAGGCTCGGCTGGTGTGAATAGTCCTTCCAATTCTACCGGCTTAACAATCACACCCGTTCACAAATCGCTCAAAATGTAATCTAATGAGATATCACGACTAACACCGGGGCGCTTTCATACTGAATGTCAGCCTGCAGCCTTAAAAGGAATTGAAGTTGGTATTATTTAAAACATGGTTACTGCAGGGCATTTTTCACAGTGCGCCAGGCTACATTGAAATAGATGGCGACCAGGTTTCATTTACGCTGATTGACACCGGGACGTTTGGCAAGAATAAACTCAACGGATTACTGAACAACAACGAAGCCTTTGAATGCATAGCCAATGGCGAAGCAGTGAAAGTGTTTGATATATCTCGCCAGGATGCCCGGTTCGAATCTCCCTGGTACATGTTCAGCGGCGGCGGTGTGTTGTCTTTTTCAGGACAAGCATACAAACTGTCATTTATGCAGCCGCAAAATACCAAGTTTCCCTATCAGCGTTTAGGCATTATCCGCGAGTCAGATTTTGCAGACTTTAGCGACGGACGCAAGTTCGGCAAGCGCTTTCGATCGTATATGAATAACCCGGATAGCATCTGGTAAGTATGCCTTAAGGCTCTCTATTTCACAAAACGGAACTTAATCTAAATAAAATAGCGCATTACTTTGCTTTTGCTCTACCCCAAAAACAATATCGATACATACCGCCCGATGAACCGATAGCACATCAGATTTTGTCACGCTCTGATACACAGCTTCAGGCACATCTAGCGTTCCATCGTCAGTGACCAACCGATAGCGGGTTCTAGACCGGTTTGAGGTAAAAGTTATTTTATCTTTTACCCGGACTGATGAGATGATTTTAGGCCGCGCAGCGTGTAAAAACTGACGGTATCGTAACAGCGGCACAAACAGTTTGTATGCGTTGATAATCAACACGACCGCCAGCGGCACGGTAAATAAAATAAATCCCGAGGTAAAAACGGATATAAAAAATAGCGCGATCGCCAAAAAGAAAAAGAGCTTTTTTCGCCACGCTCTAAAGAAAATACGCCGCACAATTAATCGCTCTTTAGCAGATATCGCGCACTCTTTATCCCGCATCCGTTCATTTACGGTCGAGCTGGCAGAGTATCTGGGTGAGTGCTGTTGCGGTTGCGCTGCTAACACCCGAAACCGCAGTACTTGTTTCTTTTGCGGGCTAATTTCAAGATAAGCTTTGTCGCCTGTAATCGCCTGATTATAAACACTCAAATCGACACTAAATTCCTTGTCATCAAGGCTGACATAGTAAGTTGTGCGAGTTGTTGTTCGTCTTGAGCCATGGCCAGCCCTGACGTTAGTTGAATGACTGCCGGTTGTTGACGTGTGCCGGTTTACCCGTTTATTGGTCACGACGCCGGTATAGCAATGTTTTACCCCGTTTTTAAGTTCGAGGTAATTCTGGCGCAACACCACAACTATCACAGTTGCAAAAATGGCGGCAAACACACCGAATAGGTATAGCGGGGCCTGACTCATTTGAGGGCCGGATAGTACGTTGGAGAAAATTACAAAAAAAATGCCGCCGGCAAACAGGGTAAACCCGGCTATTAACCAATATTGTTTTTGTAGTTGCTGACGGTCTTTGTCTGATAAAGGCTTTACATCGTAGGTATTCGGCAAGAGTCATTCATCCATAAACTGAGCTGTGTATCCGGTCAGGATTTTTTATACCCATCAGCGCTGCTAAGCGGTAGTTTTACGATAGGTTACCAGCATATTCAAGTTTAACTTGTTTAAAAATCACACAAACTTATTGATCAAATACTAAACGGCACTTAATATTCAAAAAATTAACATGGAGTATCGTTATGAAATATTTTAAAGGACTGAAATTCGTTGTTCTGTTCTCTCTATTTACCCACTTTTGCGCGCTGTCTCAAACGTCCACCTCAGAACAAGCCTGTATGAAAGGCAGCCCTGACGCCTGCTTTAATACCGCGCTCGATTACTACGACGGTGCCGGTATCCCTCAGGATATTAAGAAAGCCGTTTCCTTTTTTAGCAAGGCGTGCGAAATGGGCTTATCCAATAGCTGTATGAATGCAGCCATGATCGCAAAAGATGGCGGTGGTAACCTGCCCGCAAATATTGAACTGGCGACCGTCAATTTTGAAAATGCTTGTGCCTTAGGTGTAAAACAGGGCTGCGACAATGCGTTTTATTACCGTAGCAATGAAAAATCACCCGTTTACAACCCGGCTAAGGGCATGCTGGTGGTTAAAAATGCCTGTGTCATTGGCAATGAAAAAGCCTGCTTTTGGGGGCTATACCGCGCATACGATGGCAGCCAGGGTAAACATCCCGAGTTAATTGATAAGGAAAAAGCCGCCTGGTTTGGCGAGTTTACCTGCCGAAAATACAATGATGCTCTCGGTTGTCATGCCGCAGAGCTTTACTACGCCAATCCCGAGTCACCCGGCTTTGATGCCGAAAAAGCGTTAATTTACTCCAAGCTTAGCTGTGATAGCTATTCGTCTAAAGCCAGCTGCTATAATGTGGGGAGTATTTACTGGCAGATAGAAGAAGATAAATTAACCACCCATTACCTAAAGAAAGCTTGTGAACTGGGTCACGAAAGCGCCTGTGAGTATGCAAAAAAATGGCGCAAATACTACGACGAAAAAGTGGCCTTCGAAGAACAAAAAGCCCGCAATGATGCGGTAATTAACAACGCACTTTCGCAAGGTCAGTATGGGAATGCTGTATCGGCAGCCATTCATCAGTTACGCTCACAAGCGCATCTTGAGCAGGCCGTCATGGCCGCTAGTCGCGCCAGTGCAATGGGGCAGGTTGCCACCAATGATTTATACGTTATTGCTTCATGGTTTTCTTCGGGCCCGGTTCGCGGCGCCGCCAATGCCGAAATGTCTGCGCGGGGAACCGGACTGGAAGGTACCTTTGGGGAAGGCACTAACACAGCGGGCGCTGCCAGCGCCAGATGGCAGGAGGCTTATGGCAGTACATTACCTTCACCCTCCTTATCATCGTCTTCACCAAGTACGATTGCTGTACCCAGTGCCGCCCAAATATCTGCCCAAACACGCGAAAAATACCGCTATGCACATTGTGCAATGGCCGGCAGTAATGCCAGCGCCAGTGTGTGTCGGAATTAAGCGGTAATGCCCCGCAATATAAAATACCTCGTACAGGATTACTCACCGCTTCGATGTGGAGAATCCTGGCTCTGAGCATGTACCGATTCAACTCAACATTATAAAATATCTGCGGTAAATAAAGATGATTCTGATATTGCGTAATACAGCTTTAATCACCTTACTTCTGTGCATTAGTACCGAGGCTATGGCCTGGCGCGAATACTCGCGAAAACAGGTAGTAGAAAACTACTATAGCCGAAAAATATGCCTTGATAATGATGGACAATTTGCGAACCAATGCATTTCTAAAGAGGTTAAATACTTTCGTGGTACGGATCGTAATATTGGAATTCGGCTTTGGTCAAAATTTGGCACCTCAGAATCTGAATTTGACAGGAAGCTCGCAGAGTTCAACATCACAAGAGAAAACTATCTTAAATATGCTTACCAGTATGAAAAGTTCTATGAGAGTGATGATTTTGGAGATGTGGCGAACGGCACTGTTTTCCAGGGGCTGATAGCTGAAGACGGTAAAACTGTAATATTACCCGCCATATATCGTTCGGTTTTACCTTTAAGTGATAAAGCGGCCATTGTGACGGCGTTTAATCAAAAAAAATATTTGGTGATGTTCAATGATGACTCTCCAAAACTTACTGAAATCCCATACTCCTACACTAACTGGTATATGATTTATGGTGGCAGTAATTCAAAACCGGTTACAGTAGTTTTTAAACTGAAAGCAGAAGAAAACCAGCTTGGCGACACTTATGTAGTGCTGGATAAATTGGGGGGTGCAGCTTTCACGATAGAGAACGTTACATCAAATGGCAATGGTACAATGGCTTTCCATGAATATAACAATGGCACCATTGCTTTCCCTGTTAAAAATGCAGATGGCGTTACCTTTTCGGTCACTGTCGACACACAGACACTTCAAACGTTCGGAGTCGGGCCCGCATTCGATACACTGAATATCGGATATGCTTTGGCAGATTATTGGAAAGATAATAATTTTAACCATGGTAAAGACATCTCAATGCAAAAAGTGGGAACACTTGGGTCAGGGCATGGCCTGATGTCAGGACAGACAATATATCAGCCAATAAGTGAAGAAGACGGTTCGCTTGCACCATTAAATGTAGATGGACTGCTAGGCCTGGCACCGATCTTTTTACCTGAAATTGAAAAAGTGAGA
The DNA here is from genome assembly GCA_002691625.1 of Alteromonadaceae bacterium. GTDB lineage: Bacteria > Pseudomonadota > Gammaproteobacteria > Enterobacterales > Alteromonadaceae > Alteromonas. The sequence continues at coordinate 18,841 of NZIK01000009.1, forward strand.
GGTTGGATCGCCGTTTACGAAAACGAAAGTGGACGGTCTTATCGAATAATCGGAAACTCACACAAATGGACGTTATTAAGACGTAAACCAGAAGAGCTACTTCCTCAAAGCGTAGCAGAATACCTGACTAAGAATGTCGAAAAATACTATCCGCTTTTTGCCGACATTTGGATAGGCACTTTGGCTGATAAGGACTACACAGATTTATTCAAAGACGCCGATCCCAAGGAGATACCACGGAAAAATTATCTGGTTGCTCTGCGCTTTTTCAACAATGATAAAAACCCTGAAGATGGTTTATCAGACTGGACCAATGCCTATTATGATATGAAGCCTGAGTGGCTTGTTCATGTAGCGAGTAAACGCACCGAGTTTGCCAGACACCCGGACAGCGCAGAGGCACTTGCAGCCCCGATATTGCTTAAAAAAGCCCGCATAGAGTGGGAAAGTATTGTTAAAAATAATCAATGGAACGCACTGCCTTGGGAAGAAAAGCAAGCCATATATGCCGCCAGAGCGGAATCAACTTTACGTACCTGGGCTGATATAGAATTAGAATCTAACATTAATAATATTCCTTACGGCGGTGATGTATACAAAGCGGCCATGGAGCTTGGCGGGAAATATTTGACTGCATACTGGCATCAATGGAAACGTCTTCCAAAGGTAGAAGATGCCAGTACAATCTGCCACCGATTTGGGAAACAAAGCCGTGAATGTGGTTTAGTCAATGGCTGGGCAAATGGTGTATATGCACAAAGACAGGAGTGGGAAACCCAGGCACAGCAAAAACAGCTTGAAGAAATTAAAGCCCAGCGAAAATTCGAAGCAGCAGTTAACCAAAAACGAGAATGGCGATGCACCAGCACTAACAACGGGGCTAAATTATGCAAGTATTATTGAGGTTTGCTTAATCCTCAACGTTTTTAACTCGCCTCAATAAACTGCTCAAGTTTTGCAACTGCCATTTTGAGCAATCGCTGTCTGGCCTCTTTAGCTGACCAGGCTGAGTGCGGTGTGATAATAAGGTTGGGGAGAGACAGGCTTAGCAACGGAAGATCAGCCGGAGGCGGCTCAACACTAAGCGTATCGAGTCCCGCGCCGCCAATTTGCCCGTTCGTCAGCGCATCAGCCAGTGCCAACTCGTCAATCAATCCACCGCGCGCGGTGTTTATAAGCAGCGCGGTAGGCTTCATCAATCGTAGTCGCTCAGCGTTAATTAACTGCTCGGTTTGGGCGCTTAACTGGCAATGTAAACTCACTACGTCCGCTTCCGGGAGTAAATCATCCAGCGCTCTGCGCTCAGCAGAGGTCGTTCCCGGCCTTGCCGCTACCGAGACTTTCATCCCAAACGCGCGGGCCAGCTCTGCAAAGCGTTGCCCAAGCGTCCCATAACCAACAATAATCAGATGTTTACCGGCCAGTTCCATTACCGGATTATCCAGCAAACAGAAGAACGGTGAGCGCGACCAGTCTCCCTGTTTAACCTGTTGCATGGTAGGCACAAACGAGGTGGCCAGATTCAGCAACAGCATCATGGCGTGCTGCGCAACCGAATCGGTGCCGTAGCCTTCGACATTGTTAACCGTAATTCCGTGTTGCTGGCAGTATTCGGTATCCACATTATTGGTGCCTGTGGCGAGCACACCCACATAGCGCAGTTTTTCAGCCTGACCTAATGCGTCAGCATTGAGAACGACTTTATTCACCAGCACAATTTCGGCATCGCGAATACGCTCGATAACCTGTTCGGGAGTGGTGGTCGGGTAACGGGTTAGAGTTACGGGTAATGATTCAAATTCGTTGAGGGTAAGATCGGATCCCAGCGAATCACTGTCGAGTACAACCGCCCGCATTATAACGACTCGATAATGCGTTCCAGAGCCGACTTGGTTCGCGCCGGAACAGGCACAACACGGCCGGTCGTGCGGTCGACAAAGACATGCACAAACTGACCATGAGCCACCCGACGCTCATTGGTACCGGCGTAAATAGACACCCCGTAGGTTACCGAGCTACGGCCGATTTTAGCAACCCGAACACCCACATCCACGTCTTCCGGATAGGCAACCTGGGAAATAAACTGACACTGTGAACTCACCACGTGAGCCACTACCGGACTGGTACGAAAATCCATCCCCGCTTCATCACATAAAAAGCGGTTTACCGCGGTATCAAAAAAGCTGTAGAACACCACGTTATTCACATTGCCGTAGATATCATTATCCTGCCAACGGGTTGGCAATGTCACCTGGTAAGGGTAATCGCTGAGGGACGGGGTAATATCCGTCATAATACTCTTTCATCCTTTATTGACTGTCTGGCAACGAAGACACAACGTCTGCCGCGAAAAATATAACACTACGCCATTTATGGTTGAGATTAAACCACGTTTACGCCCGGGTCTGCCCTTGTCCGAGTACCACAAACTTTTCGGTGGTAAGCGATTCAGCGCCCATGGGACCATAGGCATGCAATTTACTGGTCGAGATACCAATTTCAGCCCCCAGTCCCAGTTCACCGCCATCAGAAAACCGCGAAGACGCGTTCACCATCACCACGGCAGAATTAATATCCCGGATAAACGCGTTGGCCGTGGTGTAGTTTTGCGTGGCAATGACTTCAGTATGACCGGAGCCGTACTCGGTAATATGAGCAACGGCGTCTTCGTAACTATCTACCACCCGTACGGCAATTTCCATGGCCAGGTATTCAGCCTGCCAGTCGGCATGGGTAGCCGAAATCGCCTCGGCAAAATGGCCAATCGACGAGTCGCAGGCGTGGATCATGGTGTTATGTTGCTTGAGCATGGCTGCCGCCCGGGGCAAAAAGGTATCGGCCACTGCGCGATGGACTAAACAGGTTTCCAGCGCGTTACACACGCCGGTACGTTGGGTTTTACCGTTTTCCAGCAGCCCCAGGGCCTGATCAAGGTCGGCGTCTTTGTCGACATACAAATGGCAAACCCCTTTATAGTGCTGAATCACCGGTATTTGGCTGCGCTCGCTGACGTATTCAATTAAGCCTTCACCACCTCGGGGAATGATCAGGTCGATATACTCTTTTAAGGTCATGAGTTTATTCATGATCTCGCGATTCGGGTCGGGGATCCCCGTGCCCGCCGCCGTATCGATATCAAATTCGCGCAGCACATGGTGAATACAGGCTGCCAGCGCCAGGTTAGAGTGCAGCGCTTCCTTTCCGCCGCGCAGGATCACCGCATTGCCCGCCTTGAAGCAAAGCGCCGCGGCATCGATGGTAACATTGGGCCGTGATTCATAAATCATCGCAATGACGCCCAGCGGGATGCGCATTTTGCCCACCTGAATACCACTGGCCATGGTTTTAAGCGCTTTGACTTCGCCCACCGGATCGGTTTGATTTGCAATAGAGGCTACCGCATTAGCAATACCCATAACCCGCTCTTCGGTAAGGGTTAAGCGGTCAACCATAGCGGCATCCAGCCCTACTGTTTTAGCATGTTCCAGGTCGAGTTGGTTGGCGCTTAAGATATTACTCACCTGACTCACCAGATGCTTACTGATGGCCATTAAAACAGCGCGTTTTTGCTCGCCACTCAAACGAGCAACCTGTCTGGCGGCCACTTTTGCCTCACTGGCGGCTTTGCGAATTGAAAAACTCATACCGACTCCCTTTGCTTAACGGATCAGTTAATTGTAGCAGTGCTGGGGCGCAGTCATTACCGATACGCCGCACAATGTCTCAGGGCTGGAATAGCACCATATCATCCCGATGGACAATCACTTCGCCACTGTCATACCCCAGGATAGTATTGATCTGTGCGCTCTTGGCGCCTTTGATTTGTCGCAATTCCTGCGCGCCATACAGCGCAATACCTTTAGCAAGCACCTGTTTCCCGCAGTGAATTTCGATAGCGTCGCCAGGACTAAAGTGACCACTTACTTCTATCACGCCTGACGGCAGTAATGATGCACCTTTATTAACCAGGGCTTTCTTGGCGCCTTCATCTACCTCTATGCGTCCACGGGTTTTTAACGTGTGTTCGAGCCATAAACGACGAGCGGTTTTCTGCGACTGCTGTGCTTTAAACAGCGTGCCCGGTAGTTGCCCTTCGTGCAAGGCATCAAAAACCGTTCCATTGCGGCCGTTAACGATCAGTGTCTGAATACCACTGCGGGTGCATTTATCGGCGGCTTCGATTTTGGTGCGCATCCCGCCGGTTCCCACCGACGTACCGGCGCCGCCGGCAATGGCATAAATATCCGGGGTAATGTTTTCCACTTCCGGAATGAGCGTCGCGTCGGGGTTTTTACGCGGGTCTGCGCTGTACAGGCCATCAATGTCGGAGCAAATGATCAGCGTATCTGCGCCGGCCACCAGTGCGGTGTAGGCCGCCAGATTGTCGTTATCACCCACTTTCAGTTCATTAACTGCCACTGTGTCGTTTTCATTAACGATAGGCAGCGCCTGATGATTGAGTAATTCACGAATGGTATTTTTGATGTTTACATAGCGCGTACGGTCGTGCAGATCGTCATAGGTCAGCAGTACCTGAGCACAGGGAAAATCAAAAAAACGCTGCCAGTTAGCCATCATATCAATCTGGCCAATGGCCGCCATGGCCTGTTTTTCAGCGATGGATGCCACGTGATTGACCGGAATTTTGGCTCTTCCGGCGGCAACACTGCCTGAAGACACCAAAATGACTTCTTTACCCGCCTCACGGCTGGCATTGATAAATCGCGCTATGGGAAGTAAGTACCGGCCACTACATCGCTGTCCGTCTGGCGCAATCAGAGCGCTTCCTATCTTGATAACAGCGCGTTGCCAGGAAAATGTACTCATCTGGAGAAATCGATAGATAAACGGGGTGTTAAGAATATTACAACGCGCCCACAAAACAAACAAAAAACCATGAGTATCTTGCCCTGTGAAGCTGTGTTTGCGTTCAGTTTTTGGCTATTTACGGTCAATCGCTGGCAAATTTTACCGTATTAGAATTGGCTATGTTCTGCTAAATTGTTGCTATACTGTATATGGATACAGTTATTGAGGGTTGATTATGCTCCCAGCACAATTTAGAAAGCTTATAGCCGAGTTA
>NZIK01000010.1 GCA_002691625.1 Alteromonadaceae bacterium
AGAACATTACCTTGGTTGGTTCAGGTTTATGGATAACCCAGAAAACCTTAACGGAAACAGGCTCTTTTCGATTCAACAACAGTTAATCCGAACATAGCCTTAGAATTAAACTATGTGTCTTCTAATAAATATAGGTGACGATGCGTTAAGGAATTCCTTCTCGTCAATCTGAGCCATTTTCCACTTAACGACGAAGGAATACCTATGAGTAAGCGTATGCCGAAGTTAGTTTGGTTGATGCCAGTGCTGTCGATTATGTCAGCCACGCCAGCTTTTGCTGATGGTGCAATCAAGCAAACCAAAGGTGATTTTGAGGATAAGTTCCGCCAACTGGAAGAAGTGTTACCCACACCAAACGTTTATCGTAACGCCGCCGGTGAACCGGGCCACCAGTACTGGCAACAGCAAGTTGACTACGATATTGATGTGACGCTGGACGAAGAAAAGCGTCGCATTGATGCCAGCGAAGAAATTGTTTATCACAACAATGCGCCGGATACGCTGAAATACCTGTGGATCCAACTGGACCAGAACAAATTCCGTGACGACTCCATGTCGGCACTGACCACTACCTTTGGTGGTATTGGTAACCGTGGCCCAGCAACTTCTGCCGCTTCTGGCAGTTCGCCAGCCAAATTATCCATGGGCGCCATTCGTCGCCAGCAGTTTGTTGACGACAACGAACTGGGCTACCAAATCAAAAAAGTCACCGACGGTCGTGGTAAGCCACTGCACTACGTGATTGTTGGTACGCTGATGCGTGTTGACCTGGCCGAGCCATTAAAGCCGGGCAAGAAAACCGAATTAAACATCGACTTTGGCTACAACATTGTTGAAGAAGATGCAGTATCAGCCCGTTCTGGTTACGAGCATTTCCCGGATGACGAACGTGAAGGCGGCAACGATATTTTCCTGCTGGCTCAGTGGTTCCCGCGTCTGGCGGCTTACACCGATTACGAAGCCTGGACTAACAAAGAATTTATCGGTCGCGGTGAATTTACCCTGGAATTCGGTGATTACGAAGTCTCCATGACCGTACCTGCTGACCATATCGTGTCTTCAACCGGTGTGCTGCAAAACCCCAGAGACGTGCTGACCAGTGAACAGCGCGAGCGCATGGAAGAAGCCGAAGATGCTGACCGTCCGGTCTTCATCGTTACACCAGAAGAAGCGCTGGAAAACGAAAAAGAAGGCACCAGCGATACCAAGACCTGGCACTTCAAAGCCGACAACGTTCGTGACTTTGCCTGGGCCTCTTCACGTAAGTTTATGTGGGATGCCAAAGGCGTTAAGCAGGGTGGTCCACAGAAGCACGTAATGGCGATGTCTTTCTGGCCGAAAGAAGGTGGCGATCTGTGGAAGAAATATTCTACTGAGTCTATCGTGCATACGCTGGAAGTGTACAACCGCTTTACCTTTAACTACCCGTACCCAACAGCGCAGTCGGTAAATGGTCCGGTGGGCGGCATGGAATACCCCATGATCACTTTTAACGGCCCACGCACTGAATTACAGGACGATGGCTCGCGCACTTACTCACTGGCTGAGAAGCGCTTCCTGATCGGCGTGGTTATTCACGAAGTGGGTCACACTTACTTCCCAATGATCGTAAACTCTGACGAACGTCAGTGGACCTGGATGGACGAAGGCTTAAACAGCTTCCTCGACGGCGTTGCCGGTCGCGAATGGGATCCGGACATTCCATGGGGTGTTGAGCCGCGCGACGTGACAGGTTATATGAAGTCACAAACTCAGGTACCCATCATGACTCAGTCTGATTCGGTACTGCGTTTAGGTCCGAATGCTTACACCAAGCCAGCGGTTGCCCTGAACATTCTGCGCGAAACTATCCTGGGTCGTGAGCTGTTTGACTTTGCCTTTAAAGAATACGCCCAGCGCTGGATGTTTAAGCGTCCTACGCCATCTGATTTCTTCCGCACCATGGAAGAAGCGTCAGGCGTTGATCTGGACTGGTTCTGGCGTGGCTGGTTCTACACTACTGATCACGTGGATATCTCACTGGACAAAGTGTACAAGCTGCGTCTGGATACTGAAGATCCGGATATCGATTATGCCCGTGAGCGTCAGTTCGAAAAAGACAAGCCAATGTCGCTGACCGTTGAACGTAATAAAGAAGAAGGCCGTAAACTGTGGGTAGAACGCTTCCCTGATATCACCGACTTCTACGACGAAAACGATCAATTTACGGTAACTAACAAAGAGCGTAATAAGTACCAAAGCTGGCTGAAAAAGCTTGAGCCGTGGGAACGTAAAGCCTTTGAACGTGCTATCGAAGAAGACAAAAACTACTACGTGATGGAGTTCTCTAACGTGGGCGGTCTGGTAATGCCAATTATTCTGGAAATGACCTTTGCCGACGGTACCAAGGAAATGATGCGTATTCCGGCTGAAATCTGGCGTCGTACCCCTAAGGCTGTTAGCAAACTGGTGGTGACCGACAAAGATAAAGAGCTGGTAAGCGTAACCGTTGACCCGCGCTGGGAAACGGCTGACGTTGATGTGGAAAACAACCACTACCCGCGTCAAATCATTCCTTCACGGTTCGAAGCGTACAAGTCTAAGCGCTCAACAACTGGTGCTCGTCGCGATATCATGCAGGATATCAAAACTGAGCTGAAAACCGACGAAGACGAAGACGGCGAGAAGAAAGAAGGTGATGACAACTAAACTCAATCGAGTAAAAAGTGTCATGCAGGCAGGGCTTTATGCCCTGCTGTTCTTTATGGCCTGTGGTCAGGCTGTGGCACATCAGCAAAAAATCGCCATCACAACGGTGTTATTTAATCCGCGCACTGAGAACATCGAAATCATGCACCGGTTTAACCTGCATGATGCAGAGCACGCCGTTAAAGCGCTGTTCAGGAAAACTGCCGATATTCTGGATGACAAGGAAACGCAAACCCAGTTTGCCCGCTATGTCTCGAATCGCTTTGTGCTGTTTAATGCTCAGAATGACTCACTGCCGCTTAACCTGGTGGGTTTTGAGGTAGAAGGCAAGCATTTCTGGATATATCAGGAAACTGCCCAACCCCCTGCACTGGAAGGCCTGCAAATTCGCCACGATGCGTTGCGGGACTTATGGCCGGAGCAAGTGAATACTATTAATGTGGAAGGCAACGGCGATTTAAAAACACTGACCTTTACCGACAGTGTTGAATTACTGGAAGTCCACTTTTAATTAATTCTAAGTACCGCAGGAACCTTTGCGGTACTTTTTATTCAGACCAAGGTCGCATTTGACCTGACCTGCGTAAATGGTCATGATGCTCAAAACAATGACAGGGCAATCTGAATGACCGACACCAACCACGCCGACACCCCCGAAGCAAAAAAGAAAAACGTTATCTGGGTAATTTTATCCGGTGCCATGGCGCTTACCATTATTGTAATGATGTTCTTACCAGACAGTGGCATGGGCACAGGCTTAATGGCCATTTACGGTAGCATGCTATGGTGCGGTATTTTCGGCGCCTCACTGGCCCGTTACCTGGGCAAAAACGGCTGGTTTGGTTTTGGTTTCGGCAGCGCCGCCGGCATGCTGATCCAGTTTATATCGCAATTCGTTTAAGGGTGTATGAGCCAGCCCCCGAAAAATAAACCCGTTCCCAGCTCACGCATAGCCAGGCTTTCGCGGATCGGTACGCTGGCCACCAAAATTGCCGGTAGCGTTATTTCTAACGGCACCACCAAGCTGCTTTCAGGCCAACGGCCGGTTTTATCAGATCTGGTTCTCACCCCTAAAAATATTCAGCGCATTACCGACCAGTTGGCGTCTTTGCGAGGGGCCGCCATGAAACTGGGCCAGCTCATTTCCATGGACAGCGGCGAGCTGCTACCGCCTGAACTCAGCGCCATTTTAGCTCGCCTGCGGGAAGACGCCGACCCGATGCCCAAAGAGCAATTGCAACAAGTGCTCGACGAAGCCTGGGGCACAGGCTGGTTCGACAAGCTGCTGTATTTTTCCTATGCGCCCATTGCGGCGGCTTCCATTGGCCAGGTTCACAAGGTGATTACCATGCAGGGTGAAACGCTGGCGGTCAAAGTGCAGTATCCGGGCATTGGTAATAGTATCGACAGCGACGTAGACAATGTCGCCAGTATTATTAAACTTTCCGGCCTGCTGCCTGGCTCCTTTAATATCAGGCCGCTGCTGGCCGAAGCCAAACTGCAACTGCATGATGAAGCTAACTATGTTCGCGAAGCGGAAATGATGACCCGCTACCAGCAGGCAGCAGCAGATTTTGACAGTTTTGTGGTACCCGAGGTGTATGCAGCGCTCAGCACGCCTACTGTACTGGCGATGACGCATATTATCAGTAGCCCTGTCGAAGCACTTAACGAACAACCACAGACAGTGCGTAATCATCTGATGACGGAGCTGTTCAGGCTGTTCTTTGATGAGGTGTTTGCCTTCCGGCTTATCCAGAGCGACCCGAACATGGCAAACTATCGCTACATGCCCGACTCGCAGCAGATCGCCTTATTGGATTTCGGAGCCTGCCGGGAAATCCCAGCGGCTATTTCTGACGGCTACTTACAGCTACTTCGCTGTATGGCCGAAGAGGATATGCCTGGTGTGGCCGAAGCCGCATTAGCTATTGGCTTAATGCAGGAGACTCACACCGAGGAACAACAAGCCAGCGTGCTGGCCATGGGGCGTCTGGCTTGTGAGGCATTGTACTGTGACGGGGCCTATGACTTTGGCAACAGCGACCTGTTGGGACGTTTACAATCAGCAGGCATGGCGCTTAGCTTCGAGCAGGACTTCTGGCATGTACCGCCCATAGACGCGGTGTTTATCCATCGCAAACTTGGCGGCCTGTATTTACTGGCTAAACGCCTGAATACGCAGGTAGATTTGCGCAAGGCCGCCGCGAAGTGGCTTTAATAAGGTAAATCCATACTAAAGGGCAGTGCCATGGAGTGCTTGGCTTTTGGCGGGTTGCCGATCATTTCATCATACGGCGTATCGTGGGTCATAAATGAGTGGTCCACCTCACAATGGGCGAAAAATTCACGAATATGGCCGGCACTGTAAAACCGCATGGGCTGGTCCTTATCACTAAACACCAGGCCGGTATTGCCATCGATGGTTAGCTGGACCAGATAGACATTCATTTCGTACGACTGAACTTCCAGGTTCTCGATTTCCAGCGGGCCTTTTTCAATATCGCTACTCATAAACTTGTGCATAAACACTCCGAAATCAGTAATTCGTCTTTTAGTACGCAGGAAAGTAAAGAAAGGATGAAGTGAACCAAATTACCCCCAAAGCATCTATAAATACCAAGCCCCATAGGAGTTTGTCCACTCAGCAAGACTGTCAGGCTTTCTGGCTAGGCTTGGTTGCACAGGTTTGGTGGCTCCAAATCAAGCAAGCGTAACAACGCCAGAAAGCCTGCCAGCCTTGCCCGAAGGGAGTGGCCAAAACGACTTACATCTGTGTTGCGCCCTTTGGACATAGATTGACTATGCCACAGAGAACGCGTCGTGATCTAAGTCGTTTTGACTCACTCTGAGAGAGTAAACTCCTATGGGGATTGGTATAAATCGTACCTGTTAACGGTTTACTCTTGCTGCCAAGTCCTGTATTCAATAAATATGAGCGCAGCAAGTGAGTTTTCATAATCGAAAAGATTTGCAAAAGTGCATTGATTTTCAGCGGATTGTCATTAACTCTGATAGTATGGAATTCCGCAGCCAATGATCAAGGTAGACAAATATGAGCGAAAATACTGAACAACGATCCTGGTTACCTTATGCCATCGTAATTGGCGTAGTCGTTGTTGTGTTGCTGGTGGTACTGATGTGGCCATCGAGCGAACCAGAGCCGCAACCAGTTGTTGAACCAGAAACGCCAGCAGTTGCCCAACCTGAACCAATTGAGCCTGAGCCAGCCGATACTTTTGAAGCGACGCCTCCGCCAGAGCCGGTAGAAATCGATCCGGATCAGGACGTTGAGCCCATGCCTGAACCTGCGCCAGAGCCCGAGCCGCTGGACGTTAGCGACACCGCTATTAAAGCCGCTCTTGAAACTATTGCGACATCACCAACGCTTAGCCGCTTGCTGGTTAACGATGGGTTATTACAGCGCTTTGTTGTAACGGCGACTAACCTGGCTGATGATGAAACTGCTCCTAACCACCGTTTACTCACACCACCGGATCAGGATTTCCGGGTGTATACCCAGGCTGACCGCGAGTGGATTGATTCTGCCAGTTACAAGCGTTACACCCCTTATGTAGACGTATTGGAGTCAATGAGCAACGAAGACCTGATTGCCCTGTACGAAACCTACCAGGACGAGATTCAGACCAAGTATGCTGAAATTGGCGACCCGGATCAGCCTTTCACCGAGGTACTGATTGAAGCCATTGACACGCTGCTGGATACACCAGAAGTGAAAATGCCAGTGGAAGTGTACACCGATTCAGTTATGTACAAATATGCTGACGAACGTCTGGAAGGGTTATCCGACCCGCAGAAACAACTCCTGCGCACTGGTCCGGATAACATGCGCCGTATAAAAGCGAAGCTACGTGAGCTTAAAGACAGTCTGATGGCCCAGTAAGCCCGCATTGCAAAATGGTATTAAAGAAAGCCACCTGACGGTGGCTTTTTTATTGGCTGTTATTTATCAGCGCTTAGTCATTCGCTTCCAGCGTAACCTTTACACCGCCGGTCAGTTTAGCCAGCAGGTTATAAATAAACGCCATAATCAGTGTGAAGATATAAGTGAAAACAAAATAGAAAAACGGCATTACAAAAGTCATCGCGCCGGTGAACATAAACGGCATGGCATTTTGTTCAGGCATATTCGGTACCATTGAGGTCATCAAAAACGTAAACGGCAGCATAAAAATCAGTGACAGAATGGCAAACACCAGTGCCAGGTGAATAGCCAGTGAATGCGCCGATATTTTCTTTAATCTTTGTTGCATAGCGGGAGTTCCTTTTATTTATTGGTGGTTTCCTGTAGCTCTTCCACGAGCATTGTAAGTTGCAGTCAGTGTGCAGGGTATTTTGTAAGAGCGCCAGTCATGACATAAAGTGAAGTGACTTCACAACAACAAGAGCAAAGAGTAATGAAGAATACAATCAAATCCATCCTGCTGGCGGCAGTCCTGCTCCCTGTGAATTATGTACAGGCCGCCACGGTGATCCATGCGGGCAACGCCTTTACCGGCACCGACGACAAACTAACCGGCCCGGTATCGCTGATCATTGAGAACCACACCATCAGTGAGATCCGCAAAGGTCATATTAAGGTAGCCAAAAGCGACACGCTTATCGATCTTTCTGATTCCGTAGTATTGCCAGGCTTAATGGACATGCATGTTCATCTAAGCTCCCAGCAAAGTGGCACCTCGTCGTACATGAAGCGGTTTACCCTCAACGAAGCCGATTACGCCCTGGCGGCGGCACATTACGCCAATAAAACCCTGATGGCGGGCTTTACTACCGTGCGCAATTTGGGCGACAGCTATAACGAAACGGTATCACTGCGTAACGCGATTAATCAGGGCATGGCAACCGGCCCGCGTATTTACACTGCGGCCAAATCACTGGCTACCACCGGCGGTCACGCCGATCCCAGCAATGGCATGGCTAAACGAATTCGTCCGGATACCGGCCCGGCAGCGGGCGTTATTAATGGTGTAGCCGAAGCTCGCCAGGCCGTTCGTCAGCGTTATCAGGATGGTGCCGACGCGATTAAAATTCCCGCCACAGGTGGCGTGTTAAGCGTAGCCAAAAGCGGCCAGAACCCCCAGTTTATGAACGATGAACTCGAAGCTGTGGTCGCTACCGCAAAAGACTACGGTATGACGGTTGCGGTACACGCCCATGGTAAAGAAGGCATGATCCGAGCAATCAAAGCCGGCGTCACCTCCATTGAGCATGGCACCTATATGGACGAAGAAGTGATGGCCCTGATGAAAAAGTACGGCACTTATTATGTGCCAACCATTCTGGCCGGTGAGTTTGTGGCCGAAAAGGCAAAAATTGACGGCTACTTCCCGGACATCGTTCGCCCTAAAGCCGCGGCAATCGGCCCCCTGATTCAGGCAACATTTGGCAAGGCATATAAGAACGGCGTAAACATAGCCTTTGGTACCGACAGCGGCGTTTCAGCTCATGGTGATAATGGTCAGGAATTTGGTTTGATGGTAGAAGCTGGCATGCCCCCTGCAGAAGCTATACAAGCCGCTACGATAAACGCAGCCACCATGCTCGGCATTGAAGATAAGCTAGGCACCCTGGAGGCCGGTAAATTCGCGGATATCGTGGCGGTTAAGGGCAATCCGCTACAAGATATTACGACACTGGAAAACGTGCAGTTTGTAATGAAAGGCGGAAAAATTTACAAACAATAGGGGCGTTTTCCCTTGGTGAAAGAGACACTAAAACGTAAGACCAAGGCGCTCGTGGACTCTCAGCATATGCTGCGCGGGATCACGATTGCCTCCTTTCTGGAATCCACCATTGTTCCCATCCCACTGGAAGCGGTACTTATTCCGTTAATGCAGGCCAAACGGGAAAAACTCTGGCTGATTGCCTTAATGGCCACGGTGGGCTGTATTATCGGCGCGCTGTTTGGCTATGCCATTGGCTATTTTCTGTTTGATGCCGTGGGCCAGGACCTGATTAGCTGGTTTGGCTCAGAACAACAGTTTGAGCGCGTTACGCAGAAAATGGAGGCTCAGGGCTTTTGGTTTGTGCTGACCCTGGGCATTGTGCCGGTACCTTTTCAGATAGCTATGCTCGCCGCTGGCGCCACCAAATACTCTATCTGGCTGTTTTTACTGGCGACTGTTATCGCCCGCTCGCTAAGGTACTTTGGCCTGGCGCTGATAGTAAAAGTATTTGGCAACAAAGCGGAACGCTTTATTCGTCGCTACAAAACCAAAGCCATGATCGGCATTACCGTTGTGGCTGCAGGACTGTGGCTGATTCTCAGCTAGAAACCAGCTTAAAAACCACTGTTGATAATAATTCTCATTTAGATTAACTTAGTAATGACTCTTATGCATTGCTGGATAAAAGGAGATAGTGTTTATGCGCAGCTCATTACTTTGCCCGGTCTATCGGAAATGGTTACAACTGCATCCGGAGCAGGCCCGGTTCGAACGACAAAAGCTTAAACTTGAGGCACTACAACTCCGGCGAGATGGCGAACTATCACGAGCCAGAAAGCTCTACACTCAGGTCTGGGAAATTGCGCAGTCCATATTATTTGCGCTGCGCCGCCCAGACAGCGCATCGCAAATTTACCATCAGGATCTGGTGAGTTTCGTAGCGGCCGCTATGGCGGTAAGTGACTGCAGTAAAGCGCAGCCTGAGTTCAGCAAGGATGTGCTCAATGACACTCAGCAACAGCTCACAGCGCTTATGCCGTTGTATGCATCCGAGCCACAACTACTGTCGACCATCCACCAGTTAAAGGAATGGTTACGTCACGATGATGTTATGCAGTTTTCAACCCATCTGCATTGATCAGGAAGGAAGTGCCAATGAAAACATTTCAGCCACAACCGGAGTTCGTTAATGTGCACTTGAGGGTATCAGTGCTCAAGCAGTTACTGCAGGGTCAGAAGATTCATTTGAGTGATATTCACAGCACGTCACCGGAACACAAGCACTGCCTGCAACAACTGGTGTTACAGGCAGCCTCAGAAGGCTAAAGGCCTTTTTTCAATAAGTATCGATAGGGAAGTTGTTCGGTATCAGCCGCCACCAGGGTGTGCTGCATAAAACGGCAAAAACTGGGGATGTCTCTGACCGTTGCCGGATCGTCGGCGGTAATGCACAGCGTCTGCCCATCTTCGAGCTTACGCATTTGCAAACGCACCATCATTACCGGCTCCGGACACCGCAGGCCCAGCGCATCCAGTTGATGATCGGCGTCCTGCCAGTTAACCGTTGGCTCAGATGCCATAGTTTTCCCGATAGGCTTCGATAGCGGTAATGGCTTCATCATAGCCACCGGCAGACTTGAGGTAAGTCACCACGTCATTCAATGAAACAATCGATACCACTTTAGTGTTGTAGTCGCGCTCGACTTCCTGGATTGCCGAAAGCTCACCGGTACCACGCTCCTGACGGTCCAGTGCAATCAGCACACCGGCCAGCGAAGCATGATTGGCTTCAATCAGGGTCATGGATTCACGAATCGCAGTACCAGCAGTAATTACGTCATCCACCAGCATCACTTTGCCTTCCAGCGGGCTGCCCACCAGATTGCCGCCTTCGCCATGGGCTTTGGCTTCTTTACGGTTAAAGCAATACGGCACATCCATATCGTGATGGTCGGCTAGTGCCACCGCGGTAGTGGTAGCAATTGGGATCCCTTTGTAGGCAGGACCAAACAATACATCAAAGTCGATCCCCGCATCGGTTAATGCATCGGCATAATAACGACCCAATTTGGCCAAATCACCACCGCGATTAAACAACCCCGCATTAAAGAAGTACGGGCTTTTACGGCCAGATTTCAGGGTAAATTCACCAAATTTCAGAACGCCACGGGCAATCGCGAACTCAATAAACGCCTGTTGGAATGCTTTCATGGGATCTCCGAAACTTAATTTAATGCCGCTTTTTGAATATCAAACAATTCACGTAAACCATGCTTGGCAATGTCCAGCAGTTCATGCATTTCTTCAAAGGAGAAGGGTTCGCCTTCAGCCGTGCCCTGCACTTCAATTAATTTACCAGTTTCGGTCATTACCACGTTCATATCGGTTTCAGCAGCAGAGTCTTCGATGTACTCCAGGTCGGCAATAGGAGTGCCCTCGTAAATACCTACCGACAGTGCGGCAATCATATGCTTAAGCGGGTTGGCTTTAATAATGCCTTTATTTCGCATGTAGGTAAGCGCATCGATTAGCGCCACGCATGCACCGGTGATAGAGGCTGTGCGGGTACCACCATCGGCCTGAATTACATCGCAATCAAAAGTAATGGTATTTTCACCCAGTAATTTAAGATCCACCGCAGCACGTAAAGAGCGGGCAATCAGACGCTGAATTTCCAGGGTACGTCCACCTTGCTTGCCGCGTGCCGCTTCACGCTGTGAGCGGGTGTGGGTAGAGCGTGGCAACATGCTATACTCAGCCGTTATCCAGCCTTTGCCCTGACCTTTCATAAAACGCGGTACGCCTTCCTCAACCGTGGCATTACACAAGACTTTGGTGTTACCAAATTCCACCAGCACAGAACCTTCTGCATGGCAGGTAAAGTTACGGGTAATAGTAACGGGGCGGATTTGGCTGGCAGTTCGGCCACTTGGGCGCATGGTAATCTCCTGAAATTGGGTACTCGGCTAATTCAACGGCGCTAGTATAGCGTAATTAATGGCATAAGTTGAACGTTGAATCATTCCGGGCTGAGCAATGTTCCATGTGAAACCCGACTGTGGCAACAAAGCAAAGGCATAGGGTTCAGATGCGGACTGTAGTACAATAGGATACAACACAAGCAATATGCCGACGGACAATACAATGATTTACAGCATGACGGCTTTCGCACGCAGCGAAGTAAAGAAAGACTGGGGAACCGCAGTATGGGAAATTCGCTCAGTTAACCAACGCTACCTGGAAACCTATTTTCGTTTACCGGAACAGTTTCGTAGTTTAGAGCCACTGCTTCGCGACCGATTCAGAAAGCGTTTGCAACGAGGCAAAGTAGAGTGCGCCTTACGCTTTACCGCCAACGATGCAGCCGTCACTAAGTTAACCCTAAACGAAGAGCTGGCCAAACAGGTATTGCATGCTGCCGACTGGGTACAGTCGCACGGTCAATCGACCGGCGTAAACCCACTCGATGTATTAAAATGGCCTGGCGTTATCGCTGCCGAAGAGGCCGATACAGACACCATTCAGGCCGACTTACTGGCCGGCCTGGATAAAGCCATGGATGACTTTATTACTGCCCGGGGCGATGAAGGCGAAAACCTCAAATCGCTGATTGAGCAGCGCCTCAATGCCATCGAAGTAGAAGCAAAGAAAGTTGCCGAGCGTATGCCGGAAATCCTTAACTGGCAGCGTGAACGCATTATGACCCGCTTTGAAGAAGCCAAGCTGGAACTGGACGCCGCGCGAATTGAGCAGGAGATGATCCTGTTAGCGCAAAAAGTAGATGTGGCTGAAGAGCTCGATCGCCTCAATTCTCACGTAGGTGAAACCCGCAAGATCCTGAACAAAGGCGGAGCCTGTGGGCGTCGACTGGATTTCATGATGCAGGAATTTAACCGCGAATCGAACACGCTGGGCTCAAAGTCCATTAACACCGAGATCACCCAGTCTGCAGTAGAGCTTAAAGTGCTTATTGAACAAATGCGCGAGCAGATCCAGAATATAGAATAGAGTCTAATACCACTTATCAACATTCATTAAGCCCTGTAAATACAGGGCTTTTTTATTTTACACGTCCAGGCAAGTCTACTAAAAACCATCAAAATCTATCTTTAACTGGGTAGCAAAATGGGCAGCAAAACTATCAATCACTAGAAATATAGCTCCAAAACCATTATTTACTACCCACTCATCTCGTTTACTGCTAAAACAGTGTTGTCAGTAAGCTAGGAGTACGTAATGGGAAACCTTACAGCAAAACAAGTGCTTTCTATTCTCAAAGAAAGTAAACCAGGCCGATACAGTGATAGCAATGGTCTCTACCTTATGCTGCCAAAAAGTGGTTCTCCCTATTGGATGTTCCGCTATACACAATTTGGTAAGCGCCGCTCAATGACAGTTGCCAAGCAATCTGAGTTATCGCTTGCAGATGCGAGATCCCAAGTTGCTCTGCTTAGACAGAAAATACAGAAAGGGGAAGATCCTATTGCTCAGCGCAATGCTGAGAATCAAGTGGTACTTAGAACCGTTAATAATCTATTTGATGACTGGCACAAAGATGTAGAGAAACGACTTAAACATCCAGGTATACCTAAGCGCATCTACACAAAGGAAATCGCACCTCAAATCGGCCAATACCCTCTTGGCAAGGTAACACCATTTGAAATCCGAAATATTATACGGTCTGTCGCTGAAAGCGGCAGGCCCAGCATTGCCAATGACACACTGATGTACCTCAAGCAGCTGTTCAATCACGCACTGAAGCTGCATCTACTGATGCATAACCCTGCGGCAGCGTTCAAAGTTGATGATGCTGGTGGTTTAGAAAAAAGCCGCACACGGGCGCTATCCCTCGATGAGCTCGCCAAGGCGTTCAGTGTATTCAGAGAACACTCCACCAGCTTCACTCGCGACAATTATCTCGCCTGTGCGCTACTGGTAACGCTCGGCGTTAGAAAGACCGAGCTTACTGAAGCCAAATGGGGAGAACTTCACTTAGATGAGGCGCTATGGAAACTGCCAGAAGAGCGCAGTAAAACAGGCACTGCAATCACTATCCCTTTACCGCCGCCAACCATCGATTGGTTTCAAGAGTTGAAAATCCGTGCCTGTGGTTCAGACTATGTATTCCCAAGCCGTCGCAGCGCTAAGAACCCACATATGGGGAAGGATACGCTCAACCGTGCTATTGCAAAGCTGTTTGGCCAAGAACCCGGAAAGAAGAAACAACCACCAAACCGCATGGGGGAACTAGAGCCTTTTACTGTCCATGATCTTCGTCGCACATGCCGTAGCTTGTTGGCAGCAGAAGGCGTGGCACCGCATGTTGCTGAGAGGTGCCTTAACCACAAGCTTCGAGGCATTGAAGGTGTCTACGACCAATATGACTACCTTGATGAGCGAAGAGCCGCGTTGACACTAATAGCAGAATCTATCGCTCCTCTAACACGAGCTACTTAAGTTGAATCGTCTTGGCATGCTCATTCTCAATCAATGTTTCGACAAACTGATTGATTTTCATGCCGCGTGCCGCCGCCATGGAATCTAATTTCTGCTTCACCTCCTCACGAAGTACCAAGTTGCAGACCTTTTTACCTTTGCGACTATCGCGGTGCTTTTTTTGTTGCCAAGCTCTATTAAAGTCACTTAAGAATAATCGTTTAGAATCAGGTCCAGCATTCCATGAATCAAACGCACCGTAAATAGCTAAATACATTTCACTACTTGTAATAGGCTTCAAATAGTCGGTAGAAGGGCGACTGAATCCCCATGATAATTTTTTCAAATACTCCCACGCCCAACGACATTGCTCTTCATTTTCCCGTTCTAACCATGTGAATGGTTTGCGGGCTCTGAAAATTCCACCCCATTTTTGTCGTAGAGAGTCAATCAACTCTTCCTTCCAGCTAAAACTTTGACCACAACGGTCGAGAAATTTCACGATTTGCTCAAAACGCTCGGAGGTGTTTATAGGACATTCAACCAAACTCTGACGAACTGGATACGGCGTGTTTGCTATTATCTCGTTCTCACCCATTACAATTTGAATAAATACTAAGTAGCAGGCGCGCTCATCTTTTTTTATCCAATCTAACTTTTTCAGGGGAATAAGTTCCCGTTCAGCTTCTGCCAAAATAGACTCAAGTGAACTGTTTTTATCGCGAGCACTACCTCTAATTTTACTTATGTAGTCATTGATAATTTCGGCACCTTCCTGTCCGGTAAGAACAGTTACAGGTACGCTGATTCCCCTTGAATGTAAAACCCTTAAGACTGATTCAACAAGTCTATGATCTTTACCCGAAATCTTATTCACACCATTTTTATGAAGCATAAACCAAAAATTACCAAGTAACATTAAAAGTAATATTTATAGTAACTATCACGTATTAATACACAAGCGTTTTTAGTAATTTTTACGTAATTTAAATTATCCTGTATCTAATAGAAAACAAGGGGTTCGGAATAAATACAACTCTATTATGTAACTTCAGAGCTTTGTTTTACCAATTTACAAAAGTTCGTGCTTAATCTGGTACCTCTATCTCCTTCGCAAAGTACCTTAAGCACTGAAGTCTGTGTCGGTTTGGTAATATAATAAATAACCAAATATCCTCTAGCCCAATAAGGGCATAGAGGTATTGTCTTGAAAAGAGATACAGAGGAAGGTCATACTTTACATATATCACTGCATCTATGAGAGAGAACTAATCTACATCTATAGGAGCAGTACAAATGACACAAACACGACTGACTAACCACGGCCCTTTGAACCAACACTATTTGAATAGGATGGAGCAGACCCTTAGGGGAGCCCTAGCAATTCACCCAAGGTTAGCCATTGTTCGGATTGATTTGCGATTGCCTGATAACGGTAGCCATTCGGAGAATATGCTTGAACGTGATTCTGTAACATTCTTTGCTAATACTGGAACCAACTTAATCAAACGGTTTATTGCGTCCCTCAAAGCCCATATAGGCGCAGATGGGTATGCCAAAATTAGAGCGGGAATAAGAGTTCACCCATGTGAGGTAAACTATTTCTGGGCAAGGGAATATTCAAAAAATCACAAGGAACATTATCACTTCGCGTTAACGTTCAACAAAGACCGTTTTTTTGCGTTAGGCGATTATGGAAGCCGAAATACCCTGGCCGGTATGATCATTCAAGCTTGGAGCAGTGCACTTGGGCTAAACCCTGAAGACGCAGCTACCTTGGTCCACTTTCCAGAAAACCCCATTTATCACCTCAACCACAATGCTCCACGTGAAGAGTTTATGATGCAATTGTATCCTTTGCTAACACGTCTAAGCTATTTAGCCAAAGAAAGAACAAAAGTCTACGGCACAGGACAGAGGAATTTCGGCTGTAGCAAGCCAAAAAAAAGATGGAACTAGGTTTTTTGTTACAACACTTGGCCAGTCTAAGCTGGCCAAATTGTATGGGTAGACACTGTGCAAGTTACTTCGGAGCTCATTAGTATTATAACTCTAGCTCCTTAAAGTCCGTGTCTATTTCATCCTGAGTAATCCCTATATACCTTAGCGTCACACTGACGTGGTCAAGCAAATTCACACAACCCAGTTAAGCAGCTTTTCCTAAGTTAGCCATTTCAGCCTCATATTGGTTTGGACTTTTGTAATCCAAGTA
>NZIK01000001.1 GCA_002691625.1 Alteromonadaceae bacterium
AGTGCAAAAAGACAGTCACTCACTAGACTCAGGTCCAGTTGGATTTTTTCTTAATGTCAGCACAATGAACACACTACTTTTCAGTTATAGTGAAATATTGTGCCCAGACCCCGTAAGAGTCTTATCAACCTCTCCGATACCCCTTACTACCATTGCGTTTCCCGCTGTGTTCGTCGGGCGTATTTATGTGGCGAAGATAATCAGTCAGGCAAAAACTACGAGCACCGCAGGCAGTGGGTAGAAAACCGACTACTGTTTTTGGCAGAGGTGTTTTGTGTTGACGTGTGCGCCTATGCAGTAATGAGTAACCACACCCATGTGGTTTTACGTATTAACAAACAAAAGGCTGATTCGTTAAGCAATAGGGACGTCATCAGGAGGTGGCACCAACTCTACAAAGGCATGCTGCTGTCGCAACGTTATATTAACCCGGCTGAATCTACCACGTTGTCTGAAGCGGAACTTGAAACGGTAAAAAGCGTAGCTGAAGTTTATCGCAAGCGACTATACGATATCAGTTGGTTTATGCGGTTGCTTAACGAGTACATTGCTCGTAGGGCCAATAAAGAGGATGATTGTACCGGTCATTTCTGGGAGGGGCGGTTTAAGTCACAGGCGCTCTTAGATGAAGCTTCTCTAGCGGCCTGTATGGCATATGTTGACTTAAATCCAGTACGCGCTTGTTTGGCGAGTACGCCAGAATCATCTGCTCACACAAGTATTCAAAAACGCATCAATGCGGCCAAATCGAATCGACAGCCTGCTCAATTACTTCCGTTTGCAGGGAACCCATGTAACACAATGCCTGATGGCCTGCCATTTCGGTTGCAGGATTACATTGAACTGGTTGAACTGTCAGGGCGTTATTTTCAGCCCAACAAGCAAGGCAAAATCGAAGATTCAGCCTCACCCATTCTTACCCGGGTTGGACTTGCGAAGAGTGATTGGAATGAAATGGTAACAGGCATTGAGAGCACCTTTAAATCATCGATAAGCTTTGAGAAGTTTATCAGGAAACGCCGGAAATATGCAGGCTGCGCTTAGCGTTTTCCTGGCCTATGAAGTCAAACTTAATTATCACATCAACACCACTTCATTCCATATCGCTGGACGATTAGCGAAGATTGACTGGCGGGCATTCAACAGCCTTGAAAGACCAAATGCTTTAATTTCACCCTCTGAAATATACAAAACGCAATACAACTGCCTAATGCTCGGAGCTGAAGCTCTAATTTCGGGATAGTTAATTAATGCCTGTCTATATTAAAAAAGGATCTGCCTGTCTCAAAGAGCTTAAGCTGCATAACCTTGAGCATTTAAAGAGTGACTGTCCGTGTCAAAAAAGCCTTTATCGCTGGTAAGCGCTAACCACTTTTCCTTTTTTATTAAGCATTTCCATGGCGTTATCGTTTATCCGGTAACGGCGTTTGGTGTTAGCGCCGTTGTCCCATTCTACCATCAGTACATCGTCTTTTACGGTCCAAGTGCCTGTCCTTACCTCGCTATGTCCTTACCTCGCTATCTGAGGCGGGGCCTTGCTGGTCCTTCAGCGCCTTGGTTACCGCTGCTTCCGGGCCCATATGCATCTGGCCGTTCTCTAAAAATAGGTAGGTAAACCGGCTGTTAACCATCTTGCCACCAATGGGGACGGGAATACTCTCACCATACCAGTAGCCAAATAAGGCAGAATCCAGATTTTTAGTCTGGTGCTCGTCTGCATGTGCCTGTCCAGTTAAGCTTAGTCTGGTGCTCGTCTGCATGTGCCTGTCCAGTTAAGCTTAAGCTCAGGCAAGCTACCAGCATTAATATAGATAATAGATGTTTCATTGTGACTTCCTGATCGTTGATTCCTTGTGTTGAGTGTTAATTAAACAGTAAATACGTACGATGTGCTACTGGTAAGTAACAAATCCGCCACCTGGTAGCGATTGCAAATGCACCGCCACGCGGGCATGATGAATTGAACCTTACTCACAGGGAGAGTTGCTATGGCAGGATATCGCTACACACTCGGCCAACTCACGTATCGGTTTAAGGATTTAGCCGAAGTGATGGCAAAAGCCTCACCGCTGCGCTCCGGCGACCAACTGGCTGGTGTGGCCGCGGCCACGGCGGAGGAACGGGTGGTAGCCCAAATGGTCCTGGCCGAACTTCCCCTTAGCACCTTTTTAAACGAAACAGTTATTCCCTACGAGCAAGATGAAGTCACGCGACTGATCATTGATACCCATGACAGCGAAGCGTTCGCTCCGGTGGCCAGTTTAACTGTGGGTGAGTTACGCAACTGGTTACTGCTTGAATCTACCGATGCTACTGTGCTGCAGGATGTGTGTCTGGGCCTGACCCCTGAGATGGTAGCCGCGGTGAGCAAAATTATGCGCAATCAGGATTTGATTCTGGTGGCCAGAAAATGTGAGGTGATCACCGCCTTTCGCAATACCATTGGTGTGCCGGGGCATTTTTCTACCCGCTTGCAACCGAATCACCCCACCGATGACTTAAACGGTATCGCGGCATCAATCTTTGATGGCCTGATGTACGGCAGTGGCGATGCGGTGATTGGCATTAACCCGGCAACCGACAATGTGGCGCAGACCATAAAACTACTCAGCATGCTCGATGAGCTCATCCATCAGTACGATATTCCTACCCAGTCCTGCGTGTTAACCCATGTGACCAACACCATTGAAGCCATCGAGCGCGGCGCGCCGGTAGATTTAGTGTTTCAGTCTATCGGCGGCACCGAAGTGACTAACAGTAGTTTTGGCGTATCGCTGGCTATTCTGCAAGAAGCTCGCGAGGCTGCGTTATCGCTTAAGCGTGGCACGGTAGGCGACAATGTCATGTATTTTGAAACCGGCCAGGGCAGCGCGTTATCGGCCAATGGCCATCACGGCGTGGACCAGCAAACCTGCGAGGCCCGGGCTTATGGCCTGGCCAGAGTTCTCGACCCGCTGCTTATCAATACCGTGGTGGGCTTTATCGGGCCGGAATATCTGTTTGATGGTAAACAGATTATCCGGGCGGGTTTAGAGGATCATTTTTGTGGCAAGCTGTTAGGGTTACCCATGGGCTGCGATATCTGCTACACCAACCATGCCCAGGCCGACCAGAATGATATGGATAACCTGCTCACCTTACTCGCCAGCGCCCATTGCCAGTTTATTATGGGTATCCCGGGCTCCGACGATATTATGCTGAACTACCAGACCACGTCGTTTCATGACGCGCTGTATATTCGCCAGCTATTCGGCGCTCGTCCGGCGCCGGAATTTGATGCCTGGCTGAAACAGCAGAAGATCTTCACCGACTGCGGTAATCAGCTATTGGCCGATAAACTACCGGGCCGGTTCGCCTCGGCGCTACCACATAATGGAGGTAAGCCATGAGTAACCAGGAGCAACACCTGCACACCGATACCTGGCAACAGTTGCGCGAGCTAACCGCAGCACGGATCGGACTTGGCCGGGCCGGTACCAGCCTCCCCACCAGTGAATTACTTAAATTTCAATTGGCCCATGCTCAGGCCATTGATGCAGTGCACAGCCCGTTAAACGGCGAGCTGCTGCGCGAGCAAATGAAAGCGCTACGCTATCATCAACAACCGTTAACAATAAGTAGCGTTAGCAGTGAAGCGGAAGATCGCCTGGTCTACTTACAGCGACCTGATCTGGGCCGAAAATTGAGTGAAGCAAGTACTTACTCATTGCAAGAGCTTAGTAAAAATGAGTCATTCGATCTGGCTATTGTGATTGCTGATGGGCTCTCCGCCACTGCGATAATGCAGCAAGGTGTACCGTTTTTAACGGCTTTACTGGCGCAGCTGGAAACCAGCCAGCCTGCGTGGACCCTGTCACCACTAACCATAGTGGAACAGGGAAGAGTGGCTATTGGTGACGACATTGCCGTAGCGCTCAATGCGCAAATGGTGGTGGTGCTAATAGGTGAGCGGCCTGGCTTAAGTTCGCCGGACAGCCTGGGGATTTATCTTACCTGGCAGCCGAAACGAGGCTGTGATGATGCCAAACGCAATTGCATTTCAAACGTGCGGCCAGAGGGGTTGGCCCCGGAAAAAGCCGCCACGCGTTGCCTGTATTTAATGGAAAACGCCCGGGCTAAACAGCTGACGGGCGTTGGCCTGAAAGACCGCTCCGAAGACAATGTACTCACCGATGAGTCTGAGCAAGGTGTCTTTTTACTGCGCGGTACCTGATTGCGCCGGTAGTGAAGGGGTTTGCACCTGAGATTTGCTGTTTCCGCGGTATTTACGGGCCAGTAAAACCACGGCGAAATTGCCAATAACACCGGGCAGGATCCAAAAAGCATACTGCCAGGCACCAATATCACTAAACAACGTGCGGCCACCGAAGGCAAAAAAGGCCGTGTATGCACCAATGCCGGTGCCGATATAGCCAGAAAGGTGTTCCACCAACCAGGCTTTAGGCTCGACCTCTTTAGCAAAAATAAAACGCAACTGACCCCAGGCAATCATCAGGCCCAGCGGCGCAAAGACCATCATTAATACCTGCTCGTGCCTAATCCCAAGGTAACCTGAACCAATGCTGGTAAACACCAGTAAAACAGCCGGCGCAACTCGCGCCGGAGTACGCAGTGAGTCTCGGCTATGCTTAGCTTCAAGCGCCCATTGCCCCCCCATTAAAGAGGTGTACATCACCAGGCCTAAGTGCACTAAGAAGGCACCAAAACGCTGAAAATACGGGATAGCCTTGGGGTTATCCAACAACTCCGGATGAACCACCGTAGGCACAACAATCCAGAACAGCGCGAGTATGACCCCGCTTATCACCGAGGTCAGCATAGTGCGGCGAAAGTACACGCCAAACCGGCGATGGTTAAAGCCGCCCTTGCGGCCAAAAATGGGGATCCAGAATAACAGCAGGCCTAAACCCCCGGTAAATATATGTAAGTACAGTAAGCCTTGTTGAATAGAGTGCATAACGAAATCTCCTTAACCTTGTGTTAAGCAGACTACCGTTACAGCCTGGTTGGCCGTAGTGGCAAAAGTCACAATCGAAAAGATGACTTTTGGCCTATTCCAATTGTCCGGCGATTCGCCAATACTGGCAGTTATGAAAAAATACTTCCCTAAAATTGACTCCGAACTACTGGTGGCAATTATCACCATTGCCGTAGTGGCAGTAGCGAATGCCTGGCTGATGAGTGGTTCCAGTCGCCTCGGGCCGGTGAACCTGTTTGCTACGCTGGCGATATTTGTGCTGTTTGCGCTGACATTCCTGTTTGTCACCCGCGATGAGCCCTACCGCCACGATACTTCAGTCAGAGTTATTCTGCTGGCTCTTGAGTATCTGTTGGTACTGGCGTCATTTATGGCCAGCCCGTTTGAGTTCAATGCCATTTTACTGGTTATCTGGTCCGGGCAATTACCGTACGTTATGCCTTACCGGCGTACGCTGTGGTTATCGCCTTTATGGTCGGCAATACCCTGGCTGGTGTTTGCAAAGGTGTGGGAGCAATCCAATGGACTGTGGTTAACTGCCGCCCTGTTCTGGACCTTTAATTTATTCTCGCTAATGATGATGGAAAGCCGCAAGCAGGCAGAAGTGGCACGGGAGCAGGCCGAGCAGGCAAACCGCGAACTCAGGGCGTTACAGGATCTGATGCAGCAGGCCAGTCGTAAGGATGAGCGCACTCGCATCGCCCGTGACATCCATGATCTGGTAGGTCATCATCTTACTGCGCTGTCGTTACATTTACAGGTAGCCGCACGTACCGTTGCCCCCGAGCAGCGACCGCCCATTGATCAGTGCTTAAGCATTGCCAGACTGTTATTGTCTGATGTACGAGAGGCCGTGTCGGACATGCGCGAATATGGTTCGCTGGATTTGCTGCAGGCGTTAAATGAACTGATTGCACCCTTGCAGGATAAGATATCGGTGACCATTCATTGTGACGGTGATTTAACGGAACTAAGCCTGTTGCAGGCCACTACGATACTGCGATGTGTGCAGGAAAGCCTGACCAACAGCATCCGCCATGGGAAAGCCAGTGAGTTGCACATTGAGATAAGCCGCAAGGTAAATCAATTGGTTACCGAAATTACCGATAACGGTACTGCCGGTGAATATCAGCCAGGCAATGGCTTAACCGGTATTAAAGAGCGTGTTGCCGAGCTCAATGGTAGCGCAGAGTTCAACGCCAGCCAGCAGGGTTTTCATACCCGGTTGATGATACCGGAGCCAGGATGATTCGAGTATTGGTGGTAGACGATCAGCAGCTATTGCGGCAAGGGCTGTGCAGCCTGCTGGCATTATCCGACAAAGTGGAAGTGGCAGGGCAGGCCAACGATGGTTTAGAGGCCCGCGATTGGCTGCAAGCCAACGCCGGCAAGGTGGACGTGATGCTGCTTGATATCCGCATGCCACGGATGACCGGTATAGAACTCCTCAATAGTTTAAAGCAGGATGGCGCACTGCTACCCACTATCATGCTCACCACTTTTGACGACCACGAGAGTTTGATGGGGGCGCTGAGCGCCGGTGCCAAAGGGTATCTGCTAAAAGACGTGTCACTGGAAACCCTGGTCGACGGTATTGAGGCGGTGCATAACGGCGAGTCGCTTATCCAGCCGGCCATTACCAATACCCTGATCAACAGTCTGCAGGGCTTAAATACTGCGTCCGACGGCCCGGCACCGGTTGAACCGCTGTCGGCTAAGGAAAAGGAAATCCTGCGTTTAATGGCATCCGGGTGCAGCAATAAAGAAATCGCCGGGGCGCTGTTTAAATCACAAGGCACGGTAAAAAATCAGGTGTCGACGATACTGGCCAAACTGGATGCCCGCGACCGCACCCGTGCGGTACTGCGTGCTGTTGAGCTGGGTATTATTGGCTAGGGCGTGTTGACTGCTACAAAAGTGCACAGCAAAGATTAACACGCCTTAGGCTCAGAGCGCTTTTTTGGTGGGAAACACCACGTTGGCAAAAATGAGGCCGGCGACCAGCGACATAAAAATTAAAAACACGTCCTGGCCGATATGATCGGCATTCACAAAATCCTGCCCGGATACAAAAGAGTTCAGCCCGATATAGGTTTTAGAGCCCGGTACCAGCACAATCAGGCCGTGCATAGCCACAATGGTGGCAGGTTGATTTGCAATGCGGGTAAAGGCATTGGCGAAGATTCCCAGGGTAAATGCCCCCATAAAGCTACCGATATTTTGTGGCAAGAAATCAGAGCTTAGCGCCGTGGCGCTGTAGCCAATTAACGCTGCGGCCAGCGCCCAGGGAATATGCTTGGCCCGGGTGCGGAATATGGCCACCAGGCCAAAGCCCAGCAATACCACGGCCAGCCAGGTTGACCAGTAGGGCAGGGATTCGGCCGGTGCATAGGTATTTTCGCCAAATAAACTAAAACCGGTCGCCACCCCTAAAAAGGCTCCAAAATACAGTTTAAACAGCTGCATCATGGCGTCCATAATTCGCGCTGTGCCCGATACCATATTGCGCGAGGAGAGCTCGGCAAGCCCCATGGTTAGCGCCAGGCCCGGCACAAAAATAATCACCGATGACAGGATAATAATGGGAATATTAATACCCGGATCAAAAAAGCGGCTCGCTACACAGGCCAGAAAGGCCACCACATAGGCAATTACCGGTTCGAGCATAAGGGCCACGCGCTTGGAGCGTTCCGACCACAGCACCCAGAAATACACCACAAAACCAAACAGGCCTGACCAAAAAATCTCCGACCAGCTGGCACCCATCAGCATGCCAAAAGCGCCGGTGGATAAACCAAAAGAACAGCCGGTTATGAGTTTACCGTAGGGGCTGGGCATGGCATCAATTTCGGTTAACCGCTTGTCAGCCTCCTCAAGCGTTACCTGACCGGACAACAGCAAGTTAGCCAGCTCATCGGTAAGTGACAACGAATTCAAATCCAGCTCACCGGGCTCAAGCCTGGCATTATGGCTGTATTCCTCTTCGTGACGATCACTCCAGATAACCACTGATAAAGACGTCGGCGTAGAGATAAAGGAGGCATGTACACCCAGATAACGTGCCACTTCGGTTAAATAGGCTTCGAGGCGGAAAGCCGGTGTGCCGTATTTGTGCAGCATTTTACCCAGCTTAAGAATAAACCGGCGTATCTGAATA
Organism: Alteromonadaceae bacterium; assembly: GCA_002691625.1. Lineage (GTDB taxonomy): Bacteria > Pseudomonadota > Gammaproteobacteria > Enterobacterales > Alteromonadaceae > Alteromonas. Next base: position 8,136 of record NZIK01000001.1, read on the forward strand.
AACTCTCTGGTGTCCAATGGCTGTCTCTTTATCCGGTCTTTTTATTTGTGGCGCGCGGGTGTTAGCCGCAATGTAGTTAATAATAGCAGCATAAGCTGTTGGTTTCTAAGTAATACTCATATACTTAAAACGGATTGTTCAGTTTGGGTTAAGCAAGGCGTGCTAGGCTATTCAGTGGCAACTGATAAACAAGGAATTATTGGGCTGGCAGGTTGTCGAACCGGCAACGTTAATGTTTTTAAAAAGGTATATTATGAAGCGATATTGGCTATTAGCGACAGCAGTACTGATGTTAGCCGGGTGTGCAACACCGCGTTTAACTAACAGCGAGATGGTAACGCTGGTGGAGCAGTTTGTGGCGGATGAATCCCTTGAGCGCGACCATACTGTCAGCGCCTTCAGGCTCGACAGCTACGCCGAACTCAGTGATGAATATCTGATCCTTCGCAGTTCTCCCATGCGTCACTACCTGGTGAAACTGGTGCCTCGCTGCAATGAAATTGCCTTTGCCCCGGGTATTTTGCTGCACCGCCGTTTTGGCAACTCTCTCAGTGAAGGTACTGACTTTATCTACACGCCTGACTCATTGCCGTTTAGATGCTATATCAACAAAATCTATCCGCTCACCAGAGAGCAGCACGACAAGCTTCGCACGCAAATTAAAGCGGAAGTTAAAGAACTTGAGCTGAAAGAACAGCAGCTTGAAGGTGAAGACGCGGATCAGACATAGGGAATCCGATACTTCTGACCCGACATGGAAAATCGTCCCGCTGCTTAACTAACCGGATAATAATCCAGTTTCACATCGCTGTTGCCCCAGCTTCGGCGGGGTAGAGTGCACCTTTGCTTCACCAACCCGTTAGTCTTATCTTCGTTCACACTGACTTCTAAATACGAATAAGGTATTTCATAGCGTCACGTATAAGACCATCGGCTACTGTGCTTAGCTTAAACAAAAGTCTAGTATGGAAGAATAAATTAAACACTTGTTTGAATGCGATAAGGATAACCATGAACCCTACACCTCATAACCCCTATGCGTTAGGACTCGATCAAACCCCAGCCAACTTTGCGGCGTTGAGCCCATTGTCTTTTATTAAGCGCACTGCTGCGGTTTACCCCAACCATCTGGCGGTGATTCACCAGCAAACCCGCCGCACCTGGGCCGAAACCTATGAGCGCACGCAGCAGCTTGCCAGCGCCCTGACAAAACGGGGAATAGGCAAGGGCGATACCGTCGCCTTTATCTCGCCAAACTTACCAGAGCTGTTTGAGGCGCACTTTGGTGTGCCGATGACCGGGGCTGTGCTCAATGCGGTCAATATTCGTCTGGATGCTGAAGCCATCGCATTTATCCTGCAACATGGCGAAGCCAAAGTGGTAGTGGTTGACCGGGAGTTTTCTGAAGTGGTCGGTAAGGCGTTGAAAATGCTAAATAAAACCCCGTTGGTGATTGATATCGACGACCCTTATTACGAAGGTGGCGAATTGATTGGCGAGATGGATTATGAAGCGTTTATCGCTACCGGCGATGCGGCGGCATATGAGTGGTCTTTGCCAGAAGACGAATGGGATGCCATTACGCTCAATTATACTTCTGGTACCACCGGCGATCCCAAAGGCGTGGTGTATCACCATCGCGGTGCTTACCTGAATGCAGTGAGTAATATTGTGTCGTGGAATATGGCGCCCCATCCGCGCTATTTATGGACGCTGCCAATGTTCCACTGCAATGGTTGGTGCTTCCCCTGGACCATTGCTGCTAATGCCGGTGTGAGCGTGTGCTTGCGCCACGTTCGCCCCGATGCCATTTATCAGGCTATTAGGGAAGACGGGGTTAATTACTTTTGCGGCGCACCTATTGTACTGAATATGCTTAACAACGCACCGGATGAGTTGAAAGCGGGCATTGAGCATAAGGTGAGCGTAATGACGGCGGGCGCGGCGCCACCGGCGGCGGTGATTCAGGGAATGGAGGAAATGGGCTTTGCGGTGACCCATGTTTATGGCTTAACAGAAACCTATGGCCCTTGTGTAGTGTGTGCCTGGCATGATGAATGGGATGCTCTGCCCATAGAAGATAAGGCCCGTAAAAAGTCGCGTCAGGGCGTTAAAGTACCCATGCAGGAAGACATCATGGTGGCTAACCCCAATACCCTGGAACCGGTGCCCCAGGATGGTAAGACTGTAGGTGAAATCTTTATGCGCGGGAATGTGGTGATGAAAGGATATTTAAAAAATCCGTCAACCACGGATAATTCTTTCGAAGGTGGCTGGTTCCATTCCGGTGATTTGGCCGTCTGGCACGAAGACGGGTATGTGGAAATTAAAGATCGTTCTAAGGACATCATCATCTCTGGTGGCGAAAACATCTCCAGTATTGAGGTGGAAGACGTACTGTATCGCCATCCGGCCATCATTGAAGCTGCTGTCGTGGCGCAGCCAGATGAAAAGTGGGGAGAAGTGCCTGCTGCGTTCATTAAACTTAAAGATGGTATGGAGGTGAGTGCAGAAGAAGTCATTGAATTCTGCCGCAATAATATGGCACGTTTTAAAGTGCCTAAGAAGATTGTGTTTGGCGAATTACCTAAAACGTCTACCGGAAAGATACAGAAGTTTGTGTTGCGCAATCAGGTTAAAGAAAGCTGATTCGGGCTACCGGTGCGGCATTTGCCGCGCCGGATAGGCTCATAAATACGCTTCGCCGGCGGCTACGGTAAAGGCCATTTCAACTAGCCAGTCGGGATCGGCAAGTTCAACTTTTACGCACGCCCGGCTGGGTGCTGTGCCCTCGTCAAACCAGGTGTCCCATACCGCATTTAATCGGTCAACCAGGCTAAAGTCGGTAATATAAATGGTCACGCTTAAAATACGCGATTTATCGCTGTCGATTAACCCCAGAGAGGCCTCTGCCTGTTCAAAAATAGCGCTGACCTGACCTTCAATTTCCAGTACTTCGTTGGTTTCAGGCACTTCAACAAAGTTGGCAATGCCGTTAAAAACGGTGATGTCTGACCAACGCTGAGTGGGGTTTATACGGTGTATTTTCATGGTGGTTTCTCTGGTTTAAGGATAATACTGATCTTCGGATTCGCGCAGGGTTTCTTCGGTCACCTGTAGCACTTCCTGTTTCTGACTGGTGAGTCGGGTGTGTTTCCAACTGCCCCGGGCCAGCCAGCAAATACTCACAATACCAATCAGGATATTGGTGGCGGCAAAGGCCCACCAAATGCCGGTTTTACCCAAGGCCGTGTGCTTCGATAAAATAAACGCAATAGGGAACAGGAACATCCACTGCGACAAGAGCGACAGCACCATGGCATTGATCATGTTGCCGGAAGCCCTGAAAGCACCGGTAATGCATACATGCACGGCCATACCGCCCCAGGTGAGCGCCATTACCTGAACAAACTCCGCGCCGGTGGCAATCACATTGGGTTGCTCAGGAACGAAAAAGGCGATGATTTGCGGGGCTGTAAAGAAGCATAATGTGCCAACCAGGGTTAGCGCAACAAAGCCCCAGGTTGCCCCGGTAAAAGCGGCCTGAGAAGCGCGCTCAATTTGCCCTGCGCCGAGGTTTTGCCCCACCAGCGTGGAAATAGCCATGCCCAGGCCGAGAGCCGGAATGGTGACAAACATCAAAATGTTATTACCGACACCATAGGAAGCAATCGTGACGGTACCGAAACTGGCCACAAGGAACGACATGATAATTTGTCCAAGCGCCCGTGCAGAGAGATCGACCGAGCCGGGAATGCCAAGGAAGAAGGCGCGGCGAATGTAGCTGTAATCCGGAATGAAATAGCGCAACCGAACATGAATGCCATGGCGCCCTTTGAGTAAAATACCTATGCCGATTACAGCGGCCAGCGCCTGGGTAACCAGGGTCGCCAGGGCCGCGCCGGTAACGCCTAATCCGGGAAAACTGCCATAACCGAAAATAAACAACGGGTCGAGCACCAGATTAAGCAGCACGGTGCCAAGCACAATCAGTAGCGGAATACGCACTTCGCCAATGCCCCGCATCAGCGCCTGAAACATATTAAAGGTAAACACAAAGATCACCCCGATGAACGACACATGCATAAAGCTCAGGGCGTTGCTATATACCTCAGGCTCTACTTTCAGCAGCGTGAGAAAATGCGGCGACAGCCAATAACCACAGGTACCAAGCAGTGTAGAGACCACCATCACCATCAATAACGTTTGTGCAGACACCTTGTCGACTTCGTCTTTGCGTCCGGCCCCCATGTACTGGGCAGCCAGTGTGGCGCCTGCCATAGCTAGTCCGGCACCAATGGCGATCACCAAAAAAGTTACCGGCATACTAATGGAGACTGCGGCAACTTCGGCCGGCCCCAGCCGACCCACCCAAAATGCATCGGTAAGTTGATAAGCTGATTGCAATAACTGACTGATCACAATAGGGATAGCGAGAGATAACAGCGCTTTATGAATGGGGCCGGTGAGCAGTTGTGATGAATGGGCCATGCGAGCTCCGCAACAAAAGACGCGCTATACTACCCCGCCGCCGGGCAAAAAACACGGCCGCCAAACCTGCGGATTTGGCATTTTATATATTCAAAAGCCCTAGCGGCGGCGCCGCTTGCCGCCCTTTCCTTTGTTGCCGGGTTGGCCAAGGGCATTCGCACGCAGAGACTTTTTTGATGGTTTGCGTCGGGTGTTACCCGCGCTTTCCTGTGCTGCGGGATTAGGCTCAAAACCTTCCACCCACTGGGGGATGAAATGTTCGCCGGTGAGTTTTTCTACGTCTTCAAGCAGGTACTTTTCTTTATGGGAAACCAGCGATACTGCCAGCCCGGCTAAACCGGCGCGGCCCGTGCGGCCAATGCGGTGGATATAGTCCTCGGCGTTATAGGGAAGCTCATAGTTGACGACATACTGTAACTGCTGAATATCGAGGCCCCGGGCGGCCACATCGGTGGCAACCAGTGCGCGTACCTGGCCGGTTTTAAACGCCTCAAGGGCTCGCTCGCGGGCGCCTTGCGCTTTGTCGCCATGAACGGCCGAGGCGGTGATACCGTCTTTGCCAAGCTCGTTGGCCAGGGCATCCACCGCCTGCTTGGTGCGGGTGAAAATCAGTACCTGATGCCAGTTATTCGCGCCAATAAGATAAGCTACCAGCGCAGCTTTTTTGTGACTGTCCACTTCGTAGATGCGTTGTTCAACTTGCGCGGCGGCGGTGTTTCTTTCAGTCACTTCAATGAGCGCCGGATCGGTTAACAGGGTGTTTTTGAGGGCAAATACCTCATCATTAAAGGTGGCACTGAAAAACAGCGTCTGATGCGCTTCTGGCAGGTGCCTGAGGATACGCTTAATATCAATAATAAAGCCCATATCCAGCATGCGGTCTGCTTCGTCGAGTACCAGCGTTTGCAATGTGCTCAGGTCAATAAGCTGCTTGATAACCAGTTCCAGTAACCGCCCGGGGGTGGCTACCAGTACCTCACAGCCATGCTTCAGTGCTTCAATCTGCGGGTTAATACTCGCTCCGCCATAGGCCACAACGGAGCGCATTCCGGTACCCTGGCTATAGGCAACAAAGCTCTGATGCACCTGCTGAGCAAGCTCGCGGGTTGGGGTAAGTACTAATACCCGAATGGCTTTTGAGGTGCCTTCGTCAGCCAGATATCGTTGAATTAACGGTAATGCAAAGGCCGCAGTTTTGCCGGTTCCGGTTTGGGCCCCGGCCAGCACGTCGCGCCCGGCTAACACCTCGGGAATGGCAGCCTGTTGAATGGGCGTAGGCGCTTGATAGCCAAGCTCGTCAAGGATGGCTAACAATTGGGTTTGCAGCCCGAGGTCGGAAAAACGCATAACTTACATCGCTACTGATTACAAAAGACGGCGCTATTGTAGCACTTTAACGATTGGCAGCTTAGCTGTAGTTTATAACCTGATACCTGTTTTTATTCACCACGCATTGAAAGCGGGTATTTGAGACCAATTTATAGGATAGGCAACTATAAAGGAATAAGCCGGTGACCTTCGCTAAACGCGTTTTACTTTTGGTATTCATTTTACACCTTGGCGGGCTAATCCCGGCAGGGGCACCCGCATTTGCGGCGGACGAGCCGATACTTTCCGAACAGGAAGTGCAAGGCGCGGTTACTCAACTCATTAGTGTGGTTGAGAAAGATTATATTCGTGAAGACGTTCGCCAGGACACGGTGGAATTACTAAGCAATGCGCTGCAGAGAGGTGAACTGAACGGTTCGTTTTCTTTTGGCCGCCTGAAAATCAAACTGGAGTCTCTGCTTTACTCAGTAAGTCAGGATTCCAACTTCGAACTGCACTGGCAGTCCGGGCTAAACGGTACCGCGATGGCGAGTGATGAGCTGCCCGGCGCGCTTCAAACGCAAATGCTCGAGGGCGATATTGGCTACCTGGCTGTTGATGGTGATTTATTTGATGAGCAGTGGCGGGCAGAAATGGATAAAGCCATGGCGTTTTTATCAGACAGTCAGGCCATAGTGATCGATCTCAGAAGTGCCGGCATGAGCTCATTGCCGCTCTCGCAACATTTTCTGAGTCATTTTATGCCGGTGGGGCCGCCGCTATCGATGGTCACTCTTGCGCACCAGCAAAGTACGCCTTTGTTGGCGCAGCTAGTGGCGAGCCCTGTTAGCACTGATAAGCCTGTGTTTATTGTTACGTCGCCTTTTATTGCCGGGTCCTGGGAGTTTGTCGCCTTCACATTGCAGCAAGCCGACCGGGCAACGATAGTGGGCATGCCAACCCTTGGCCTGGGTTATATGACAACCGTAGAGCAACTGAGTGAGCATTTAAGCATGGTGATGGCTTACGCTGAGCTGCAACATCCACAAACCGGCGACAGCTGGAAAAACAGCGGCGTTATACCGGATGTACAAACAGACGCTGACCAGGCAATGTCTTTAGCGCTTAAGCTGGCAACCGAGGCGTTATAAATAAACAGAAGTTTGCTGATCTAAACAGGGCATAAGTATTTATGCCCTTTCTTACCTAATGTTAACCCGCCGGGTAAGGCGATGGGCCGCCTTCGGCAATAAACTTATCGACCCGCTCTTCCAGTACCGCAAGTGGGACAGATCCCATTTGCAGGATCATATCGTGGAAGTTACGGATATCGAACTGCTCACCAAGGGCTTCTTCTGCTCGCGCGCGGTGTTCAACAATGGCCATCTGACCAAGATAGTAAGACAGCGCCTGCCCGGGCCAGGCAATGTAACGGTCTACTTCGGTGGTGATTTCATGAATCGACAGCGCGGTGTTCTCTTTCATAAAGTCCTGCGCCTCTTTCCGGGTCCAGCCCTTGGCGTGGATACCGGTATCAACCACCAGGCGAGCTGCTCGCCACATCTGGTAACTGAGCATGCCAAACACCTCATAAGGCGTATGGTAAAGGCCCATTTCTTCACCTAATAATTCGCTGTACAGCGCCCAGCCTTCACCGAAGGCTGAAATATAGCTCTTACGGCGGAACTCAGGGATGGCGTCGTTTTCCAGTGACAGAGGCATCTGAAATGCGTGGCCCGGTGCCGATTCATGCAGAGTGAGTGCTGGCAGGGAATACAGCGGGCGAGAGGGCAGATCATAGGTATTTACCCAATAGGTGCCCGGACCGCCACGGCCAGCGGTATAAAACGGCGCAATATCGTCTGGTACTTTAATAATGGCAAAGCGCTTACGTGGCAGATGACCAAACCACTGGTCCGCTACGCCATCAAATTCCTTGGCCGTCCATGCAGCGCGGTCTAGCAGTGCCTGTGGTGTATCAACATAAAACTGTTCGTCGGTGCGCAGGAAGGTTAAAAAGGCCTGCAAGTCGCCGTCAAAGCCAACCTCAGCCATTACTTCGTGCATGCGCTGGCGGATCTTGGTGACTTCATCCAAACCAATCTGATGGATTTCCTCGGCACTCAGATCCAGCGTCGTGTACTTCTTAATTTGCGCCTGATAATAGGCTTTGCCATCGGGCAGGTCATAACCAGCAATCGAAGGCTGGGCATTAGGAATGTAGTCTTCCTGTAAGAAGGTCAGCAATGTCTGATGAGCCGGAATAACATAGTCGTCGATAGCGGCTTTGGCTTTGGCCTGCAGTTGCGCTTGTTTTTCCTCACTTAAACGGGAAGGCATTTTCTTAAACGGCTTGAAATACATGTTCTCCGCGCCTTTTGCCTCGATCACCGATATCACTGAGGCATCGCGGCCCTGTAACGAAATCTTCGGTAACGTGAACTTACGCGCCAGGCCAAGCTTCATATTGGCGATTTGCTGATCGAAGTAGCGCGGCATGTCTTGCAGCCACTGTATGTAGTTCTCGAAATCCTGCTCGCTATGAAAAGTTTCACGAGTGATATAAGCCAGGTTGCTCCAGAACGCGGTATCACCCAGTAAGGGCTTTTCGTAGGTTTTAAACTGCTGGTCGGCAATCAGGTTTTCAATTTGCAGGCGATACACCGCGTAATTGATTTGATTGGTTTGTGATAAGGCTTCTACGTCGATAGCGTCCAGCTGCGCCAGGGTCTCCTGCCAACGTGCAAGGCGTTTTTGCTGGGTAGCAATGCTGACATCCGGCAGGCTCGACGGCGCGCTGGTGGTATTACTGTTCTCATCGGTAGCGTCTTTATTCTGGCGCCACGCCCACTCTGCCTCATACAGCGCTTCAAAGCGGCTGTCGGCGTTATTCTGAACCACACTGGTGCCAGCTGACGGCGACGATGTGGAAGAACACGCCGTAATACCGATGGCTGAGCACGCTATTATTACCGATAAAGCTACTATTTTTATTGGGTGGGGGGATTGAGCTGTGAGCACCAGAGTCTCCTGTTGTTGTTATATCCGGATTGTAATAAGTCTATCGTATTTTGCTTATACTGCCTTAGCCAGTTGAATTGAGCGAGGATAAACCGCCAGGTTGACAGTCTGCGTAGACCAGCTTCGCAGCGGCTGTCTGTCGGGAAAATGGTGTATAAGGTATAGTGTGCCGGTATTTTCAGACAGGAGTAAATCATGCAAACAGGTATTGGCGGTAAGAGCCAGGAAGCCGCGCTGGCCGCGCTTTCAGATATGACGGCAGACACTCAGCTGATAACGCATAGTGAACACCTGGCCCGTATCGACAAAGCGCAACGCTATATGCGTGAGCATCAGATTGCGGCCATCTATCTGAATGCCGGCACTAACTTAAGTTATTTTACCGGTATGGACTGGTATGCCAGCGAGCGCCTGGTAGGCGCTATTCTGCCAGCCAGCGGTGATGTCGTTTATATTGCTCCTTTATTTGAGATTGATTCTCTGTCGGAGCGTCAGGTGATTGCCGGCGACATTGTGGGATGGCAGGAGCATGAAAGCCCCTATGAGCTGGTCGCCGAAGTATTAAAGAATGCCGGATTAAGCGGCGGTGATATTCTGGGCGTGGATGAAGCCACGGCGTTTTTTATTGTCGATGGTTTTAATAAAGCCATGCCGGATCTCGAAATCATTAACGCCAGTGGCGTGACAGCCCATTGCCGAATGCATAAATCGGCCAGCGAGCTGGCGCTTATTCAGCGCGCCATGGACATGACACTGGCAGTCCATCAGGCAACCGCCAGCATCTTGTATGAAGGGATCACCACCACCGAGGTCGAACAATTTATTCACCAGGCCCATAAAAAAGTGGGTGCCAGCGGTGCTTATTTTTGCATTGTATTGTTCGGTAAAGCCACGTCTTTCCCCCATGGCGTCAAAGACCCTCAGGTGTTGAAGAAAGGCGACCTGGTACTGATTGATACCGGTTGTAAGTTACATGGCTACCTGTCGGACATTACCCGTACCTATTCCTTTGGCGGGGCCAGCGAAAAACAGGCCCGCTTGTGGCAGGCCGAAAAAGACGCGCAACTGGCGGCTTTTGCCGCGGCAACCAATGGCTCGCCCTGTGGTAACGTGGACGCCGCAGCCCGGGTCAGTCTGGAAAGGGCTGGCCTTGGGCCTGATTACGATTTGCCGGGATTACCCCATCGTACCGGCCATGGCATCGGCATGGATATTCACGAATGGCCTTATCTGGTAAAAGACAATCCGCAGCCGTTAGCGCCGGGTATGTGCTTCAGTAATGAACCCATGATTGTAGTGCCGGGGGAATTTGGGATCCGTCTTGAAGACCATTTTTACATGGCAGAAGACGGCCCGCGCTGGTTTACCCAACCGGCTCAGTCTATCGATAACCCCTTCGGCTTATAACTGTAACAAAGTGTGGCAAAAGCTTGATATTGATTGCAAAGCCACCCACGTTAAGTAATACATTCAGGGATTAGCAGTATAAAAGGGCGGGAGGAAAACCATGCGAAACTTGCTGGACAGTGTGCTTAAACCGGTCAGGCGGGCGTCTGATGCCGGCTCGGCACAATTTGCCGAATGGTTTATGCAGTCCCGCCATCGTTTTACCATTACCGGCTTAAGCCGCAGTGGTAAATCCATGCTGTTTACCAGCCTGATGACTATTTTAAAGTATCGCAGTGAACAGCAGTATCAGTGCCTGCCGTTGCTGCGTTACCTGCCTATGGATCTGGTAGAAAATATGTGGGTGGAGCCTCTGGGCGACCTGCCTGAATTCCCGGTAGAAGAGCACATGGCGGCACTGGGAAAAGGCAAATGGCCGCCGGCTACCGAATCGGTAGCTGGGTTTCAGTTAACCGTGCGGCTGCGCCAGACCCACGGTGTTAAAAAGTACCTGTTGCCATTCACCGATATCGTATTTGAGTTTATTGATTACCCAGGCGAGTGGCTCACCGATTTACCCATGCTGGATAAAACCTTTACTCAATGGTCGGACTCCGCCTGGGCACAGCAAATAAATGAGCCGCAGAATCAGTTTGCTAAAGACTGGCACGAAGCGGTGAGCGGATTTGATTTTGAACAGCCGCCAACCCCCGATGCGATTAATCTGTTGGTCAGCAAATACCGCGAGTACCTGCTGGCTGCCAAAGCCCAGGGCATCTCCATGCTTCAACCCGGCAGTTTTCTTATCCCCGGTTCAGGTTTCGACTGGCAGGAGTACGGTTTTACGCCCTTGCCGTCGCGGATCAGCAGCGATTTATCCAGCCCGTGGACCCAGCGCTTCACCCATCATTTTGAGGTGTTCCAGAAAAACTGGCTGGCAGCATTAAAACAAAACACGTTTCGCGAGACAGACAAGCAAATTATTCTGGTGGATCTATTTGAGGGCTTAAATCACAGCAAGAGTCACTTGTACCAGTTGCGGGAAACCCTGAGTAATCTGGCGCAAACCTTTGTGTATGGCATCCCGGGCTGGGTGCAACGCCATCTGTTGCGCCAGCAAAAAATTGCCAAAGTCGCCTTTGTTGCCACCAAAAGCGATCTGATTCCGGCCGCGCAGAAAGATAACTTGCTGGCGCTGCTGAAAGACGTAACCCGGGGCGCTACGGCCCAGCTGGATAAAGACGGTATTCAGTTTGAACACTTTTTAGTGTCGGCCATTCAGGCCACCGATGCAGGTTCAAATGAGCAGGCCCTGCGCTACGTAAATAGTGAAGGGCGGTATATAGAAGCGACCTTCGAACCCTTACCGGACTCGTTGAAAGCCATGCCTGCTGATGAACATTATCCGGCGTTGCCGGCTGGCGTGCCTAAGGATCACCTGGCGCGCATTTTAAATGGCAATGGCCTGGACAGGCTGTTTCAGTATCTACTGGAGGACTAACCGTGAGCACCACAGAAAAAACCTATCGCTCCAAAGTCACACAAACGGAAATTGATATGCAACCGCCGGATCATGCCATGCCGGCCAAACGGGAGGCTGAACCGCTGACCGTCGTCGAGCCTGCCAGGGGCTTTTCTGCTAAGTGGCTGGCGCTGCTTTCCGGTATCGGCTGTGTGGTGGGTTTTAGTTTATTTGAGGCGGTGACGTTTATTGAAAGTAACTTTGCTTCCTCGCCGGTCGCCACTTCGGTGCTGGCCGCGGTGCTGGGTGTCTTTGTGCTGAGCGTATCGTTCATGACCCTCGGCGAGGTGCGGGGCTATCGCAAGGTGACGCAGTTTATTCATCGCCGGCCAAAGCTATCTGAGCTTGCGCGCAACGACGCCAGGCAGGTAACGCTGGATGCATTACAACTGCATGCCAGCCAATTTACTCGTCATAGTTATGCCGAGCAGTGCTACAAGCGTTTTACCGGGCTGTTAAAGGCCGACCATTCCAGTGTCGAGATAGTGGATATGTATCGTGAGTTTGTGGCGCAGCCGGTGAAAGCCAAAGCCAGCGAAGTGGTGAAAAAGGAATCCATGGCCAGTGGTAGCATGGCGTTTATCAGCCCGAATCATTTAATTCAATCGCTGATGATTTTATGGATCAGCATGCGCACCATTAAACGGGTGGCCAAAGTGTACGGCCTTCGCCCGGCTACCGCCGGGAACTGGAAGCTGATGAAAATTCTTGCCCAGAATCTGGCCGCGCAGAGCATTTTTGATTTGGCTACCGATGAGATGACCAATCAGCTCAGTGGCTCACTGGCCGCCAAGTTAATGGAGAACTCTGCCGAAGCCGTGGCTGCCGGGGCCCTGAATGTTCGACTCGGTAAAACCCTGATGCGCTTGCTGGAAGAAGAAAAGTAGCCATCAGTGTGGCGCGTAGTTTATCGGTAAAAATAGCGTATTGGGCGTTTACGCTGTTGTCTGGAAGGAACCAACACCCATTTTGTCATTCTAAAGACCGGTTACCGAAGTAGCATAAAAAACAACAATGGCCGTGCAAAACAAAGGAACACCATGATTACACGACGACAGTTTACCGTCACCTTAGGAACACTGGCAGCCGCCGGTATGTCAGGCGGCCTTTTCCGACAGCCCATGGCGGCAACCAATGTTGCCATGAAAACCAGTGCTGGTTATGGCCCGCTGATTGACGATCCTAAGGGCGTACTGGCATTACCCGAAGGCTTCTCTTATCAGGTCTTATCTTCTTTCGGCGATAAAATGGATGACGGACTACTGGTACCAGACCGCGCCGACGGCATGGGCTGTTTGCCACTGGATGAAAACCGGGTTGCACTGATCCGTAATCACGAATTACAGCCCAAGCATTTAACGGAATTCGGGCCCGGCCAGCCGACGCCGTTTAAATCTGCCTTGGCTTACGACAACAATAGACGTAATGAAGCCTTGCCGGGTGGCACTACCACTCTTGTTTACAATACGAAAACTGGCAACAAAGAGCAGGAATATCTGAGTCTTATAGGCACGGTGCGAAACTGCTCTGGTGGCATTACGCCGTGGGGAAGCTGGCTTACCTGTGAAGAAAGCGTTGATACACCTTCTGACGATGGTAATAAATATCACGGTTATGTATTTGAAGTGCCCGCCAACGCAAACGGACTGGTTGAGGCTAAACCGCTCAAAGCACTGGGGCGGTTTAATCATGAAGCTGCCTGTGTGGATCCTGAAAGCGGTATTGTTTACATGACGGAAGACCGCGGTGACAGTTTACTGTACCGCTTAATCCCCAATGAATACGGTAATCTGGCCGCTGGTGGTAAGCTGCAGGCGCTGGCCGTTAAAGGCTATCCAAAGTTTGACTCTCGTAACTGGAACAAACGTGAAATGCCGGTAGGTGAGTGGCTGGATGTTAGTTGGGTGGATATTACTTCGCCCGACAGTGCTGAAGATGATCTGCGTAAACAAGGGTATCAGGCAGGCGCAGCGTTGTTTGCCCGCGGCGAAGGCATTCACTGGGCAGAAGACCGGTTGTATTTCTGCTGTACCAACGGCGGGCACAAAAAGCTGGGACAGGTAATGGCTTACAAGCCTTCCGTCTATGAGGGCAGCCCGGGAGAAAGTGACGCGCCGGGTGCTTTGCAGTTGTTTGTAGAGAGTGCCGACAGCCAACTGCTTAACTTCGGTGATAACCTTACGGTTACGCCTAATGGTCATTTGATTATTTGTGAAGATCAGTACACCGCCATTGTGGATAATCATTTACGAGGTGTGACGCCAGCCGGTGAGGTGTATCCTTTTGCGCGGCTGGCTTTGCAAACCGAGTTGGCCGGGGCGTGCTTCTCGCCGGATGGCAAAACGCTGTTTGTGAATCTCTATTCGCCTGCCAAAACCCTGGCGATTTCGGGGCCCTGGAATCACCGGAACTCGTAAGCTTTCAAAACACGGCAGCCAGCCCTCCGGTTGCCGTGATAAATTCGGAATAAATTTAGTTGGTTTATTAGGAATAATTAATATTTCTATTCCTGCGAATAAGCTATTCCTGTGTAATAATTAATCACGTTTGCGAATAATGGTAAGCTGATTAACCCCTGAAAAGATATAAAAACGTTATTTGTTTACTTTGGTCGCTCAAATTTTAAGCTTATGAATTTATTTGATTAAATTTTGAATTTTTGGCTATTTTATAATGTATTGCCGATATCAACGTGATTCCGGCGAGGAAGTTTTGTATTTGACTAGAATAAATAAACGCTTTGAGCAGAAAATTATTATTGATATGAGATAAAATATTTCAAAAAATATGAATAATTAGAAAAAATTATTCTTGACGTGTGGTCGTGCTGTGGGTTAAATGTTGACCATAAGCGGTAATTTAGCCGCACTAAAAACAGCAAAAGGGTCACACTCATGAATAACGAACTCACGTCAATCAAGGCGAAATTTGTCGGGCAGTATCTGTCTGGTCAGATTCGTCAGGCAATTCGTCAATCCTGGAAAAATCGTTCAACCTCTACTGCTGCCGTTATGTTTGCCGGTGCAGTGGCTGCGGGTATCTGCGCACCTGTTCAGGCACAGCAAATTACCGGGAGTATTAAAGGTACCGTAACAGCACCGGGGGGGATGTTGCCGTTAGTGGTGTGCAGGTAGTAGTTACCAGTGATGTGATGCCAAAACCGCGTAGTACAACAACCCGTCCCGATGGTACGTTCACGCTGCCGTATCTGCTCCCTGGCAACTACGACGTTACTTTCACCTTCGCAGATGGTTCAGTGCGTAAAACCAATACTAAGGTTCTGCTGGAACAGGCATCTGTGGTTAATTTTGCTTTTGAACCCATGCAGGCTGAACGCATTGAAGTATATGGTACTGCTATTGTTACAGAAGGTGATTCATCGCTGACTAACTCGTTCGGCGAAGACGTTATTGCTAACATGCCCATTGGTCAGTCTTATCGTGACATGCTGAAAATTTTGCCGGGTGTAGAATATACTGAAAACGGCGTACTGGGCCCCTCAGCTGGTGGTTCGGGCGTGGATAACAGCTATGCATTGGATGGGGGGGATTTATCCCTGCCGATGTTTGGTAACTTATCTTCATCACCTTCAACCCACGATATCTCCTATGTTTCGGTAGACCGTGGTGGTTCAAAAGCCATTGGTTTTAACCGTGCTGGTGGCGTAAATGTTAACTCTGTCACCAAGTCAGGTACCAATGACTTCCACGGCAGCCTAGAATACCGCATTCAGAATGCGGACTTTACTGCAACACCTACAGATGGTGTCATCAGTGACGTTGATAACAGTTGGATTATTGGCTCAGTGAGCGGTCCGATTATTCAGGACCAATTGTTTTTTTACGGCTCGTATTATCGTCCTGAAACCACCGGTGAAGATAAACAAACCGCTTACGGTCCGGCGAAATCTTATAAGCGAGTTCGTGATGAATATTATGGTAAATTAACCTGGGCACCAACTGACGACATTCTGATCAATGTTAGTCACCGTAATACCGACATCGAGGAAGAAGGTGCGTCAATCGGCGAGTTCGAAACCGATAGCGTTTCCCGTGGTGGCGAATCTAAAAGTAAAATCACCGCAGTTGATGGTTCATGGCTGTTAGGTGATACATCCAGCCTTACTTTTAAATATTCGAAATATACCGATGAAGGGGTTGAAGGCCCTGATGTTGAATTTGGCTTTACACCAGCACTTGGCGATTCGTTAGATATTGCCAATATGGATCAGCTTGGTTACTTTTTAGTGCCCAGTGAGCGTGACTATCCGGCAAATGCTACGCCAGAAGAAATGGCCGAGTATGATATCTTCAACGCGCTGGCAGCTGGCTATGTTCAGCAGTACGGCTACATTGATGACGATGGCGAATTAAGCGGCGGCGGCGGTGTCGGCGCGTACCCTACTTATAATACCACTGAGTATAATCGTGAAGCGTTCCAGATTGGTTTTGATACCGAACTTTATACTGGTGATATGACTCACTTCCTGCATTTTGGTGCGCGCTGGTCAGAGGGCGAAGAAGAGCTTGCTCGTCTGTCTAACGGTTGGGGTAACGTCAGACTCATAGGTGGATTAGGGACAGACGTTGACCCAGATAGAACCGATGTATATTACCAGGCAACAATTCAGCAAATGAGCTTGTTGCAGAATGGTGAAACGGTACCTCCTATCAAGTCTTCTATTGAATCACTCGATTTTGAAATCAATGACGAAATTGAGCACGGTGACTTTACCTACAATATTGGCGTTATGGTGAGCCGGGACACGTTTTATGGTCAGGGGCTGCGTAAAAACAGCGCAAATGTATCAGGCTATGAGTTAGCGCCTGGCGCGAAATACGAAATGTATAAAACTGACTGGAAAGATATGATCCAGCCGCGTTTAGGCGTTACCTGGGAATATGAAGATTCCTCAACGGTATTTGCAAACTATGCCAGTTATAACCCCAATGCCAGTTCACTTCCGCGTGCTGCGTCGTGGGCTCGAAATACCCAGCGTGACCTAGATGTGAACTTCGACCAAGACGGCAACTACATTGACTTTGATCCAGCTGCAGGATCATCAGGTAAGTTCTTCGCCGATAACATGAAGCCGCGTCGTATTGATGAGTTCACCATTGGTACCACTAAACTGGTTACTAGCGAATTGTTCCTGCGTTCACACGTTCGTTATCGCTACGGTAGTCACTTCTGGGAAGATATGCCTAACGGTGCGCGTTCGTATGGCAAGTATGGTGATATCGGTCAGGTACCTGCGGATATTGCAGCAAAAGGTGATTATATCCCTAACCTGGGTGCAATGCGTGATGAAGTAGGCGGTTCCAGTTATGTGATTGCCGAAGTTGATGGCGGCCAGACCAAATACTGGGAATGGAGCATGGAGGCGGAATACCAAGATGACAAATGGTATGTAAACGCGTCTTATGTATGGAGCCATTACTACGGTAACTTTGACCAGGACAACACAACACAACGTCAACTAATGATGCGAACACCTTTATCGGTTCGTCATACTATGGGGACGGCCGTGGTCGTATGCCATGGGATAACCGCTATGGAAAGTTAGCGGCTGATAAGCCACATAAAGTTAAAGTTATCAGCACCTATACCACTGACTGGGAAGGTATTATGGGCGCTTACTTTATTTTCCAATCGGGTGAAGCCTGGACTGCCTGGGATGGCACTGGTTATGGTTATGCAACTTCACATACCAGCCGTTATGCTGAACCTGCCGGCAGCCGCCGTGGTGCCAGCCACTGGCAGGTGGACCTAAGTTACACGCAAAACTGGGAGTTTGTTGAAGGTTATACTGCCCGTTTCAGAGCGGATCTGTTTAACGTGTTCGATAAGCAAACCGGATATAACTACAACCCGTACCTGACCGATGACAACTTTGGTGAAGCGCGTAGTTACTACAACCCACGCCGTGTTCAGCTGGCTGTAGGCGTGAAGTTCTGATTTCCGTATAACCTCGTTGACTCACGACGGTTGAGCCACCTCTTTGAGGTGGCTTTTTTTGTGGTGCGCCGGGCATGGCGCGTAGTGCTTTAGCACTGTTCGACTCACTGTGGTGGTGAGTTGATGACTTGGAGGTGGAAGTCCTCTGCACA
>NZIK01000011.1 GCA_002691625.1 Alteromonadaceae bacterium
CAGAAGCATGCGGGGATGACGAAGGTGATGGCATGTAGGGCGACGGAGGGGGGCATGCGGGAGTGACGGAGGGGGCAGAGCATCCGTATGGCTATTTTTATTTCTGTCATCCCTGCCAAAATTATACAGTCATCCCGGCCTCCGAGCCGGGATCTCCAAAGCAGTCTGACTCAGCTAAGATGTATATCTAAAAGGTGTAAACCTGTGCTTTGGCCAACATATCATCGGCCGACAGATCTTCGGTTACGCACTTTTTCACGTCTTTTTTGCTAAAAATGTACACCCGGTCAGCGGCTTTGCCTTCTTCACCGCGGGCAAAGTCATCCAGCACAAAGGTAATGTGCTCACTATCCGGTAATTCCCGCAAGCCCGCACCAAAGCTACACAGGGTATCGCCGATGCTGGCCTCAAAGTTAGCCAGGAAAGATTTATAAGACTCTTCCTGGGCTTTCTTTTGTTTTGCCAGCTCTGCTTTTTTCGCGGCGGCCAGTTCCTTGGATTCCTTGGCAATAGCCAGTTCTTTTTGCTTAAGAACTTCGAGTTCTTTTTGCATCTCTTTCAATTCTTCCCGTACTTCTTTCTGCCGTTCTTTGTCGGCCGTGCGAAGCTCAAATTCTAAATCACGGTTGCGGCGCTCCAGCTCGCGCATTTCCCATTCTACTTCGCGGTGATCGCTGCGATACTCTCGCATACGGTCATCGGTTTCCCGCATGATATGCTCCACTTTGCGAATAACCTGATGGGCGGTATCTTCCCAGTCAGCACTTTCAAAAATGACTTCGTAGTCACCGTCGGTTTCTACATGCACACCATCGGCAGTTACAGTTACAGCAGGCGCTGGCGGCGCCGGTGGGGCTCCGGGGATATTGCTTAAGAAGTCGCCAAAGTTAAAGTCAAATACCCGCCCCATGCCGCCGGTACGAATAGTAAATACCACGCCCTGTTTGGCCAGGTAGGTAGACTCAATACCCCGAAAACGCACTTTGTCTTTACGGGTATCCTGCTTTAACGCCGTTTCGATTACGCCCGACATAATAGTGAGCTGACGGTCGAGTTCGGGTAAGTCCTGTGCCGTAGCAACAGAGCTTAACGTAGCGCTACCGATTAATGTGCCCAGTAGCGTGGCAATAGTGGTCATTTTCATAATAGTGTCCAATAGGTTGATTATTCGGTAACGGCGGTATAACCGTCGTCGATGGCATTAATTTCACGTTGCAGCTGAGTGAGCTGGCGTGTGTAGTAGCGCTGGTCGTCGTCGCGCTGCTGGTTAATAAACTGCACCAGTTCGGCAAAGTCTTCGCGGCGCTCCTGGCGGCTCGACTTTAATAAGTACTGCGCAAGCTGGGCACTGCTGTCTTGTTGCTGTTGCTGCAGGGCATTGACATACTGGGTAAACATGGCCTGATTGGCCTGTTGGTAATCATTTATACGATCGGCTACCAGTGCGGCCACTTCGGCTTCAGTTGGGCCTGTCGGTGCACTTTGAGCAAAGCCCATGGTAACGCGACCTTCTTCTACCTGAACTGAAAAGCCACTGAGCACCATCACCATAGCTGCTGCGGACATGGCCATCGACACCGCTGGCAGCCCCTGCCATTGCCACCACTTAGGTTTATCCGGGGCAATAAAGGTTGCGTTCTTATCCCAGGCGGGCATGGGCGGTGCGCTGAACTGCTCGGCCGCCACATTAAGCTGGGTAGCGGTGGCAACCCGGGCCGCAAACTCGGCATCGCTGATGCACAACGCCTCAAACGCGCTGCGTTCGTTTTCTGTCAGGGCATTATCGAGCCACTGACCAAACAAGTATTCAGGGGATTGATTAACCATGTTCTACCTCCAAATCCAGCTTTAACTTCGACAGGGCGCTGTACAGGCGCGACTTCACCGTGTTGCTGGAGAGTCCCAGCTGATCGGCGATTTCCTCAAAAGTAAACTGGCCAAAAAATTTCAGTTCAATCACAGCCCGTTGGGCAAGCGGTAAGCGCTGCATGGCATGCGTTAACGACTGACTGGTAATGTCGGTCATTAATGAATGCTCGGGCGTTGGGCGTTCGCAGCTCAGCTCTTCGCTGTCTTCAAGTGGAGTATCCGGGCGTTTACGCCGATAAAACTCAATACAACGAAAATGCGCAATGCGATACAACCAGGCCTTAAAACTGCCTTCACCACGAAAGTTCGACAGGCTCTTAAATACTGCAATAAAAATATCCTGCATCAGGTCGGCCGCGTCGTGTGGCGTGCCTGTCATGCGAATACCGTACTGATAAATACCGGTTTCGTAGCGTTTGATCAGCGTGAACCAGGCTTTCTTACTGCCCTTTAAGGCCTGTTCAATAAGTTGTTCGTCACGCTTTTCAAACACCGGATATTCCCATTTTTATGATTGTGTTGTGGGTATAGTCGGGGGGCAGGGCAAAAAAGTTTGCCCTGTTTTAAATTAATTTAGCGTAGGAACCGGTAACAAGGGAGAAAGAATTTCGCCTACCCGGCGGAACAGCCGCATACGCGTGGTGCCCGAGCGCCAGACCAGGCCAATTTCACGGTACGCTTCGTCCTCTGAAGGAAAAGACACCAGGTTGGTGTTTTTCAGCAGATCCTGGTTTAACGCCAGCTCTGGCAAAAAGGTGTAGCCAAGCTTGCTGTTCGCCAGCTGCACCAGCGTGTATAACGAACTGGCGGCCAACGAGCTTATCTGATCGCTGTGCTGCAGGTTACAGGCACTTACTGCATGGCCTGTCATGCAGTGTTCCTGCTGCAGTAAAAAGATACTCTTTTTCGGCAGGCTCTGAATATCCAGCGGCTTAGGTAATTGGCTGGCCAGCTCTTTATGGGCAATTAAATGAAAAGGATCGTGCCCCAGCACCATTTGTTTACAGCCCGGGGTTTCCATGGGCAGTGCCAGTACCAGCAAATCCAGACTGCCATCTGTTAACTGTTGCAGCAGATTGGCGGTGGGATCTTCCTGCAGTTCTAACTGGATCTCTGGTAAAAACGCATTAAAGGCACCCAGCATGGCTTCAAACAAAAATGGCGCAATGGTAGGAATAACCCCAAGCCGCAATTTACCGCGCTGCCAGTTACCGGCATTCTGCGCATACTCAACCAGCTCGCCTGCTTCCTGCAAAATAACCTTGGCACGCTCCACTACATCCAGGCCCAGCGAGGTAAACACAAAGGTTTTATGTTCCCGCTCCAGTAACTGACTACCAAAGTGCTCCTCCAGATTCTGGATAGCCGTACTCAGGGTAGACTGGCTCACATTACAACGCTGCGCCGCACGATGAAAATGCTGCTCCTGATGCAAGGTCACCAAATAATGAAGATGTTTTAAATTAGGCCATTTCATGCAAAGTACTCGATTGTTATTTGTATTTTTAATCTAGTATATAGATAAAGATGGAAAATGCATCCTTAAATTTACTATCATTATGGTTATTAAAACATTGTCATCACGACAAATATTATTCAGTCATCCCGGCCAAAAATTACAGTCATCCCGGCCCACGAGCCGGGATCTTCTCCTTCCCCGTCATACCGGAAGATACGAAGTATCTATCCGGTATCTCCTAAACAGTCTGCTCCGCTCAAATAGTCTTTTGAGGAGATCCCCGCCTAAGAGCATGCGGGGATGACGAAGGTGCTGGCATGCGGGCATGACTATTCTCAATCCCGTCATACCGGAAGATACGAAGTATCTATCCGGTATCTCCTAAACAGTTTGGCTCCGCTTAAATAGTCTTTTGAGGAGATCCCCGCCTAAGAGCATGCGGGGATGACGAAGGTGGTGCATACGAGGATGACGAAGGTGGTGCATACGAGGATGACGAAGGAGGGCAAAACTTCCGGGATGATGGGCGGTTTTTGTAATTCCAAAAAGTACGAAGTACTTATCCGCATCGTATAAACGGAACAGTTAAGCGTAAAGTCAGGGGGGATGGGATTCCGCCATTTGATGAAGAAGGCAAAATCAAATATGCGCTTGTTTTCAACACAAGTAGAGCTTCGATGCAATACAAGCATCAAATAAGAAGAAGATAACTAATTGATTCCCTTTAAAAATACTAAGGGATGAGGGTTAAATTATGTCTAGTTCTCGATTCATTATGTCTTTTTTACCTTTCGTATTATTCGCACACCAGCTGATGAAACCACATTATGCCGTAATCTTTCAAGCTGTTCAGCTTCGCCAGATCCGTATCGTTCGCAATGGCTGATTTAATGTGTGGATCACAGTTTATTGCGCTATCCAGTATACGCCTTATTTCAACAAAATTCTCTTCTTGATATTCAACAGGCTGTTTCTCAAATTCTACGATTACTTTATAACAGGCAAGGTTAACTAACAGTCTTGCTCTGAGCTGATTAGACATATCAGCTATGTTAAATGTACTCTCCAGCACCTCAATTGCTTCATGCATTTTATTGAGGCCCCGTAGTGCTCTGGCTTTATTACCCAGTAATCTGGGATTATTGGGCGAAATTTCAAGGCATTCGTTGCTCAGTATCAATGCTTCATTACTTTGGCCACTACTTATAAGGTCTCTGATATTTTGAATTTTAACATCGATAGAATTTAAAATTATACGCTTACGCTCTTCTTCCAGTTCATCTCTGAGCTCATCCACTTCATCCTGAGGTGCATATTTTTTATAAGCAGTAGAAACTACCCCTACACCACCAAAGCCACTTAGTATCGATAGGCCGAGTAACTTAATCCATGACCAAAAGGCTGCATCGGTAGAAGATTTACTATCGGCCTCTATTCGCTCATTATGCGCATTGATCACAGAGATAATCTTGCTTATTTCTTCGGCATTTCTTTGGTGAGACGAAGTAAATAACTGTGGCGGAATTATAATAGGGCTTTCTTTTTTACCGTCAAAAGCCTTGGAGGATATGGCTGAGAAATCCACAGAACCTGACATAGTGAAAATACCAATAGCCAGTATTGCTGCAATAGAGCCTGCTAGAATAAAACCGTACCAACCTAAATCAATATGTTTCGGTTTATCGCTTGTAATAGCGCTCTGAGGATTGTGGTAGCGCCTTAATTTATAAGACCCTTTTGATGAAAGGGCCTGAATAAAGCCCCCCAATGCGCCACCAGAAATGATTACCAAAAAGAACCCAATCACAAAAGTGAGTGATGTTGGAATACTATCCATGTATATATCCCGGTGTTATTTGCCATATTGTTGTGTAAAGTAATTTAGCGTTTCAAGTCTATTGAGTAAATAGCGCTGTACGCAAACTGTACGAAGGGTAAGTTGGATTCACATCCCTGATTATCAGGAGAAAAGAATCCCCCACATTGAGATCACGAAGTGCTCATCCCGGACGACAAAATATTGTCATCCCGGCCTTGAGCCGGGATCTCCTCGTTCCCGTCATACCGGAAGATACGAAGTATCTATCCGGTATCTCCTAAACAGTCTGCTCCGCTCAAATAGTCTTTTGAGGAGATCCCCGCCCAAGAGCATGCGGGGATGACGAAGGTGGTGCATACGAGGATGACGAAGGTGGTGCATGCGGGGATGACGAAGGTGGTGCATGCGGGGATGACGAAGGTGGTGCATACGAGGATGACGAAGGTGGTGGCATGCGGGGATGACGGCGTCGGTGCAAGTGTGAATGACTATTTTTAATTCCGTCATCCCAGCCTTCGAGCCGGGATCTCCTCTTCCCCGACAAACCCGGATTGATTCACGCGGTAAACTTGATTTTTTACATATTAAATATATATTTTTTATGTAACGTAGTTTCTGTTAAGCGGAGATGCAGATGTCGAAACCAGAGAAAAAAGTAAGTAAAAAAACGTCGATTGATTTAGACGAAGATACATTGAGGCTGTTAGCTGAACTGCAAAAAGGCTTTGGTGTATCAACCAATGCTGCGGTGTATAAAAAGGCACTTAAACTGGCGTACTACATGGTTAACGCTGCCGATAAAGATCACGGGGTGGTAGTGGAGAACGCCCGAAATCATCAGAAAGAGCGCTTAATACTTAACAGCTAAAGGACAACCTATGTCAGGGGATGACCAGAGAAGTCCAACGACTATCCTTATTGATTCGATCGATGTTGACGGTGCTGACATCGATCGATTAGCCCATACCGCAGATATGCTTGAAACGGCAGCAACAGGCGAAACTCGTCGCGACGCAATACGCAAAATTATTGGTTTGTTTAAATTACTAAACCTTACTGTTATCGGTGTTGTTGGCGTTATGTTGATTGCCGACTGGGCTATTCTGGCTTGGGTAACTGATTCCACATTAAAAGATAGAATTATCGACCAAACCGTGGTGATGGCCCTGATTGGTGCTACGGTTGTTCAGTTAGGCACTGTAATGCTGACATTGTCAAAACACCTGTTTCCGGCCAGCGGTGAGTAAGAGTTACTGCATGTCGCCGTATTAGTTTTTAGCCTGTTAACCCTATGCTAAAGTGACCAAAAAGTAAGTTATTACAACGAGATTCTTGTGACAAAAACAGATAAAGACACCGCCAAACTAGCCGTACGGTTGGATGAATTTTTAGATGCTATCGACGATGGCGATACCAAATTGGCTCGCTTCATTGTTAAAAAAGCTGTAAAAAAATACCCTCGACACGGACTCAGCTTTGCCATGCAGGGGTTGGCGGCTGTTTATATCGATAACAACCATTCAGACGGCTACCTTTACCTAAAAAAAGCGATTAGTAAAGGCTATGGAGCTGCGTTTATTTATTTCAACTTTGGGCTCTGTGCAGAGAAAAGCGGTTTTATAACAGAATCGTTAGAAGCTTTTTACGAGTCGATCGAACGCGCCTCACCCGAAGAGCTGGACGCATACGGCCCCGCTCGCGAGCGGTTATTGTTGATACAAGAGACCCTTCCAGAGCACGTAACACTCAAGCAATATTTTGCTGATGCCAAAGAGTTCGAAAAAGGCGTATCGCTGCTTGAAAATCAATCGTTTAGCGACGCTATTTCGTGCTTTACTAAGGTTACGCAGAGCCAGCCTGAACATGTACAGAGCTACGGGAATCTGGGGATCTGCCAGATGTATTTAGGAGAGCACCAACTCGCTAAACGAGCATTTTATCAGGCTCTGGCCATCGATCCGGATTACGAGCTGGCCGAAACAAACTTACAGCGCTTAAAGGCCCTTGAAAAAGGCGAAATAACATCACTGCCTGATATTACGGTGGTAGATTTTTACGGCGATCGAGAGCAAGAGTCAGTCAATCCGGCCCGAGAAGTCAATCAGGCTTTATCGCAGGCCATGTCTGAAGAACAGTTTGAATCACTGGATGAAGCGCAGGCCTTTGTTGATAGTTTCATGCAGGAGCATAACGATTCGCCCCGCGAGGATTTGCTTGGGTTAACGCCAACCCAGGCAAGGGAGCTGCTAACCACCCCGTTTGAGGCGCCTGCATTACTAACCCGTGACTTCAAACGCGTTTCGCAGCTAATGGCTGTGCCCCTTTACTGGTTGGCGATAAATCTACTCGGTGCTCTGGGCCCGGATGGCATTAAATGCACCGCTGCCGGTAATTTACCCCGCGACCTGTGCCGCACTATTTTCGAAAAATACCAGCAGGAAATAGATTCGGGGATCTCGCTTTTAACCATCAATAAAGAAGAAGACTTTGCGCATTTGCATGTAGCACGCTGTATTCTTGCTCTTGCAGGGCTTATCCGCAAACATGGCGGTTACTGGAAACCACTTAACGCTGCCTGGCAGCTTTACGAGCGAATACAACAAGGCGACCAAAACGCTGTTACAGAACTTTACGAAACCCTCTTTACCACATACATCACAGATTTCAATCTGGCGTATCTCGCCGGTGACGAAGAAAACTGTGCATTTTATCAATCCAGTATCGGCTTTTCGTTATACATTCTCTACCAACTGGGAGATTCCTGGCGGCATAGCCGGGATTATCAGCAGTTATTCGAAAAGACATTCCCCGACGAAAAAAGCCCAGTGATAAATATTCCCGGCGTGGAACTTCCGTCTGAATACATACTCAGGTTTTGGCTGGACTTAGCCTGGCAAGTGGGTTTGATAGAAAAACGTCAAAGCAGTGAGGGGGGCGCCTTAAGTAAAGACATTAGGGCAACCTCATTGTTTGCAGAGTTAATTACCTGGCACCTGCCTAAAGTAAAATTGCTGTAATTTGAGGGACTTGGTTTACCTCTTTTTCCGTCATCCCAACCAAAATCATTCAGTCATCCTGGCCAAAAATAATCAGTCATCCCGGCCAAAAAATTCAGTCATCCCGGCCGATTTTATTCAGTCATTCCGGCCGGTTTAATTTAGTCATCCCGGCCGGTTTAATTTAGTCATCCCGGCCTCCGAGCCGGGATCCCCTCCTTCCCGTCATACCGGAAGATACAAAGTATCTATCCGGTATCTCCCAAACAGTCTGACTCCGCTTAAATAGCCTATTGAGGAGATCCCCGCCCAAGAGCATGCGGGGAAGACGAAGGTGTAGGAATGCGGGGATGGCTATTCTCAATCCCGTCATACCGGAAGATACAAAGTATCTATCCGGTATCTTCTAAACAGTCTGACTCCGCTTAAATAGCCTATTGAGGAGATCCCCGCTCAAGAGCATGCGGGGATGACGAAGGTGTTGGCATGCGGGCATGACTATTTCCATTCCTGTTATCCCGGCCATAAATTATAGTCATCCCGGCCAAAAAATTCAGTCATCCCGGCCCCCGAGCCGGGATCTCCGTCTTCCCCGTCATACCGGAAGATA
>NZIK01000012.1 GCA_002691625.1 Alteromonadaceae bacterium
CCCCGAGGGAATAAGTAGCATTACTGGCGGCGGGCGGCAGTAGCCGCCTGCCACTTATTTTTAAACTTTCAGCGGCTCCAGTTTACCCAGTGGGTCGGCCAGCGATTCTGGTGGAGAGGTAAACCAGGCGGGGCCATTGGTAGTCATGTATAAACAATCTTCCAGTCGCACGCCAAACTCGCCGGGTAAATAAATGCCGGGCTCATTAGAAAAGCACATGCCGGCTTGCAACAGGGTACTTTCACCTTTTACGAAATTAACACTTTCGTGCCCTTCCATACCTATCCCATGACCGGTTCGGTGGGATAGTCCTGGCAGCACATAATCCGGTCCGTAACCCAATGCGCTATAGTGTTCGCGCACCGCATCGTCCACACTGCCGGCAGGCTTACCCAGTTGTGCCGCTGCGAATGCGATCGCCTGCCCTTTACGGACGGTCTGCCACACCTGCTGTTGCTTTTTATCAGGTTCGCCAAATACAAACGTCCGGCTGATATCAGACTGGTAACCATGCACCGCACAACCGCAATCCATTAAGACCACAGAGCCATTATCGATGACCTGCTGCTGACGGGTACCATGAGGGTATGCGCTGGCTTCGTTAAACAGTGCCAGGCTCCACGGCCGGCTGCCTCCCAGCGCCACCATGGCCTGGTTCATCATGCTTTTTACTTCGGCCTGAGACATGCCTTTGCGTAAGCGTTTATACACGTAGCCATAAGCCGCCAGGGTGATTTCGTTAGCTTTATGCATCAGCTTGAGTTCATGCGGCGACTTCATCATTCTGCAGCCGCGGGTAATCGGTTCGGCGCTTACCGCACGCAGTTTTGGGTTAGCACTCAGGATCCCGTCTGAGACAAAAAAGCGCACACTGTTTTCAAAACCAACGGTGCCCTTGTTAATACCGCGATCGACCATGATCTTTGTCACCAGTGCAAACGGGCTCTCGTGTTCCTGCCATACCCGCACATCATCGCCCACTTCCAGGGATTCGCGGATACTGGGCTCTTCAAAGAACGGACACACTACGCCAATATCACCTTCCCGGGGGATCACTACCCCGGTTAGCCGTTCGCTGCGCCACCACTGAATACCAGTGAAATACACCATGGCCGCACCGGGTTCCAGAACAATAGCATCGATGTTTTGTTGTGCCATCAGTTGTTGTGCCCGGGCGATCCGGGCGCGTCTTTCACTGGCCAAAATGGGCGACAAGTCACCCACCAGGGATGACAAAGAAGCCAGTTCTTCTTGTTGGCCCGCGGCGCGGGTATTGCCCGCCATTAACAAACTTACGCTGCTTAAACCGGTTAATTTTAAAAATGTACGTTTATCCATATTTCGTTCTTCTTTTGTTGGATATTAAAACTGATGCGAATACACCGAGCGCGAAGGGATTTCTATCAGGCGGGTCTGTCGCCCGTCCAGATACCAGACGCCGGTGTCATCAAAAAACGCATCTTCTTCCAGCATAATGCGAATTTCTTTGCCCCAGGGCTCTACCATCACCGCGTTATTCAGCTCAATGCTGTAGGCAGTACTTATATGCAGCGGGTAACCACCGTCGCCCGGCACGCCGCCCTGCTTATCCCACATACCCAGCGTGGTGCCAGCGGCATGACCGTGATACCCCAGCGGATGAGTATAAATAGTCGGTTTTAATCCCGCCGCCTTGGCTTTAGCCAGACTGCTTGCCAGTACCTCGTTACCAGTGCGGCCTGCGGCGAATTCACCAGTAAAGATATCCTGTAACTGATTGGCTTTTTGCAGCGCCTGCTGCAGGTATTCCGGCGCGCTACTCTCGCCAGGCATTAAAATATAAGCATGCTGCTGTGTATCGGTATTCAGGCCCAGATAGGTAATGCCAAAATCCACGTGCAGCAAATCACCGGGCATAATGACCTCGGCCTTATCGTTGTCAAACGTGGCTTCATGATCAAAGCGCTGATTATCGCTTCGCTGCAAGGATACCGAAGGATGAAACCAGGTCGATAGCTTCAACTCCGCAACACGCTCTCTGAACCACCACACAAGATCATCGGTAGTCGTTTTACCTACCGTGATAGTGTTGGCTGAAAAGCCCTCGGCAATGATCTGATGGGCTACCGCCACCATTTTCTTGTAAAGGGCAATTTCGGCATCAATTCGGGTTTCCAGCCAGCTAACGGCCAGAGCCTCGGCCGATACTACCCGCGACTGGTATTTTTTAGGGAGTTCAGCCATCAAACTGGCGCGGTCGGTAACGGTAAGACCATCGGCATGGGCCCAGATTTCCGACTGGTTTACGCCGATAGTGTTAGGATCAAAACGTTTAATAATTGCATTCAGTGCCTGCCACTGATCCGGCTGCGCAGATTTATCCCAGGCCCGTTCAAACATACTCCCCACCTTGTACGGCGCTACCGCCAGCGTATGCACCTTGCCCTGCTCACCCCTGGCGATAACAAGAATAGTGGTGCGTCTGGCAGTTTGCAGCCAGTCTGCCGGCAGGAAGGTGCGTAAAACGGGGTCTTCATTGTACTCGCGGCTGATCATCAGCCACATGTCGATGCCGCTGCGGGCCATTAACTGGGGTAAGAGCTGCTCAACCCGCTTGGCCAGCAAGGTATCCTGCACTTGTGCGCGCTCGCGCAATGAGAGTAGTTCGTCGGCCGGTGCCGCCTGACTGTTAAATACGGCTAACCCGCCCAGTAGCAGTAATACATTCAACACTCGCATACCCGGTATGCTCCTGATTGTGATCAAAGACTTACTGTATGCCCGCTTGGCCGCAGTTGCAACGCCAGCGCGATAAGCTGGCCTGCGATGAAGTTAAAGGCGGTTTAAAACTGGCGTGTTACCAGCCCATTGCCTGGGTAATAAAGCGTTGTTTTATGGAAGGGATAGCATCGGCCGTGCACATCCCCACACCGCGGATGAGCTTTTTGAGCGGATGGCTGCCACCAAACAATTGCTTAAAGCTTTCCATGGCAGCAATCATCTTAACCGCCTCACTCTTGCGGGCCCGTTCAAAGGCTCTTAACTGTTTCGCCTGATGAAACGCAACCTGCTCGGCAGCCAGCTTTTGCAGGCTGTCCGCCAGCGCAAAAGCATCCTGTAATCCCAGGTTTGCGCCTTGTCCGGCTAACGGGTGAATGGTGTGTGCTGCATCACCAATAATAACCAGGCCATCGCTCAGCCACTGGCGGGCATAGCGCATGGTTAACGGAAAGTGCATGCGCGCACTTTCAACCGCAATTTCGCCCACATCACCTTCAATGGCAACCTGCAGGGCTTTGGCGAAATCACTGTTAGACAACGCCAGTAACTCGTCGGCTTGCTGACTGTTCTGCGACCAGACAATAGAGCATAAGTTAGGATCGCTTAAGGGTAACAAGGCCAGCGGTCCGGTGGGCGTAAACACCTGGCGCGCCACTTTACCGTGAGGCGCTGCGGTTTTGATGGTTGCCACAATGGCGGTATGACCGTAATCCTTAAACGTCAGCGGAAAGTTGGCGTATTTACGAATAGCCGAATTAGCCCCATCGGCCCCCACTAACAACCGGCAGGACACCACTTCGTCGCTGTCCAGCATAAGCATGGTTTCAGATTGTCCGGTGAGTATTTTAGCAATGTGGGTCGACGGTAACATCTGCACATTGGACTGCTGACTAACCTGATGGTGCAATGCATTAACCAGCGACTGGTTTTCAATGATATGTCCTAGTTCAGAGGTGCCCATTTCTTCACTGCTAAACTGGATCCGGCCAAAACTATCCTGATCCCAAACCTGCATCTGCGTATAGGCACTCAGGCGTTGCTGATCGAGATGCTGCCACACGCCAAGTTGCTCAAGCACCTGTTTATTCGCCGCGTTGATCGCTGACACCCGCAATTCGGGCTGCTCTGAAAGAGGCTTGGCTATGGGAGTGGTGTCGATCAAAATGACCGACAGATCGGTATCTTTCAGAGACCGGGCCAGTGCCAGCCCCACCATGCCTGCGCCTACAATTGCGATGTCCGCCTGATACATATTTTAAGTCCTGTCTTGTTCGGGTTTACTGTCCAAAACCCATGGTCTGGCGAACAAACTTCTGCGAAAGTCCGTCGCAAAATTCCATCGCCAGTAAGCCAGCATTTCGCCCCGCCACCAGTGGTGCATATCGATTGGAGAACAGCCTTACCAGACCATCCGTTAAACCGATGGTCGTCGCTTTATCCTTTACTCTGGTTTGCCGGTATTGGTTTAACACCGCAAAAGCCCCTGGATCAGTTGCGCTTTTCAGTGTATCGGCCAGCGCCAGCACGTCCCTGAGGCCCAGGTTAAAGCCCTGCCCCGCAATGGGATGCAAAGCCTGTGCGCCATTGCCAACTACCACGCAACGATGGCCGGTAAATTCGCGGATTTGATTTAACACCAAAGGATAACTGTGGCGGCTGCCCACCTTGTTAATCAAACCATGACGATAACCAATTTGTTGCTGCAAGCGACTAATAAACTGCGCTTGTGACCACGCCAGAGCGGCTTCTGCTTCGTCGTGACTTAAGGTCCAGACTAACGAGTAACAGTTAGCGTAATCACTGCTGTCATCTTCAGCAAAGGGCAGCAGGGCCAGTGGCCCATTGGGCGTAAAGCGTTCGTGCGCCCAGCCGTTATGCGGCTCACTTAATTGCACGTTGGCAATAAGCGCAGACTGGCCGTAGTCGTCACTACTTCGTTTAAAATTGAGTTTATCGGCAAGCTCAGAACGCCCGCCGTCAGCCAGCACCAGTAAACCGGCGGTTAACGTGTTGCCATTGCTGAGCTGTAGCTCGATGCTTTCGGCAGTCTGGTTAACTTCATCAACCGTTACGCCTTCCAATACGCTGAGTTCTGGTAACCCGGCGGGAAAAAGCTGCTGGCCAAGTGCCTGTATCCCCACTACCTGGCCAAAACTTGGCAACTGATAATCGCTGGCGTGAAGTCGGGTCTGACCAATAAATCCCTGGTCGGAAACCAGTATGTGTTCGATGGGCGTAGCGAAGGTTTTTTTCAAATCTACGCCCAGCTCAGTGAGCGCCTGTTCGGTGCGTTTTGCCAGGGCTATGACCCTGGCATCAAACCCCGGATGGCTGTGCGGGTCCTGGCTAAACTGGTTGGCGTCGATTAGGGTAACGCTGTGGCGCCCCTGCCTTACCAACAAACGCGCCAACGCTGAGCCCACGGCTCCGCCACCAACAATAACAATGTCTGACTGGTTATTTTTTGCCACTGACTGTGTTTAATCCTTCTACGGGCAATCAGCCCTCGGCCATTAAGGCTTCAATGTCTGCAATGGTTTTCGGCACGTCACCCGTTAACATCTGGTAACCCTCATCGGTAATAACGATATTATCTTCAATTCGGATCCCTATGCCACGATACGGCTCGGGAATATCGTCTTCAACCGGTATATATATGCCCGGCTCAACGGTGATAACCATACCGGCTACCAGCTGTCTGGGCTGGCCATCCTGCAGATAATCGCCCACATCATGGACGTCGAGGCCAAGATAATGCCCCAGGCCATGCATAAAGAAGCGTCGCCAGCTTTTACTGGCCAGTGCTTGTTCCGGGCTTTCTGTCAATAAGCCTAATTCGCACAAACCACGGCAAATCACCTCAATGACCACTTCCGTCACGGCCGGTAAGGTTACCCCGGCTCTTAGTTGCTCCAGAGCGGCCAGTTGCGCATCGAGCACCAACTGGTACACCCTGGCCTGCGCAGGAGTAAATTTGCCATTAACCGGAAACGTACGGGTGATGTCGGCAGCATAGCCATGAAATTCGGCCCCTGCATCGATCAGGATCAAAGAACCATCCGCTATTTGCTGGTTATTTTCAGTGTAATGCAGAATACAGGCATTCTCGCCCCCACCCACAATGGTGCCGTAAGCGGGTTGCCGGGCACCGGCCATGGCAAACTCGTGATGTAATTCGGCTTCAAGCTGATATTCGTAACAGCCCGGCGAGGCAAACTGCATTGCCCGGCGGTGAGCCCGGGCTGATATTTCGGCTGCCTGGCCCATTACGGCAATTTCGTCGCGCGATTTAAGCAGCCGCATTTCGTGAACTAACGGCCGGCAGTCAATCAGCGCCGTGGGCGCTAAGCTTTGTTTCGGCGTTTTCCGCAGGGCATCGAGTACGGCAAATAACGCCTCATCGGCAAAGGCAAATTCCCCCTGTGGAAAAAAGACCTGTTGATGGCCTTCGAGCCATTCGGTTAGTACCTCAGGCAACACTTCGGTGGGATAAGCTTCATCCAGTTTGAACGTTTCCAGTGCTTGCTCCGGGCCCAGCCGCTTGCCGTGCCAGATTTCAAGCTGCGGATCTTTTGCCTGACATACCAGGGCGCGGTAATCCCCGGCGTAGCGCTCGTGGTTAGAGAGCAACAGCCAGGCGTCGGGCTCGTTAAAGCCGGTCAGATACCAGAAATCGCTGTTTTGTCGAAACACATATTCAGTGTCCCGGCTGCGGGTAACCCGTTGCGCTGCCGGCAGCACCAATACACTCGATGGTGGTAACTGGCGCAGCAGGCGGGTTTGGCGCTGGCGAAATTGTTTAACCGTAACCATTAATGTACAGAAGGCGTATCTTGCTGGTCGTCGAGTAATGACTGACCCAGTTCGTTAAAACACAACAGCGCAGAAATGCGCACATATTCCACCACTTCGTGCAGGGCTTGCTCTGACTCTTCGTCATCGTTCATGGGTTCTTCCATGCGGGCGATGTCCGAGAAATCCTGTAGCGCTTCGCGAACGTCACCGGAGCAATTGCTGAGTTTTTGCTGATACAAACCAAACCCGGCCATAAAGCCCTGAACCCAGTTGATCAGTGCCAGGCCGCGATCGTTAATAGGCTGATTATCATCTGGCAGCATCAGGCGTAAAGCAAACTGACCGTCTACCAGTTGCTGGCAGGTTTCATTAAACAGGTTTTGCAATTGAGAGACCACAGTAGAGGCCAGCGGCTGCCCCTGATTCATGGTGTCCTGCAGTACCACCAGCCATTGCTGCTCACTCAGTGACATGCCGCCACACAACATGCCGCACATCATGCCATGGATTTCAGCGCCATCCACAACCATCTCGTTATCGGCAAGGCACTGGGTTAAAGAATCGAATTCAGTGGACATAGGGTATTCCATAAACAATTTGGCCAATGCTAACAAATGCACTGGTTTAAATCCAAAACTCCCGCTCATATAAAAAGCGGGCGGGTTAAATAAACCGCTAAGCGGATACAAAGTAAGCATTTGAATATCATATGTCGTATCGTGTCTGGCAGTTCAGGGCTGATTCTACTATGATCACTTTTCGCAAGTTATTCATCACAGACTTGCATAGCGACACAGAGGGCGTAAACTTACTCCCTTGAACTCGCTAACAACAATGTCTCCTGGAGTGTTTGCCAGTCTATTCATGTCCCTGGCCGATGCTATTTACCAAGGAAGTTGACTTGTTACTATTGAGCAAGCTCGGCTCGTACCGAGAAGCCTACGGTGATAATGATGCTTCCGCCCTGAACTTTTCGGTTCTAGGGCGAACAATAGACAGCGGCACTTTGGGAGACGCCATTTATCGACGGAATTAATAATGGCAATAATAAACTTTGGATCGGTAAATATTGACCATGTCTACCAGGTCGACCACTTCGTCCAGCCCGGCGAAACTATCGCATCAACTAATTACCAGCAATTACTTGGCGGCAAAGGAGCCAACCAGTCAATCGCTCTGGCGGCAGCCGGCGCAGAAGTTCGCCATGTCGGCAAGGTAAATCAGTCAGACAGCTCATTTAAGCAAACCCTGATCAAGCATGGCATCGACTGCCAGTTTTTACAGTGTGTCGAGGCGCCTTCCGGCCACGCCATTATTCAGGTTACCCCCTCGGGCGAAAACGCCATTGTACTGTTTGGCGGTGCCAATCAGGAAATCGGCAGCAAAGAGATCATGCATGCGCTGGATAAAGCGCGGCCATCTGACTGGGTATTAACGCAGAACGAAACCAGTGGTCTGGCCGAAACGCTTCAGCAAGCTAAACAAAAGCATATTAAAGTGGCTTTTAATCCGGCGCCGATGAGTGAGTCGGTGAAGTCCTTGCCCCACGAATGTATTGATCTGCTGATTGTCAACGAAGTGGAAGCGGCCGAGCTTTCCGGCGAGCAGGAACTCGATGCCATCATTGAGCACTATAAAACCCAGTGGTCACATGCTGAGGTTATTATTACACTGGGTAAAGCCGGTGTGATTATGCTCAAGAATCAACAAACCATTCAGGTCGACGCTTTTGTAGTGGATGCAGTAGACACCACCGCAGCCGGCGATACCTTTATAGGCTATTTTTTAGCGGCTTACAGTCAGCATGCGGATGCCCGTCAGGCATTAAAACGCGCCTGTGCAGCATCAGCCCTTTCCGTTACCCAGGCTGGCGCGGCTCAGTCGATCCCCGAGGCCAAAGAAGTTGATCGCTTTTTAGCGAAACACACCGGCTAAACGGCAGAGTAAAAAGCATTAATGAGAATACTATGACGCACAAAATTATTATCGACACGGATCCGGGCATCGACGATGCTATGGCGATCTTTTTTGCCTTTCAGTCACCTGAAATAGAAGTACTTGGCCTGACTACCGTTTATGGCAACATTCCGGTTAGCATGTCGGCGCGCAACGCACTCACTTTATGTGATATCGCCGGCCGTGAAGACGTACCGGTTACTAAAGGCGTAGCGCTACCCTGGGTAGGCCCCGAGTCTGATTACGCGCACTTTGTGCACGGCGACGACGGCTTCGGTAACATCGATTACCCACCTTCAACCCGCGAGGTTGACCCTCGTAGCTCGGCCGAATTCATTGTTGAAATGGCCCGCAAGCACCCAGGCGAGATTACCCTGGTAGCCATTGGTCCGTTAGGCAATATTGCCCTGGCGCTGCGCCTGGAACCTGAATTACCAAAACTGGTAAAAGGGATCAGCATTATGGGTGGTGCCGCTTTTGTACCCGGTAATGTTACGCCGGTAGCGGAAGCGAACATCTGGAACGACGCCCACGCGGCTGACATTGTTTTCTCAGCCGACTGGGAAGTTAAAATGTTTGGTCTGGACGTTACCCTGTTTGCCCCAACCGACCCGAAATTTGTTGATATTCTGGCCGAGAAAAATCCGGTGATGGGTGGCTTTATGCAAAAAGCATCACAGTTCTACATTGATTTTTACTCGCAAAATCGCGACGAAAAAGTGTGCTTTTTCCACGACGCCTTCCCGATTGCGCATTTGGTGAAGCCGGAACTGTTTGAGTTTACCCGTGGCAACATTCGCGTATCTACCGACGAATTAAACCGGGGCCAGACTGTAGTCGCCAAGCCTGGCACCACCGCCAGCCCGCTCTGGACCGAAGCAAAATTTGTGCAGGCCGCTACCGGCGTGAAACACGACGAGCTTTTCCAGCTGTTTATCGACACTTACGCTCTGTAAAGTATTACGCCCTGCCACCTGGCGGGGCATTTTATTCCGCCTATGACTAACACCAAGCCATTAACCCGCCGGGCACTGCGCCAATCACTGCGCGCTCAGCGCAATGCCTTAAGCCCCGGCCAGCAAAGTGAAGCAGCCCGTTTACTCAGCGAGCAGATTCAGTCGATTATGACTCAGCCAAACAGCACCGTGGCAGGGTATCTGGCTAATGATGGTGAAATCGATTTAACACCCACCATAAAAGGTTGCCAGCAAAACGGCGTAGTTACACTACCTGTGTTACACCCGTTTACCGGTAAGCATCTGCTGTTTCAAACCTTTACTGAACAGACAGAAATGACCTTAAATCGCTTTGGGATAAGTGAACCGGCCCTTAACAGCACAGCAATCCGTTTGTTAAGCCAACATCATCTACTGCTAATGCCGTTAGTAGGATTTGATGCTCAGGGAAATCGGTTAGGTATGGGCGGCGGCTTTTACGATCGCACGCTGGCCAATATCAATGCTCTGAAAAACCGCCCTACCCTGGTTGGCGTTGCCCACGATTGCCAGCAGGTTGATGAACTACCCGTTGAACCCTGGGATGTGCCGTTGGATCTTATCGTTACCCCAACGCAAATCATCTCTACCCGCTGATCCAGCTTACACGCTCTTCACTTCCTGCCGTGATATTCAGTTTTTAACATCGGCAGTTTCTATAATTCCCTATGCGAAGTGAGGTAAATTCGGCTAAAATACCGCCTCTTTTTTTCAGCGGGTATTAGCATGGATCAGAACGCGAAAAAGCAGGCGGTAGGCCGCGCTGCAATTAAATATGTTGAGTCAGACACCATTATTGGCGTTGGTACGGGCTCCACCGTTAACTATTTCATCGACGCACTGGCCGATATTAAACATCAGATTGCTGGTGCGGTATCCAGCTCGGTCGCTTCGACAGAGCGCTTAAAAGCGCTGGGTATAGACGTATTTGAACTCAATGAGGTCGACAGCCTGTCTATTTATGTTGATGGCGCAGATGAAGTTACCGAACACAAGCACATGATCAAAGGCGGTGGCGCGGCACTGACCCAGGAAAAAATCGTTTCTGCAGTCGCTAAAACCTTTGTGTGTATCGTGGATAACAGCAAGGAAGTGGGCGTACTGGGCAAGTTTCCGTTACCGGTAGAAGTGATCCCCATGGCACGTTCTTATGTGGCCCGCGAACTGGTAAAACTGGGCGGCGATCCGGTTTACC
Organism: Alteromonadaceae bacterium; assembly: GCA_002691625.1. GTDB lineage: Bacteria > Pseudomonadota > Gammaproteobacteria > Enterobacterales > Alteromonadaceae > Alteromonas. The sequence goes on from NZIK01000012.1 coordinate 10,702, forward strand.
GCGACGGTGTGGTAACCGATAACGGCAATGTGATCCTGGACGTACATAATCTGGAAATCCTTAATCCGGTAGAACTGGAAAAAGCCATTAATAACATCCCCGGGGTGGTAACCAACGGGATCTTTGCCTTACGTGGCGCTGATATTGTGCTGGTTGCCACCGACGACGGTGTGGCAACACGGTAATAAACCATCAGACACTACTGGATGAGCCCTGGCAAAACCGCCGGGGCCTGACATGGCTAAAAACGACCAATTCGTTCCTAGATATTCCAAAGTGATGCAACAAAGCGCTTTGTTCTACCCGGGAGTTTGTGGTACTTTACCCGTATAGACGTCCAGATGTCTCTTAAATTCCCTGACTGAGAGCGATGTAATGAGCAAATTTTCACTATCAAAAGATAAAATTAAGATCTTGCTGCTGGAAGGTGTACACCAAAGTGCCCTGGAAACCCTGCAGTCTAATGGTTATACCAACATCGAGTATTTAAAAACCTCGTTACCGGAAGATGAACTCATCGAAAAGATCAAAGACGTTCATTTTGTGGGAATTCGCTCACGTACTCAAATTACTGAAGCTGTGGTTGATGCGGCCAGCAAACTGGTAGCCGTAGGCTGTTTTTGTATTGGTACCAATCAGGTCGATCTGAAAGCGACTCAGGCCCGCGGCATTCCGGTATTTAACGCACCGTTCTCAAACACCCGCTCGGTAGCCGAGCTGGTACTGGGCCAACTGATCCTGTTACTGCGTCGGGTACCTCAAAAGAATGCTCAGGCGCATCGTGGTGGCTGGGACAAGAGTGCTGAAGGCTCTTATGAAGCCCGTGGTAAAACACTCGGTATCATCGGTTACGGCCACATCGGTACCCAGCTGTCTATTCTGGCTGAGCACCTTGGCATGCGTGTGCGCTTCTTCGATATTGAAGACAAACTGGTGCTAGGTAATTCCGAACAGGTTAAATCAATGGATGACCTGCTTGCCATGTCAGACGTAGTCTCTCTGCACGTACCGGAAACCCCGCAAACCAAAAATATGATTTGTCAGGCGCAACTGGCTAAAATGAAAAAAGGCGGTATTTTAATTAACGCCTCACGCGGTACCGTGGTCGACATCGACGCGTTAACTGAAGCACTGGCCTCCGGTCACATTGGTGGCGCTGCTATCGATGTATTCCCGGTTGAGCCTAAGTCAAACAACGAAGAGTTTGAATCACCACTGCGTCAGTTCGACAATGTTATCCTCACTCCACACGTGGGCGGTAGCACCCAGGAAGCGCAGCAAAATATCGGCATCGAAGTGGCTGGTAAGCTGGCCAAATACAGTGACAACGGTTCTACTCTGTCTGCGGTTAATTTCCCGGAAGTATCGCTGCCAGAAAATGTGAAACGCTCTCGCTTGCTGCATATCCACGAAAACCGCCCTGGCGTTTTAACCCAGATCAACCAGGCATTTGCAGCCAAAGGCATCAACATTGAAGCGCAGTACCTGCAAACCAACGCCGACATTGGTTACGTGGTTATCGACGTGGAAGCCGACAAAGCCGAAGACGCACTGTCTGAATTAATGCAAATCAACGGTACAATCAAAACCCGCGTACTGCACTAATCAGGCTTCACCGGATAAATTATCTAAAAGGCTGTCTTCATTTAGACGGCCTTTTTTATGGGTAATGCAACGGCATCAAAACCGACTGTCGTACCGCTCAGGAGATCCCCGCTCAAACGCATGCGGGGATGACGGGGTTGCAACATGCGCGGATGACGGGGGTTGCAAAATGCGCGGATGACGGGGGTTTTTAGCGTAACTAAAAAGGCTTACAAGGTTGTTTTAACATGAATTAAAGCAGCCACAATCATTCCGTCTTCCCGGAATTTGCGCAGCAAATATCCGGGATCTCCCTATAAAGCTCAAGTTTATCACCACAGTCAATTCGACCGCTCTTTACCTGTTCGGTTATTGCGAACTATTGATAAACAAAAAGTTTCAGGTAATCCGTAGGCTCGTCACGGACGACGAGCCAGGGCAGCGCGGGCAGGAC
>NZIK01000013.1 GCA_002691625.1 Alteromonadaceae bacterium
CCCTTAAAGGGGTTAAAAAAAAACCCCCCGGGGGTTTTGGCCCGCCCCGGGGTTTTTCCCCAGCCGATACAACCTCTGAACCCGTCCCTGCCAATAGCGGCGGTTATACAATCGGGTGAGTCCGTCCACTCGGCTCATTTCGGTAAGTTGGTTATTGAGGCCTTCGATATTCAGCCGGCTGCTGGCCTGGTCTGTTACATCGTAAACCAGCATACACATACGCTCGACGTTACCGGTCAGCGATGACAAAGGAAACAGGGTCACGTTCTGATACATGACGTCCAGTTCGGAGGTAATAGGCCGGTTACAGCCAAACTTAAACAAGTAGGGGCGCTGCTCCCAAATCAGAAACACCGGGGATTTGAGGTTAAACACAGGCTCTGCTTTTAGCATTAACCAGTCCTGCTCAATCTCCGGAAAGTGCTGGAACAGCGACTTACCCACAATCTGGCTGGGCCGCAGGTTACTGTGGTTTTCCATAAACTGGTTCCACACTTCCACCTTAAAGTCGCGATCGAGCACCACTATCCCTACTTCAACGGAGCTCAGTAAGTCATGTAACCAATGCTGGCGGCTAAGTTCTTCCATTACATCAGTGTTCACGGCATTAGTCCTCAATATCTACCAGTCGTGAATAAATACGCTCCATGGAGGTATCCGGGAACAACAACAGCAACTCAAAATGAATGCCGCGCTGTTTAATACCATAACCAATTTCTACCGCCATAATACGATTCCAGCGCTGCTTGGTGTTTGCCAGCAAACTCTCCAGCTCACGATTGCGCCCCAGAATAATCGGTGACGAGTGGCTGAAAGTAACGTTAAGCTGATCAGACAGGGCATTCAGGCAGGCACCAATAAGGATATTAGAAATATCCATCAGCGCTTCAAGCTGCGCTGGCGCGGCCGACAACTGGTCATAATTTAATAGCGTAATGATATTTTCAAAGTCAGTATCATTGAAAATGACCAGCGCTTCACCGTTGATACCGGCACTAACAAACCCTTTGGACACTGCCGAAACACTGTCATTACGGTTAACCTCGGCAAAGGCCATATGCAGTTCGTTGTTCTCAATGATATTCACATTGGGAATGGGTAAGTCGATAAACTCGCCGAGTTGGCGGGCAAGGTTTTCACCCGCCCGGCCCATGGCCACATTAACTAGCTCCCGGTAAGCATCCAGCTTTTCGCTGTCGCTGCTACCAGCGAGTGCAGTTTGCTTCTTACGCTGCTCTGAACGGGCGTCGCCGGTGTAAATGCCGTACTGCTTGAGTAAGGTGATAAGCTTTTGATTATCGATGGGCTTACGAATAAAGTCTAATGCACCCATGGCCAGCATACGGGTGCGCGCTTCAGGCTGAACGTCTCCGGATACGGTAATCACCAAACAAGGTAAGTCTTCCCGACGGATGACTTCCATGGTGGCATAACCATCCATTACCGGCATATTCAGATCAAGGAACATCACGTCGCCTTTTCCGGCGCGGATCATTTCCAGCGCTTCCTGACCGTCTTTGGCAAAATGCAACAGTACGTCCCAGCCATCGGGAATAGCCCGGGCCATCTGCTTTCTGGCGAAAGCCGAGTCGTCGCAAATCAGTACATTGGTTTTACTCATAACCCACCTTAAATGGCCACCGGCGCTTTAATGTGTGGATGCGACTGATAGTTTTCTAAAGTGAAATCATCAATGCTAAAACCAAAGATATCCCTAACCTCAGGGTTGAGCCGCATGGTCGGGCGTGCAAAGGGCTCACGACTTAACTGCAGTTCTGTTTGCTCAAGATGGTTAAGGTACAGGTGGGCATCGCCCAGCGTATGGATAAACTCACCGGGTTCGAGGCCGCACACTTGTGCCACCATCAGGGTCAGCAAGGCATAGCTGGCGATATTAAAGGGTACGCCAAGGAAGACATCACCACTGCGTTGATATAACTGGCAGGAGAGCTTTCCTTCCAGCACATAAAACTGAAACAGGGTGTGGCAAGGCGGTAACGCTTGCTTGCCGTGGGCCGCATTGTCTTTCGGTGACATCGTTGGATCAGGTAGTACTGACGGGTTCCAGGCGCTTACAATCAGACGGCGGGAATCAGGGTTGGTTTTAATTTCGTTGATCAGCGCGGTAATTTGGTCGACGGTCTCGCCATCGGCGCCAGTCCAGCTGCGCCACTGATGGCCGTAAACCGGCCCTAACTCGCCCTCATCCGTGGCCCACTCATCCCAGATCGAAACACCGTTTTCCTTGAGATAGGCGATGTTGGTTTCGCCTTTTAAGAACCACAACAATTCATGAATAATGGAGCGCAGATGGCACTTTTTGGTAGTTACCAGCGGAAAACCTTCATTAAGGTCAAAGCGCATCTGATAGCCAAATACACTTAATGTTCCGGTGCCGGTTCTGTCTTCTTTTTTTACGCCGTTATCGCGAATATGGCGCATTAATGCTAAGTACTCTTTCATGCGTCGTCTAGCTCTTTACCGTTTTGTTAGCAGGTGTTGTTGTGACACCCTTGTTTTTATAGGCATATACCATTAGTCCCAGACCACCGAGGATCATCGGGATACAGAGTAACTGTCCCTGACTCAGGCCAACCTGATACAAGCCAATATGGGCGTCAGGTTCGCGATAAAACTCAACAATAAAGCGAAACGCGCCATACCCCATCAGGAATAAGCCGCCCACCGCACCGGTTGGTCTTGGTCGCGCAGAATACAGCCAGAGAATAATAAACAGTAACACACCTTCCAGGGCAAATTCATAAAGTTGTGAAGGATGGCGTGGCTGTGGACCAGCGCCCGGGAAAATAATCGCCCAGGGTACATCTGTAGTGCGCCCCCACAGTTCAGCATTAAGAAAGTTGCCAATACGGCCTGCACCGAGGCCAATGGGCACCAGTGGCGCAATAAAGTCTGCAACCTGCAAGAAGCTGGCATTCAGACGTTTAGCCTGCCAGGCCATGGCTGCAATCACGCCCAGTAAGCCGCCATGGAACGACATGCCGCCGGTCCATATTTTAAACAGATAAGTGGGATCTTCCACAAACAATCCCCACTGGTAAAACAGCACGTAACCCAGGCGCCCACCAATAATCACACCAACAAAGCCCCAAAACAGCAGATCGCTGAGCTGGTCGCGGTTCCAGGGCGAGTTTGGTAAGCGCTTTTTAGCCAGCAGATAAGCGGCAATAAAGCCCAGCAAATACATCATGCCATACCAGCGCACGCTTAGTGGCCCGAGACTGACAATAACCGGATCGATATTGGGAAATACCAGGAAGTCTGTTTCACCCATGTACTAATTCATTCCTATAATCATGCGGATACTCACTAACACCAGTAGTCCCGCTAAAATCTTTTTAAGTAATTCTGTTGGCATATTCTGCCCTAACCGGGCGCCAAAGCCAGCAGTAAATATAGAAGTGGCCATAATGCCAAATCCTGCGGGTAAGTAAACATACCCCAGTGACCAGTCTGGTAAATCGGGTAAATTCCAGCCCGCGTGGATGAAGCTTCCGGTGCCAAATAACGCGATGACAAGACCGCTGACTGCTGCACAGCCAATTGCCTGACGAATAGGCACCTGAAACCAGACCAGTGCCGGTACCAGCAAAGCCCCGCCGCCGATGCCCATCAATGCCGAGATGGTTCCTACAATGGCACCCACGGTAATTAGGATGGCTGGCGTATAAGCTTTATTCGAGGCGGTACGCTTGCCAAATACCATTTGTGCGGCAATGAGTATGACTAATCCGGCAAACACTTTGGTGAGAATATCGGCCGGCAACATGCTGGCCAGTTGAGCACCGGCGATGGCACCAACCGCAATACCGGTACCGCTTAAAACAATCACCCGGGGCACAATATTGCCCAGTGAATAATGGGCTTTGGCAGAGAAAAAACCGGTGACGATAATGGTGAACAATGAAGTGGCAATAGCCATGGGCATCGCCAGTTCATGGCTGATGCCGGCAATACCGGTCAGCAGCGCTGACAGCACCGGTACGATAATCAGGCCGCCACCAATGCCGAGCATGCCAGCCAGCGTCCCGGTGAGCATTCCCAGGGCCATACAACTGACGAAAATGAGTAGCAGAGGATCCAATCTAAGTCTCCATGAAAATTGAGGCCGCTAGCATACCATAAGTCCACCCGGCAGAGGGTTAGCATAGCCCTGTAATATGATGAATTTAAGAACCGGCCCGGACTAATCCACCGAGCCCTTTCACTTCCAGATACTGATTGATGTGATTAAAGACTTCTTCGTAGCTGTCGGAAGTTAATGCACAAGACAGCAACGACTGCGCCTCACTGAGGTTTACGTTGCGCACCACCCAGTTAATCTTACGCAGGTTAAAGGCATTCATACTAAGTTTACGATACCCCATACCCATCAGCAGGATGGCGCCGCCTGGTTCACCGGCGATTTCCCCACACACAGATACGGGTACCTGATACTGGTCGGCCTGTTTGGCAATGTCATACAAAGCCGAGAGTACTGCTGGGTGGTAGCTGTTATACAAGCTGGCTACCCGTGTGTTGTTGCGGTCTACGGCAAGCAGGTACTGGGTTAAATCGTTACTGCCGACCGAGAAAAAATCGACCTTTTTAGCCAGTTGCGGTAATTGATACAACACCGAGGGAACCTCAAGCATTATACCCAGGCGCGGGCGATAAAGCCGCTCGCCTTTCAGTCGGGCTTCTTCTTCTACCTCAAAAAAGGCCTGTTCTACCAGCCGGCGCGCTTCGTTCACTTCGCCAACACTGGTAATCATCGGCAGCATAATGCTGAGATTCTGTAAGCCAATACTGGCGCGTAACATGGCACGGATTTGCACCAGAAAAATTTCCGGATGATCCAGGGTCAGGCGAATGCCACGCCAACCCAAAAACGGGTTTTCTTCGGTAATCGGGAAATAGGGCAACGGCTTATCCCCCCCCACATCCAGCGTGCGCATAACAATCTCGCGGTTTGGTGCGCTCATCAGGACATTCTGATACAGCTCAACCTGCTCACTTTCAGATGGAAAACGCTCACGCATCATAAACGGAATTTCCGTACGATAGAGCCCTATTCCGACTTTGCCGGAGTGCACGGCAGTTTCAACCTCTGCGGATAACCCGGCGTTAACCTGCAAACTAATGTGGCAGCCGTCCTCACTTTCGCAGGGCTTGTCGGCTTCTTTGTCGATGCGCTCTGAGAGGAGTTTTTCTTCCTCTATCAGTTGACTGAACTCAGCCTTGATAGCCTTTTCAGGCGACACAATGACTTCACCGGCATAGCCGTCGAGGAGAATGTCTTTTTTCTCAAGCAGGGTTGGCGAAACATTCTGACAGCCCATGACCGCCGGTACGCCCATGGCTCTGGCCAGAATAGCAGCGTGGGAGTTATTGGAGCCACGAATGGAAATAATCCCGGCCAGAAACGCCTTGGGGAATTCGGCAAGCATTGGCGCAGAGACTTCTTCGGCCACCAGAATGCTAGCCTCGCTGGGCCGATCGCTGACCGCTTCGGTCTTGCCACTGATCACCTGCAGAATATTAACCAGGATCCGATTGGATAAATCCACAATATCGATAGCCCGTTCCTGCATGTACGGGTCTTCCATCGCCTCAAACCGGGCTGCATAGGCTTCCACCACCAGCTTTAATGATGAAGCGGCATCCCAGCCTTCGCGGATTTTTGCTTCAACTTCCCGCCCCAGACTATTGGCGTCGAGTAATTGATGATAAAGCTGAAAAATTGCCCGCACATCATCAGGTACCTGGCCTTCCAGCCGTTGCGACAGCGCTTCGACCTGGGTGCGGGTAACCTCTACGCCTTTGCGGTAATAATCAATTTCCTGCTGGGTATTATCCGACTGTTTTACAATCCAGGTAGCCAGCGTGTAAGCCGCATGAGGCGAATACCCCACGCCCATGGCCAGACCCGGTGAACCCGGCACGCCGCGAACATTCTTTTGCATGTGGCCAGCGTAAATACCGGCAATCGGGTTCAGTGCGCCACGGGTTTCAGCGTGGGATATTTCCAGCGCTATTTGCGCCGCCAGCGTCACCAGAAAGGCTTCTTCATCTTCACTGAATTTACGCTTGGCGCTTTGCTGCATGGTGATAACACCCTGCACTTTACGCTGATGGATAATCGGAGTGCCAAGAAAGGCGTGATAGCTTTCTTCTTTAACTTCCGGGTAATGTTTAAAGCGAGGGTGGTTGGGCGCATCCTGAATATTGAGCGGCTCTTCACGCTGCCCTACCAAGCCGATTAAACCTTCAGAAAAACCTATTTTAACCAGCTCCACAGCGTCAGGCGCGAGGCCGTCGGTGGCTTTAAGAACAAAAGCCTGAGAGTTGTAGTCGGCCAGGTAAATGGAGCAGGAGTCGACGCCCATGGTTTGCTTAACGCGTTCAGCCAGGCGAAACAATGCATCGGTCAACCGGGGAATTTGGTTGACCTCCTGAACGATACTTTTAAGTACCGTTAGAATGCTGTTTTTTCGACCCGCTTCTGCCGCCAAGAGTGATCCTACCCTTATCCGCGTCGTTTGCGACGATGCTGCTTTGAATGATGATGCTGGTGTCGCGGCTGCGAGGTGATCACCGTCCCGGCAAATTCTTTCATTACACGGCGGTAGACATCGCGCTTAAAGGACACCACATTTCTCACCGGGTACCAGTAACTCACCCAGCGCCAGTCATCAAATTCCGGATGACCGGATTTCAGTACATCTACGTCTTTGTCCTGGCAATCCAGTTGCAACAAAAACCATTTTTGTTTTTGTCCTATACAAACCGGATTACTGCCTTGCCTTATTAACCGTTTGGGCAGTTTGTATCGCACCCAATTTCGTGTCACGCTCAGAATGCTTACATCTTTCGGGGTAAGCCCTACTTCCTCATGTAACTCACGATACATTGCCTGCTCTACAGTTTCCCCTTCATCTATTCCGCCTTGGGGAAACTGCCATGAATGTTGGCCATAACGTCTTGCCCAAAATACCTGACCTATTTTGTTGCAAATCACTATGCCCACATTCGCACGGAATCCATCGGTATCTATCACTCAGACTCCCGGGCACTTTATATTGTTCTGTGATAGCATTCTTTCACAAACCTTTGTGCATGCAAAGTATTTATGACATTTGTTTAACGTAATGGTTTTTTAAGGGATAGAAGGTTTGCAAGTACCAACCTGTGCACCCGCTGATTTATCAGAACTGGAAAGCCGCGCCCAGGCGATTGCCGGATTCACACTTGGCGAGCTGGCAGGCATGGCCGGTATTGCTATTCCACGGGACTTTAAACGCCACAAAGGCTGGACAGGTCAGTTGATTGAAACCTGGTTAGGCGCCACCGCCGGCTCTAAGCCACAACAGGATTTCCCGGAACTCGGGGTGGAACTCAAAACCCTGCCAATTAATCAGTTCGGCCAGCCGCTGGAAACCACTTACGTGTGTTATGCCCCCTTACTGCTGCCACCGTTAATCACCTGGCAAACCTGTAATGTCAAAAACAAGCTGCAATGTGTTCTGTGGGTACCGGTTGAGGGCGAGCGGCAGATACCGGTAGCCAGGCGGCGCATTGCTACGCCTTTTCTGTGGCAACCCAACGAAGCACAAAACGCCCTGTTGCAACAAGACTGGGAAGAACTCACCGAGATGATCGCCCTTGGCCAGGTTGAGTCAGTGACGGCGCGGCATGGCGAGGTCATGCAGCTTCGACCTAAAGCAGCCAGTGGCCAGGTGTTAACCGATGCCCTGGATGCCGAGGGTAATAAAATTCAAACCCGGCCGCGGGGCTTTTATCTGCGTAAACAGTTCACCAGTCTAATCCTGCAAACCCATTTTCAGCAATAATCATTGTTTCCCGGTGTTGCCTTTGACCTGAATCAAGCGATAGCGTTAACGGCTTTGCATATAAATAAAGACTTATATAACCCCAATCCTGTTTAAGAAATTGAACTAAATGCCTGTTCCCAGATCGGATCTTTCGACCAAGAACGATTCAATCAAACAAAAGGAACAGGCATGAA
>NZIK01000002.1 GCA_002691625.1 Alteromonadaceae bacterium
CACGCGCCAATATCCTGCGCAATACGGCATAGAAGGCATGTTTTACGCTAACTGGAAAGAGCAACTGATATGGCCGCTATATAAGACGCCGAGAAAGCCTAAAGCAGTGCAAACTCCATCGACGAAAGTGAACGATGCTAGCCAACCTTTGATACCAAACACAAAACAATTACCCTCGTGTGAAACAATTGAAGGTAAAGCCTAGCGCATTGATACGCTGCAAGTGGGTTCGTGCTAGAATAGGGTCTTAATCTAGAACAAGCAGTGGCACTTTATGAATCAACAACCCAATAACCCCTTACATGGCTTAACGCTAGAGAAAATCGTCACGCAACTTCACGAGCGTTACGGATGGGATGGATTGTATTACCGCATCAAAGTGAACTGTTTTAGTAACGATCCTTCGATTAAATCGTCACTTAAGTTCCTTAGAAAAACCCAATGGGCGCGAGATAAAGTAGAGCAGCTTTATATTCAGACGTTTCATGACGCCTCTAAGCGTGATGATGAGTAGATTCTAAGGTAGTTGGTAAGAAACAAAATTAAGGGTAGCGCGAGATAAATGTACTCGCGCTACCCTTTTTTATCTAAGGAACGGTGGGTGGATTAGAAGGAGTAGTTTAGATTTAACAAATAACTAGGACCGAATTGACGTCTTGAAGATACCACACCAGTCGCATCATCTATCGTTTCTTCATCTTCGTCAGCAAGGTTCGTCCCCGACAAGGACACTCTTAGGCCTTCTAGATACTCTATTCCCGAGTCAGCAAAGTCATAGCTAATCTGTGCGTCGACCAAGGTTACATCACTGCGCGTTGCTTCCTCGATTTTATTCGACCCACCCCTTTGGTAAGTTAAAAAGTCAGTTCGATGAGTGGTTGCTAGGCGAATTTCAAAGCCTTCGTACTGATAATAAACCGTCAATGAGTAAGATTTATCTGATTGCCCAGGTACTCTTGAACCATCTTCTAGCTCGGCATCCACATAAGTAAATGAAGCAGCTGTACCAAAGCCGTCTAGCGCTGTAGTAAACGCATTGAATGGTAAATTCAGGGTGACTTCAACACCCTCTACTTTTCCTTCTAAACCGTCTTCAAAGAACGAGTAAGTTCCTAGATCAGGAGGAGTGACGATATCTCCTGCTTCATAGGCTACGTTTGCAGGCCCGTAAATGCCGTCAGCTTCAATAACACGGTCGTGAAAACCAGGCACAAAGTAGTTTGCTCCGCCATTCGTTTCATCATTGGTAAAGTCAATCCACTGGCTTCCATCGCGCGTCCAATTCACAAGATCCTTATAGAAGTAAGCGAGCGCAAAATAACCTTCGTCACTGAAATAATTTTCATATGACAGATCGAAATTGTTTGATTCCAATGGTCGTAGAAGCGGGTTACCTGAAAACTTAGACCAAGGCGAACCATAATTTTCGACGGCCTCTTGAGTATTAGGAATGGAAATTTGATCAATATTTTGGGTGAACTTGACGAACCCAGAGGCCTTCATTTGGTCAATGCGAGCGCGGCTAATGGTTTTGTTCGCAGCAAATTTAAGAAACTGCCCAGTCTTGAACTCTAAACTAAGGTTTAAACTCGGTAACAGATGACTATAGCTGTCTCCCATATCTACTAGGCATGATTCATCAACCAGATCATCATTGTTGTCGTCACACACTTTAAAATTGCTACCTATCACCGCTATCGTGCCAATAGAGGACTGTTTCGTATCCACATATTGAACACCAAGGTTTCCTGACAAGAACATTTCATTGAAGCTGAATTCAAAGTCAGTTTTTGCATAAAGGGTTAAGACCTCTTCTTCCACCTCGTAGGTGTCACCTAAACGATCTGGTTCCAAAAACCCTGCGTCGTTCTGCGTGTAAGTCCCATCTCTGTAAGGGCGAAATCCATCATATGCCACCACTTCACCTAACCCCATCCACGTCAAATCGGCAGTGCCGTATACATAATCGCTCGGAATGGAATCGCTGAATGGATAGGAATCAGCGGTCGCAAAGAAACCTTTATTCACTTTGTCTTTATAGCGGTCAGAGAAGTTAACACCGGCTGTAAATTTAGAAAAGAACTCACCATCTACCAGGCCGGAAAGCTCTAATTTAACAGTAGTAAGTTCTTCGCCAAAGTCGGCATAGTTTAAGAAGCCGTCTTGCCCATTAAGGTATGAAAATGGATTACCATTCGCTTGCAATACATCGGTTTCGAACTGTTCGGCCAAACTTGCCATACCACCGCCCCAACTTTGCGGCCCTGCCAATTGCAGCAGGGTTGGGTCTGAAAAAACATCTAACCCACTGGAGTCGGTAAAAACTATCCCATCAGGTGACATTACGAACTCTCGCGAGCCATATTGAGAGGGATCTAAAGCACCTGAACGCCCAACACCTGCATAAGACTCGCCACGTAAATCACGCTTTTTGGAATCACTTCGCGCGACGTCGAGTTCTACTGACCAGTTGTCATTGAGGAAATAAGTCGCATTGAGGCCGAAGGTGTCTAATTCCCCATCTTTTTGTCGGGGATCGGTTCGCAAAACTGAATTGGCGTTTATCTGCGTTCCTGTAGAGTTAGCTCCAGAACCAGTAACATTTACTGCAGTAAACGGGTCAATAATACCTCGTCGTACCCCTGAGTCTGAATAGTCGATAGACAATATATCCACGACAATATCTAAGCTATCAGAGGGCTGATATTGTAGAACAGCAGATACCGTATCTCGCTCAAGTTCCGTGCTGATCACATGACTACTGATTCCGGTAGGTAAAATTTGGCCAGCCGAATTAGTTCCGTAGCCCCATACTCCATAATTTCTTTGATTATTCGGAGAGGTCGTCGTAGCAAGTGCGAGAGCGAAACCCACTTTGTCATCAGCAAATTTCTTGTTTAATGATAACGCGAGTCTGTGCCCTTCATTATCGAATTCAGGGTTATCAGAGTCTCGCTCCCCTACTTCATAGCTGGTATTGATTGTATAAGATTCTTCAGCTTGAAGAGGGCGTACAGTTTGTAAATCCACAGTACCACCAATACCTTGAACCATAAGATCTGCTTGAGTGGTCTTGTATATCGTAGCACCTGTCATTATCTCTGAAGGATATAGGTCATACTCCACACCGCGGTTGTCACCGATTCCAATCAGTTCTCTTCCGTTTAACGATGTGCCCGTAAAATCCTCTTTGAATCCGCGGATAGATATGCCTGATGTGCGTCCGCCACTTCGCTCGCCCGATAAGCCAGGGAGCCGCGCTAAGGATTCTGCTATAGAAGAGTCTGGCAATTTACCAATATCTTCTGCCGAAATGGACTCGATAATAGAAGCTGCGTCCATTTTAACAGCTTGCGAACGTGCCAAGGCACCTCGAATCCCTGCTACAGAAATGACTTCTATATCTTGCTAAGTTGCTCCCTCTTCCTGCTGGGCTAACACGCCATTGCATACAAAAACAGATGAAACCGATACCGCTAACATACTCGCTTTGAACATCCTTAACTTCATACAAGTCTCCTAATTGTGTGGTGTGTAATGTGTTGTGTTGTTGTTTTTGTGAATTTTGTTAATCGCTACTTCGACGCTACATTCTGCTCGGCCAGTAATCGGTAAAAAGCGAGGTCCACTCCGTTTGTCCATCCGAAGCCATCTTGCGTAGGGTATTCTCCACCGCCTGCTTTTAATGTGGTGTCGACGACGTTGTACTTCTCCATCATTTTCCCTTCGGTTTGGTACACTTTTTCATTTAGCGCTAACCATCTGCTCATTGCGTCATTCGCGAGCGCGTGTTTGTTATAAGTCAGTAAACCTCTAACGCCGATATACTGAAGAGGAGCCCAGCCGTTTGGAAAATCCCACTGCTCCCCTGTCTCCACCAACGTGGAAACAAAACCGCCCTGCTTTAAAAAATGCTGATTGAGGTACTTTGAAACGCTGTTCGCTGCTGACGCAGTTGCAGCTCCTACAAATAACGGATAAGCCATTGCCATTGACATGCGTCCAGTTAACTTTCCCTGAACATAGTCATAATCTTGGTAGGTTCCTGTTTTCTCGTCGAAGTGGTACTTATGAAGTAAAGCTTTTCGACGCTCGGATGCAGCGAAATAATGCTCGCTCTTTTTGCTGTTTCCGGAGTGATCAAAAAGTACCGCTAGAGTATGCTCGATTTGAAATAGTAAACTGGTTAGGTCTACCGGGATTATGTCCATCGCGTACGTCGTCGACTTATTCATACCATCGCTGAACCAGCGACTACTAAAATCCCATCCTGATTCACATACTGCTCTTAGATGCTTGTGGTATTTACCTCGCTCGCGCTCTGGCAGTGCTGAGGCCCAACGTAACTCTTTGCCATATGCTTCGGCTCGAGGCTCTTCTTTAGCGCCTGCGTATCGATTTAAGTAATCACCATTCTCCAATACAATAAGGTGCACACCTTCTACTGCTTCCTGTGGCACAGATTCATTACCATCCATCCAGTATTGATATTCTTTTTCAAGCTGTGGCAGATATTGAATAACGGCATCAAGCCCGTGCTTTTCAGCGTAAGCAAGGAGTGTTGCCGCAAACAAAGGGGGTTGAGAGCGGCTTAGAAAATAACTGCGGTTGCCATTTGGTATGAAGCCGAAGCTATCGATTAAATACGCAAAGTTATCAATCATTCCCAGCGCCAATTCGTCTTCACCAGATTCAAGCAGCCCTACAATTGAAAAATAGCTATCCCAATAGAACATTTCTCTAAATCTTCCACCGGGAACAATATAAGGGTTAGGTAAATCAATAAGACTTGAATATTCAGATGTTTTGCGAGGATGCCTGACTAGATTCTTCCAGTGATTATTTAAGTGATTTTGTAAGTGTTCCTCATGCGCGCCGCTCTTTATACTCGGGCTTTCAGGAAGGATGAAGTGCGAGTGAATAAAGGTCTTAAGATCAAATTCTGGCGTGCCCTTTAATGCTCGATAGCGCTTTAACACCTCTCGTGGAGAACTTTTTGGGATAGCGTCAACAAAAGTTTTGTAGTCATCTAAAATTTTAGATACCTGAACATCAATAAACAGCTCTTCAAGCTCGACTTCAGGGTAATAAATGCTGCTTTCTTTCGATAATTCATCTTCGGCATAGCCTGCAAAAGCAATAACACAAAGCAAGAATGCTCCAACTCTTGGGATTGTGCGACAGCGCACAGTATCGAAAATATTAGCCATTCATTTATACTCCTATATCGCCACTTGGAAACCGGTTTCCAAGCATGCTAAAAAAATACTAAAAAAAGTTCGCCCAGCGTTTTAAGATATCAAACGAACAGACCGAGCAATAACACAAGAAAAAGCCCAATAAACCCTATTAAGGTCGCCATGCACGTCCAAGAAACAAAGGTGTCTTTCACCGAAATATCAAAATAACGATTAATGATCCAAAACCCCGTATCGTTCACATGAGACATGGCCGTGGCCCCCGCTGCGATAGCGATTGTCATCAGCGCAAGCACTGCAGGTGAAAAGGCGAACTCCTGCACTACAGGGCCCATTAAACCTGCAGCTGTTAACATGGCAACCGTTGCCGAGCCTTGAATAATTCTGACTGAAATTGCGATAAGAAACCCGGCTGCCAGCGGGGGGAGCGGCGATAGTGCGACAACATCGGCGAAGGCCTGCCCCGCCCCAGAATCGATGAGCACTTGTTTAAACATGCCACCCGCGCCTGTTACCAGAATCACCAAGGCAACCGGTTCTAACCCTCTCGATGCGATGTTTCTAATTTGCTCGCTAGATAAGCCCTGCTTCTTCCCAAGTACTTTAAAACAGGCGATGGTGGCGATGGTCAGGGCAATGAAGGGATGACCAATAAATAGCAACGCTTCTTTGAAGAAACTATCTGGCAGCGTGAACTTCGCTAATGTTCCAATCAAAATAGCCACCAGAGGTAATATCAGTAGCGCAGCCACTGAAGTAAAACTTGGAAGGTGCGCTGGTTTATTGTGCGACGCCTCTAAAATGTGAGCAGGAACCGGAACATACAAGCGCTTGGCTAAAAACGTCGCATAAATTGGACCGGCTAAACATGCGCAAGGTACGCCCACAATAAATCCGAATAATATGACTAAGCCGATATCTGCCCCTAAAATTGAGGCTACTGCGACGGGACCTGGTGTAGGAGGTATAAAGGCATGGGTTACGGCAAGCCCGGCAGTAAGCGGAATACCGTAGTAAATGAGCGATTTTCCTGACTTCTTTGCCAATGAATAAATTAGTGGCATTAAGATAATGAGCCCCACTTCAAAGAAAACTGGAATTGCCACCAAAAACCCCGTTAGCACAACCGCCCACTGGCTGTTCTTCTCACCAAACTTAGTATTAATGGTTTGCGCGAGTCTATCGATACCACCAGACTCTTCTAAGAACTGCCCGAACATAGCACCCAGCCCAACGATAGTGGCCACAAATCCCAGCGTATTGCCCATGCCTGATTGCATGGATGCCAGCACATCGGCCGCTTGCATTCCCGTTCCAAGGCCGACAAATGCTGCAGCCACCAAAATAGCAATGAAAGCATGCACTTTTCTAACTACCACTAAATAAGTTAGAAGCACAATGCTACAAATGGCGACAAAAAGAAGTGAAAAGGTATCGGTCATACGTGTTCTCTGGTACCTGATTACGGCCTCGTCATGGCATGACAAAGCCACAAGCCAACATTAGCTTGCTACCAACATCGACCTAACTACTTCCCGGCCGATGTTAATTATTTATTAAATAGATTGTATTTTCATAACAATATTATAATCACCACTTGAACGCAACCGGTTTCCAAACTAATATTTATGGTAGTGCTGATAGTGAGAATATCTCTACGTATCCTCCTGAACTAAACTGTGAGAAGTAAATTTATGACCCATCGCCATGTATTTTTCGTTTCGGGAGTTTCAGGGACGGGAAAATCAACATTAAGTCGACATTTAGCTGAACGGTTTGCTATGCCTTTTGAAGAAGGAGACCGCTATCACAGCGCAACAAGCGTAGAAAAGATGTCTTCTGGCATACCACTACAAGACGCAGACAGATGGGAATGGCTAATTACCCTAAACATGATTGCCAAACAGCACCTTCACGCTGGCCGAAACGTTGTAATAAGCTGTTCAGCGCTGCGCTCAGCCTATCGCGACGTGTTAACCAAAGACATTTCATCTCTCTGCCATTTTATTTATCTTCAAGCTTCACAGTCAGTGCTAAGCGCGCGATTAAAACAACGGGAGCATTTTTTTAACGGTGATGCTATGCTCGAAAGCCAGTTTGCAGCCTTAGAGCTGCCTTCAAAAGAAAGCGCATTCATTATTGATGTGGCGCAGTCATTCGAGCATGTATCTAAGCAAGCCGAAGACTTTATTCGCCCCTTAATATCAGTATAGGAATGGCGACGTTATTTCGTCTACTGCGCTGATTACCGGAACTAGCGGCACGTTAAAAGATTGAAGAATGAGTAAGGTAAAAAAGTCTCGCACCAAAATATCAGATGTAGCCAATCATTTAGGGGTTCACAAAACTACTGTATCTCGGGCACTAAATAATTCTAGCGGCATTTCTAAATCGTTAGCCCTCAAAATTAAAAAGGCAGCGCGAGAGCTAAATTATATCCCTAACCGGGCCGCCCAATCGCTATGTGCAGACAACAATAGAACCATTGCATTATTACTCCCATCCTTCGGAAACAATGTGTTTAACGATGTAATGTTAGGTGTGAAGGCCGTTGCCGATAAGGCAAATTATGCACTGATGATTGGCGACTCGACCTATACCGAGCTTGGCGAGGAGCGTACTGTCGAATCTTACATTCAACAGAACGTGAGTGGCTTCATTCTTACTTCGACGCGCCATACTGAAGAAACGAGAAAAATGCTGCTAGCCACAGGGACGCCTGTGGCCGAAATTATGGATATTTCTAGTGAGCCCTTTGATATTAACTATGGGGTAAATAACGAATTAGCAGCCCAATCTATGACCCAACATCTCATCGACAAAGGGCGCCGTAATATTGCCTTTTGCTCTTTGTTTTTAGATTGGCGCGCAATATTGAGAAAACAAGGCTGGGAAACCGCGCTGGACAATGCAGGGCTATCAGCAGAGCGATATGTCTCCTCTAGAGCCGACGCTTCATTTCAAGCTGGTGCTGAGCTTCTCTCAG
Organism: Alteromonadaceae bacterium; assembly: GCA_002691625.1. Lineage (GTDB taxonomy): Bacteria > Pseudomonadota > Gammaproteobacteria > Enterobacterales > Alteromonadaceae > Alteromonas. Next base: position 8,185 of record NZIK01000002.1, read on the forward strand.
AAACACTGCATAAGTGGCCCGATACAGACGCGCTATTTTTTGTAAGTGACGAACTTGCGGCCGGCGCAGTGATGGAATGTAATAGGCGAGGTATTAAGCCTGGCAAAGATATCGATATCTGCGGTTTTAACGACCTGAGTTTTGCGCGTTCAATTTCCCCAGCTCTAACAACGGTTTCAGTCCCGCGCCGAAAGATGGCTGAAATGGCAACCGAGTCATTGATAGCGCTAATAGAAGGCGAAGACGTTGAACCAGCGAGCCAAGTTTTACCTTTTGAGCTTAAAATACGAGAAACTGCTTAGCAGACATCTGAAAGCTTTTTGTCCTTGAACCATGTGCCCGACAACTTTGTGAAAACCCCTTTTAAATAAATTGCAGGGTAGTAAGAGATACTCCCCTGCTCATTTATTCATTATTAAACGCGACGTTGCTTTTTAAGCATCGGTGTAAAGCGTAGTTATCCACTTCTCTTCGCTAATGAAATTCCAACCCCAGTCAGCCCATTTTTCATCTAAGCCCATCGCTTTAACTTCATCAAGGGTTTTGCCGTCTTGCTTAAGTGCCTTAACGTAGTTGAACGTTTCAGAGATCATAGCTAAAAATGCGCTGTATTCTTGCTTGTTACTTATGTCGCCATGGCCAGGAATGATAACCGTCTCGTCATCTATTTTAGCAAGCAGCTGTTTTACTGAGTCCATATAGCCTTCAACATTGCCACCTGCGCCTTGGTCAATGTAGGGAAAACGACCATTAAAGAACAAATCCCCTGTGTGCATTACGTTTGGTTGCTCAAACCACACTACGCTATCGCCGTCGGTGTGGCCTACTGCTAAGTGCATCACGTGAAGGGTTTCACCATTGAAGTAAATTTTAATGCCATCTTCATAAGTAATGGTGGGGAGCGCTTCTGGTTTTACTTTTTCATCATCGGCTAAACGCACGCGAACGTTTTCATGGGCTAGA
>NZIK01000014.1 GCA_002691625.1 Alteromonadaceae bacterium
GACCTGACGCCAAGAGTCTGGAAAGAGAGATTCACGGACAAAAAATTAACGAGCGACTTAGATAAAATGGGGTGATCCGGGTCTATATTGATCGCTTACGTTATTACGATAACACCGAGAAAAACTACGCCATCTACGCGCAGGCTAACTTCAGCAATGAGTTTGGCGATATGCTGCTTGATGGCCAGGCGGGTTTCCGTGTAGTGCGTCTTGAATCTGAGCTGAACGGTAATAGCATTACCGACGGTGTAGTAGAGCCGATTACGGTTGATACGAGCGCTACCGAAGTACTGCCAGCGGTGAACCTGCGTTTACAGGTTACCGATGAAGTCTTCCTGCGTGCGGCTTATGGTAAAACCATTAAGCGCCCTAACTTTGCCGACCTGAATCCAAGCGCGTCTTACTTCCTGCCTACCGAAACCGGTTCAATTGGTTACGGTAACGGCGGTAACCCCGAGCTGAGCGCGGTTGAGTCACAAAACTACGATTTAGCAGCAGAATGGTACTTTGGAGAAGCCAGCTCGTTAACCGGTACCTTGTTCTACCGTGATATCGACGGTTATGTGAAGTACGTAGCCAACGAAGAAATCGTTGATGGCCGTGACTTCTCTATTACCCGCCCGGTTAACTCCGGCGCCGGTTCACTGGAAGGGGTTGAACTTGCCTATACTCAGTTCTTTGAAAACCTGCCAGCAGTACTGGACGGTTTGGGTGTTCAGTTAAATGCTACCTTCATGGACCACGAGGCAGAGAATGCGGAAGGTGTGATGGAACCATTACCAAACGTGTCTGATGAGTCTTACAACGCCATTTTGATGTATGAGCGTGAAGGTCTGAACGTTCGCTTAGCCTACAACTGGCGTAGTGAATGGTATGGTAGCTTTAACGAAGTAGGCGACCAGCCAGGTAGTTCAGTGGTTCACGATCCAATCAGCTCTCTGGACTTCTCAATTAACTACGACGTAAACGAGAACCTGACAGTCAGCTTCGACGGTACCAACCTTACTGACGATGTGGCAAACGACTATTTTGGTGGTGACTCATCTGAAGATGCCCGTTTGTACCCGCGTGATACCTATATCCGCGACCGTACATTTGCATTGGGTATTCGCTACAGAATGTAGTCAGTTCGCTTTGCAATCCCCCCTTTAAAACCCCGCTGACGCGGGGTTTTCTTTTTTAATAGCACGGAAAATTCCGCCTCTTCAATTCAAAAAACAGCGGCTTGGGCTGTCATAGTACGAAAGTATTGTGGCTCAGCGCTTAAAAATCCGGTTGACTGACACAAAATGGCGCACGTCCACAAGACCATTTAAAAAATAACAAGAAGTAGTTGCTATGCAGTTAACCATAAAAAATAAACTCCGCGCGTTAGCAATTCTACCGGTCCTGTTTCTTAGTATTTTTCTACTCTTTTTAAATAACTATGAAGCGGAATCACTGGTTGAATCGCAACTGCAAGAAACCCGCGAGCAACTACTGGAAGTTAAACACCAGGAACTCAGGCACTACATCGACCTGGCCCTCTCATCGGTAAGCGACCTAACGACAGATCCCGCCAACCGTGCAGAGGGGCTGGCTCGTTTGCGCCAACAGCAATTTGGCGACAACGGCTACTTTTTTGGCTACGACAGTCAGGGCATACGACACCTGCTGGGTAGCAGTGACAACGGCCTGGGAGAGAACTTCTGGGATCTTCAGGATAAAAAATCTCAGTACATTGTGCGCGACCTGGTCGCCACCGGTAAACAAACCAATGGTGGCTATTACGTTTATTATTTCCCGCGTCTGGGCGAGAGTACACCGCTGCCCAAACTGTCCTATGTTCGCTACATTCCGGCCTGGGATCTGGTCATTGGTGCCGGTTTTTACATTGATGATATCGATAATTACATCAGTACCTTAAGGGAAGAAGCCAGCGAAGCTCGTCAGGACACTTTCATTCTGACTCTGGTGATTACGGTAGTGATTTTACTGATTGCGGTTGGCACGTCGTTTTTAATTTCCCGAGGGATCCTGCAGCGTCTGCTATCGTTGAGTAATTCATTTCACGAACTCACGCAGGGCGATGGCGATCTGACTCAGCGTGTTAACGACGGTGGTAACGACGAAGTCAGCGGGCTGGCGCGTAACTTTAACGGCTTTGCTTCACGCATCCATCAGTTAATCAGCCAGGTAGCGTCACAGAGCGAATCCGCGTATCAGTCGACCACTGCCATCAGCAGCGATACCAAACACGCCGGTGCACAACTGCGTAAAGGCCAGCAAAGCAGCCACACGGTATCGGGCTTTGTTGGCGATTTGGTGGTCTCAGCCAGAGAAATTGCAACCAATGCTACGCAAACCGCTAATGCGGCGAGCCAGGTGAAAAGCCACTGTGATGAAGCCAATCGCTCTATCGATGAAACCGTACAGGTGATGAGTGGCCTTGAGTCTGAAATTTCCATATCTGCCGAGCAAATCGCCACGCTACAAAAAGACGTAGTGGAAATAGGTAAAGTACTGGCGGTGATTAATGGGATTGCCGACCAAACCAACCTGCTGGCCTTAAATGCGGCGATTGAAGCGGCCCGCGCCGGCGAACAGGGCAGGGGCTTTGCGGTGGTAGCCGACGAAGTACGCGAACTGGCACAACGCACCCAGGGCAGCACCGAAGTAATAAGTCACACCATCACTCGCCTTGAGCAATCGGCAGCTAATGCGGTAGAAACCATGACTGTAAGCAGCGCCAAAAGTGTTCAGGCCAGTCAGGTAACCCAACAATCACAACAAGCACTTAGCCAGGTGAATACCGCACTGGCAACCATTAACGCGATGAGTGATTCAACTGCAGCTGAAACAGAGAGTCAGGTAGCTTTGGGCGATCAGTTGCAACATCACGTTCGAGATCTGGTTACTACGCTTCAAGACATTGTAGAACGTTCTGAGGTGAGTCAGCAGACGGCTGATAAGCTGGCCGGCCAGATGCAGTCATTGCGCCACCTCATGGCACAGTTTGTTATTTAGTTGCTTGGTTAAATTGCGGCAAAAAGGTGATTTTGCCAGGCACGATCTCCATCTTTAACGGCACATTACCAAGCCATGCCAGACCACCTTTTGTCGTATCAATCTGATAAACCGGATGCGTAGCCAGGTAACTGTTAAATAACCCCATATAACGGTCTGCCAGCGGAGTCAGGTTACCCTTAAAACCCGCCGCATCTATCTCACTGCGGGTCAGTGTCAGCGAGCGCACATACAGGGCTTTTTCCTGCTGGTTGTAATACGGCTCACCTTCCAGCCCCAGTTTGACCTTAGCCGGGTAACGCAACCCAAACACTGACACACTGGCAATGGCGTCTGCCCGCAGCGCAACCACTGAACGATTATCCTGCCCTACTATCACCTCCAGCGATGACACACTAAGCATAACTGGTATGCCCGCTACTGAGGTTTTCTGGCTTAGCTGGTCGAGATGCTCTAACAAACCTTGCTCAATGTCATGCTCAGTGACTGTATAGGAGGCAATGGAAGAAAGAGTGCTACAGGCGCAGATAAGGCCAAGCAGCATAGCAAGAATAAAGCTTCTTAATAACATGCAGGGTACCGGATGAGTTTCAACCCGGTTAATCCTACACCAAAACAACTAAACAAAGCGCTTTTTATGGTTTAAGGCCCACACGCTGGTGGGCCTTTTCCTTCTATATGTCAATTCACCGGACTACAGGGTAAATAACACCTTTACCGAATCATTAACCGCTGCCGCATCGACAAAACCAATGGCATCGGCTGAGCCACTCACCGTACTGAGTACCTCAGCATCGCTGCCCAGCTCTTTTGGCGGCCGGCCACCACCAGTAAATGCAAGTTTGGCCCAGTAAGCTTTATATTGCGACGCGTTTCGCGATAGCACTTTGTCTATAAACTCTTCCGCCACAGCCCCTTTTTGCATAAAAGGGGTGAGCGATTTGTCTTTACCCAGGAAAATCTGCGCCACTTTACTTTGGTCTGGCATCTCAGCGCTTGAGGAATTAACCACCACAGCAACATCAGCAACCACGCTGGTCGATATTGTCATCATGGCGGTTACCAGTACCAGTGTTAATTTATTAAGCATTAATCGTTGTTTCATCACCACGACTCCTTAAAAGACTGTGACTAAAGCAGTCTGGATTACACCCTGATTACCCGCATCTTCAAAATCCACATTGGTGTATTCAACTTTGAGAGCAACAGATGGATGAAAATCCCACCTTACGCCAACGGAATAAAAAGGCCGGGTGTAAGTATTGTTGTCGATTACAGTCTGAGTTGCACCTATCAGGGCATCGAGCTCGGCACTCGCGCCGAGAGGTACCTGCTTAAAGCTTTCGTCATAAGCTTCCACCTTATCCTCGCCAACGGTTGCGTGAATCTGTGCAGAACCAAACCGTTTACCCACTGAGACCATCCATGGCGTGTAATCGCCGATCAAACCGTTATCCAGTGATGACGGAATATATTCAGCCACAAAAAGCCAGTCCTGATTATCAAAAATCACGCCGACCTCAAGACCACTGTAATCATCCTCATTGACATCGAGATCACTACCTACCTGCGGGAAAGGGGTGGCGGACCAGGCATCAACCAGCGGCCCAAGGCCAAGTTCACCGGTGATCTCAAATTGAGTGTAACTGCTGCGAAATGTCCACCAGCCATAATTTACGCTCGCCACTACGCTGATAATGTTATTGATCTCATAAGCATTAGCGCCGGCTTCAAAGTCCTCCTGACCGTAATACAACCGCAAGTCCAGATTCGCATCACCAACAGTGAAATTGTGGATTGAGGCGATACCATCGATGGAGTCAAAAGGGGCTTTGTAGACTTCAGAAGGCGGTGAAATCCAGTGATAAGCATAAGACACATCCAGATAATCGGAGTACAGGTAGAGCGGTATACGCTGCCTTCCGGCCTGAATACGCCAATTCGAGTCAAGTTCATAAGACAGGTAAGCCCAGGTGAATTCAGGCTCCCAGTCATCACTTCCCCGCGCTCTGACCTGAACCGTTGCAGTTAATCCGTCAGTGAGATCTGAATAAGCCTGAAGGGCAAAAAATGAGCCTTGTTTAAACTCAATGTCGTCCGTGTAGCCACGAACTGTCACCTCATCGTCAGTCGCTATTCCACCGACAACACTACCAAATCCACTGAAATTAATTTCGGCATGGGCGCTGTGCGTTACACCAAGAAGTGAAACGGCTACAGCTATCAGTTGTTTTTTCATAGTATTTTCCAGGTAAATGAATAACCAGCCATCTCACGATGGCAGACCAATTTATCAATTCCCGTTATCCCCGGGCTTTTAAATCAAACTGTTTCGTGATGAATGTCAGACCCTGAACTGGCGGGCGATATTTTCCAGATTCTTGGCCAGACCAGCCAGTTCGGTGCTTGCAGAAGCAAGTCGATCGGAATTCTGCGAGGTTTCATCCGTGCGGGCATATATCTCATCTACAAACCCAACGATTTGCCGTGCAACCGCCTGCTGATCATCCGTCGAACTGGCAATCTGGCCATTCATGGCGCTGATTCGGTTGATCGTTTCGGCAATAACAACCAGGCTGTCACCCGCTTTATTAGCTTCCGCAACACTCCCCTCAGCCTGAGACGTACCGCTGGACATCACGGAAACAGCCTGATGGGCAGCGGTTTGTAAACGTTCGATAGTTTGTTGAATTTGTTCTGTTGATTGTTGAGTTCTTGAGGCCAGAGTGCGCACTTCATCGGCCACCACAGCAAAGCCGCGGCCCTGCTCACCAGCCCGGGCAGCTTCGATGGCCGCATTGAGTGCCAGTAAGTTGGTTTGCTCGGCAATGCCTTTAATAACATCGAGCACCACGCCCACCTGATTAGAGTCATTTTCGAGCTTTCTTATTACTTCAGCCGTTTCTTCCACATTCTGGGCCAAGGCCTGAATATTAGTGACCGTACTGTTGACCACCTGCTGACCGTTGTTAGAGGCAGATGAGGCCTCGTCTGCGGCTCTGGCAGCTTCTGCGGCACTCTCGGCCACCGCAATCACTGAGTGATTCATATTATCAACAGCCTGCTTGGCATGGACGGCAGCCCCTTGTTGCTGACTAATATTCTGATTGGTTGTGTCGGTTAGCTGATTCAGGTTCTGAGCAAGATCAGACAGGGGCAGGGTAGTATCAACAATGTCTTTTACCACACGCTGAAGTTTTTCCATAAAGCGGTTGAAGTATTTCACCAGATCGCCCACTTCATCCTGCGCGTTAGTCTGAATACGAATGGTCAGATCGCCGTCTTCCTCAGCGATGTCACGCAGAGATTTAACCACCCGGGTTAAATTACCGGTAATGGTTTTGGTAATCGGGATGGCTGTACCAAATAACACCAGCGTGGTTAACACCCCCATCAGAAGCCCCAGCCAAAACAGGAAATCCTGAGCACTGTTGTATTGCTCAAAAGCCTTTTCAAAAGTTTGCTGCCGACTACTTTTAAATCCGTTGAGCTGATTTATCGCCTCGTCGTAACGGCTATTCATGGTTTCGAGCTGATCACCGAGGGTGGCAAAGTCTGCTGTATTGTCCAGAATGGAACTGGTCAGCGATAAAGCCATTTTACTGTAGGCATTAAAGGTATTAAGAATCGTATTAATGTCGCCGGATAGTTCCGGCGCAATCCGGCTTATGGAGGTCAGATCGGCTCTCACCACGTCCGCTTTCTGCCTGGCTGTATCAACGCCCTCTGTGTCACCAGTGGTCACCGAGGAAGCGAGTATGTCGCGGACCTTTTCCATATTGGTTAACGCTGAGGTACTTAATTGCAGCGCAGGAAAGTCAACGTTTTGGGCGGTCTCTAGCTCGCTGGCATTTTGTGCCGAAACGACACTGTTGATAATCACAAAGATTGCAAAACTGAGGGTGCCAATGATCGGGATAAGGAGAATTTTTTGTCCGACAGTCAGCCTCAAAAGTAAGTTCATGAACGCTATAGCTCCAGAGAATTAAATACACCAAGACGGCCATAATCGCCGCGCCTATACCATGAAAAGTAGTCGACGCCCCCTTATTTGCAAGTAAACAGCACGGCGTTTATATTGAAAACAGCGTCTTATGTGATCTTGCTCAAAGAGGTCATCATCGGGAGCAAAACCACAACAAAGGAGACATTATGCGTTGGTTAATTTGTTTAATAGGGCTTTTTTGCCATTCAGCATTAGCCACAGATAAAGAAGCTGTTGATAAGGTAATCAGCAACTTACATAAGTTTGCTGCACAGGCAAACTATGCCAGTTATTTTGCGCAGTATGACGAGGAAGCCGTATTTATTGGCACCGATGCGTCTGAAACCTGGACGCTGGAAGAATTTAAAAACTATGCGAAACCGGTTTTTGATCGGGGTTCTGGCTGGACGTATAAATCCAGGGAGCGTCACATTTACTTTTCACCCAACAAGGATGTCGCCTGGTTTGACGAACTGCTGGATAATGCCTCACTGGGATTGACCCGGGGGACGGGCGTGTTGGTTAAAACCGAGGCGGGCTGGAAAGTCACTCAGTATCACTTAACCATTCCAATTCCCAATGACATTGCCGACAACGTAGCTGAGCAGATCAAAGCTTATAATGGGATGCACTGAGTAAGCCCCGCCATTCAGGCGGGTCAGATTATGCGTGATTAGTTGGTAATAGGCTGGATAGACAGCTCAACACGACGGTTTAGCTGACGATTCGCGGCAGAGGTATTAGGCACCTTAGGCTGAAACTCCCCCATACCAACAGTAGTGATACGCTGGCTGTTTACATTGTACGAAACCAGCAGGTTTTTTACGGCATTGGCACGACGCTCCGATAACGCCTGATTGTAATCCTCAGCGCCTGTATCGTCAGTATGGCCCTCGATCATCAATACCGTTTTCTCGAATTTATTAATAACCAGCGCCACATCATTGAGCACCGGATTAAAATTAGGACTTATTGCCGATGAGTCGGTCGCGAAGGTGATATCGCCCGGCATGATAAGACGCAGTGTGTCCCCCTCACGAACGATATCCACACCAGTATCAGCCAACTCTTCGCGCAATGCTTCTTCCTGTTTATCCATGTAATTACCAATTGCACCGCCGGCAATGGCACCTACCACTGCGCCCCAGGCGTAACGTTTTTTATCGTGGTCGCCGGTGGCTTTACCTAATAAGGCACCAGCAACCGCACCAATAGCGGCTCCGCGCTGGGTGTTGTTGCTGTTAGCACAACCGGTTAAAGAAATAGCAGCAGAAACGGCACACACTAATAATAGCTTTTTCATAATTTCCTCAGATAACTTACGCATACAATGTGACGGGAGCAAATCCTGTTCCAACAATAACTTTAGATTAATGAACGTCAGATGAATCCGCCGTTCAGTTATAGATATCAGGGAGTTGTGGAGGTTTAGGGGCGAATAGATGAGAGGTAATGTGGCAGTAATTACAGCAACCGCTCAGTGCAATAATTGCAATGTTTACACATTCAGCTGTTTCTAAATTGCAACACCTTCTGTTAAACCATGATTGACTCTTTAAAGAAGCGATTAATATCAATATTGTATTGCGCCGGGGTGACGGCCTTTACAATATTGATTTGCAAATCTTTACTGAGATCGATGTCTTTGGGCGTTATGTAGTGCCCGCCGCTAATGGAATAGAAAGTTTTAACTACCGGTCGCAGAGGCTGCTGCTCATTTTGATGCATTACCATCGCCACCCGTTGATTGGATAACTCAACCAGTGACCCCAGTGGATAGATGCCCATGCATTTAATAAATTGCTGCAATAAGGTGGCATCCAACTTGGTTTCACTGTCTTTCATCAGGATCTGCAGGGCTTTCTGACTCGGCATTCCGGCTTTGTAACAGCGATCGGCCGTTAGTGCATCGTACATGTCTGTGATGGCCAGTATACGACCGTTGTAAGAAATATCCTCGCCACTCAGACGATTGGGGTATCCCTGGCCGTCGAGTCGCTCGTGGTGTTCACTAACCACTTTTATCAGGCCGGTATCTAATTTCATGGCAGACAAGAACTCAACCCCATACTCAACGTGTTTTTTCATCACGTCCATTTCATCTTCGGTTAACCGACCGGGTTTATGCAGAATTTCATCAGGGATTTTGATTTTACCCAGATCGTGAAGCAGCCCGCTGTAGGCAGCCGCTTCGATCTCAGGCTGAGACATTCCCAGGGAACGGGCAAAATGAGCAGATAAAATGCCAACGTTGAGGGAATGTTCGAGTAAGTAGGTGTCTTTCTCGCGGATCCGCGAAAGCAATAACAACGCATCCGGGTTTCTATCCAGCGAGCCCACCAGCGCCCGGGCAAATTCTGCCGGTACAAAGTCGTCGAAAGGGGTACCTTCCTGGACGGCATCATACAGGCTCTTCTGCAGGACAATTCCCTGCTGGTACAAGCTTTCCGCCTTAACCAGTTCCGCGGCAAGCGGCACTCGGGTATCCAGCTCAGGTTGCCTTTGTTCGCTTGCTTTTGGTTTTGCGGTGTGGGAAGACAGGTCGGTATCAATAATTAACCGCTTGATGCCTTTGCGCTTTAACTGGTCAATAATGGCCTGACTGGTTACCCGGCCACGGGTTTTTATTTGCACCGTTCCGGCTTTTTGTTCAGCGATCTGCAGCACGTACATGCCGACTTCCAGCTGTTCAATTCCTATTGTTAACGATGCCATAAGTTCCTTGCTCAGAGAGAAGACATTAAAATGCTAACTGATGCAGCAGTACATCCAGCCCCGGCTCCCAGCCATACAGCTTGAGATTTACCCGATTATTCTGCACCAGTACCTGTTCATCTGCCAGCAGCTCACATTGGGTAAGGGCCTGTGGCGTACCGGCCACAAAAGCAATCTGCCCATTGCTGCGTAATACACGGTGCCAGGGTAGTGTAAGAGAGGCGGGTACATTGCGCAAACAATACCCGACATAGCGGGCACGCCCTGGTAGTCCTGCTAAATCGGCAATTTTTCCGTAAGACGCCACATTTCCCTCTGGAAGGAGCCCTACGGTGTGCCAAATGCGTTCCGCTGGGGTAAGCTTACGGCTATCCGTACCAGTCGACTCCTGTTTAGTCATGCGCAAACAATGCCCTAATTGTGGTTACCCTGTACAAACCTGCCTCTGCCATGCAGTTCAACCGGTTACTAACTATACCGAAGTCATCATCCTGCAACATCCCAAAGAATCGCTGCATGCTAAAAACACGGTACGGCTGCTTAGCCTGACACTGTCAAACATCACCGTTCTGACGGGCAAACTGGCTGTCGACTTTACTGAGCTTGACCAGTACCTGGCGGTCGATCCTAAACCAACGGCGGTGTTTTACCCTGCAGAGCAAAGTACCGAGTTATCCCCCGGTGCTGAAAATGTTTCTACTCGCATCAAACGCGCGATTTTTATCGATGCCAGTTGGAAGCAGGCCTATGGTATCTGGCAGAACAATGCCTGGCTTAACCGATATCCGTTTTATAAACTGCCACTGCACCATAGTGGTCAGTATACAATTCGCAATTCTGAACTGGAATACAGTTTTTCTACGTTGGAGGCAGTGGCTTATACCCTGGAGTATGTCGAACAACTCGATCCGGCACCACTGCTAAGTTTGCTCAATACGTTTACTGCCCAATGGCAGCGTTTTCTCCCGCGGCGGGATTAATGCCAATTAATTAGCCTTTGTTCTGCATTGGCATGTAGCCGCGATGCTCCTCTACCATCGACAACCAACGGCGGATAGCCGGGTACCCATCGAGCAAAATGCCCGCCTCATGAGACACATGAGTATAGGCGTACAGAGATATATCAGCCAGAGTCATTTGATCGCCAATCAGGAAGACGGTTTGCATTAGCTGCTGTTCCATTACCGCTAAGGCTTTATGGCCGGCCTGTTGCTTGAGTTCATATTCTAGCTGGCGCTCAGCGGGAAGACCAAGATATACGTTTATGAAGCGCGCTACCGCAATGGCAGGCTCATGGCTGTATTGTTCAAAGAACTGCCACTGCAGCATCTTAGCCAGTTCAAATTCGGTGGAGGGAATAAACGCGCTGCCCGCGGCCAGATAATTCAGAATAGCATTCGACTCGCTCAGGCAACGGCCATCGCTGAGTTCGAGCAACGGGATCTTACCGAGCGGATTAAGCTGTCTAAACGCATCGGTCTGCGTTTCTCCGTTTAAAATATCAACTTCTTTCCATTCGCACTGCTTGCCCAATAATCCTAACAGTAACTGGATTTTGTAACAGTTGCCCGAGCGGCTGTCACCATACACTTTCATTTTTAACGACTTCCCTAAATTAACCACCAGATGAGCACTAAAAAACAGCAAGGTAGACCGGTCGACATAATAAAAACTTTCGTATTTACAACACCATCTTTTGGCCAGCAACGATGTTGTCTTAAGTCTTCGAGCTGCTGATTAAGTTTGTAGAGCACGTCTCCCGAATTTGCTCCGGGATTATCTCTGCCCTGCATAATCAGGCTGGCAAGCTGCCCTTCTATTTGCTGAATACTCTGGTTGCGATGCTTACGCATCAGATAAACTGTTTTGAATACTGGCAGAAACAGCAGAACGATCATAAATGACGTCGCCGCAGACAGTATTAGCCCGTCGATGAGCGGCACCGGTTTACCTATCCAGAACACAGGTATTAACAGCAACATTAGCAGTGAAAATATCACATTGCTGACACCCAGATCGCAAATGGGCTTGCAGTAGCAGAAGTGCTGGTGGATATTCGGCAGCACCAGGCGTTTATACAGATAACGCGTGAATGACGCTGATTGCATCAGGAACAAAAACAGAAAAAACCAGAAAGGCACGGCGATAACATTTAGCAGAAGTACCGAGAATGGCTGATTAAAGGCCAGAAGGTCTTCGCTGATCAGGTACACCAGGGTAATAGCAATAGACAGCGTTGCAGCCAGAATAACATGGCGTATCAGCTTTTTTTCCAGCGTTTTCATGTGCTGGGTGTATTGCGACAGTTGGTTGGTCTGGACCAGAAAATCGGCTATCCGTTTACCTGATCGACGATGTAATATACGCAGTGCCAGCCATAAATAACCAATGAGTAGAGGCATACCCAGCGCCGCGTTGAAATCGCGTTGGGAACGTTCGTCTATTATGCTCCGGTAGTCTAACGACCCGGCCAGATAACAAGCGGTAAAACAGGTTAAGACAAACAGAAGCGGCAAAATCCAGACATGCAGCACTGCGTTTTTGTTATTTTTCATCTGCTTTCTAAATTAAATAATGTATTACGTTGCAAATTAAATGCGACGCAATACATTACCTTATGCAGCACTGTGATGGTAGCTTTTCTGTAAGCGTTTACTTATCACTCCATACTGCAAACTCATTACCGCTCGGCTCAGTAAAATGAAAGCGTCTGCCACCCGGAAAATCGAATACCGGTTTTATAATAGCACCGCCATTCGCCTCTATAAGCTTTTGAGTTATGGCTAAGTCCGGGCTGTAAAACACCAGTAAGACCGAACCATTAGCAGTAACGGAGGCAAGTTCCGATTGATACAAGCCGCCCACGATGCCTTTATCATGAAACTCGACATAAGCCGGGCCGTAATCAGTGAAGGTCCAGTTGAATACCGCCGCAAAGAATGCTTTTGTAGCAGGTAGATTGCGGCATGGCAGCTCCACATAATTTATCAGCGTATCTTTTGTCATGGTTTCTCTCCTTCAAAAGCAGCAAACACCTCTGCGCCTGTCATCTTGTGAGTATCCTCAGCAAAGTGGTAATAGTGCGGTTTACTGTCGATAAAAATCTCGTGGGATAAGGTCATCTGATCGTTTTCATCGAACAGACCAACCGGCACATAATGCACATTATTGTCTTTTAATCTGTAGAAGAGGTGAGTACCGCATTGCCGGCAAAAAGCTCTCTCTGCCCATTCTGACGACGGGTAACAAACTATATTGTCACCGGATACCGTTACCTGTTCAGACTCGATACCCATAAAAGGCCCGCCAGACCACTTTCGGCACATAGCACAATGGCACGCGCCAATCTGGCATGACTGGGCAGTCACTTCAATGTGGGTATTGCCGCAAAGGCAGGTGGATTTAAGGGTTTTTATAGTCATTAGTTGCTCCTTTACTGGTGTTAATTGTTCTATTCAACACCGTCAGGCAATGGCGATGACAACTTATGAATAACATTGTGTATTACAGTTCCTGGCGATATCGCCCAAATAAAACTGTATATAAATACAGTTTATCAGGCAATCTATTTCGCGATCGAGTAGGAGGGAGTTTCGCAACTCCCGTCCTCTCACACCACCGGGCATACGGTTCCGTACCACGGCGGTTCCTGTCTGTATTGACCATAGTCAA
>NZIK01000015.1 GCA_002691625.1 Alteromonadaceae bacterium
CTTTTATTCTTCGCCAGAGCGTCGTATAGCTAATGTGGTAACGAGCCATCACTTCGTAAGATGTTAGAAAAGGGGTTACCTGGTGCGCTACTGCTGTCATCTGCATTCTCCTGAAAATCAATGTAAAGCTATCATCGCCTGATTCATCACTTGTTGATGGTCAGAAAGATGCATGATTTGTTCAGAAGATCAGCCTTATCATGACACCGGTATCATTGTGCAGTTTACCAAATTTCCAGTTTACGGCGAAAAGCGCCGTAAAATCGCATTAAGTTAAACCATCTTTATCGATATGCACGCTCTAGCTACTAGGAATTCAGCGTAGCGGTATACTTCGTAAGTGCATTTCGATGGCTTCAATCACTGACTTAGTGAGGGGTAAATGCGCTTTTTCTTTCGCCCATACCTCATGGAAGCCTGCTACAGTTTGCTTTGCAGTATCTAACACCAATTTTTCTGGCAACATGGCTTTAGCCGCTAAGTGTGATAGCTCATCCAGCGTGAAATCGCTGAATCTCTTGCTACGGCTCACCTTCAGCGATGCACTATCATCGGGGATATAAGGAATGGTTGAAACAAAGTCATAAGCAGGCGCAATCGATGCGGTGCGCTTATCTTTGTAGATCACAGACCAATTCTTCAAATGCATATCAGCATTACCAATTAGAGTATTGAACACCAATCGGCGAGTAAATTCAGCAATGTCTTCGTCTTGCCCTTCAATACCGATAACATGAGCAATATTGCGCATACTGGCTTTTTTGTATTTATCTTGAGGATAAACACCAAACACTTGCGCAAAGTCCTCAATGTGAACAGCTTGGCCATCTGCACGGTCAAAACGCTTAATCACAAACGCACTGTCACCAAATTTGCCAATGCCATTGGGGATATTAGCAATCCGATTAATGGGGAGTAGCTGCGTTTCTGGCACGTCCATTCCCAACATTCGAGCCAGTTCCATCATCGAATATTCATTTTCTGGCACAGCTTCAAACCGAGACGACGGTAATTTTACAATCCAAGAGCCACCTTGACCGGTTGCTGGGATCGTCAAACCGCCATTTGCCTGCTGCACAGCTGAAAACTTCAACTGCACTCCCGCCAATGAAAAACGCATTGGCTCATCTGTTTTCGTTTCATCTTCTATGTCTTGATGCACACTAGGTGGTAAAGCTTCACCATCCGCAGGCACAACCGTGATTGCGCCTGCCAAATCCTGTCCCAGTACCCACAATAGAAAAAACTCCCGCGCTGGATTAACACCGGCACGCTCTGCCAGGTAATTTCGCATGGTTTCTTCTGGCAAAAGGTTAGAGAAAAACGGGGTTAACTTGGTTTGGGTCGGTTTGAAGCTAGTCAGCAAGCCACCTAGCGAATCTTTAAAGCCAAGCCCTAACACAGGCCGTGATTCGTCATTAATGTACGAATCCATAAAGGCAAAAATCGTTCTGTCATTGCCCACGTTGGTGATCGTTGCAATGGGTTCACCGTAAAGCAAAACGTTGAGCGTAGAGACATGGTTAGTCATCGTCGTCTTCCTCTAACTGATATGCGGGCGACATTGGCTCACCCTCGTCGCTGATGCCGTTAATACCTTGTCCACTTCGAATGATCGACTTGATGGCAGGGACAGATTTTTTAGGCGCAACCAATAGCTCTAGGTCTAGTACACGGGCAAGTGCAATCAAACTGGATATTCTTAAATCAACACTGCCAGACTCGATTTTCGAAATATGGCTTTGAGGCACCCCCGAACGAGCACTTAACTCTCTCTGGCTAAACCCCTTTCGTACCCGAGCTTCTCGAAGACTTTCTAGTATCTGCTCTGTTACATAGCTCATTTTGATACGCCTTAATGCATCACTTAAGAATAATTATATACAAAAACATATCACAGTGACTCAAATAACACAAATTCGATTAGCTATTACATATCAAAAGCCATGAACTGATACATAATTATATATAAGTAGAAGGAGATTTTTGTCATCGACAAAAGAGCGATACTCTCGCTGATAATCGCGAACTGACGCATCAAACTCCCTAAGTACTTTTGTCGCTCAGACCTTATACAGCAAGGGCTACAGAAGAACTCGCGTCAAATCGCCAGAAGATAAGTGCAACAAAGAGGAAGTTTGTACACAGTTACAGGAAATTTTGTACACACAAGTCGAAAAACAAGTGCAAAATGATGGTGTAAACAGCAACTAAATTTGAAGGTAAGTCTGATATCTCAATTAGAAATAACCGTATTGGTTCGCTTCAAGCATCTTCAAAAACAAACACTAGAGCAAAAATTACACCAACAATAGACTCCCTCATTAAATTTTGTAATTTGGCACAGAAGAAAACATTTACCAAAAAAAGAGACTCTTTTTAACGGTAGTACTTTTTACGTCAAACCCAGTAACGACAAGGCCTACAGCCAGGTTTGTGTCATGGAATTTTCGCCAAAGACCTCTAAAACGGAATTTGTACTCAAGTTTGTACACACTTTCCGAGATTACGCTTGAACATCATTGAAAAGCAAAGAAACGAGAAAAAGACAAAAAACCTTTAAATTCAGTAAGTTGAGGTGTGATTGTGGTGTGCAATGAAAGGTGATTTTAAGCGTTGAAAGGCTGGGTGGCATCAGGGTGCGAAATGATCGCAAACGTGCGACGACGCTTAATTTCTTCTAGCAGCTGGGTCATTCACTAAACCTGATTTTTATTCGGGAGCTGGCCCTGAGCGTGATTACAGTAATCCTTGCCTTGCTGGCAAAACTCAGGCCTTACGTTTTCGCGGGATTATACGGACTTTTGCTTTTTAATGGTAGTAAAGCCGGGAGGTCAGCACCGGATTTAGCGCTTTATCCGGTACTGTAAGGTTTGAGAAGACAGTTAGTGCTGTGTCAGCAAATGAACTACCTGTTCACGCAACACCGTGCGCAAAATTTTACCGGCGCCATTGCGAGGAATAGTGTCGGTCAGAGTGACATATTTAGGCACTTTATAGCGGGCAAGATGGTCATTCAGGCCAGCCAGAAATTGCTCTTCATCAGCAAAGTCGCGTTCGTTAAAGGGTACCACAAACAGGTGGCCAACCTCGCCCCACCGTTCATCGGGAACGCCAATCAAAGCGCAATCTTTCACCGCAGGATGTTTCAGTACCACTCCTTCCACTTCTACCGGATAAACATTTTCGCCGCCGGAAATAAACATATCCTTTTTGCGATCCACAATACGATAGAAACCGGCTTGGTTGCATACCGCCATATCTCCGGTTTTAAACCAGCCATCTGCAGTAAAGCATTGTTTGTACATGGCTTCCTGCTGCCAGATACCAACAAACAAGTTACCGCCTTTAATTTCCACTTCGCCGGCTTCACCCTCGGCCACCTCATTACCCTGCTCGTCGGTAAGGCGCACCCTTACCCTCGGTGTCGCAAGGCCAACACAGCCGGCGTTTTTATCCAGCAGTTCGAGGTCAAACGGCATGCCAAATACCGTGCCGGCTTCGCTCATGCCGTAGCCATCCACAATGGGGATACCATCATTGAGCCAGGCGCGGATTTGCACTTCGGGATGGGGTGCCCCACCGGTCAGTAAGGCTTTAAGGTTTTGCAGGCTGCTCACATCAAACTGGTCGTGCTGACGCAGCATATTGGCCATTTGCGGCACACAAAAGTAATGGCTTATCTTAAGTGTTTCATCGGCCAGCCTGCTCAGTGTGCGGCCCGGCTCAAAGGCATCCGAAATCACCAGGCTGCCACCACAGTAAAGTGCCGGACGAACACAGGACACCAGGCCAATCACATGAAACATTGGCGTTTCACATAAAAACACACTGTGCTCATTCACATGGCCAAGCTGGGTCATGTTCAGAGTGGTTTCCATCAGCGTAGCTTCGCTGTGCATTATACCCTTGGGTTTACCCGTGGTTCCGGAGGTGTACAAAATAAGCGATGGTGCATGCTCATCGTAGTCAGACCCGGCAGCACTTAAGCTCTGACTGTCGCTCAGCAACTGATTAATGTCATAGTGGCTGAACTGCATGGTTGCCGCGGTTTCATCGCCAATCAGAATCGCTGGAGTGCAGTCACTTATAAGTGCTTCCAGCTCTTCTTTAGCCAGCCGCCAGTTTAACGGTACAAATAACAATCCGGCCCGGGCGCAAGCCAGGTGAAGCGCCACCAGCTCAGCCCGGTTTTTAGACAGACAAGCCACTCTGTCACCCTGCTTCAGGCCATTAACCTGACACCAGCTAACCAGCCGGTTAATGGTGGTATCGAACTCGGTGTAAGTCCAGGTTCGTTGGTGAGTGACATCGTTAACAGCAATACTTCCTGGCCGTAATCGCGCCTGCAGGGTCACAAAATCCATGTCAGCCTCGTTTAGTTTTGTTGCTTGGATTTGTCATAAGCCCCTAATCCAGGCTTATAGGTTTTATCGTCTATAAACTGTTTAATGCCTTCCTTACGGCCGTCATTATCAAAGCTGTTAGCCGCTTCCTGAGCGCGCACCAGATAGTCTTCAGCATTGTCGTAGGTCATTTCTTTCACGCGGCGAATAGCGTCTTTAGTGGCCTTAAGTGCAACCGGGTTTTTCTCCAGCAACACATTACACATTTCGGTAACCCGTGCTTTGAGTTGATCGGCTGGCACCGCTTCGTTGACAAGACCCCACTCTACTGCGGTTTTACCGTCGATATTTTCGCCCATCATGGCGTGATACATGGCTTTGCGCAGCGGCATCAGGTCGGCCACCACTTTACTGGCACCGCCACCGGGTAAAATTCCCCAGTTGATTTCGCTCAGGCCAAAGGTGGCATCTTCTGCAGAAACCGCCAGATCACAGCTGAACAACGGCCCGTAACCACCGCCAAAACACCAGCCATTGATCATGGCGATAGTGGGCTTGTGATACCAGCGTAATGCACGCCACCAGCCGTAAGCTTCACGCTGGGCTTTACGGGTTGCCCCCAGGCCTTTTGCTTCGTTTTCGCGGAAGTACTCTTTTAAATCCATTCCGGCTGTCCAGGCTGTCCCTTCACCAGACAACACCAGTACACCGACATCGTCACGGTACTCGAGATCTTCCAGCACGCGCATCATCTGCCGATTCAGTTTGGGGCTCATGCAGTTGCGTTTTTCCGGGCGGTTGTAGTACACCCAGGCAATTTTGTTCTCAACAATTACCTTTACTGTTTCTTCTTCACTTCTTTCTACTGACACGTTTAAATCCTCTTGCAAAATAGTATGGGGATGCATTCGATGCTCTGCATCGCAGAAGGCAATGCATCCGGACAGTTAAATTGGGTAATGACCAGGTTCGGTTTCCACCGTTATCCAGCGTAATTCAGTAAACTGATCGATGCCGGCTTTGCCACCAAAACGGCCGTAACCGGAGTCGCCTACGCCACCAAAAGGCATCTGCGCCTCGTCGTGTACGGTTGGTCCGTTTACGTGACAGATACCTGATTTGATTTGCTTAGCGACTTTCAGACCATTGGCGATATCCGTTGTGAATACCGCAGCACTGAGGCCATATTCACTGTCGTTCGCAATGCGGATGGCATCGGCTTCGTCTTTAGCGCGGATCACCGCGACCACCGGACCAAAACTTTCATCCGCATAAATCGCCATGTCTTCGGTAACGCCGTCTAAAATGGTGGCGGGCATGAGTACCGAGTCAGCTTTACCACCGGTTACCAGGGTGGCTCCCTTACTCAGCGCGTCATCAATCAGAGCATTCACTTTTT
The DNA here is from genome assembly GCA_002691625.1 of Alteromonadaceae bacterium. Taxonomy (GTDB): domain Bacteria; phylum Pseudomonadota; class Gammaproteobacteria; order Enterobacterales; family Alteromonadaceae; genus Alteromonas. Next base: position 5,746 of record NZIK01000015.1, read on the forward strand.
CAACGGTTTTCATGTCGATAACCGCACCCAGTGGAGTGTTACCCTCGCGAGGATCGCCGGTTTCCATGGTGGAAACTTTCGCTTTAAACGCGGCTACAAAGTCATCGGCAATGCTGTCGACCACCACCAGACGTTCGGTGGACATGCAAATTTGCCCCTGATTCATATACGCCCCAAAGGCAGCCGCTTTAACAGCTTCGTCAAGGTTTGCGTCTTCCAGCACCAGCAAAGGCGCTTTGCCTCCCAGCTCAAGCAAACAGGGTTTCAGGTTGTCGGCAGCGCGGCGAGCGATAATCCGGCCCACTGCAGTAGAGCCGGTAAAATTGATCCGTTTCACCGGTTTAGCATCTATCAGCGCTCCCACTACGTCAGCAGCATCATCCTGAGAATTCGTCACAATATTAACCGTGCCCTCAGGGAAGCCAGCTTCCGCCAGCGCTTCGATAATTAACGAGTGTGTGAGCGGGCAAATCTCAGAAGCTTTGAGGATTACCGCATTGCCGCACGCCAGTGCAGTAGACACCGCCCGGGTGCCCAGAATAATCGGGGCATTCCAGGGGGCAATGCCCAGGATAACGCCCACCGGCTCGCGCAGCGCCATGGCCATGCAACCAGGTTTATCTGAGGGAATAACCTCACCACTAATTTGCGTAGTCAGCGCGCTGGCCTCACGTAACATTGAAGCCGCCAGCATCAGGTTAAACATTGCCCAACCCGCCGTTGCGCCGGTCTCGCCCATCATGGCAGCAACAAAGGCGTCCTGTTTGCTTTCCAGCGCAGTTGCCGCTTTTTGCAGCACCGCCCGGCGGGCATTAGGGCCGACCTTCGACCATGCTTCAAACCCTTGTTGGGCTTTTTCAGCAACCGCCGCCATATCAGCCGCCTGCATGGCTTCTGCTTCGCTGGCAACTTCACCAGTCACTGGGTTTAATCGGGTGAATTTCATTCCTCAATCCCCTTAATTATCGCAAGTTTGCTTTGTTAAAATCGGACTTGCATCTTGCGCAGACCTACATTGCTGCACTCGACCAAGCAGAAAGACAGTAATAGCGGCCACCACGGCCCCCGCTCCCATTACAATGGCCACGCCCTGTAATGACACGCCCTGAGTAAATAGAATGCCGGCCACAACCGGGCTTAACGCTGCGCCACCGCGTCCTACGCCAATCACAATTCCAGTGCCGGATCCTCGAACCTGAGGTGGGAACGCCTGGGCCATTAAGGCGTACAAACCCACCACGCCCGAGTTGGTAAAAAATCCGGTTGCCGCTGAAATCAACGCCATCTGCCCCAGTGATTCATAGCCGATACCAAAAGCCGACACCATTACGAAACCGGCGAACAATACACCGATCAGCAATTGTTTAAGCGGTAATTTGGAAGCGAATAAGCCCAGCAATGTAGCGCCGATAGCGCCGCCCACATTGGCCCACACCAATACCTGCCCGGCCTGAGAAGGGTGGAAACCCATATCAACCACAATTTTTGGGATCCACTTTAAGATAAAATAAAAGGTCATAATCTGCGCAAAATAGGCAACAACCAATAACAGCGTGGTAGTCCGTAATTGCGGTGTAAATAAGGCAACAAAAGAGCTCTTCCCCGCGTTAGGCGCAAGCGGCGGTAGTGCCGTGAGCAGCGGCTTTTGCATGGCCAGTAAAGAACGGTTAATTCGCTCCAGCGCGTTAGCAGGTTGTTTGGAGGCAAGGTACACCACTGACTCTGCCAGGAATAACTGGACAATAATCAGAAAGGCACCGGTTACCACACCGCCGAAAATAAACACCGAACGCCAGTTGTAGGTTTCCAGCAATACTGAACTGATAGAACCGCCAATAATCGCTCCCACCGGGTAGCCGGTCGCCATCAGAATAACGCACAGGTGACGGAACTTCTTATTAGAATACTCAGCAACCATGGCATTAGTTGACGCCAGCATACCGCCAATCCCAAGGCCGGTAATAAACCGCACCACCAGTAAAGTGGTTACCGAGTTAGCAAACGCCGAAAAGCACATCCCTGCGGTCATCACCACCAAACAGGTTTGAATTGTGGGTTTACGGCCAATTTTGTCGGCAAAACCGCCCAGAAAAACTGAACCAAAAGCCATGCCGAGTAGTTCCATGGCCAACACCACACCTAACTCAGTACGATTGATTGCCCACTCTGCGGCGATGCCTGGAGAGGCAAAGCTGATTGCCAGTACATCAAATCCATCCAGTGCATTTAACGCAATGCACAAAATGACAGCAATAACCTGGTGCCGGCTCATTTTGCTGTTGTCGAGGATTTCGGACGGGTGTTGATTCATAACATTCACTCTGTTTTTGGGTGGAACTGCCAGGCTGATGTTAACGGGGCGCTCCAAACTTTTACCAGATGTTAATATTATGTACCTGATTGTAAAATAGCAGAAAGTGACGAAATAATTGTCAAATAATGACAATAAGTATTTTTTGCATAAAAATGAGACTAGAACCGGTAATGATCTCCCGTAACAAAACGGCTTTACTCTTTAGAAAAAAGGGCTGGATTCAGCTCGCTTCTTCTTTGTGAAGCGCTCTGAATTTTCTGGGGGTTTCTCCGGTCCATGTACGGAATGCACGGGTAAAAGCGGCAGGATCAGCAAATCCGACAGATTCTGCAATCAGGTTTATTGGTGTTGCACGCTGGGTAAGTAGCATGACGGCACGATCCCTTCTGACAATATCCTTGATTTGCTGAAAGCAGGTGCCCTCGTCTTTTAGTCTGCGCATAAGCGTACGACTGGTCATGTGCAGCATTGATGCAACCGCATCAATGGTTAACAGGCCGCTCTCAATATCATTGCTTAGCAGGTGCCGGATGTCAGAGGTAAGAGTGTAATCGGATTTATATTGGCGGAACAATTCCAGAGGACAGCGTTGCATGAAAGAATGCAGCGCCCCCTCACTTTGTTTAACCTGTTTAGCAAGGTAGTGAGCAGAGAATGTAATGGCCAGTTTATCGCACTTAAACTCATGCTCACCCGGAAACAGGTAGTGGTATTCATGCACATGTGGCGGTGGCGGATAATTAAACTGAACCTTCGACAACGGAATACTGCTGGCGATTAGCCACGAGGAATACCGGTGCCAGGCAAGTAAAGTCATCTCTGCAAATAGGTACTTATGGTCTTTTTCCGGGTGAGGTAAGTTGATTGTGAGAGTTGCTTCATCTGCCTGCACGTCCAGCTCAACAAAATTATCGGTCAGAATAAGATTATAAAACGCTATGCCTTTTTGCAGCGCCAACCTGAGCGTAGGTTGGTGAACTGTCACCTGGCCCATCATTTCGTAGGTACCTGGTTTAAGGCGCATGCCACACAAGCCAGCCGACTCATCCTTTAGTAACCGCCAAACCAGACTTTGCAGTCTGGATAACCGCTCGGTCTTAACGCGCAGTCCGGGTTTACCGATGGCAGCCGGGTCAATCTGGCAATGTTTAAGCAGGCGCCTGGCGTCCAGGTTATTTTGTTCAGCCACCTCAAAGAGTGCCGTCAAATAATGATTGGACGCACTACCATACTTATTTTTATCTATTCGCATTGCCACAGCGCTGGACATAGACAGCTCATCACCTGACGTTAATACCCTGTTTATATTTTATTAATAACATGGTTCAAAGCGTTTGGAAATTCGATTCAGCGAATATCAGTGCCCGGTTTCGTTCAGTATTGTGATAGACCTCAACGGCTAACTTACTGACCAAATTGAAATTAAAAGTGGAAATACCACTGGTCATTTTATAATCTAGCCACAAAGTGCAGCTTTTGGTTCATATTGGTAATAGCTGGTTTCAGGGAAGTATTCTATGAAGTTGTGTTCGTCAGTGGGATTATTGAGTACTTTGGTTGCACTCCCTTCAACAGTACTGGCAGACCAGTACCATTACGGCAACCTGCTGGTAGGCGGTAAAGCCATCGGTTATGGTGGTGCCTATGTGGCATTGGCGGACGATCAGTCAGCGATGCACTACAACCCTGCCGGGCTGTCTTTTCAGGCAAATGCAAAGTCGGCTTCGGTGAACACTCTGGCGTTTGAAGACACTGAATTTAAAAACGTGTATACCGACGGCTCTGACTTTGCCCGAACCTCCTTCTCTGTTGTGCCCGGATTTCTTGGCATCAGCACCAGTACCGGGCAATGGAGTTACGGCAGCTACTTTACGGTTACCGATTATTCTCAGGAAAGGAATGATAGCAGTTCCAATTATGAGTTACCGGCTACCGCAACTACGCCCGGACAGAGTGTAATTGAAACCGTCACCTACGATTTCGACAATGCCGCTTACAAGTTCGGTGGCGCCTTGTCCTACCGTCTTAATGACCACTGGGCGCTGGGTTTTTCTTTGTCGCTAAAATACATTGAACAGGTCTTATCGCAAACTTCCGGTGCAGCAATTACCATGTATACGCCAACCGGTTCATTTACATCCTGATTTGATGCCCGGCGGCGAATCAATGAAAAGCAGTATCTGATTGAGCCATCGCTGAGTGTGTTATATAAGGATAATGCTTTGAGTATTGGGGCACATTACGTTCACAGTGAATCAATCAATCGGAATTATCGCTCTAATAACCTTATTGTTGCGCCCATCATCACCCTGTTAAACGGTTCGCCCGACACCACGTTTCCAGACTTTATTCGCACGGATAAAGACCAGGACCAACCTTCCCTACTGTCTTTTGGCGCTGCATACAAACATCGCGGCTGGGTTATATCGAGTCAGGTTGATTACTACAGTCATGTTGAAAAAGAGGATGTGGTACTCGATGATATCGACTTAACCCGAGAACTCAAACAGGTAACCAATTATTCCCAGTGACTACGTATCCCGTTATCCACGGATACCGCCCTACAAATTGGATTTTTCACTGATAACAGCAACGGCGTTATCGACTTTGATATTCCCTTTCAGCGCGTGGAGGCTATTGATACCCGGGGAATCAGTGTTGCCTATGAAACAAAGTTAATGGGCTACCCGCTAACCCTTGGCCAGTATGCCAAACAGGGCGACGGCAAAGTGCGATATGCTGATGTGCGGTATGTGGAAGCGATCACCGGCGTGACCCTATACCCGGAAAATAATACCAATTGCCTTAAAAGTTTGATCTAATGGCAGTATTCATATTCGAGTGATTTTCATATGCATACCGCCGACGACTTTAAACAATTAGCAAAGCA
>NZIK01000016.1 GCA_002691625.1 Alteromonadaceae bacterium
CAGTCTCGTAAAACTCCCAGCCTATTCTCCGGAGCTGAACCCGATGGAACAGGTATGGCAATGGCTACGGCAGCGTTGCTTATCAAACCGGGGATTTCGAGGTTACGAAGAAATAGTAGAACAGGTCTCTCGTGCCTGGAATACATTCATTGAGGATGTTGAGCGAGTCAAAAATCTCTGTTGGAGAGAGTGGACAAATTTGGTCAATTAGTTAATGCAATTGGTATTAATGTTGCTTTCGAAATGTTGTACACAATTGGCAATCACCTGGTCGGCCTGAATAGAGCGGGACACGTGGTGGATAAAATAGATGATGGTGACACAATCGATGAGAGCCAGAAACACGGTGGCACCGGCTAACATGGAAACCGCATCCTGATTACTGTTTATCGACGACAAGTGATGCAGGGAAATCAGGCAGAACAGAAAAGTGGAAACCAGTATTCCGAGCACCATCTGGGTATTACGATCCTGCATAAAATTGCGAATTAAGCGCGGCCCAAACTGATTTGAGGCCAGGGTTAACGATACCAGGGTCATAGAGAAAGCAATACTGGTTACGGTTATCATGGCGCCGGCGACGGTAGACAGTAATTGCTGAACGCTTTCTTGCGTAACCAGAGGGATAAGCGGTCGTAAAACGTCCGGCAGAAAAGCCCGTTCAATAACCGATAAACAGGCATAACACAGCGCCACGCTTGTACTCATCATTAGCAGAGGGATAAACCAGTAGCTGGTAGACAGTGATTCCCATAGTACCCTGACGCGGGTGGTGAGCAGCCGTAAATTCATCCGTTTTCCTAATAAGCGATGGACTTCCCAGTAAAATATCAGTTTAGTACGAAATAACCTATTGATTCGGATTGATTAGTTTTTTTATAGCCGGTCATGTATCGTACTGTACAGGACAGTCAGAAAGGTCAATGGATCAGTGACACCAGATTACAGTCGTTACTCTAAAGCAGAACTTGAAGAAGCGCTCAGGACCATCGACAAAGCGCGTTTTCCGGAACGGGTGGAAAAAATTCTTCAGGCGCTGGCTTCACTTGAAGCCAATGAAGACGATTCCCCCGCGCCTGAGCAGGAAATACTGCTGCCAGAACCTGAAACTCCCGAGCAAATACAGCGCAAGTTGCTTGGCACATTAGCGCTTATTTGTGGCGGTTTAATTCTCGGCGCCATGTTACTACCGGTTTATTTTCACTCTTTTCTGCTGAATAACGAGATGGTTACCCCCTTCAAATGGGTAGCCTTAACGGCGGGCCTGGTGGTATTTGTGGTAACTTGCAAAAAATTCCTCCACACCAATCACCTGCGTAAAATGAGTGCCGAGCGGCTGGCGAAGGGCAAAAAGCAGGTTAAGGTTGATTCACCGCGCCGTTTTTATAATGCGATTGGCGCAGCGTTGCTGGTTGCTTTGTTTACAGCCCTGGCAGTTTACCGTGGCGCGCCGGTCGCGCTGCATCTTTATGTATTGGATGCCAGCACGGCAACCGAGCAGGTGACTATCGCAAAGTTACCCCGCCGCTTTCGTAGAAAGCACTGTAACGGCAAAATTTATCTGGCGGAGTACAGCGCTCAGTTTTTTGATTATGTGTGCCAGGTAACGACCAGATCGCAGTGGGAGCGACTTCGTCCGGGGCAACAAATCCGCCTGCATGGCAGTCGCTCTGCGCTCGGCTTTCTGGCCAGGGACACCTCGTTGTAATATCAGCCAATCAGACGGGTTGGCTATGTGACCTGCTAAACAATTATTTTGGCGCAACGAGCCATTAAAGGTTAGACTTTAGTTGTATTTTCCGGTCATTAATAACCTCAACAAGGTAAGACCGGTAGGTTCTCGTTTTCAAAGGATTGGATATGAAATTACTGATTGGTTTGCTGTGGATGGCGACCGTACTCTGCGCTTATTGGTATGGCACATCACAAGTTAACTCTCACCAGAGCGTCGGGCCCGGTTCCGTAAACTCTCTTAAAGACACAGCAGAGCCAGACAGGCACAATGTGACAAGCAGCGCAATCTTGCCAATTTATGAGGAGACTGGCGCGGGGCCTGAAGCGAATATTGAAAGTGCCTATATGCCAGTAACCGTAGATGATGCTGTCGCGCAAACGCAGGCGCTGTTAGGCGATATGGGCTGGTCGCCCACCATGGCAAGTATCGCCAAAGCCTATGCTATTGTGTCGCAACTTAATTTAGAACAAACCTTAGCAGCGCTCAGTCAGCTGGAATACGCTGACTCGCCGGAAAGTCTGCAAATAAAGATGTTGTTTATCAACCGGCTGGCAGAATTGTCACCACTGCAGGCCGTGGATTATGTAAACCTCAACGTGACCGGCAGCATGCAAAAAGACGGCGCTATGGCGGCTGTCATAGCAACCTGGGCAGATTCCGACCCCCATGCTGCGCTGCAGTGGTATTTGAGCCAGCCCGAGGCTACCCGCCAGCAGGCAGTGGGTAGATTTGCACTGGGCGGCTTGTTTTCAAGCCTCGCCCGACAGGACCTGGATGCCGCCATCAGCAGCATAGAAACGGATTTCGATGCCAATGACTTTGAAGCGATTGATTATGCCGTAAGCAGCACTGCCAGGAGCCTGCAAAATACCGAAGATTTTGAGTATTTACTTGACCGGGTTCAGGCCATGGATAACGACAGTGCGTTACAAGCTGTGTTCTCCAGTTGGTTAACTAAAGACCCAGACGAAGCGCTGGCCAGGCTCGATCTGATAAGCGATCCTAAACAGCGGCAAGCTATTGAGGAGAGAGCGTTTCGCAATTGGATGGTGAGAAAACCGGCGGAAGCGGCCGATCGTTTTATGCAACGAGCGGCGCCGGATCAACGCCAGTCACGAGCCAAAGTGGTGGTTGAGTCGATGAGCTTTAATCAGCCTGAACAGGCGCTGAGCTGGCTAAACAGACAAACCGACATTGATACCCAACCACTGACTTCGGAGCTAATTAGTCGTTCGGCCTATCGAAATCCGCAGTTTGCAGATCAGAACCTGCACAGGATCACCAACCAGGATAACCTTACCGTTTTAACGTCGAGAACTTATCAAAGTTACGGTCGCTACAGCCAGGCCAAGGCCGACGAGTTTTTGTCCCGTCAGTCGCCAGCAGTCCGCGAACAGGTATTAACCAGATTGAAGAGAGTCGAAGAAATCCGCTCCCGCGGCTAAACGGTTGGCGGCGGGGGTTGGCAATTGTTGTACTTAACGAAGTAGTTTCAATACCTTAGTCAAATGTTCATCGACACTTCATCGGAGTGTCACAGAGCTTCTGCATAGTCAGGCTCCATTTTGTTGTGCGGACCTTACTATGATTTTCTCTCGTCGCCAGTTTTTAAAAACCACTCTTGCCTCTGGCGCCTTAACGCCGTTTGCTTATCAGGTAGCCGCTGCGCCGGTAAATCCCCTGTTTGACTGTGGCGTAGCAAGCGGCGACCCGACCCATAACAGCGTTATTCTATGGACTCACACCCGTGAACCGATTGCCCTGACCTGGCAAGTAGCCAGGGATCTGGCATTTAAGCAGCTGGTACTAAGTGGCCAGGGGGAAACTGCGTTAACGCAGGACTGCACCTTCAAAATTGATGTAACCGGTCTGGAACCGGGAACCACTTATTATTACCGGTTTATTACCAGCAATGGCCAGAGTGAACCCGGGCGCACCAGGACATTGCCCGCCGGCGAGCCGGAATCACTGAACATCGCCGTGGCGTCCTGTTCAAACTACCCGTTTGGTTACTTTAATGCCTACCACCACATTGCGGGCGATGAGTCGGTCGATTTTGTGTTACACCTTGGCGATTACATTTACGAATACGGGCAGGACAGCTGGGGAGACGAGGAAGGGCGTAAGCTAAAGCGCCGGCATCAGCCCGCCAATGAAATTGTTTCGTTAACAGATTACCGAACCCGGCACCGCCAGTATAAAACTGATAATGGTTCACGGTTAATGCATGCTTCGCATCCGTTAATTCCCACCTGGGACGATCACGAATCTGCCAATAATCCCTACCTGCATGGCGCGCAGAATCATCAGCCTGGTGAAGGCGAGTGGGCTGATCGCAGGGCGGCCTCCATTCAGGCTTATTACGAGTGGATGCCTTTGCGTGAACCGGCTAAACAGGCTGAAAAAGCGCAGCTCTGGCGGCACTTTGAATTCGGCAATCTGGCTACGCTGACGACCTTAGAAACGCGCCATACCGGACGCAGTAAACAAATTGACTACGCCGAACATCTGCCCCAGATAAAGTCAGAACACACCTTGCGGCATTTTATTGAGTCGGTGTTAGGTGACCCCGGTCGTTCTATGTTAAGCGTAGCAATGGAGAATTTTGTTAACCAAAAACTGGCCGAGTCTGTCGCTCAGGGGGCAAAATGGCGACTGATCGGCAACCAGATCCCAATGGCCCGAACCAACGTTCCGGATGCCACGGATTTATCTCTGCCCAAAGCGCTGGCAGATAACGGTGCGATAGCTCAACACTTCGGTTACTTTATGGCCCTGGGTAAATATGACTTACCTATTTATCTGGATACCTGGGATGGCTACCCGGTGGCCAGAGAGAAGTTTTATCAGCTCTGTCAGTCGGCGAAAGCCACTGATTTAATTGTGTTAACCGGTGATAGCCATGCGTTCTGGGCAAATCAGTTATTTGCCGGCGATGGCGATGCCATGGGGGTGGAGCTGGGTACGGCAGGCATTACCTCGCCGGGTGATTTTGAAACCTTTGGCCCGGCGCTGGCCGGGGAGTTTGATCAACGGGTAGCGCAGCATAACCGGGAAATTCTGTGGACGGATTGTCAGCATCGTGGTTATGTGAAGCTGGAGCTTGCTCCTAAGACGGCAATCGCCAGTTTTATTGGCGTATCGAACATTACCAGTGAGCACTATAGCGCGAAAACTCTGCGTCAGTATCAGATAAGCAAAGCGGGTTCGTCGCTGGCAATCGAAAAGATTTAGTTGCAGTTACAGCAGCGCATTCTGGCGTGGTCGCTGGATTATCCAGCGCGCCACGTCCTGGCGTAAAAACTTATACGTTAAACCGCCGGATATGCCGGCGATTACCTGCCAGAGCTGGCCTTCAAAGGAGCGCGTGCCGGCGATAAGGGTAACGTCCAGTAGCGGTTGCATCAGCATTAACATCAGCGCCATAGCCAGGCCCCCCGCCAGCGGGTGTAGCCAGTTACTGCGCAATTTAAGCATGCGCCCGGCACGGCCACTCACATATAACGCAATACACAGTGCAGCAAACACTGCCGAACCATATTTGGGGAGCAGACCCCACCAGTCTAGTACGGTATGTTCGAGCCATTGATTACCGGTAATATTTACGCCGAGTGATTCCAGATTCGCGAGGACAAATTGTGACTGAGACACACTGGCAATGGTGTAGGTCAACAACCAGCTCACCAGCAACGCGCCCGCTTTGGTAACCGGGCTGATGTCGGACTGAACTTCGTAAACGACGACTTTTTCAGACATTACAGAACTACTCTCTTACAACAGGCTTAATTTGTACTCATCTTGCACAGATGACAACACTGCTTACAATAAAGCGCAACACAAATCGTATAATTTCATGCTAAGCTGCCAAGTACAAGTTGTTGATAGTCTAATCGATATGTGCAAAGCGTTACATCAGCGGAGTCAAAAGTTGATGCTCCTTCTGGCGGGGATAATTAGCCTGTTCGGAGCCTTTTGTGCACAGGCCGATGACCCGCCACCGTTAACCGGAAACTTCCATCAAACCCAGATTGCAGGCTACCTCGCCGCGCCATGGGCGGCTGCCGAAAATCCACTCGGCGGCTGGCTGATCACGGAACGCGGCGGCACTATCATTGAATATACCAACGCCGGCCAACGCCTTGAGATCCCCCTGCAAATTGACCAGCTCTATGTGGCCGGGCAGGGCGGCTTACTGGACATTGTGCTGGCCGATGACTTTACCGAAACCCGGCGGGTCTATCTGAGCTTTTCGGTGGGTGATGACAGCGAAAACTACCTCGCGTTCGGCACGGCGAAGCTGGTGGGAGACAAGCCTGAAGTGCAGCGTCTGTTTACGGTTAAAACAGCCAAAGACACGCCGGTACACTTTGGCGGGCGACTGCTAAAACTGGCCGACGGTACCTGGTTAATGACCAGCGGCGATGGCTTTGACTATCGTGAGCAGGCGCAGCAAAAAAACAGTATGCTGGGTAAAGTGCTGCGCTTTAACGAAGACGGCAGTGCGCCATTGGATAATCCGTTTTATACCACGCCCGATGCTCCGCAGAGCTATATTTATACCCTTGGCCATCGCAATCCCCAGGGACTGGTTCAGGATCCGGAATCTGGTACGATATGGCTTAATGAACATGGCCCGGATGGCGGCGACGAAATTAATGCTCTGGAGGCTGGCAATAACTACGGCTGGCCCGTGGTGACGCTGGGCATGGATTATTCCGGCGCAAAAATCTCGCCGTTTACCCATTATGATGGCATGGTGGATCCGGTGTTAAACTGGACACCATCCATAGCCCCTTCCTCAGTAGTGGTTTATCAGGATTCGGCTTTTCCTGAGCTGGCCAACCATCTGCTGGTTAGCAGCCTGAAAGATCAGGCGTTATATGCGGTGGCATTAGACCAAAATCCCATGTCGACAATGCAAATCTTTGCTACTATAAATGAGCGTTTACGGGATGTGATAGTGGGTCGTGACGGATCGGTATACGTACTGACGGACGGCGAGCGCGGCCGGTTAATGCGTTTTTCCCCACTGCGGGCCGAAAACGTACCGGAACACAGTTTGCGCTAACTCAGGCTGAATCCCCGTAAAAGCTAGCAGAAATGCGGTTGTTACCCCGGTGGTTACAACAATAGTCTGGCTGAATAGCGGCTATAAGTCTGCGAAACTGCATAAAAATTCAAATTTGTTATATATGCCGTTATAATTCCGGCGTTTAAATAGTCACTTCCTGCTCCGGGACCGTTCGAATTGGCAGGAATAACCATGAGGAAAACATCGTGTTAGAAGAATATCGCAAACACGTAGAAGAGCGTGCTGCTGAAGGAATCCCACCCAAACCGTTAAACGCGGAACAAGTGGCCGGATTAGTCGAATTACTGAAAAATCCACCTGCAGGCGAGGAAGAGGTTCTGCTGAAACTAATTTCTGAGCGTGTACCTCCTGGTGTTGACGAAGCCGCTTACGTAAAAGCTGGTTTCTTAAGTGCCATTGTAAAAGGCGAAGTTAGCTGCGACCTGATCAGCAAAGAAAAAGCAGTTGAGTTGCTGGGTAACATGCACGGTGGTTACAACATCGCCACTTTAGTCGAGTTACTCGACGATGCAGCACTTGCGCCACTGGCAGCCAAAGAATTGAAGCACACGCTGCTGATGTTTGATGCGTTCCATGACGTCGAAGAAAAACACAAAGCAGGCAATGAATTCGCCACTGACATCATTAAGTCATGGGCCGAAGCTGAATGGTTCACTTCTCGTCCGCAAATGGCTGAGAAAATGACTTACTCAGTGTTTAAGGTAACCGGTGAAACTAACACCGATGACTTGTCTCCGGCACCTGATGCCTGGTCACGTCCTGATATCCCTCTGCACGCCTTAGCTGCTTACAAAATGACCCGTGACGGTCTTGAGCCAGAAGAGCACGGCGTTAAAGGCCCAATGAAGCAAATCGAAGAAGTGAAGGCCAAAGGCCATCCTGTTGCTTTTGTGGGTGACGTAGTAGGTACCGGTTCTTCTCGTAAGTCTGCCACTAACTCTGTTCTGTGGTTCTTCGGTGAAGATCTGCCAGGCGTGCCTAACAAGCGCGGCGGCGGTGTATGTATTGGTTCTAAAGTAGCGCCAATCTTCTTCAACACTATGGAAGACGCCGGTGCGTTGGTATTTGAAGCCGACGTAGAAAAAATGAACATGGGTGATGTTATCGACATCTATCCGTTCGAAGGCAAAATTACTAACGCTGAAACTGGTGAAGTACTGGCTGAGTACAGCTACAAGTCTAAGGTAATCCTCGACGAAGTACGTGCTGGTGGCCGTATTAACCTGATCATCGGTCGTGGCTTAACTGAAAAAGCCCGCGAAGCGTTAGGCTTAGGCCCGTCTGATCTGTTCCGTAAGCCTGAGCAACCTGTTGATTCTGGTAAAGGCTTCTCGCTGGCACAGAAAATGGTAGGTAAAGCCTGTGGCGTTGAAGGAATCCGTCCTGGCACTTACTGCGAGCCTAAAATGACGACTGTTGGCTCTCAGGATACCACTGGTCCTATGACCCGTGACGAACTGAAAGACCTGGCGTGTCTTGGCTTTACCGCCGATTTAACCATGCAGTCTTTCTGTCACACTGCCGCTTATCCTAAGCCGGTAGATATTGATACCCAGCACACGCTGCCAGACTTCATCATGAACCGTGGTGGTGTTTCTCTGCGTCCTGGTGACGGTATCATCCACAGCTGGTTAAACCGTATGTTGCTGCCTGATACCGTAGGTACTGGTGGTGATTCGCACACCCGCTTCCCGCTGGGTATTTCATTCCCGGCTGGTTCTGGTCTGGTTGCTTTTGCTGCGGCCACCGGTGTTATGCCTCTGGATATGCCTGAATCAATCCTGGTTCGCTTTAAAGGTGAGCGTCAGCCTGGTATCACTCTGCGTGACCTGGTACACGCGATTCCATTATACGGTATCAAGCAAGGCCTGCTGACTGTTGAGAAGAAAGGTAAGATCAACCAGTTCTCTGGTCGTATCCTTGAGATTGAAGGCCTGGAAGACTTAACCGTTGAGCAGGCATTCGAACTGTCTGATGCCTCTGCTGAGCGTTCTGCAGCCGGTTGTACCATCAACCTGTCTGAAGAGTCTATTGCTGAGTACCTGCGTTCTAACATCACCATGTTACGCTGGATGATCAACGAAGGCTATGGCGATCCGCGTACTCTTGAGCGTCGTGCTCAGAAGATGGAAGAGTGGCTGGCGAACCCAAGCCTGATGCGTGCTGATGCCGATGCTGAATACGCAGAAGTAATTGAAATCGACCTGTCAGAAATCAAAGAGCCAATCGTATGCTGCCCGAACGACCCGGATGATGCTAAAACATTGTCTGAAGTCGCGGGTGACAAGGTTGATGAAGTATTCATCGGTTCTTGTATGACTAACATCGGTCACTTCCGTGCGGCAGGTAAATTGCTGGATAACTACGGTAAGACGCTGCCGACCCGTCTGTGGATTTCTCCACCAACGAAGATGGATAAAGCCCAGCTGATGGAAGAAGGTTACTACAACATCTACGGTCGCGTAGGTGTACGTACAGAAATGCCAGGCTGTTCACTGTGTATGGGTAACCAGGCACGTGTAGATGCCGGTGCAACAGTACTGTCTACCTCTACCCGTAACTTCCCTAACCGTTTAGGTGATGGCGCGAATGTATATCTGACCTCTGCAGAGCTTGCAGCAGTTGGTGCAATCGTTGGTCGTCTGCCAACTGCGGCGGAGTACATGGAATACGCTGGTAAGATCGACTCTATGTCAGCTGACGTATACCGCTATCTGAACTTCGATAAGATGGAAAGCTTTAAGAAGGCAGAAGAAGAGGCTAAGGCTAAGATCATTCCAACGTTGAATGTTGCCTGACTTAGCATATAAACTAGAAAGCCGGGCACCGTAAGGGCCCGGCTTTTTTTATGTCGTGCGCCGGGCATGGCGCGTAGTGCGAAAGCACTGTTCGATTCATTGTGGTGGTGAGTCGATGACTTGGAGGTGAAAGTCCTCTGCACACCCAGCA
>NZIK01000017.1 GCA_002691625.1 Alteromonadaceae bacterium
AACTCGGCTATAAGCTTTGTAAATTGTGCTGGGATCATGATCAACCCTCAATAACTGTATTCATATACAGTGTAGCAACAATTTAGCAGAACATAGCCTAAAAAAAATACTATAAAGCAATTATACATACCAAAGTTATACCTATTGCCCACGTTTGAGGTTTGTTTCCCGTTTCACCCATGCTATTTTTACAAATCAGCAACAACGCATCTATTTACTGGTGGCTCGAAAGTTCCTCTCATGCCCATTCAATCCACGAAAAGTATCGAGTCCTGCCTGGTTTTGATCGTAGATGATGATCACATCAGTAGTACCCTGGTCGCTAGTATTCTGAATAACGTTTGTCGCTCCTTCACCGCATCATCCGCTGCCGACGCCATGGAATTTTGCGAAAATAAACTACCTGACTTACTGGTAGTAGACGTAAACATGCCTGATATCAATGGCCTTCAGCTCTGCCGCCAGTTGAAAGCCCGCAATGATACTGCTGATATCCCGGTTATCTTTATCACCGCTGATTTAGGTAAAGATGCCCAGGTAGATTGCTGGGAAGCCGGTGGCAATGATTTTGTGACCAAACCGGTAGTGGCCCAGACCATTGTTCACCGGGTCCGTAATCAGTTGCTGAGTAAGCTGCGCCTCGACGCTCTAAGAAAACTCAGTTATGAAGACAGTCTGACCGGCCTCTACAACCGCAATTACCTGAATGAGGAATATCCCCGCTTATCGCGCCAACTGATGCGCGACCACCAGCCATTAGGGCTGATTATCTTCGATGTGGATTACTTCAAACAGTACAACGATACTTATGGCCACCTGAAAGGTGATATTTGTCTGGAAAAAGTGTCGGCGGTACTGAAACGATATTCGCGCCGCGCCCGTGATGCCGTGATCAGATACGGGGGAGAAGAATTTATTATGCTGCTGCCGAATACCGGACTGTCCGGTACCAGGGAGATAGCCAATCAGATTTTAACCGATATCTATCAGCTGGAAATAGCGCACAAGCACTCACCTTTTGAGCGGGTTACCCTGAGTGCTGGTGCTGTGAGTATTCAGAATATAGAACGCTATCCCCTCAACGATGTCATCGAACAGGCTGATATCAACCTGTACGATGCAAAGCTGAAAGGGAAGAATAAGGTTGTTACCGGCTAACCGCTATCGCTGTGCGGTTAATGTTGGATCTTCCTCACCCAGCTCAATGACAACCTTACGGTCGAAGAAAGTCCCCTCATACTCTTTATGTTTGCTGCGTTCCTCGCCTAGCGCCAGGGTTAACACCTGCTTCTCGTCTACCCCCTGATTAAGCAGATATTGCTTTACGCTTATCGCCCGTTGCATAGACAATGCCTGATTGTACTTAGCATCACCACGCTGATCTGCATGACCTGTGAGTCGAGCCTGCAGTGAAGGGTAACCGCGTAATGCTTTAGCAATCAGATCCAGTTGCTGCTGGTAATCCGGTGCAATGACATAGGCACCGGTTTGAAACTGCACCACACTCTGCAAAGTGATGGCCGGCGTATCCTGAGTGCGCGTATCACTTACCTGGGTAGTCATACTCGCCTGCTGTAACTGTTGTATCTGGCTTTTCATTGCCAGCAAAGAACGGTCACGCTGCGACAACAACTCAGCCTGAGCGGTCAACCTGGCCTGATTAGCCTGTAGTTCCTTGTCCTGCTGAATATCATTGCCTAGCAACGCCCCGACGAAGCCAGCGACGGCAGCCCCCACTGGCCCCGCGACCATGGCACCAATCACCACCCCGGATCCCATCCCAATGCCCGCGGCATGTTCATAAGATTTCTCTTTGTCGCTGGCCATGGCGGGTGCAACTGAAGTTAAGCAAGACATTGCAAGTGCGGCTGAAATGATAGTTTTACGCATAATAGTTTCCTCTGGGTAATCAATTTGTGTTTCGCTGTGAACGATATGAATTACACCAGTCGGATATGGCGCGGTTGGTGTGAGCTTGTGGCAATGTGCTGAGCAAAAAAGGAAAAACATGGCAACTTGTGGCGATATTAACCACCAAACACCTTGCCAGTTGCGAAAACCCGCCGACAGCAGAACAAAAGTGGCAGAAAAATGGCAAGCTCGGGGAATTTGTGCCGAACTTCCTCCTAACCCTGTTAACTAAGTTATAGTAGGGGCCGGTATTAGACAGGATGAATGATGTATGCCAAAAACCATTGCCATTGTTGAAGATGATATTGCTATCCGTGATAACTACACTGCCGTGCTAAGCGGACAAGGCTATACGGTACAGGCTTATGCTGACCGCCCGTCGGCCAGCCTGGCATTCAGCCAGTCTCTCCCCGACCTTGCTATTATCGATATTGGACTGAATGACGAAATGGAAGGTGGCTTTATGCTGTGTCAGCAGTTACGTCAGCTTTCCCAATCACTCCCCATCATCTTTTTTACTGCGCGGGATAATGACGTGGATACCATCAGCGGCCTGCGTATGGGTGCCGATGACTACCTGACTAAAGACATCAGTATGGCCCACCTGCTGGCGCGCATTGCCGCCCTGTTCCGACGCACCGACTTACTTGCCACGCCAAAACAGGATTCAGATTCAATTCGCCTTGGCCATCTTAAGGTGGATGTCAGTCGTATGACAGTGAGCTGGAAGGATATCCCGGTTTCCCTGACCGTCACCGAATTCTGGATGTTGCACGCTCTGATCAAGCGCCCGGGACATGTAAAAAGCCGCCAACAACTGATGGATGAATCGCGCATGGTCGTCGATGACTCCACCATTACGTCACATATCAAGCGTATGCGGAAAAAGTTTGTCCAGCTCGACGAAAGCTTCGACCATATTGATACGGTTTATGGCATGGGATATCGCTGGCAGCAATAGCTGGCTGGTGTAAAGAGGGATCAGACTGGTGAAGTTGCGTTTTTCAATTCGTCTGCAGTTATTGGTACTGTCGCTGTTCTTGTTTGCTATTCCGTGGCTCGGCTATAAATATGTCTGGGAGCTGGAGCAATACCTGCGCATCGGCCAGGAACAAACGATGATTGGCACGGCCAGAGCGGTTGCCACCGCGCTGCACGAACGCCCTGCCCTGTTTGACAGCCAGTCGGCATATTTACAAAACGTGCGCCCGGGTACCGATTTATACGCACCGCCCATTGATGTGCCCATTCAGCTCGATGGCCGGTTACAGGAATGGCAGGCAGTATCACCGCTCATCCAGTCTTATAATGAAGAGAACGTAGTCACCTGGTTTGCCGATCAGAATGTGCCGGTTACCCTGTCGGTGGAGCACATGGTGGGTCGTTACGATCAGTACTTTTATGCCATGTTCGCTGTAACCGATGACAGCGTGGTTTTTCGTGCACCCAACAGCCTGAGCGTTGATCGCTCCGATCATCTGCTGATCGGTATGCTGGATGCTCAGGACACCCTGCACCGGTACATAATTTCCCCCTACGACGCCGGCTGGGTAAATGCGTACCAGCTTGATGACAACCCTGGCCGCTTTCGCGCCGTCGATAACGCGCTGGAAATTCAGGGCCGCTGGGAGCTAACCAACAGCGGTTATAATGTCGAGCTGCGCTTTCCGATTACCATGACATCCGGCGCCCTGGCTTTCGCCATTGTCGATGTTGACGACCCGGTTAACCGCGCCAAACAGTATGCCGTAGGGACCGCCAATCCTAACCAGAGCGATGACCTGGGCACTGTGGTAACCCCATCGCCGGAAATCGAGCGGATACTTTCCGGGTTACGCTATGCCGACTCCAGAGTGTGGGTTATCGATAAACACAAACGGGTACTGGCCCGCTCGGGCTCTATCCACTCTTCTCTCGGGCTTAATGCAGGCAGCCAGGAAAGCAGCAGTCAGGGGTGGTGGCACTATGTTGAACAACAATGGTTGCTGCCGCTCTATTACCAGATACTCACCCGTCCGCCCGGTGATTTTGTGGACGAACTGGCTGACGCTTATGCGCTGGCTGGCAAAGATATCAATCACGCTCTGAGTGGCCAGCCAGATTCACTGTGGCGCCTGACCCCGGACAACAAAGCGGTGATATTGTCGGCCGCCTACCCCATTTACATTGGCGACTCCGTTATGGGTGCCGTGGTAGTAGAACAGACCACCCACGGGATCCGCACATTGCGCAACCGGGCGCTGGAACAGCTTTTTCACGTTATTCTTGCCGTAATGCTACTCGGTACGCTCGGCTTGCTGATGTTTGCGCACCGTATCTCCAGCCGAATTCGCAATTTACGTGATGATACCGAAGCGGTCATCGACCCCAACGGCAAAATAATTGGCAGCCTGCCGCCATCCCGGCACGGAGATGAAATAGGTGACTTATCCCGCTCATTCAGTGCTGTGTTGAGCCGACTGCAGCAATACAATTCGTATCTTGAGAATATGGCATCCCGCCTTTCCCATGAACTACGTACGCCAATAGCGGTGGTTCGCTCTTCTCTGGATACCCTCGATGAGGTTCAGGATCAGGCCCGGCAACAGGTGTTTTTAAGCCGTGCGCAATCAGGCATAAGCCGACTGAGCAGCATTCTTAACAGTATGAGCGAAGCTACCCGGTTAGAACAGATGATCAGTCAGGAAGACACTGAACGTTTCGATATTGTAAAAGTGGTTGGTGGTTGTGTAGAAGGCTATCAGCATGCGTACCCCCACCGCCAGTTTGTGCTCAGGCTCAGTTGTGAGAAAGTACAGCTCAATGGCTCACCGGATTTGGTTGCTCAAATGCTCGACAAAATCATTGCCAATGCAGTGGAGTTCAGCCAGGCAGAGAGTACTATTGCCCTGCATATGTGGCAGGAACAGCGCACTGTTAAATTGAGTATTACCAATACCGGCCCGTTGTTGCCCAAAGGCATGCATGAGCAACTGACCCAGTCCATGGTGTCAGTGCGCACAGAGGGCAATAATGCCGACGGACCGCCGCATTTAGGCCTGGGGCTGTATATTGCCAATATGATTGTGGCCTTTCACAAAGGTAACATTGTGCTGCAGGATTTACCCGACAAAACCGGGGTCTGTGTGGTAATTTCATTACCCGTTCCCCAGAACTAACCAGAAAAGGCAAAACCATGAGCGAAGCTGATCCGCGGATCGTGGCACTGGAAAAACAGTTCAGCCAGTTACACGTACAATTGTTCGATACTTTCAGTCACGCCCAGTCGGCAGTGATGACGGTGATGCAAACCGGCCGGGATATCGACGAAAACCATGATGATTATACTCAGCTCAAACGAGACTTTGAGGTCACCGTGGCCATGTACCCGGGCAGCGATCAGAGTATGCAACGGAAAATCATAGCCACCAAAGAACTGGCGACAAACCAGCAGACCTCGAATGTCCATTTAACTCAGGTGTGGGCGGCGGCGGTATCAGCCTTATCCTGCGACCGCATGCTGGCGATGATCCCAACCGATTTGCAGGACAATCCCGACGTAGCAGGTGAATTACAGCATAAACGCCGGGAACATCTGGCGATGTGGCAGGAGCGGCTGGAAAATCCTTAACGCCATCAGGCCGGGCTACTTTTTGCCCGGCGCCGACGTCATACTGCTATCCGGCACATTTTTTAGCATCATAAGTTGCTTACGGCGGTGCATCACATAAGCCAGGCGGCGCATGCTTACATTGGTATCTTTTTCATCCTCGATATCCACCCCGAGTAATCGTTCCAGCAGATCCTCCAGTGTGAGAATGCCTTCCAGGCCACCGTACTCATCGACAACCAGCACGATATGCACATGGTTTTTAATAAACTGATCGAAGGTGGAAGACAGCGGCATGGAGCTCAGTACCGTAACCATGCTCATGCGATATTGTGATAACGGGTTGTCGCCATGGCCTTTTGCCTGGGCAACCAGCAGATCAGCACGCATCACAAAGCCGGTGATTTGCTCTGAATCGCCCTCTTCATAAATGGGAATACGAGAGTATTTTATGCTGCCATGTTTATGGAAAAACTCAGTGATGGTTAAGGTTTCCGGTACCGAAAATACCTGTGTACGGTGGGTGATAGCATCTTTCACCGTTAGCTCGTTGAGAGTAAGCAGACTCTTCATAACAGACGCCTCGTGCTCATTGAGTTGGCCTTCCTCGCCACTCAGCTCTGCCATAGCATGCAACTCGGCCCGATTGAGCCCGCGCAACGGGCTCTCTTCCTTGAAGCCTTTAGTCAACCATTCGGACATCTTTACAAAAGGATAGAGCAGAATAACCAGGTACTTCAGGAAATAGGCAGTGATCGGCGCCAGAGCACGCCAGAAAGTTGCGCCCAGGGTTTTGGGGATAATCTCCGAAAAGATCAAAATCAACAGAGTCAGAATAGCCGAAATAAGACCAAGATAAGCATCACCGAAGACGATCGCCGCCTGAGCACCAGCGCCTGCTGCGCCCATGGTATGGGCAATGGTGTTGAGAGTTAAAATGGCTGATAAGGGACGATTGATGTCCTCGGTAAGATGGCGAAGTACCACACCACTGGGCTTCTGCTCTTTTTCCAGAACAGAAATATAGGCTGAAGAAACGCTCAGGATCACCGCCTCGGCGATGGAACACAAGAATGAAAATCCCAGTGCGATAATCACGTAAACGAGCAATAAAATCATGTAAAGCAGTCCATTGAGTCAAGTGTACAAGGGGTATTATGAGGCCTTATCCGGTGGATACAAGCACAGTCAATCGTAACAAACTATCTAATACCAAAGAATAATTAACAAAAACAACCCTCTTTGTTACATTTAACTTACATTCGATGAAAAAGAGGTTCGAATTATGGCTAAAGCTAAATTGTCAGATCAAGTTTCACTGGTGTTGTATTCTGTTTCGTTAATGATCATTACTGCGGGTGTTTTTAACGCATATCTCTAAACGCAAAAGCTCTTTATGAGTGAGCGTTGCTAACACATAAAGTAAAAAGCCGTCAGTTGTACTGACGGCTTTTTTCATCAGGCTGATTGCCGTTTAAATTTACGGATCACCGACCATGATTCGAGCATTACCAGCACACTGACAATCAACACCACCGCGTCTAAAAAGACCAACAGATAGTTGCCATCAAGATAGTACTCTTTTAACTTAATAATCCCCGCCAGGAACGCCATAACAATAACAAAGGTCATGGGCACCAGGGTATAAATCGCCGGGCGCTTCATTTTAATCAGCATCACTGAAATCACCAGCAGGGTCATACTTGCCAGGATTTGGTTGGTAGAACCAAACAATGGCCAGATGATCATACCGCCGCTGCCAGAAGAGCCGCCAGCACCAAAGGCCAGTAACAAACAGCAGGCTACCGCAACCAGAGTCGCTATCACGCCATTTTTCAGTACCGGTAGCTGATAAATTTCACCCCACTCCTGAATAATGTAGCGCTGTAAGCGAACTCCGGAGTCCATAGTGGTACCTGCAAACAACACAACCATTGTAGCCAGGATAGTCGATGAGAACTCTACCGGTAAGCCCCAGCCCTGTTGGATAAGGTTAGCGCCACCTGTGATGAATGCCGCTACCGAGCCATCCCCAAGATGGCTGTATACCTCATGCCACTCTTCTGGTGATGCGGCTAATGCCACGCCGCTGACCGCAACAATCGTCACCAGAGCCAGACAACCCTCACCTACCGCACCAAGGTAACCAACGAAACGGGCATCCGTTTCTTTATCCAGTTGCTTCGAGCTGGTACCCGAAGAAACGATCCCATGAAAACCCGACACCGCGCCGCAGGCAATAGTGACGAACAACAAAGGGATAATACTGGGGGTATCCACCGCTGTCTGGGTATTAAACGCAGGTGCCGTAATATCCGGTAACGACACAAACACCGCTCCATATAGTAAAAACAATCCAACCAGCAACTGCATGCCGTTAATAAAGTCTCTCGGTTGCAGAAGCATCCACACCGGCAGTAGTGAGGCAATGGCAGCATAAATAAACAGAATGATGATCCAGTTGGCATTAGCCGATAAGCCAAACAAGGTATCCGGTAACTCGATAGGAATGTAACTACCGGCAAATACCGAGGCGTAGAGCACAAAGATCCCCACCAGACACATCGGGATCAGGCTAAAATTGCGCTTCAGCAGTTGACCAATAACCAGCGCTACGGCAATTGCCATCCAGGCTGGAAATACCGCGTCGGGCTGGGATACGAAGGATTTGGCAATAACAACGCCGAAAACGGCATTGACCATCAGCAGTACCAGAAATACTACTACCATGAACAGTGAACGGGTGCGCTTACCGATAACATCTTCCGCCAGCGCCCCCATGGACTTACCTTTATGCCGGCTACTGGCCCACAGAGCGCCCATGTCGTGCACGCCGGCAAAAAACATAGTCCCGAAGACGACCCAGAGTACGGCCGGAACCCAGCCCCAGTAAACCGCGATAGCCGGGCCGACAATTGGCGCAGCGCCCGCTACAGAGGTAAAATGGTGTCCCCATAGAACCACTTTGTTGGTGGGAACATAGTCCACACCATCACGCAGTTCGTGAGCGGGCGTTTTGAAATTAGGGTCAAGCTGGAAAATCCGTTCCGCGATAAATTTTGAATAAACAAACCAGCCCAGCAGCATTCCTGCAATACCGAGCAAAACAATTAACACCGAGGCCATTTGTCCACCTTTTATTGTTAATCTACCGGGGCGATAACTTCGCCCGATAATGATTGCGGCTTAAAATAAGGGTCTGACTGACCCTGCTGCGCGATTCTAGCGCTTTTTTATGGGCTCATTGATGTTTTCTTTATAACAATAGACCAATCAACGGCTGAGCAGGATAAATGCAGACACACTGCAGGCTGATACGAAGTCACACCCTGTAATAGTTCAAATTATCCATACGCCATCTTATCAGCAATGATAGTCGTGACGAGTTCACTGTTGGCAGAGAATACCTGCTCAGGGATAATTCCCGCCCCCTATCGAGACTGTCTCATACAACCTTTACAGACATCACAGTACATTCCCCCGCGCTATCCGAGTACGCTTTTGAGCGCGGCCCCACAGCATGTTATCGTGGGTTGATTCGTCCTTTGCGGTGATAGTAAAACATCCACCACGTCATCCCCGCATGCTTTTTAGCAGGGACCCCCTTGCATGCTGTCGTGGCGTTAATACACCTTTTTCGGCAATAGCAAAACATCCACCACGTCATCCCCGCATGCTTTTTAGCGGGCACCCCCTTGCATGGTGTCGTGGCGTTAACACGCCTTTTTCGGCAATATCAAAACATCCACCACGTCATCCCCGCATGCTTTAAGCGGGGACCCCCTGACATGATATCGTGGGTTTAATACGACCTTTCCAACAGGATCGAGTAGGAGGGAGTTTCGCAACTCCCGTCCTCTCACACCACCGGGCATACGGTTCCGTACCACGGCGGTTCCTGTCTGTATTGACC
>NZIK01000022.1 GCA_002691625.1 Alteromonadaceae bacterium
CCGTTGTGATGTGGGTGGTAAATAAAGATAAAAGTGACACCATAGACCAGCATGGCAAAGTGACTGTAAACTGGTTGATAAGCCTGGTTATCTACTATGCGATTTGTTTTATTCTCATTTTCATACTAATCGGCGTAGTTGCCATATGGATTCTGGCTTTGTTGAATATTGTCTTTGCTATTATTGCTGCACTAAAAGCCAATAATGGCGAGTTGTGGGTTTATCCGCTTAGTATCCGGTTTTTAAAGTAACCGGCACTGTTTCAGATGCCAACCCATCGCTGATAACTGGAAAGATTAAGACATTCATCCGTACTTCCAGGATATAAGATTTATTAATTACCACCCAAGGAATTTGGTCTTCATTACGGTAGTTTTAAATACCAATATACGCCTTTGGCGTACATTGATATTAATGTTATAGTTAGCTAATGGTAATAATTGAAACACCCATATTCACCAAGCTCATAACAGAGCTGATGAATGATGATGAATACAAAGACTTGCAGGAAGCACTTGTTAGCAGGCCAGATAGGGGCGCAATCATCAAAAATAGTGGTGGTCTAAGGAAGGTCCGCTGGGCGCTGGAAGGAAGGGGTAAGAGTGGTGGAGCAAGAGTTATCTGTTACTGGATGACCGACAACGACCAACTTTATATGTTGTTGGCGTACCCAAAAAATGTGCAGGATAATTTGACAGACGCACAGCTTAAAGCGCTGAAGAAAATCGTAGAGAGGTGGTCAGAATGAATGGCGACATGTTTGAACAATTGATAGAGAGCGTGACTCAAGCAGACGATATTATCAAAGGTAAGGCAAAGCCTTTCCGTGCAACTGAATTTGCTGAGCCTCAGGTAAAAGCCATTCGCGCAAAAACGGGATTATCGCAAACCCGTTTTGCTGACGTTTTGGGTGTGAGCAAACGCACATTAGAGAATTGGGAACAAGGCCGACGCCATCCAACAGGTCCTGCTCGTGCTTTGCTTAAAATCTTAGATGCTGACCCCAAGCACGCTATGGAAGTACTTAATCACTAGAACCCCCGCTTAACTGCATGATTTGGCGGATGCATTCGACGACGAGGCAAGGAAAACCAGGCGTTGCCTTCGATGCTATGTATGATGATTTTAGTCGCGCGGAGAGGCTTTACTGGTTAAGCTAAGCAATTGATGATCATCAACTCTTTGGAATTAGAATTAGCCAATGACTACGGATTACCTGTCGCTGGAATGGCAGACTCTGCAAAATCAGTTCGATAGCTATGAGAAATACAGTTTGCTCATTAAGCTGGTCGCTATTTTTACAACGGCTTTTGCATTAGGCTTTGAATTTAACCTGATAGTACCGGTGTTAATGGTTGGGGTATTCTGGTTGCAGGACGGTATCTGGAAAACCTTTCAGGGGCGTTTTGAAACCCGTTTGCTAATTGTTGAGGCTGCTTTGGCTGCCAATCATAATGAAACCGGCTGCCAGTTTAATCAGCAATATCAGCAAACCGCTAACAGCGGTCTGGGCCTGATTAAAGAGTACCTCAAACAGTGCCTCAGGCCGACAGTAATGTATCCATATGTTGTTTTGCTTGGTCTTACTTTATCGGCTGTATGGTGGTAGTGAGTACTTACAATCAGGTTTTTGCGTTTGATAACAGGTTAGATAACGCCAGCTTCATCTTATGAGGCTTCACGGGCTTATTAAGCAGCGAATAGCCTTTTTCCCGTACCTTCTGGCGCAGCTCATTGGTATAGTTGGCCGTGATCATAATAACCGGTGGGTGCGGTATTAAATGCTGATGAGTAATTTCCAGTGCGTCAAAGCCAGTATCGCCATCGTCCAGGTGATAATCGGCAATGATAAGCTGAGGGTCCAGCTCGGTTAAGAACTCCGGTTCTTGCAATTCTTCCAGGGTTTGTACCGAGGTAATGTTGCAATTCCAGCTGCCCAGCACCGTTTCCATACCTTTACAAATTTCATCGTCATTATCGATAAGTAAAATTCGCGCCCCTTCGAGTTGATCGTTGAAGCGGTCGATTAACGGTGCTGGAGTCGGTTTAACCCGCTGGGCAAGCTTATCTGCATAGGGCAGGGTGATGCTGAAGCAGGAGCCTTTGCCCTCTACTGAACGAACATTAATGGTATGGTTCATCACACTGGCGAGCCGTTCTACAATGGCCAGGCCTAAACCGAGGCCTTTATCATGACGGCGTTTCTTGGCATCCAGGCGATTAAACTCGTGGAAGATTTCACTCAGTTTGTCCTGCGGGATACCAATACCGGTATCAAAAATCTGAATTTGTAAGCCTGCCTTGCGCCGCCTTACGCCTACTAAAATACTGCCTTCGTTGGTGTAGCGAATTGCGTTGCTGAGCAGGTTGCGCAGGATCCGCGCCAGCAGATAAGTATCTGAATGAACCAGTGTTTGAGTGGTCTTTACTCTCAGCCTGAGGCCTTTACCCTCTGCCTGAGGGGTAAACTCATTCACCATATTGGTAATTAAGTCGTCGATTTCAAAATCATCCAGAACCGGTTCAATCAATCCGGCCTCAAGCTTTGAAATATCTACCAGCGCACTGATAAGCGACTCGAGGTTTTCCAGTGAGTAGCTTAATGAACGAATAAGTTTCTGTGCTTCTTCGCCAAGTATCAGATCGTTTAAGGCATCGGCAAATAAACGGGCTGAGTTCATGGGTTGCAGCAAGTCGTGACTGGTGGCGGCGAGGAATTTCGATTTCGACTCATTGGCCTGGTCGGCTTCCCGTTTTGCCTCCAGCAGCTTAATTTCGGCCAGTTGTCGTTCTTCAATTTCGTTGCGTAACTGCAGGTTAATTTCAGAAATCTTTTTGGTGCGCTGGTTTACCCGCTGCTCCATGTAATCATAGGCATGCTTAAGGGCCCGGGCGGTGCGTCGCTGCTCGGTAACATCCTGCTCCAGAGCAAAAAAACCAATGACGTTGCGCTGCTCGTCAAAATGGGGGATGTAGGTTTTGTTTGAGATCCGCACGTTATCCGGATCACGGCTGTGTTCGAGCTCAAAGTTAACCGCCTGGCCGAGCATGGCACGGGCAATATGGATGGTGAGGGTCTGATACTCTTTATGGCCAAGCACGTCACTGAGGTGATGATTAATAATTTCGTCCCGTGAGCGGTTAAACCACTTTTCAAACTCGCGGTTAACGAATTCGTAGCACAGATCTTTGTTAACATAGGAAATCAGTGCTGGCATGGCATCGGTGATCAGGCGGATACGCTGTTCACTTTCGCGCAGGGCAATCTGATTGCGACTGCGTTCGGTAATATCGGCAAAGGTGATTAGTATGCCGCCGCCGGGGATCAGGTTGCGCCGCACCAGTAATACCAGGTTTTCATCGAACATCATCTCGACTTCCAGGAAGTCCTTATCCGGTGCCACATCAAAGGAAATGGCGTCAAACAGGGCTTTGGCAAACACGTTTTGTTGCATGAGTTCGGCAAATACATCGCCGCGTTGAACACCGCTGTCCGACAAGCCTAACAGCTCGAAAAAGCGCTGATTCCAGGTTTCGATTTGCCTGTCAGCGTTAATCAGTACAACGCCCTGGCTCATGTTTTCCAGGGTGGCTTTGAGGAGCTCAGCCTGTTCGGTCATGGCGGTCTCGTAGCGGACCTCTTCGGCTAATTTTATATTGGTGATATCGGTATACACCACCACCAGGCAGTTATCGTTAGTTTTACGCTCCTGCATCTGGATCCAGGTGCCATCGCGCAATTTAAAGATGGTCTGGGCAATCGGATCGGGATAAACGCCCACTTTTTTCTGCGCTTTGGCTTTGTGATCAACCAGTACCAGCGAGGCGGCGGTGATTTCCTGAAAAGAGGTTTTGCCCAATTCGTAGGTAATATTGTGCTGTTGCCAGAATTCGGCGCAGCGGCTGTTTACCATTACCATTTTGCGGTCTGCATCGAACAGGGCGAAGGCATCGGAAATACTCTCAATAGCGTCACGCAGACGCTGACGATCCTGTTCGGCCTGAATCTGGCTTTTCTCTGTTTCCCGGCGGGCCAGTTCGAGCTGTTGGTTGGACTCTTCCAGACGATGCAGGGTTTGCTGCAGGCGGTAGGTGCGCTCTTTTACCTTATCGGCGAGCATGGCTGCGTCTTCAAAAGACTGATAGGCATCACTGTGATTGCCCCACCCCATTTCTACCCGACGCATCAGCACGCGGTTTATTTTCTGCAGCTTCTCGTTTTCGTAGCGCAGCCGTTCGAGCTCATCTTCGCCGGCTATTTCCGGCGACTCAACGGCTACTTCAGGCGTCAGTGGACTTGAGGTCGGTTTCAATGGGCGCTCCAATCGCTACGCCAGTAAAAGTATGGTTCAAGTGTAACCCATTTATTTGCTCACCGTAGGTATTAAATCCGATCATATGATTGGCACGGTAAAGCTCTGACATGGCATCTTCCAACTGGTATTTATCGATTTCAGCGCGGCGGTGAGTACAGTCAAACCCAATGAGTAAATCAATCTCGCCTACGTTGCGGCGAATATCATTAAGGATCATGGTGGAGTGAGCATGCAGCCCGCTGGATTTCATCTTGGTCAGCACAATCCCGGCGTCAATGGCGCAGAAAAAAGTCAGGCTTAAATCATCGTTCACCTGCTGGATGCTGCGGATATACAGGTGGTCGCCAATTTGCACTGCCAGAGGGTGCATGGCGAAAACTTCTGAGGTTAGTTCCTCGAGCTTTAAGCCGTTTATGCGGCAATACTCCAGCGCAGCCGGTTCGGCATTAAACTCTTCCACCACCCGTTGTCCCGGTGCGGTTTGGGTAACCACCAGCTTGTCGTTTTCGGGCGCTAAATGATGGTGGCTGAATACATCAAAATAACAGTTGGTATTAATCAGCATAAAAACTGCTGCGCTACTGTAAAAGCGACCGTTGCAATAAATCTGGGTATCGACAAAGTGCTGATCATCCCCGGCTGATCCGCCTACCAGCGGAATATCCTGCATACTCATATTGAGTACATCGATAACCAGCTCTTCCCGAATAGATAAGCCATCCAGTAAGGTCATGCCGAAAGAATGTTGTTCTACCGGTCCGGGGGATACGGCTTTGCTGCGCAGCTTGTCGAGCATGGAGTTAACCAGCACGTCGGCATCGCGCTCCGAAAAAGCCGCCAGATTTTCGATCAGCACGGTTTCTACGGCGAAGTGCTGTTTACTGAGGGCAAAGGCGCAGATGGAGTGCTTGCGGCAACCATCGGGCGTTATTTCGCCGGCAGAAGTACAGCCAATTACCGGGATGTCGCCAAAATAGCGGTTTAATTCTTTCGACAGTTGTTCCAGCGGATACCGGGTACAACAATAAAAAACGACACATGCTGCTTCACATGGCGCCAGTGCATTGTAGATGTCCCGTGCTGCAATGACAGGGTCAAGACTTTCCGATCCGGCTCTGGCCACAGAAGGTGAGTCGAAAACTTCAACGGTTTGACTAATTTGTTGCGACAGCATGGATACTCCCTAAACTCGGGTGACTGGTTGCATTACGCTGTGCCAAAGGGCTGAGATACCAATTCACCGCTGTCGATTCTATATAATTCACAATTGTTTAACAAGATTAGCAAGAGTGATTTACGCACAAAACTCGGCCATTAGTAGCATAAATTGGGCCGTTGGTCATACAACTAACGATCAGGCCGGATCAGCTAACGACTTTTTAAAGCGTTGGGAGAGGGTAAAAAGTTCACTATCGAGAGGGTTTCGCGGGCGCTGAGTGGTAAGGCTAACGTCTTCCATAATCTGCATGGGCTGGCTGCTGAGCAGCAAAATGCGATCTGATAAAGTAGTTGCCTCGCTAATATCATGGGTGACATACACTACGGTTGTCTTACGTGCCTGCCACAACTGGGTGAGCAGATGTCTGAGTGAGTCGGCAGCCGGAACATCCAGCGACGAAAAAGGCTCATCCATCAGTAAAATATCCGGCTCACAGGCAAAAGCCCGGGCCAGTGCCGCACGTTTTAACATGCCGCCGGAAAGTTGTGCCGGGTACTGATGCTCAGCACCGCTCAGTCCAACCTGTTGCAGCCAGTAAAGTGCATTACTGCGGCGTTGTGATGAAGCGCCTTCACAAACCAGCATTACGTTATCGCAAATGGTCAGCCAGGGCATTAGCCGTGGTTCCTGAAACATCAAAGCCACACGTGCTGGCTGGGCATAGGGCAAAGTCAGCTTAACCTTACCCTGATAATCGGTATCGAGACCTGCAACGATATTCAGCAAGGTACTTTTACCGGCGCCAGATGGTCCCAGCAAAGTAACAAACTCGCCAGCGGTCAGGGTGATACTGAGCTCTGAAATAATCGTGTGTTGGTTGCCGCCCTCATCCTTAAATGATTTGTTGGCGATATCGATCTGATAGGTCATCGCCATTTGAGTACCCGCCGTTCCCAGGGGCGCAATACGCCTGCTTCCAGGGCAAAGATAATACAGGCAAACGCCAGTGTATAAGCCAGCACACTGGTAATATCAAAATACTGGAAGAACAATGACAGTTGAAAGCCCACGCCATCGCTGCAGCCGAGCAATTCAACTACCAGCACAATTTTCCATACCAGGGCCAGACCGCCGCGGGCTGCGGCCAGAAAATACGGGTACAGTTGCGGCAAATAAACCTTTATAAAAGTGCGCCCCGCCGGTACCTGATAGGCTTTGGCCACATCCAGCAAGCGCTTATCCACGGCTCTGGCGCCTTCGCGCATAGTGACCGCGATATTGGGCGTTTTATTTACGATAACAGCAATTAGCGCGGCTGTTTC
Source organism: Alteromonadaceae bacterium (assembly GCA_002691625.1). Classification (GTDB taxonomy): domain Bacteria; phylum Pseudomonadota; class Gammaproteobacteria; order Enterobacterales; family Alteromonadaceae; genus Alteromonas. Next base: position 6,798 of record NZIK01000022.1, read on the forward strand.
ATTTAATCCAAACCAGATAAAACACAGAATAATCGTTACCAGCGCCGGCACGTTCAGCGCCAGGGTCACGACGCTGTCGAGCCATAAATCAAGCCGCTTAAAGTGGCCAATAACCAGCCCCAGTAAGCTGCCCAGTAACATAGCGCACAGAAAACTAATGGCAATACGGCGCAGGGTAATGGTCAGGTGGTGCGGTAACTCGCCGCTGTCGACATGACCCATCAGGTTAGTCAGCACTGCATAGGGAGCTGGTAACAAGTCGGGAGTAAATAGCATCACAGCGGCCTGCCATAGCAGAATAAAAACCACCATCGACAGCATGCGGGTTAGTGCCGGATGACTGTGCATCAGTGCTTACTGTCCTGCCAGCGCCGGACTTTGCCAGAACAAACTGTCGGGCAGAGATTGCAGTGCACCGGTTACACCGGTCGTTCCCTCATTGGCTTTAAGTACCTTAAACAGCTTTTGTAAATCGGCTTTAATGCTGGCATCAAAGCGGGTCGGGATCCCAGCACGGTAATGCGCAATGAGCACAGGCCGGGCATCGTCTGAATACTTTTGTGTGAAAGAGGGAATACATTGCCACAGGTTATCGTCTTCGTTCATTTTGGCCCGTGTAGCAAAAGACATAGCAAAAAACTGGTCTACCAACGCCGGATTTTCGGCTGCCCAGCTTTGTTTAAATAACCAGCCAATCACCGGTACGTCGGCACTGATTTGCCAACTGCCAAGCACTTCATTCATGGTGAGCAGTGAGTGCTTGTCGTGGGTTTTTAGCTCGGCCGCGTAGTGCCAGAAATTGACCACTGCATCGAGCTGATCGCGCAGCATAAGCTGATTAAGCATGGGCGGAGCAGCGAATTTAACGGTTGTCTGACTGGCTAAATCAAGGCCGAAATGTTGCCTGGCGTAG
>NZIK01000003.1 GCA_002691625.1 Alteromonadaceae bacterium
GCATCGGCCACGGCTTCATGCATATTTTGATGGCGGCTGTAAGAAAAATTTATCTCTTTTGCCACACCTTTAAACTTATAACGTACTTTATGGGCCATGTTCTACTCAAGTTGATCGATGTAATTCAAAAACTGTTTAACCGCTATTATAAACTCAATTAGCGCTAATAATTACCGTATTAAGTAGCTTTAAAGAAGCGCTGGCCTTTGCCTGCGCTACTTACAAAATAAATAAAAGCCGACTAAGTCAGCTTTATTTCGATAACTATGGAAGCTTTGATAGAACGATTGAGGCTTTTCATGGTTTGATCAATAAAGGATAAATACTTTAGATTGCTATGATGTTTTAAACTAAACATCAATATTACTTACCTAAAATACGAGGGATGTATGGGGCCTGATTTCGAAAATAGTAAAGTACTCCTAATGAGGGGACCTGTTGAATTGATCAGCGAGGGATATGCTGGAATTGGGTGGGGGCAATTTCAGCTTTGCAATTTTACCACTGCTGATGAGTTATATAAGCATCTTGAAAGCACACAACAAAGTGTGGGGCGTAGCGGTAATCAACTGCGTCGATTCATTGAAGTTAAGCAGGGCGATATCATTGTGGTGCCAGCGCCTGCTCGTATATACATAGGAATCGCTACTGGCAAGAAACAATTCTGCGCAGACAAACCGTGGGGCGAAAACCAAATAAAAGTAGATTTTCCCTGCGATGCTGAAAACGAGCCAATTTCTATCGCACGTACAGACTTGAAACAAGGTTTACAGTCTAGGCTGCGTATACGTTTGACCGTCGCTGACTTAGACTACTTCAAAGATGAAATAATAGAGCGTTACAACGACATTAAAAACAATGTGAGCAGCGGCGCCTTATCAAAAATTAATAAGCAGAGCGGTGAAGTATTAGAACAATTTAAGGCAAAACTGTTAGATAACCTTCGAAATAGAAATCATTACTTGGAAGCTGGTGGGCAAGGGTTAGAACACCTTGTGAAAGAACTGCTCGAACTTGAGGGTTACACAGCTGTTATACCTAGTAAACAAAGTCACGAGGTTGGCGTTGATGTTGATATAGAAGCACAGTCACGTAACCCATTCATTACGCAAGATCTACTAATTCAAGTGAAAGATCACGTAGGCTATACCGATAAGCATGCCATCGACCAGATAGCGAAAGTTATGAGAAAAGACGATTGCTACAGGTGGGTAGTATCATTAGGTGATTTTACCGAAGATGTAACACAGCACGCGGACGGATTGAGCGTTAACTTAATGAATGGAAATCAACTTGTGGATTGGTTAGCCGAACGCTGGCAAGAATTATCCCCAACTACCCAGCAAAAGCTTGGTATCGCTTCAGTGCCGCAGCTTGTTTTTTAAGTACCATATTTCGAACGCGGGTCCCTTTTGCTTAAAAAGTATTAAAACACTCACTAGCAAGGGGGAAGCCTAGAAGTTCATTACTCATTATAAAAATCTAACTCTTCAGAAAGCTTGCGCATCTCTGCTGCTATGAAAGCACTTATTTTTTTAGGCTTTATAGCGCCGAGCTGTTTCTTATTACAGCCTTTAGACTCATACCAACTGGTTAAGATGTTGAGGTAGCCCTGTAAAAACTCAGGTTTAGTCGTTTTTCTTTGCAGCTGTTTCTTGAACCGTCCTTCAAAGCGCTTAATCTCGTCATCATCATCAAATTCATATGTTTCAGTATAGATAAATCGAGCGGCTTCGTTTTGAGATTTACCAAGCTGCTGGATGAGCCTTTTGATTTCACCTTGTAACTGAAGAGTTGTTTGTTCTGTCCCCATTTGTCCTTTTCGCCCTTTTATATTGATTTTGTCCTAGCGAGGACAAACTGAAATTAACTTTAAGGATATTAAATTATGAAACACCCTATGCCCGTACAAGCCGCTCGCCGTATACAGTCTAAAACCGCCAAAATGCATTCCGGCATCGTTCCGAAGGGTTCATTTGCCGCTCGCGCAATGTCTGCTGCTATGAAAAATAAAGTTCGTGTAACAGCTGCTTCCAAAGCCCCCGTTCCTAATGGACCAAGTAAAACAGGCAATCCATCGGGTGGCGGTAGAGGGAATAATCCCCCTCGTAAATAAAGCTACTAGCACTTTCTTGCATTAGCATAAAAGTCACTCATGAACTTTGACTCACGCTCTCTTATATCCCTGTAGTCAAATGTTTCAGTAGTAGCTTTAAGTGCACAGAGGCATATATCTGCTTTGTCTCTGTGCCAACTGTGAGTTATTTTTCTGTTGGAAGAGTTAACACACAAATCTATCAATTCGTATTCGAACTCTAGCGGATATCTTGGTTCTTCAATAAACTCTTTGTCGAGCTTATAGGTGCCAATTATTCCTAGAAAGAGCGCAGAGCCAGCTGACAAGAGAGGTTTCTTAAATTTTTTAAAGAAGTGACCTTCAAACGACTTTTTACATTGATGACAACATACGTGTTTCGCGAATTCTATGTCGTTGTTTGTTTTGCATTCTGGGCATTCAATTATCATTACATCTTCCTTGTTACTTCTTCACTCGTCCTTGGAGCTTTGCCTGCACCTTACACACGTCTAAGATTAGTTAAAAGTCTATTATTTTGCATATAGGTATAGATTAGACGAATAGATGTGATATTCATTTAAGAGTAAAGTTTAGGATGAGTTAAAGGTACCCATTCACATATTCAGAAATATATTCTACTTTGATAGTAGGTTAATAACTCTTTATTAAAACAAAGGAATGTACAAATGCTTAATTGGCCTCCTTTATCAAAAATCACTTGCTATAACATGAATGATGAGGAAATAGCGTCGTCATTTCGGGGAAAGTTGGATCTTGCCGACGCTCTGATGCTTTATTACTACGAAGCTGAACCTCTTGAATGCACTATTACTGTTTCTACTAAGTCTAAGAAGTGGGTATCGTGGAACACGGAAAACGTAGAAAAAATAGAATCGCATATTAACTATGACTTAACTGAAGATGGTTATCTTGTTGAGATAGAGCGAATCTCCACTCCAAGTAAAAAGCATTGTACTAAACCATTCGCGTGGCGCCTTACTGTCAGTGTTGATTACGATGATGACGAAGAAGTTGAAAAAAATAAAACAGGGTTACGTTACAAAAAAGCGAGAAAAGACGCGTCAATTTCCACAATTCAAAAGCAAATAGAGAAAGTGTTCGGTTTGCCAGCGGGTTCTGCTCAATTGGTTGATTCAGAAAGAGAGCCTATGAAAACTGAATTAACGATAGATGACTTAAGGCAAGATTGGCTTCAACCTAAACCAAATCAGATACCATCAATAGGTGAAATTAAAGTAAAGCTCAAATCACCGCAGCAAGAACTTGAGGAGAAGTTTGAGGAAGCATCTAAGAGACATGATGAGTTAAATAGCTGGATGGAAAAAGAAGGTTTCGACTCTGAACGGAAAAATGACGCTGACCATGAGATTGATGAATTTCTTTACAATGTGGGCGAGCTTATCGATGAGACTCCTTTAAATGAATTAGATCTTTATAAAGAAGACTTGGAAGGTTTACTAGACAATTTCACTGAGTGCTACCATCCGAATTATCACCTCAATGATATGTGCGAAAAGCTGGAAGCTGAGTATGACGGTGATGTATACGAAGATATCTACAACAGGTTTCAAGAGCCCTTCGAAGAAAAGTTCAAAAGCGCGCTCAGTGCCCTGTGTAAACTCCATGAGTTTGTAAATAACGTTTACCTTGCAAGGCAATAGTGATTCATTAAAAGTAGATAAAAGGCGACCCACACAGCAGACCGTCGCGGTTGAAGTGTTTAGTGGTTAAGCTATAAAGCAAAGCGCTGCCAATTGGTGGCGTTTTTATAAGTAAATTATAATATATTTATCAGAAGCTTAAGGTTGCTTTAGATTCTTAGTTTAACTATTCACAAGCCTTCAAATTTAGACTATGTTTGGAAGAGTGTCATGGCAGATGACATAAAATTTCAACAAAAGGCGCGTCATTAGTAATGGACTACGAAAAGTATTACGAACCTTTAAAAGCTGTTCACTCCACTGATTTTAATCGCTGTATCTATTGTGGCTGTGAAGCCTCGTGCTCGGACTATATTCCCCCCATTAACTTTATCCACGACTGGCGAGACGCGAGCAGAGAGGCGGATTTTATATCCGTGCCTTCGTGTACAGAGTGCCGAGATTTGCTTAAAAAGCAAAATATTGGATCGCTAGATTTACGAATAGATGCTTTAAAAGGGCTATTAGCAGACAAATACGAAAAGGCGATTAGAGTGTTTAATCATTGGAGCGATGAAGAAATACAAGAAATGGATGCTTCATTTCAAAGAAGTCTAAAAGGCGGCTCTAACCTTGGCAAAGAAGTTATAACAAGAGTCCGTTTTGCAGGCTTTGACTATGAAGTAAATGGCAGTATTACACGAGTTGCTAAACCTGAAAAAAGACTATTTAAAGTATTCGAACACGAATTTAATAGCTTTAAGGAAGCCCTAGAGTTTGCGTGTTTAACCTATCAAATAAAGAAGAGCAAGCTGAGTCAGCTTTATTTTGAAAGCGGCGAGTCTTTTGAAAAAGCCATAGAAAACTTTCATTATACGATGAAACTTCAAGAGCTTGAAAACGAGATTAAGCAGCCCTGCCAAAAGTTCGCGAAACAATACAAGCAAAATAGTGATTTCGTTTTGCGAACAGTAATGAAATACATGACTGAAGATGAAGAGCTAGAGGTAAATATAGCACTAGCGAAGCTAGGGCAGAGGTATGTAAAGGGTTTTAAAGCGGTTGTCTAAGAAAAATACTTATATTCAAAAGAGTTGAATTAATACGCAATACGCTTTAAGCATACTAATCTAGCGGCAAATGTCATTGAATCAGTAAATAATTCAATGTTACTTTATCAGACTAAAGACTAACTATAAGGATGTAGAATGCGTTTTGTTGACGTTTCGAACGTGATGTCTAAATCCCCTCATAGAAAACAGAACGTATTATCGCTTCTTCGATTCTATTCATCGAGTTCAGCTTTGAACGAACTTTGCTACTCTGCTCTGCCCCAGAAGAGTATCACTTCAGCTACGCCTAGCAAACCTAAACGATAATTTAAGAATAACTATGATTACTAATCGGTTTTGTTTTTCAAACTACGGAGTTAAATGAAAACGGATATGGCGAGAATATTACTAAGAGAAATATTACAAAGCTATTCAGCTGGCGAACTTGCTCATTTTATTGGAGTACAAACAATATCTGAGTTTGAAAAATTAAAAGAAAGAGAAATTAGTACTCAAGAATTGGCAGAAGCTGTTTTTAATTTATACGGCTACGAAATAGTCGCAAATCAAGTTTTGAGAGAAAAATTAATTGAAAGAATGTCGCAGAGTCAGGTTGAAACAGTACTCGGAAACTTAACAGCAAATAGGGAAGTCTGCGAATCTTCAAAACTACAAGTAGATGTTTATGAAGCACTTATTCGTATTGCAAATAGATGGCCAGAGTCATTTATTTCTGAAATGGGGTTCTACAGCAAGCTAGAATTGAGCGCTATCACTAGTCAAAGAGTGGCGGGCATTGCTAGAGTTGAATGCGGTTATCCCTTATATCCATACCAGCAAGATATGGTTCTCAAAATTAACCGAATGATGAATTCAGGTATCGATCGTAAATGTTTACTGCACCTGCCGACTGGTGCTGGCAAAACGCGAACAGCTGTCAATATCGCTTGCGAGCACCTTAGACAAAACCCTAAAGGACTCGTCCTTTGGTTAGCGGATACTGCTGAGTTATGTAAGCAAGCTGCAGATGAATTTTATAAAGCATGGGGATACTTAGGAAATAGAACACTAAAAGAATACCTTTATTTCTCAGATACTAATATCTCTTTAGGCGGTATAGATAGCGGTTTCTTGATAGCAGGTCTCCAGAAATTAAACTCTACCCGAGGAAGCGAAAATTATAAAATCCTTTATGAGAAGCTCAGACAGTATGTAAGTCTTATAATCTTTGACGAGGCACACAAAGCAATTGCACCAACTTACGCTTTGACCGTTGATGACATGTTAAGCCATGAAAATGAAACCTTTCTTTTAGGGCTAACAGCGACTCCAGGCAGAAAGTTGGAAGACAATAGTGATGAGGATCACAGGCTTTCTAGCTTCTTTGATAATAAAAAAATAACCATGAAGATTAGTGGTTATGAGTCGCCGATAAAATATTTGGTAGAAAAAGGATATTTGGCAAAAGCAAAGTTTAAAAGCATAAATTATGATGGGAAGAAAGTGGTTGTAACGGACGCATTTGCTAATCAGAAAAGAACAAATGAAATAAGATTGGCGCTCTCGGAGGATGAGAATAGAAATTTGCAGCTTCTCGATGTGTTGATAAGAGAGCACAATAAGGGAAGTTCTATAATAGTTTTCGCATGTAGCATTCAACATTCGATAAAATTAGCATCCTTACTCGCCATTAGCGGAATAAAGGCGTACTCGCTAGATAGCCAGCATGATAGCGATGAGACTAGAAGATATAAGATAGCAGAGTACAGTAAAGGACATGTCCGCATTCTGATTAACTACAATATTTTAACTGCTGGATTCGACGCACCTGTAACAAATGTCGCAATTATTGCGAGGCCAACAGATTCCTTGGTTCAGTATTCTCAAATGGCGGGTAGGGCCATGAGAGGTGAACTAAGTGGCGGCAATAGAGAGTGTACGATTTATACAGTTAGAGACGATATTCCTGCATTTAGGAGCGTTGCGGAAGCATTCGTTCATTGGGATCGACTTTGGACTGAAGTTTAATTAAATAATAAGGATTATTAAAAAATGAGTAGACCATTCATCAGGGGTCAGGTTGCAATCGACTCAATGCGAGATAACGGCTTTTTAAGTACAGCACATGCACTCGCAGAATTAATGGATAATAGTATACAAGCGGGTGCCGATAGAGTTGAGTTAATCGCATTCGAGGAAAGGAGTAATGGAAAAAAAGGCGGAACTAGAGCTATTAAAAGAGTTCAACAAATAGGTGTTTTGGACAATGGCTGTGGTATGTCTCCAGAAACCTTACAATTGGCATTAGAGTTTGGCGCATCAGAAAATAGACAAGATAGTAACGGTATTGGCAAGTTTGGTATGGGACTCCCTAATTCGTCAATCTCACAGTGCAAGCGAGTGGATGTTTGGAGTTGGCAAAAAGATAACGAAGTTTTTCATACATATTTAGATATAGATTTAATAAAAGATGGCGAATTAGAAACTATCCCTGATCCAGAGAAGCGAGAAATCCCTAAAGAGCTTGCAAGTGCTTGCGGAGAAAAATTACCACCTAGTGGGACATTAGTAGTGTGGAGTAAATTAGATCGGTGTAATTGGGTTACTGGTAAATCCATTTTTCAACACACTCAAGATATCGTTGGGAGAATGTATCGAAACTTTATAGCCGACGGTGCTGTATGTTTGCGCTTTAAATCAGCAGAGTATAAAGGTAGTTTGTTTCTGCTTGAGGATGAACAGGAATTTTTACCTAACGATCCTCTGTATTTGATGAAAAAAACCTCTCTTCCAGAGCTTCCAGGCGAATATGGGGGGGAAGCGATGTTTGAATTATGTGGCGATTGTGAGCAAGTTTTCAGAGTCGAGGATGAACACGGTATTGAGCATGAAGTAAAAATCACTGGGTCTGTAATAAAAAAGTCAGTTTTCGACGCGATTAAAGCAACGACTTCAAACACCATTGGTAATACCCCGTGGGGAAAACATGCAGTTAAAAATATGGGACTTTCAGTTGTTAGAAGCAAAAGAGAGCTAGCGTTGATTCCCGATTTTATCTCGAAGGACGCCCAAGCAAGAGGGCCTGCGCGATTTTATGGAATTCAGGTTGAATTTAGCCCTAGTCTGGATAATATTTTTGGTGTTACTAATAACAAACAACATGTTGTTCATTTCAAGAATATTAAAGCTTCGGAGGATTTCGAGCGAGAGGGGTTTGAGTCTGAAGAAGAATATAAATCAGATTTAAAAGCGAGCAATGACCCTAAGCTTAAAATTTACGAAATAGTACGTCGAGTTAAAGAAGTTGAAAAACAGCTTCTCGCAAGAATTAGCGAACTTGGGACATTAAAGGGCACTTTAAATGATGTTTCGGACGAAATAAGCGAAAGCATAAATTCTGTTACAACCAAGGCAAATCGCAAAGAAAGAGAGAGAGAAGAATTTCACCCGACCATAGTTACTTCGATTACCCAGGAAGAGCTTGAAAAAGAGTTGGAAACAATCGGAGTTGAAAATCCAAAAGAAAAAGCTGAAACAATATTAGATAAAAAGCTACAGGTGTGGGTAGAGGAGCTACCGATGGCGACTTCAGCATTTTTTGACGTTTCAACAAAAAAGGGGTTTACATTGTTACAAATAAACTCTAATCATGTTTTTTCGAGGGAAATACTTCAAAAAATACCTGATACTCAACGCGAGGCATTGGAAGTTTGTTTAGCGGGATGGGCGCGAATGGAAAGAGAATGTACTAGTGATAAACGACTGGTACAACTACAAATGGCACGCAGAGACTGGGGCCAGTTATTAGATGATTATTTGGATACTGATGAATCTGAATATTTTTGAATATCATAGTGTTGTTAGATAGCGAACAGTTTTCCCACCAGCTTTTTGAAAGTTTGGCTGAGTCGAGAAAATCCTTGACCGTCTTTAGTGCTTTTACAAAGTTAAAAGCACTAGAGCATAAGTCAGTTGGGCCTCATTTAGCTGGGAAAAATGTCACTCTAGTTGCTCGCTGGCAGAAGAGAGATCTAGTATCTGGAGCTTCTGATTTAGGGGTGTATGAACTTTGTAAATTAAATGGTTGGCGTTTTGGCGTGAATTTGAACCTGCACGGAAAGCTTTTTCTAATTGACAGTTCGGATATATTCCTTGGATCGGCTAATTTGACTCAAAGAGGGCTTCATCTTGGGTTAGTCGGAAACCATGAATTTGGAACAAAGATAGAAGCCGAAAATGCTGACCTTCACAAGATCACTCAGTTCATCGATGCAGAAGTAACCTGGATGACAGATGAACTTTTTGAAAAGATTTGCAATGAAGTAAAAACAGCTCAAGATTGCGCTACTCCAATAAATGATGTGTACTGGAGTCACGAAATATTCAATCATTGCACTAACCCCGTACAATACCTGTGGGTTGATGAGCTATTATTGTCTACTCCAAATAACTTACTTCGGCCTAGCCTAGATAATTTTGATCACCTGCATGACCTAGAGCTATTGGGTCTCAGCATAGATAACATTAGCGCGCTTAGTTTAGCTGAAGCTTTCAAACGACAGCGTATATATTCATGGTTACGGTCCACATTGGAGAATAACTCAATGAGCTTCGGTGCCCTGTCCGCAAGACTGCATAATTCTCTTTTAGATGACCCTAAGCCCTATCGAGTAAGTGTGAAAACTTACATAAAAAACCTATTCGCTTGGGCTAAACATCTTGAAGATGAATTTACTATAGAACGCCCAAACCACTCCCAAATTCTTAGCTTGAAAAGCTAGCGTGTATCTACACAAGTGTTTGTACGCTAAGCATATCGCGCAAACTTAATCACTGGCTTTTTGTACAGTCTTTGTCGGAATCATATTTTAATCGTCAAGTTAAAAGGTTACACTTTACGTCTGGACAAATTCTCCAATAGAAAGGTAGTGATGGAACCTAAATTTTCAGGGCACGAAACGTTTCCTTTAAGATACGGATGGCTTTACAAGTCGACTAATTTGCTAAACAAAAACAGTGCTTTAAGTACATCTAGCACTAAGGATGTTCAGCGGGCTATTGTAGAGCTTGGCGTCGGGAAAAACATGGTTAACTCAATTAGGTATTGGAGTGAGGCTTGTTCAATCGTCAAAACTAAAAAAAATGACGCGTCACAATCCTTAACAAATATTGGTAAGTATCTTTTCCTTTCAAATGCTGATGAAAGCTCAGGTTCTCGAGTTAGTAAAAAGGGGGGCGTGGCAAACGACCCCTTTCTTGAGCGAATTGGAAGTATATGGCTAATTCACTTCCTTTTAAATTTTGACGAAAGTGCCATCACTTCATATCGCTATTTCTTCAATATGTCAGCTATGCAGAACTTTGAGAAAACAAAGTTAGTTTACGATATTGAAAGAGAAATCAAAATCTTATGTGATAAAGAAGTAAAGGAAAGTACTATTAAAAAAGATGTAGATTGTTTCCTCCATACATATGCAAGTAGGCAGTCAGCGAAAGGTAAAAAAGACAACGTTATAGGTGAAGAACATTTTGCTTCACCGCTAGTTGAGTTAGGCCTTATTCGAGACTTAGGGAAGGGCAATTATTCATCTATTTTAGATGAGCGGCCAAACCTGCCTACCGAAATTTTCTCATATGCTTTATTACGCTTTGTTTCTGAAATCAAGGCATCTGAAACAGCTGGTTTTGATGCATTGTTATCTGATCAGTGTTCTCCCGGTAAGATTTTTAGGCTTTCAGAAAGGGGCTTAGGCGTACAGTTAGACAATGCGGTAAAGCAATATCCTAATTTGTTTGAAGAAACGGATACGCAGGGAATGCGACAGGTGAGGGTTTTGAAAACGTTCAATGAAAACGAAACCTTCCAATTTATCTTGGACGATTATTACAGAGGCTCGAAGTGATAA
>NZIK01000018.1 GCA_002691625.1 Alteromonadaceae bacterium
TAACTCGGCTATAAGCTTTCTAAATTGTGCTGGGATCATGATTAACCCTCAATAACTGTATCCATATACAGTATAGCAACAATTTAGCAGAACATAGCCTAAAGAATTTACGTCAGCGTTTGTTAATTGCCGAGTGATTTGCTTTTAGTTGATCTAAGCCGATGTATAAACAAAGTTAATTTGACCAATACTGCACCACAAAGTAGCCTGAGCACTGACAATGATAACAATAGCCTTGTAGCACCAACATGGAATGGAATGTACAAACCTTAAGTTTGCTGTCGATCCCGCTAATTAGCGCGTTAGTAGGATGGATCACCAACTATCTGGCGGTAAAAATGATGTTTTATCCGCTTGAGTTTGTAGGGATCCCGCCAATTTTTGGCTGGCAAGGCCTGATACCAGCCAAACGACGACAAATGGCCGAAATTGAGGTTGAGCTGGTGCTTGGTAAGTTACTCAGCGTTGAAGAGCTCGCCAGCCGGCTCGACCCACAGGAACTCACCAAAGCCATTGAACACCGTTTGCAGCAGGTGGTGCGTAAAATCGTTAACGAGGTGATGGAGGAATCCGCGCCGCAGTTATGGGCAGCTCTGCCGGTACAGGGGAAAAACCTGGTGTACCGCCGTATTGAAGACGACATCCCTTATGTAGTCAGCAAAATGGTGGAGGATTTTCAGCATAACGTTAATGAAATCCTCGATATTAAAGAACTGGTGGTTGAACAGTTAGTCAATTCGCCGGAATTGATCAACGAAATCTTTTTACGTTCCGGTGAACAGGAGTTTCCGTTTATAGTGCGCTCCGGCTTTTATTTCGGCTTCTTATTTGGCCTGCCGACTATGGCCCTATGGTATTTGTATCAGGCCTGGTGGATCCTGCCGTTAGGCGGTTTGCTGGTGGGCTACGCCACTAACTGGATCGCCATTAAAATCATTTTTGAACCCAAGCGCCCGGTGCGTTTTATGGGCTTTACCATTCAGGGCATGTTTCTTAAACGCCAGAAAGAGGTGTCGCGGGTATATGCCGACATTATTGAAACTAAGTTGATCAACTCAAAAAATATCACCCATATGATTTTGCATGGCTCCGGATCAGCACAGCTGCTGGAATTGATAGAGTTACACGTGAACGACGCAATAGAACGCTATGTTGCCATCGCGCAGCCGTATTTTGCTTTGGGCGTCGGTTCCGAAAACTACTTCAAAATGAAATCCATGGCGGTTCGGCGGTTATTTGAAGATACCGATAAATATCTGCTGTATGCCTTTGATTATGCCAACCAGGCCTTGCGCGTCGGGGATGATTTATGCGAGCGTTTGCAAGCTTTGCGTTCAGAAGAATTTGAAGGGGTACTGCGACCGGCCTACCAACAGGATGAGTGGAAACTGATCGTTACCGGGGCATTGCTTGGCATGGCCGCGGGTGTTGCACAACTCTACCTGCTGATGATGGGCTAGGGTAGCGCGTTATGGCCAGTAAAACCGCAGAACGTATCCTCGCCGCCGCACTAACTCTGTTTAACGAACAGGGCGAAAATGCCGTTACCTCGGTAGATATTGCCATGGAGCTGGATATCAGTCCCGGTAATCTGTACTACCACTTTAAGGGCAAAGAGCAAATTATTGATGGCCTGGTACACTGGTTCAGCGAAGCCATGCAAACCTTGTTGCGCCCGGCTACACTGGAAAAAGTGCAGGCGGAAGATTTCTTTTATTTCATTGCTATTGTGCTGGATAAACAACAGCTGTTTCGCTTTATGTATCGCAGCCCGGCCGATCTGGCCGAGAAATACCCCAAAGTAAAACACTGGCATAAACAGCAGATCAGGCAAATGGAGTCAAGTTTAAGCCAGTTATTATTGCGCTTTGCGGCGCAGGAGGCATTGCTGGCCAGCCCCGCCGAACAGCGCTTAATGGTGGATTTAATTATAATGATCCTGACTCAGGCAAATCAGTATGACGACCTGCGTAATAATGATGACCCCAAGGCGCAAAAGTTTCACGCTCTGAGCCTGATGATGACAGCACTACTGCCGCGCTTTCGCCTGCAGGAAACAACCGTGGCTCAGCTACGCAAAGCTATTGAGCATCACTCCATGGCGAATCTGACGTTACCGACTGTCAGGGGGGATATATGAGCCAGAAACTGTCTTTCCTGGACCGTTCGTTCTGGATCACTGAGTCTAAAGCGAATCCCAAGCATGTAGGTTGCCTGCAATTGCTTGAAATGCCAGAGGGCAGCGATCCGAAAGCTTACGTGAGCGCGCTACATGAAGAAATGCAAGGCTATGCCCGGGCCTGCCCACCGTTTAACTGTCGGGTGAAAGCCGTGGCTATCTGGCCGCTGGGTTTACAGCCGGTGAAGCACATGCAAATGGATTATCACGTTCAACTGCATCAGGTAAAGGATGTACACGACCGTCCGGCATTGGACGAGTTTATTGCCCGTATGCATGAAACCCGGCTCGACCCCGACAAGCCGCTCTGGCAGTATCATTTTTTATATTCTCCTTCCCAGCAGGTATTTGCTATTTATGCGCGGGTCCATCATCTGTATGGTGATGGCACTACCCTGGTGCGCTGGTTTCAGGCCGGTTACATGGATGAGCCTCACAGTACCGGCTTTGTGCCGATATGGGCGTTAAAACGGCTTAGGCACCAAAAACGCCCACAGTATAAGCGCATGAAACGTTTCTGGATAAATCTGTGGGAAATGCTCCTTACTGGTAAGGATTTACTGGTAATTTTTACCCGTTTACTGCTGCGCCTGATCCGGATTAACCGTCATTATATGCCGGTGCCCTTTACCGGTACCCGTACCGTGCTTACCGGTCAGGTTAAAGCGGGGCGGGCAGTGGCAACCTTTGATTTGGATTTTGCCCGTGTGCGGGCGCTGGCACGGCGCACCAGAGCTTCGGCTAACGAAGTATTACTCACCGCGTTTGATATTGGCGTTCACCGCTTGTTACAGGATCACGGTCATGTATTTACCCGTGCGTTGTATACCAATATGCCCATCAATTTAAGAAAACCCGGCGAAAAAACTACCGGTAATCGCATTGCCATTGTACCGGTCCAGTTAGCCCACGATGAAAGCGATCCATATCTGCGCCTGCGACAGATTATTTATCATCATCGCATTGTTAAGCAGGCCGCCCAGCGGGCCCGGCCTTCTGCTTTCAGCGGATATACCATTGTTATCCAGGCCATCGCGCTGGTATTTGAGTGGCTGCATATTTCAGACTGGGTAAAGCCCATTGCCAATGTGCTGGTATCCAATATCCCCGGGCCGAAACAGCAAAAGTACTTTAAAGACAGCAAATTGCTTGCCTGTTACCCTATTTCTACCCAAACCCCGGGGGGCGGCGTTAACATCACCCTAATGACCTATAACGGCACGGCCAATATTGGTATGGTGTGTTGTAATCAGCAGATTAAATCGTTGCAACCGTTGGCGGAGTACTGCCGCGAAGCTTTTGAAATGCTGGAAGCGAGTATTGACGATCCGGGCCTGAGTATCGACGACATTGGTGAACACAGCGACGAGGTGCCACTTTCCATTGTCAGCGATCACTAGTAGCATTGCCGCTTCTGTTTTACCGAGGTATTCCCATGTGGCGTTGTCCGCTTTGTCAGCAACCATTACAGCAATCGATGCGCACCTGGCGGTGTGAAAATCGTCATGCCTTTGATGAGGCCAAATCCGGCTATCTAAACTTACTGCCGGTGCAGAATAAAAAGTCCAAACAGCCCGGTGATGACAAAACTATGGTTAATGCGCGTCGCCAGTTTCATGATGCAACAGGCTATCAGCCACTGATGGCAGCGCTGGTAGAGGTTATTCAGAAGCACTATGCAGGGCCGTCTGCTGTGCGCCTGTTTGATGCCGGTTGTGGCGAGGGCAGTTATCTTGGCTATATCGCACAGGCGCTACAGGATGCAGAGCGTAAAGTGAACGCATCTGGCTGCGATATTGCCAAACATGCTGTCGATCTGGCGGCTAAACGCTATAAAAATTGTCATTTTGCGGTAGCCAGCAGTGCCCATTTGCCGCTTGAGGATAATTCGCAGGATGTGGTGTTGCAGGTATTTGCGCCGGGCAGTGATACCGAATACCAAAGGGTGATTGCCCCGGGGGGTCTGCTGATTGCGGTAGATCCGGCCGAAAATCACTTATGGTCAATAAAACAAGCTATTTACGATAACCCCCGCCAGCACAAGGTGGAATTCGCCGAACGCGGCGGATTTAGCCAGCTCATTGAGCAACGGTTGAGTTTTACGGTGGATTTAACCGACCCGCAAACCCAACAGGGATTGCTGGAGATGACCCCTTATTACTGGCGTTTACCGCAGGCGGAAGCCCAGGCACGGTTTGCTGATATAAAGCAGGTGGAAGCGGATTTTGTTATTCACGCCTGGCAACGGGAGCACAGTTAAACTAAAAATTTGTGTGCTCTGTATATTGCGAAATCAGATACCAACCCACATAGTAAAGAGGTGCCAGTAAGTTAAGGAAAACCCATGCATCTCGCTCAGCTCAATATCGCCAGGCCAAAATTTCCTTTGGATTCCATAGGGATGGCTGATTTTGTCAATAATCTCGAGCCGATAAACACCGTTGCTGAAAGCAGCCCGGGGTTTATCTGGCGCTTAAAAGACGATTCCGGTAACGCTACCAGTATCCCTGTGTTTAATGATCCCGAGCTAATCGTCAATATGTCGGTATGGCAGGACATAGCCTCGTTAAAGCAGTTTATGTTTAAAACCCACCATATCGATTTTCTGAAACGCAAAAAAGAATGGTTTGTGCCTCTCGATAGTGCGTCTTACGTGATGTGGTGGATAGAAGAAGGGCATATTCCGACGGTGGCTGAAGCCGAGGAACGCTTAGTTCATCTTCGTGAGCATGGAGAAAGTGACTTTGCGTTCAGTTTTAAGCACAGCTTTAATAAGTAGAAAGGTTATCGACCAGGCTGTGAAGGTTAGGCCGATAACTATCGTTGATTTACTCAGGTATCAGGAGTGAGGCTAGCGTTTGCCAAAGTCGCTGAGTAAGGCCTCGTCGATTACGCCATTATGCTTAAAAATAACGCCATCTTTCATGACCATGTCGACATCGCGCACTAAATTCATATATTTAAGCACATTGCCACGCACAGCGATGATATCGGCTACCTTACCCGGTGTTACTGACCCATAACGATCCTGTACGCCCATCATCACCGCAGGCCAGTAAGTCGCTGCCCGTAGTGTGTCCATGGCGTCAAATCCCATGTCATGCACCCAGACTGCCATTTCCTGCCAGGTAGACTGACAATGAAATTTCATTGGGATCCCGGAATCCGTACCTACCAGCATCATCACACCCGTTTGCTTTAACTGATTGATTTTATTCTTAATGGTTGGGGTTCTGAGCGGCGTTAGTTGCATGTAATTAAGGTGCCCGGGTTTGGCAATCGATTGCTTAATATCGGCAATGGTGTCGTCCTTTAAGCCACGCTTCCAGCAGGCATCGTCCAGTTCTTCCGGGTTAGCTACCAAATCGGGATAGGTAAATAATCCTTCCATGGTAGGCGTCCAGAACAATAATCCGTCGAAAATCCCGGTGGCGGTGCGCTCTACCAGCGTATCCAGTACGTCCTGTGGGTATCCCGGCGCGGTGGTAAGCCCGGTATGTTCAAAATTATCAATGCCGATTTCTACGCCCACGCGAATTTCATCGGGCTTATGCGCATGAGCCACTACTTTCATGTTGAGTCGATGCGCCTCATCTACAATGGTCTGGGCTACCGGACGTGGCATATCGTCATGGTCGATGAGCTTAACGATTTCCATGCCGGCGTCGTGCAAGCGTTTGACCGCGGCTTTTGCTTCGCTCTCGGTGGTGACTTCCCATCGATAGTGTTTTTGCCAGTCCAGGACTTCTGCCTGTAAGAATGGCCCTGAGGTATACAGGGTGGGGCCGGGGATCTCGCCGTTAGCGAGTTTTTGCTTAATGGCGACAGAGTCCTCAAGGGGCGCGCCCAGATCGCGAACACTGGTGATGCCCGCAAGCAGCAACTGTACCAGTGAGGCCGGCATAATCTCATCCACCTGACGGTCGCGATACGCTTTTTGCCAGTGCGTATAATTGGCGTGACCGGTAAGCATTATGTGGGCATGACTTTCCCATAAACCGGGCAGCACGTCGTGCCCTTCGGTGGAGACTACCCGATAGCCCGCGGGCACGGTTAGCGAATCCACCGTGCCGACCTTTTCAATGATGCCGTCTTTTACCAGTATCACGCTATTGTGTAGCGGGCGTTCGGCTGTGCCATCGATGAGTCTGCCACCCACCAGGGCGATATTTTCTGCCTGTGATGGCATGCTAGTGAGCAGGCCGGCTAATAAAGTTAGTGTCGTTAGTAACCGCATTATTTATCCTTATTCTGGTTATCCTGATTTACGTTATGCTCACCGATTGAACAAATCAATGTTTTCTTTAGAGATATTGATACCGTGGCTGGTATGCTTAACAGAGAAAATGCATCAGTCATCAGTGCTGAACGACCGATGCATACGACTAACCAAAGTCTTCAGCCAGCTTTAGCGGCCTTTAAACTTTCGCGACTCTTTTTGCGAAAAGTTCACAAACCGGGTAAAGGCTTTATCCTTAGCCCTTTTCTGAGCGAGTGAGGCGGAGTTAAGCGCATCTTCGCGGAGCAACTTCTGGTAGTTGGACAATCGCCGTGAGTCCAGTGAACCTTGCCCCACCGCGGCCTGCACTGCACAGCCTGGCTCCTGATCGTGCTGACAGTCGGCAAATCGGCATGTTTCAGCTAAGCGTTGGATATCGGCAAATGCCGAGACAATCCCATCATGACAATCGGCTAACTGTAATTCCCGCATACCCGGAGTGTCGAGAGTGAGTCCGCCCTGAGGTAACGGATACAATGATCGCCCGGTAGTGGTATGACGCCCTTTAGCATCATCCTCACGAATACCCTGCGTAGACTGACGGGATTCACCCAGTAAGGTATTGGTAAGCGTTGATTTACCTACCCCGGAAGAGCCAAGCATGACCACTGTATTACCGGGGGTCAGCCAGTCACGTAAAGCATCCCTACAGCTATTCTCCAGTGCGTTAACGGTGACAACCTGCAACTGTTTATCGATGCGGCGGACATTGTCGCGCCAGCTTTCGGGCTCATCGGTAAGGTCAGCTTTGGTTAACACCACCACCGGTTCTGCGTCGGCCGCTTGTGCGAGTGCCAGGTAGCGCTCAATGCGGCTGGGGTTAAAGTCTTCGTTCATCGAACAAACGATAAATGCGGTGTCGACATTGGCTGCAATTAACTGCCATTCAATACCGGTGCCGGCTGATTTGCGTTTAAAGCAGCTGTATCGCTCGAGCAAGCGTACAAACTGTTTATTTTCATTCAGCAATACCCAGTCGCCAACTACCAAAGGTGGCATGGCGGGAGTAATTGGCAAATTAAAGGTGTGCAGATCTGCTACTACTGTCAGCTCAGATTTATGTTGTTCAGTGACCCTGACAGGGATTATTTGATCCCATTCTTCAAGAGTCAGTTGTTGCTGGAAAAAAGGCCGCCAGCCCATGGCGGAGAGACGTTGAAAATTAGTCATAATTAACCCTTAACTAACGTTAATGTTTTCATTAAGGGGGCGAAAGGCCCCGGCATTAGTACCGGGCGGTAAAAGGGCGGTTTAGTTAGCCCATAGCCCGGTCAGGGTGACGACAATCATCAATAATCTCCTAACCGTTATTCAACGTTATGGAGTATAGCCTAATAGGCATCCGTGTGCACTGGGTCAGTGTTGACTTTATGCACTCAGGACTTTCCTCATCCGCTCAGGGCTGTTCGGTAAAGAAAAACCGGAGCTGGTTTTCTTCTACGGCTACCCGTTTGCCATAGCGGCCAAATAGGAATTCCCGCCAGTGGTTGTCATCCATGGTGTATTCCAGTGCGCGCTCATCGAGCCTTGAGAGTAGTTCCTTGGCCAATCTGGGCTTGTGGTAATCCAGTATTCGTTGGGTGTTGCCGTGTAAATAGAGTTTCAGATAATCCAGTTCCTGATCGGTAGAGCCCGCCGACACCAGACTCAGTGCC
This sequence comes from Alteromonadaceae bacterium, assembly GCA_002691625.1. Lineage (GTDB taxonomy): Bacteria > Pseudomonadota > Gammaproteobacteria > Enterobacterales > Alteromonadaceae > Alteromonas. The sequence goes on from NZIK01000018.1 coordinate 8,114, forward strand.
GAGCGTAACGGCTGGCCCAGTAAGGAACCAAGCCCGGATAGCGGCAAAGGCAGTAATTTGTCAATAATAAACTGAGTGTCTTTTACCAGTGAGTATTGGTCATTGAGTAAATGAATAAAATCCACCCGCGTGTCGGTAAGGTGCAATGAGCGACTGGCCGGATAGTAATTGGGCAGGGCGCTAATGCCTGCAGCCGCATGGGCCTTATATATGCGTGAGCCCATTACTTTTACTTCAATGGCACAGAGGATCTGCACGGTAAGTCGATTAGTGGATGTGGGCATACTGAGCTGTGCTTCCAGGCAGGTAAAATGACCTTCGCCAATCGGCACTGCTAACGGTTCGGTAAAGGGGAAATGTGGGGCGATGAGTTCATTAAGCTCTTGTTCGGTAAATATCTCGTACTGCAGGCGGCCGCTTTTAATCAGGCAATAGCCTACCAGGGCATGCATTCTGTCGCGCCAGCTTAATGGAGGTAACAAACATCAATCCTTGCATTGTAAAGAGGGGCAACCCCATTGTTGCGGTAAATCATAACAGTGCTGTTTACACTGGCTCAAGGCTTAAAATTTTTTGCGTCGCTGGCGACAATGGCGTAGCGTAGATTCAACTGGTACAATCAGTTGGTAAAGGCGAGAATAACCAAACGGGCTCAACCAATCAACAGCGGGTGAACGATGCATATTCCTGTTCAACAATTCGACTACGTGATCATCGGTGGCGGTTCTGCCGGTGCCGTGCTGGCGGCGCGTTTAACCGAAAACCCAATGATTCGGGTCTGTCTGGTTGAAGCGGGCAGCAGCGATCGTAACCCGTTTATTCATATCCCCTTTGGTTTATCACTACTGGCTCGATTCGACAGCATTGGCTGGGGATATAACACCGAACCACAAACGGCACTGAACGACAGAGAGCTATTCTGGCCTAGGGGCAAAACGCTCGGCGGATCAAGCTCAATTAATGCTATGTGTTATATCCGTGGCCAGGCCGAGGATTATGACCGCTGGGCAGCGCAGGGGGCTGATGGATGGGATTTCGAGTCAGTTCTGCCATTTTTTAAGCGCGCAGAGAATTACTGTGGCGGTGCCGATGAATACCACGGTGTAGGCGGCCCGCTGGATGTAAATAACCTGCGTCATACCGCTGAAGTGTCCGATGCCTTCGTAAACGCCGCTAAATACGTTGATCTGCCCGTGCGTGAAGACTTCAATCGTCGTGACCGTGAGGGGCTGGGTTACTACCAGGTTACGCAGCGCAACGGCCAGCGCTGTTCTACCGCGAAAGCTTATCTCACAGATGCCCGTCAGCGCGGTAACCTTACAATCATTACCTCAGCTCTGGCTGAACGGGTGCTCATAAAGCAACAACGGGCCACCGGTGTGCAGGTGAGGTGTAAAGGAAAGGCTATGCGGTTAATGGCGTCTCGCGAGGTCATTCTTAGCGCCGGTGCAATCAATTCGCCCCACTTGCTGATGTTATCAGGGATCGGCCCGGCCAGCGAACTGGAAGACAAAGGCATATACGTGCAGCAGGATTTACCCGGCGTGGGCAAAAACCTGCAGGACCACCTTGATGCCATTGTTCAATACCGCAGTAAGCAGCCCCTGGGTTATCCCATTGCGGCCAGAATGTTGCCACGCTATATCAAAGCGGCATGTCGCTATTTATTTAAACGGGATTATATCTTTTCTTCCAACGTGGCTGAGGGCGGCGGCTTTGTGCGCTCGTCACTGGCGCAGGCATCGCCGGATATTCAGTTCCATTTTTTACCGGCTATTTTGCAGGACCACGGCCGGCGTTTCGTGCATGGCTTTGGCTATGGCTTGCACGTTTGCGCGTTATACCCTAAAAGCCGTGGCGAAATTACCCTGCAAAGTAATCACCCGGCCGATCATCCCGCTATTCAGCCCAATTACCTGGCCGAGGACGACGATCTCAAAGTGATGATCGACGCAGTTAAATGGGCACAAAAGATACTTACCAGCGAAGCTTTTGCACAGTACGAGGGCTACCTGAGTATCGGCGAACACCGCCTGGACTCCGACGAAGATATTGCTGCCTTTATTCGGGAGCGAGCCGAAACCATCTACCACCCGGTGGGCACCTGTAAAATGGGCGCCGATGATGACCCCATGGCAGTGGTAGACAGCAAACTGCGGGTACGCAATGTGGCAGGTTTAAGAGTGGTTGATGCGTCGGTTATGCCGTCCCTGGTGGGCGGCAATACCAATGCCCCAACCATTATGATTGCCGAACGTGCAGCAGAATGGATCCGCAACGAGCAGAATTAAAATAAAGGGGTCAGAGTAAAATAAAGGGGTCAGAGTCTGAGGGATCCCCACGATTTTAATTTCATACGCTTGCAGCCCAGGCTTCTTCTATTAGGGAGCTGCACCACCTGAGTGCAGCTTTCCACTGTCTTATGGTAAACCGTATTCGACAAGCGATACCTCTGAGGCCAAGGTAGTGGAATGAGAGTGTGCGTCTTGTCTCTGTATTGGCTTGGAATCGCCGGTGCTTGTTCGAAGAAACGAGCACCATACCCAGTAAAATAGCAACCAATGATGCTAACGTAGCCAGCAATACCAGTATCGTTAGGCGCTGCTGTTTCACGCTTTTGTTCTGTTCATAGCCAAGACCGAACTTAGTGCTTTTCATATCCCTAAAGCCTTCTTCAATCTGCATACGCTGCCGATAAATCGCCACAACTTGTTTTGATAAATGTCGGTGAGTTTTCAGTGATGTAGCTAACTACCAAGGGTCCTTTGCTCCTTGTGCATGGACTTTCGAGCGTTTTGAGGCCTTGCGTGTGCCATCCGGATTGATAGCGTGACGCGCTTTAGCTTTTTGTTTAAACAAAACAAGTGTACAAGCAAAAGGGTTACCTCTTACGATGTGGCTATTATCAAAGCGCTTAGGTCGACAGGTTGCCTGGTCATAAAGGTGACGAATACACTGCCAGGTCTTCTCGCTGTCAATTGAGTACATATGCGGTTTTCGAATGCGACCGACAATGTCCCACTCTAGCGCTAGTACCTCTCTGAACCAGGGCGATTTATACCCCGCGTCAGTCACGATAATGGGTCGACAGTGTGAAGGTAATATGGCGTGCAACGCCTTCAAGAATGCCCTGTGCGTAGCCGGTTTCTCTTTGGTCTTGTTGCAGTGTACTTCTTGATAAAGTGTGATGGGCCTACCTTCTAGAGATAATGCCGCGCGTAAAAGAAAGTGAGCTTTACGGTCATCTAAATCTGACCAGTCGATTGAGATGACAGGACGTGAAGTGCCACCACAAAACAGCTGACAAATAGCGGCATAAATTGATGGTGCCTCGTTGCGTAGGTGAGGGTTTGAGAGCAGCCTGTCTGCGCGTTTAATTCGATGTTTTTCAAAGGCTTTAGTGTTAATTCCACGACCTATGCTCGTTACGGTTGCTGCGCTTCCATTAAGAAGGCTTTTCACGCACGCCGTTACCGCGTTTAGTCGCGCTTGATGCATTTTATAGCTGACAAGCGATACGACTTTGTTCACAATAGATAGGGCATTCATGGCTGTTTGGTCTCAGTGATTTTTGGCGATTGATCTGATCACCAAACATCATGAATGTTCCCTTCTTTTTTATCTTGTTGATATAGCTATATTATTTGTGGGGATGCCTCAGACTCTGACCCCTTTATTTTCATTATTGCTTGGGTAGTAGCATGTTTACCGCGCAGTCGCACATTTCATCGATATGGCTGGAGTCAGCATATACACCGTCGGTGACGAGTTTTGCCAGGCCGTGCAGGGTCGCCCAGATGACCTGCGTCTGACGCAATGCTGGTTTATCGGGCAACAACAAGCCTTGCTGCTGCCAGTGGGTAATTAAGCTCAGCATATATTGAAACGCCGGGTAGGCCACGTCTTTCAGTTCATCGTCGGCTAGATCGTTTTTCCAGATAGGGCGGCCAAACATAAGATCGTACAGCTGTGGATGTTCCACAGCCCAGTGCACATACCCATACACAAACTGTTTCATCCGAACTGGCGCAGGAACGGATTCATCGCCGCCGGATTCAGAGGTCATTGCAATCCAATTGGCGAAACCGTTAGCAGCTACCGCGTTAAGCAGCGCGTTCTTATCACGAAAATGATGGTACAGCGCTGAGCGGGATACCCCCACATCGTCGGCTAGCTTGCGTAACGAAAGCCCCTCGATGCCCTGATTTTCAATACGGTTGGCTGCTGCATCTAACAACGCTGAGCGCAAGTCACCATGATGGTAGGTTTGTGTGCCGGATGACGGCATGGTACTTCCTAAAAATGTCACAATTGCTGACTAGCATAATCTTTATCTTGACAGTGTCAAATTATGCGCCTATCTTGACACTGTTCAGTTTAATAAAAGGTTAATAAAAGGGGCACACATGTCGCAGGCAACCGCTGCAAATCAAAACCAGTCGTATCCGCACTTATTCGAGCCACTGGATTTAGGTTTCACTCAGCTAAAAAATCGTATTGTTATGGGCTCCATGCATACCGGTTTGGAAGAGATGCCTAACGGACACGTTCACATGGCTGAGTTCTATGCTACCCGCGCCAGGGGCGGTGTGGCGTTGATGGTTACCGGCGGTATCGGGCCTAACCAGGAGGGCGGCGTACACATTAAAACGAAGATGCTCGACAGCGACGAAGCGGTAGCGCATCACAAGATGGTTACCGATGCCGTGCATGCCCATGGCGGCAAAATTTGTATGCAGATTCTGCATACCGGTCGTTATGCTTATAACCCTAATCTGGTAGCGCCTTCAGCGTTACAGGCACCTATTAATCAGTTTAAACCTCGTGAGCTAACCAGCAAAGAAATCGAAGGGCAGATTAACGACTTTGTCGAAACGGCAAAACGGGCCCATGCGGCAGGCTATGATGGCGTTGAAATCATGGGGTCTGAGGGTTACTTCCTCAATCAGTTTATTGCAGCACGAACCAATCATCGTAGCGATGAATGGGGCGGTGACTACCAAAACCGCATCAAATTGCCGGTAGAAGTAGTACGTCGTGTTCGCGAGGCAGTGGGTGAAGAATTCATCATTATTTACCGCTTATCAATGCTGGATCTCGTTGAGGGGGGGTCAACTTATGATGAAGTGGTCACGCTGGGTAAAGCCATTGAAAAAGCGGGTGCCAGCATCATTAATACCGGCATCGGCTGGCATGAGGCGCGCATCCCGACTATTGCCACTAAAGTGCCACGAGCGGCATTTACCTGGGTGACAGCGAAATTCCGCCAGGCACTGAGTGTGCCGGTGATCACCTCTAACCGGATCAATACGCCGGAAGTGGCCGAATCGGTGCTGGCTCGCGGCGATGCCGATATGGTCTCGATGGCCCGGCCATTCCTGGCCGATCCTGAGTTTGTCAATAAAGCGCAAACCCAGCGCAGCGATGAAATTAACACCTGTATTGGCTGTAACCAGGCTTGTCTTGATCATATTTTTGCAGGCAAACTCACCAGTTGTCTGGTTAATCCCTTTGCCTGTCATGAGCTGATGTACAAGATGACTCTGGCCGAATCGCCCAAAAAGGTGGCGGTTGTTGGAGCGGGCCCGGCCGGATTGGCAGCGGCTACTACAGCGGCTAAACGCGGTCATAGCGTAGTACTGTTTGATGCTGCAGCAGAAATCGGCGGGCAGTTTAATATTGCCAAACAGATCCCTGGTAAAGAGGAGTTTTACGAAACCCTGCGGTATTTTAAGCGCCAGTTGGAGCTGCTTAATGTCGAAGTTAAGCTGAATACTCCTGTCACCGCACAAACGTTAAACGAACACGGCTTTGACGAAGTATTACTGGCTACCGGAATTGTGCCGCGTATACCTGCTATCGAAGGTATCGATCACAGTAAAGTAATGACCTACCTGGACGTACTACGGGATAAAAAACCGGTAGGCGCTAAAGTAGCGATTATTGGCGCCGGCGGCATTGGCTTTGATACCGCTGAATATTTAAGCCACGGAAAGTCTGTACCAAGTCAGGATATCGCCGCCTTTATGCGCGAGTGGGGAATTGATATGACTTTCTCTGCCCGTGGCGGGGTGGAAGGCATGCAGCCACAGCCTGAGCAGTCACCCAGAAAAATAGTTCTGCTGCAACGTAAATCCAGCAAGGTGGGCGCTGGCCTGGGTAAAACTACCGGCTGGGCGCACCGCTTAGGTTTGCAAATGAAAGGGGTGAAAATGATCCCGGGCGTGCAGTACCACAAAATCGATGATAACGGTTTGCATATCACGGTTGGCGAGGAGCAGCAGGTGCTCGACGTGGATAACGTGATCATTTGTGCTGGTCAGGAGCCTCAGCGGGCACTAGTAGAGGGGCTTTCCTTGCCTTATCACCTTATTGGTGGCGCCGATGAAGCACTTGAGCTTGATGCCAAACGGGCCATTGAACAGGGCACCAAAGTAGCAATGGCCCTCTAAAATTAATGGGGTCAGAGAACATTATCAACGGTAATGTTCTCTGACCCCATTATTATTCCCTGATGGTTACTCTACGTCTATTCGCTTCCCTTTCATACGCATTAACGTGCCGTCTTTATCTATAATATGGTGCTTAAGCGCGCCGGCAATATGCAGCAAAATGCAGGCTATCAGCAGATAACCCACGAATTCGTGTATTTCTTCTGCCATTTCACCCAGCTCGACGTTGCGCGGGATCACATCCTGCGGGTTAGCCGGATCGTGATTACCCGGGATCAAATCGATACCAAACAGCGGGATATTATGACCGCCCATGGACGACATAATGACACCGGAAACAGGCATAATCAGCGTGCCCAGAATCAGTACCCAATGCACCGCATGAGCCAGTTTATGCTCCCAGCCTTTATAGTTGCCGGCGGCCAGTGGCCAGCCGTTTTTCATCCGCCAGAATACCCGGCCCAGGGCCAACACCAGCACGATAACGCCAAAGGATTTATGCAGGCCATACAGGCTGTAGTCTTTGTTTTCGGTCATGTAAATGCCAACGGCCAGCAAGGCAATCATCAGCAGCGCCACTGACCAGTGCAGTGAAATGGTGATTTTACTAAATTGCTGTCGGGTGTCTTTCATCATCATGAATTCTCTATAAAGCAGAAAAAGTGTAAGGATTATTTTGAGTTAGCCAGAAGGTGCTATAAACCTTCATCAATTTATCAGTAAATGATAAATCGCAAAGCAGCGCAACAGAAAATAAAAATAACTGCTAACAGATAGCCTTAACTGCTACAACTGGCTATTAAATTCAGCAGCGCTATGCCACTCAGCGGCCATGTTAGTCAGCAACTTTTGCATAGGCAGGTAGTCTTTAAATGGTCTGAAGAAAGGGTCGTACAGACTAATAAAAGGATAAGCCCGGAACCCCAGTTCAAATGCACGGTGCAACCAGTGCACAGCGCGGCTTTTATTGCCGCTGGCGGCATATCCGTAAGCGGTAAATCTGGCCAGCATCCCATTAACCTCAACCACCTTTTCCTGAGCAGCATTAAGCGAAAAGTTTACTGGCTGGTCAAGCAGGTTATCCCGCAATGCACAAGCAATTTGGACAATTAACGGCTCGGCTCCTACCGTGTTGAAACCAGCACAAACAGTTTCAGCACAGGCTGGTTCGTCATTGAGTGCCAACACCCAAACCATAAACAGGCGTGCCAGCGGGTTGTTGGGATCAAGGGATAGCATTTCCTGATAAGGGCCAATTGCCTGTGGCAAATTACCACTCATTAGCTGGTAGTAGCCGGGCATACACCGGCTCAGTGGTGTTAACGGGTCGATAATCTGCAAGGTTTGAATTGGTGGTAAGGCGAGGGCCGGTAATCCGGATAGCAGGTAACAATTCGCCAGCAGGGCGAGGCTGTCGGCATCATTTGGCTGATACTCCAGTGCCCGTTTTAATGCTGCAATAGCGGTGTTGATGTCTCCTTGTAAATAGCAAAACCATGCCTGTAAAGACAGCGTATAAAAAGCATCCGAATGGTGTTGGTTCAGAAAGTTAAGAATGCCTTTTACTTTTTCCATAGGAGTTTCAGAGCAATCTGTGCCTGATTCTCGCAACTGCAAATAAACCCGGCCTAAGCTGGCCAGAATAAGCGCGTTGTCCGGCACCATCTGATTAGCTGCATTAAGCAACTCCTTTGCTTTGGCAATGCTTTGCGGTTGCCATTTCAGTGATGCAATTCGGGCCTGATGCAGATACTCCCAGGCGGTTTGATTGGTAAGAATGGTTCGTTGGGAGGGCGCCAGCACTGCTTCTATATTGGACAAAGGCAGGCTGGTCACCAGTTGTGCCACTATTTTTTGCTGTAAATCCTGCCAGTTTGGTTGGGCTTCATTATATCGAGTACTCCACACAACACTCTGGTCGCGGGTACTGACCAGACGAACATTCAGACGCGCGCGATCACCCTCGAGCCGCAGACTACCTTCTATCAGGTAGTCCGGCGCTAATGTCTTTATTTGGTCACTAAAATCTGCTTGCTGCGCAGCAAGCTGTCGCATAGAAGAGAAACTTATCACCATCAACGAAGGCAGGGTTGATAGGTCGGCGACAATATCGTCACCCAGTGCATCAGCCAGATAGGCTTTATCCTGCGCCTCGCCAAGAAAAGCAAAGGGTATCAGCGCCAGGCGAATTGGCTTATTTACATCGCTCTGTACAGTTTTAGGTTTGTCAGCCCGTGAGGCAAACCAGTCGTCCAGTTCCTGCTGATAGGCAAAGATACGAGCCGCCGTTTGGTGCTGGTGGCGATGCACAGGCATGCCCTCTGCGGATTCCCAGCGTCGCACTGTGCGTTCGCTGCAATCAAAGTAATTGGCAATGGCTTTCCAGGAGTGAAAGGTTTCGGGTTTCTGTTTTTTTGTCGTCATACTGATATGGGAAAACTAGCGTTAATCATCCTTTTTCCTGAGTTGTGGCCGGAGACTACCTGTTATGACCGTCTGTGACCGCTTGTGTCCGTTTCGCCATGCAGCACCATTTTCTATAGTCGTTTGCAGGTCATTAAACTGCAAGGAATATCATGAAAAAGTGTAAATTAAGTGTATTAGTGTTGTTGTTACCTGCTATCTTTCAGGCTTCTACGGCTATTGCCAGAGACCACTTTGCGAGTGAAGCGCCAGTTAATGACAAGCGCTGGCAGCGGGTTTCTGGTCAGGCCGTGCACTATTTCCCTAATACTATCCTGCATTCATCCCGGGAAACGCAAGCGGGTAAAATTGAGCGAAGCACAGACACCATTGATCTTACCGGCGATCTCACTGGCCGTATTGTTTATCACGTTACATCAGAGTTTGATTATGCCGCTGGCACGCTGGTGAATACCGGGCATCAGGTTTTCTCCGGGACGGTGTCGGGCGGGGAGCCTGTGTTGCTGTTGGATGATAATTTTATATTCACCGTGGATCTGAATAACGGCGACACGCATGGTAAAGTGTTTCTTACCCGTACCCTCACTGGCGAAAGAACACAGTGCCGGCTCACTGTTACCGGCACAGGTTTTGATACCCAGGGCAATGGCCTGGCCGATTACAGCGGCTACTGCCGGCGCTATGGGCGGGAGTAATACCTTATTGGCGCGGAGTTAACAACAGCTCTGCGTTGGTTTGATCAAGCTGAAAATGAAACTGTTTTAACACGTTCATGCCCAGTAACCCGTCGGCTTGCTGCATGGCGGCTTCGGGCATAACAAACACGCCTATGTTACTTAGTTTATAGGGGCCAAGGGTCATGTTATCTATTTGAACCAGGGGGGAGCGAATCGGACCGCCGGCAGTGCGCACATCGAAAAGGCCAATGACCGGGATCTTATTAAATCGTCTGAGTGCTTTGTACAGTTCAAAACTGATAGCAGTGCTGCTTGCTCCCGTATCTAAAAGCAGCGCTGCCGGGCGGCTAAGGATTTCAGTTTCAGCGATATACTGGTCGCCATAGCGGGTCAGGGCTAGTCGTGTTATCGGTGTCTGTTGTGCATCAGCAGGCTTTTCCACGTTTCTTTCTAAAGAAGGAGCCTGGCCTGGTACAAACCGCTGACGCAAACTGCGGGCACCGGCATTATTGGCACTTAAATTAGCCAGCACGTCTTCCATCAGAGTAAATTTTTGTTGTCTGGCGTAGGCTTCAGCCAGTTTAAGGGTGAGCACCTGGTCGCTACTGTTGAGCTGAAATAACGGCTCTAAGAATAGCGCGAGCATATCCCAGTCACCGGCGTTATACAGTGCACTGATAGTATTTTCGATTAACTCTGCGCTGCGGTTTGCCAGGTCTTCCCGCTGCTCGCGACTAAACAGGCTGAGTTCCTGCAAAGCAAAAAGGTGGCTTACGGCCACATTTAACGGCTCGGTAGCCAGAATATAATCGGCTTCCAGTAACAATAGTTGTGCCGATTCGGGATTAGCGCGCAGTGCATCAATTAAAAAGCGCTCAACCCGGGCAAATTCGCCCTGGTCAAGCCATTGACGAACGGTGTCGATGTTGGTTGCTGGCGCGTCTGATTCAGCCTGATGAGCTTGGTAAGCCAGAGCTGACTGCTGCGCGGTTAAAACTGGCGGCTTAGTCGCTCGGTCTGTCGTTACCCTATTGTTTGGTTTGTCCGGTGAGCTATCAGTGGCTTTGGATGCTGGTGCAGGCCAGAGCAAATAAATGTTCAGGCTAACGGATAGCAGCAGACAAACCGAGACAACCAGAGCGAAGCGCGACACAGTTTAATCAGCCTGGCTGGCCAGACAAGCTGGCAGGTAAATATTAACAAACGCTTTTGGCATACGAGTTGGCGCACCACTAGCCAGCTTTACGCAGGCAAACTGAGTGTGACCCCGATACACGGTTTCGCCGTCGCTTTCACGTATATACTGAAACTCCCGGGAGAGCGTGATTTTACCGTCGCATTGGGTTATCCAGGTGGCGCAGTGCAACGTGTCGCCCAGTAAAGCTGGTTTTAAATAATTTAATTCGTGGCGGAAGATCACCATGCCCCGGCCGGCTTGCTGATAATGTTCAAGCCCCAGTCCCAACGCTCTGGAATGGGCCCAGGCGAGCTTTTCCTGCTGGCTTAAATAGGCCACGTTGTTCACATGATTGTAGTGGTCGATGTCCTGTGGTTGGATTTCCCAGGAAGTAATAAAGGGCTCTGGATACTGCCAGTCAAAATGGTCAGACATGGGGGAGCGGGTTCTCTTCTGTCAGGTTAACATCAGGGGCGAGCAATTTTTGATTGAGCGCTGTTTCGGTAGCGATAACCGGCTCGATAAAGGCCTTTACATTACCGAGGTCTTTAAAGGCCTCAAAACCCCGTTGCAAGAATTCGTGCATGCTTAGCAGCCCGGCCATTTTCGCCGGTCTTCGGGAAAGCTTAATCAACAGGCCTATGCCCGTAATTTTTACCACATCGGCCAGTTGCTCACCTAATCCTGCCACAATCTGAATTTGTTGGGCGCGGTCATCACCACGCCCCACTTCACGGTAGGCCAGCGCATAGCTCTCTCTGTTGAGTGGTACGTCACCGAGCGCCTGAGCCATTGCCATATCCAAATCGAATGACAGAGCGTTAAGCCACAGTGCCTGCTCAATGGCGTGCATGGCTTTATTCGGTAGGGCTTTAGCGAGTTTTGGAATGACCCGCATTAAGTCAGCATCGCGCTGGCTGAAATCCTTAGGGCCGTAAAGCTCTTCTACAAAAAAATTCATGGCTTTGGCGTAGCTTGGTTTTTGGGCCAGCTCTGCATGGGTGGCCAGCAACCGTTGGCATTGCCATTGTTGCAGCGCCTGGATAGGTGCCAATAACTGCATTTGTTCTGCCAGAGAGCGCCGGGCATTCACCTGACGCAGATGAGCGATAATCTGTTCTACCACAAGGCGTCCTTTTACTACGCTGTCCGGTCATATTCGAATATTGACTGTATAATACCTTAATCATGCTGACAAATCTGGCTCGTGCAGGCAGATTTTGCTATTCTTCGCGGCCATTAAATAACGACTATCACAAACCGAATTCTGTATGCAGCAGGCAGTGGCAGTGGCCATAAAATACGACAATGATGATCCCGACGTAGAACCGTTAATGGCATTGTTCGACCAGACGTTTCTTACCCGGTTCAACACGCGCCTCATCAGAGGCGGCGATGAGCCGGTTTACCTGCCTGCCGACGATCAGACTCCCTATCATCAGGTCGTCTTCGCTCATGGTTATTTTTCCAGTGCACTGCACGAAATAGCGCATTGGTGTATAGCCGGTCAGCAGCGTCGGTTGCTGGAAGATTATGGTTACTGGTATTGCCCTGACGGGCGTGATGCCACGCAGCAGCGTGAGTTTGAACAGGTTGAAGTGAAACCTCAGGCCCTCGAATGGGCTATGACTATCGCTGCTAACCGTCGTTTTCAGGTGAGTACTGATAACCTCAATGGCGCCGAACCGGATCGTGAGGGCTTTACCCGCCGCGTGCGGGCACAGTTGCTATCGTATCTACACTCCGGCTTTCCGCCCCGGGCCACTCTGTTTATTGATGCGCTGCGAGAAAAGTTTAACGGGCCAGGGTTAAATCAGGCCTGGCTGGATAAGGAGTACCCACAATGAGTAAAGCCTTTCGATTGGGCGTAGTGATCAATCCCTTTGCCGGGATCGGTGGTGCCATGGCGCTTAAAGGCAGCGATGGCGAGGTAATTCGGCAGCAGGCGCTGGCGGCGGGAGCGACTAAACTGGCTAACGATAAAATGGCCAGAGCGCTCACAAAACTGACCACGTTTAACAGTCTTTCGGTACTCACTGCCAGCGGTGAAATGGGCGAACATTGCTGTGCGGCGCTGGGCTTGGATTACCAGGTTATTTATACCAGCCAAAGTGCCGAAACAACGCCTGAAGACACCGAAAACGCGGTGCGCGAACTGGTAAATCAGGGTGTGGATTTAATTCTTTTTGCCGGCGGCGACGGGACGGCGCGAAATGTCTGCAGCATTGTTGCAGACAGAGTGCCGGTGCTTGGTGTGCCGGCCGGGGTAAAAATACATTCGGGTGTCTATGCGGTAACGCCCTCCGCAGCCGGTGACGTGGTCGCCAAAATGCTTACCGGTGAACTGGTGAGCGTGCGTCAGGCCGAGGTGCGTGATATCGATGAGTCAGCATTTCGCCAGGGCAAGGTGCGCGCGCAGCATTATGGCCAAATGCAGGTGCCCGACGAGCTTACCTATGTGCAGTCGGTGAAAATGGGCGGCCGTGAAGACGAGTCCATGGTGATTAACGAGATTGCCGAATACCTAAGCGAAATCATTGCCGATGACGATGAGCATCTGTATATCATGGGGTCAGGTTCAACCGTTGGTGAAGTGATGGCCCGTCTCGGTCTGACTAACACCTTACTAGGCGTAGATGTGGTCAAAAAGGGGGAGGTAATTGCCGCCGATGTAACCGCCCCGCAGTTGCTGGAACTGGTCAGCCAGTCGCCGGCGCGCCTGGTGATCACCGCTATAGGCGGCCAGGGGCACGTGTTTGGCCGTGGCAATCAGCAGCTAAGTCCTGATGTGTTAAGGGCCATTGGCCGTGACAATATCTGGATTGCTGCCACCAAACAGAAGCTTCAGCAGCTCGACGGCCGGCCCCTCAGGAGCGACAGCGGCGACGAGGCTCTTGATAGCGAACTGGCCGGGATCATAGCGGTTATAACCGGTTATAACGACCGGGTGTATTATCCGCTGCAGTAGTAACATCAATAAACTATCGAACAAATGAGCGAGACACTATGCAACAACAGGTTAAAGCCAGCGATGAATTTGTCACGGTTGTGGAAAAAATTGATAGCGCACTGGATGGCGTGGTTGACCACGGCAGTGACGACGAGCTGTTTATCGCCAGTTACCTGCAGGGACATTTTGCCGTAGAGGCCCGCAAGCTGGAGCTTGATGAGACAGCCTCAGTACAGAAGCTCAGTCAAACCATGCAGCAAAGTCTCGAGCAGGCGTTTACGAATAACGAACTGGAACCCGCCGATCAGCAAGCGGTCGCAGCATTGTGGCAAAAATTGCTGAATGACCTTTAACGGGTGGCAGGTCTTTGCCGCTTTTGGGCTATAAAACCGCGTTAAATCAGGGTGAGTAAGCTGGTGCGATAATTGCAGACCCCGAACGGTTAACTCAGGTTGGATCCGATTATGCGTCAATACTCTTTGCGAACCACTATTCTTACTTCGTTACTGGGTGCCAGTTTGCTTGGCGGCTGCAGTTCTGGAACGCCGGTCATGGAAATGACCAACGACCAGGTGCCGGTGCCAGCGCTTGGCAATGTGGAGTATCACACCTATGTGCTGGCCAACGAACTGTTTGCCAACGTTCGCCCGGCCCGGCAAACCCGCTATGCGGTGACGGGTTTTGTGCCGGTAGACTCGCTGACCTACGACGAGACCTTTCAGCATCCGTTGCAATTGCTCGGCCATCAGTTGGAAGAAGGCATCCTTACCGAAGCCACAAAACGTGGATTTACCGCTCAAGAGTTTAAGCTGACGAACGATATAATAGTAGGAGAAAAGTCCGACAGGGTGCTGTCGCGCGATATCGGCCAGCTATCTGCCATGGAGCGGGTCGATTTTTTCATTACCGGTACGCTGGTTTATCAGCAGGAAGGGGCAATGGTTAATGCGCGCATTATTAACGCCCGGACCCGCGATGTGGTAGCAGCTGCAACGCGCTTTTTCCCGGCAGAATTGTTTTGGCTGGATGAGCAGGTGACAACCCGTAATGGCCGGCTATATCGTACAGAGAATAAAGGGTAATCATTATGCAAAGGGCAGTAAGGGCAACACGACTTGGCATACTTCTGGTGGCAGCCGCCACGGCAGGCTGTCAGAGTATGGATGAGGAAATGGTGCAAACCACTCAGCCTGAAAAAATGCCATCGCTTAATGTGGTGGACATCACTGCAGCCGATCGCTCAAATCATCAGCCGATGACGGCTGAAGACGTCGATAGCTTTGGTGCACTGGGCCAGCCACCGTTATATTCCAGTGTTCAGGGGGCTTATAAAGGCCGTCCCTTAACCAAGCATGTGGGCGATTACGTCAAGGCCCTGACACAGGACCTGATTGCCAACATGGAATACGTTACCAATAAAACGCCGGTGGGAGTCACCCATTTCGCGTTGCTGGACTCGGATCTGCAGCAAACCAATTTACTTGGTCAGCAAATGGCCGAATCCTTTGTGCACGAACTGCATAAATTCCGCATTCCGGTAATCGATTACAAAGCCACTGACTTTATTCGCATTACCGAAGAGGGCGACTTTGTGCTTACCCGCGATTACCTGGAGCTCGATGCCAGTTTACCCATGGAATATGTCTTAACCGGCACCATGGCTAAGCATCAGGGCGGCGTGATGGTGAATGCCCGCATTATTGGTATTCAATCGCGTGCGGTAGTCGCCAGCGCACAAATGCTCATCCCGTTTTACGTGGCAGACGCGCTGATCCCCAGTGATGGCAGTGAGCGCGGCGGTATGCGTGATGGTGTTAAATTAAGCCGGGGGTAATCATGCGTCAGTTCTTGGCCTGTTTGGTGTGCGCAATGGCGCTGAGCGGTTGTGCCGGCCAGCCTAAAAGTGGTTATTTCTGGTTTGGCAACGATGATGAGGTGCCGCCGCCGGCCGGGCAGACTCAGGTACGCCCGCCAGAAGACAGTGGCCTTGAGTACCGGCCGGATTCGCGTGATATAGAAATGTACCGGGTTCAGCAAAATGTGCGGGGTTATCAGGATCCACTGCAAACCGGCTTCACACCGGGCATGACCCACAAGGCACTAAATGACTACGCAGCCAGCCTGGCTATGGCGCTAATGGACGGTTCGGTGCAGTTGAATACCGATGAGCTAATTGGTATCGCCAGTTTTGTGCGCCTTAACCGTTCGTTACGGGAAACCACCGTGCTGGGCAATCAGCTGTCTGAATACCTGATTGCCGAGTTGCAACAATACGGTCTTGGCGTGGTGGATTTCAAACTGGCAAATAGCCTTGATGTGACTGATTATGGCGATCTGGCGCTAAGTCGGGAAGGACGGCGCATTGCTAAACGGATGGAAATGGATCATATCCTCACCGGTACGCTGATAGAACAGCCGCGCGGCGTGAAT
Organism: Alteromonadaceae bacterium; assembly: GCA_002691625.1. Classification (GTDB taxonomy): domain Bacteria; phylum Pseudomonadota; class Gammaproteobacteria; order Enterobacterales; family Alteromonadaceae; genus Alteromonas. The sequence goes on from NZIK01000018.1 coordinate 24,224, forward strand.
GTGAATGCGCGGATCATTTCTATCGACCAACAGCGGGTAGTGGCCAGTGCCAACGTGTTTATTCCTGCATTTGTGGTAACGTCCCTGGTGCCCATGGCTCCAGTGCTGGATACCGAATAAACTTAAGCTTCCGGCGGGCGCTTAAAAGTGCGCAACATAAATCTTTCTGGCGCCAGCGCCTGCAATAATGATTCGCTCATTGGCAATGGCTCATGACAAAGCTGGCTGGCCAGTATTTCCGCCATCAGCGGGGCCGTGGTTAACCCTCGGGAGCCCAGTCCGGTTAGCACCAGCAACGCCTGTTCATCGGTAGCCACTTCATACTGACTGTTATGCTTACCTTTATACAAATCACGATAGCGCTCGGTGGTTTTCTGCGGCGGGATAACCGCGCCTACCACGGGTTGATGATCGGCACTGCCCAGGCGTATCGACGCCCTTGCAGTACCATCGTGCTCAATCGACTGAGCCCAATCATAGCCTGCCAATGCTTTGGCGTGAGTGGCCAGGTTCTGCTCACTTTCTTCCTTTCTGCGGGTGGTGCTGGTATCACCTTTTACATAGGTTGAACCAAGGGCATGACGGCCATTCCAGCCCGGGGTTAAGTAACCTTTATGACAAAATACGGTTTTTAACTCGTTTAGCGGAGCTTGTTCGGGAATTGCCTCGACCTGGCCGCGCACCGGTCGTAGCGGTAAATGGGTCAGCTCGGCCATTTCGGCACATTCATGGCCAGCGGCAATCACCACCCGGTCTGCGCGAATTTGTATGCCATCTCCAAGAAGCGCTACGTTCCTGCCATCTTCCGATAACGTCACGCGCTGATTATAAAATTCACTGAGTAAGCCGGTTTTGCGAGCCGCTTCAAGCTGAGCGGCAACCACCTCGGCGGGGCATAACCAGCCGCCTTGCGGCACAAACAGTCCCTCGCCATGAATATCAATGCCGCTTATTTGGGTGGCCTCTTTGGCGTTTACCGGCTGGATGAGCTGCGCTGGCCACAAATCTTTTTGCAGCAGATTTTGCTGGCGCTTTTGCACTTCCTCACTGAATCCCATTAGTAGTACACCGCAGGCTTGCCAGGTAAAGCTCAGTCCTTTTTCTGCAAGGGCATCGTAGTAGCGTCTGGCGTATAAAAAGCCATGGGCCTGGATCAGGGCAGGGTTACTCTGGTCGGCCTGAAGTTGCGGATAAAAGCCGCCTTGCCGATTGCCAGAGGCACCATCCGCGGGAGCCGGTGCCTGACCAAATAAACTCACTCTGATACCGCGCTGACACAGCGCCAGCGCCAGGGTGGAACCGGCAAGGCCAGCACCAATAATAACTACATTTTGCGCCGGGCTCGCAGGCGTATCGGGATACCGGTAATGCCAGGGTGTGCCTACCCGGTTAGCGGGGGGCGTGACCAGAATGCCGGTGAGCATATCGCGCTTACGACCGAAGCCATTCCGTTTGGCTATCTCAAAGCCGGCTTCTTTTAAACCGCGCTTAACCACACCCGCGGCGGTAAAGGTAGCCAGGGTGGCGCCGGTTTTACTTAAGCGTGCCATCTGAGTGAACAGTGCCTCGGTCCACATTTGAGGATTCTTACTGGGCGCAAAGCCATCTAAGAACCAGGCGTCTACCAGACCGTCTTGCGGACAGTGCCATTGTGGGAGTAACTCGTGTACATCCCCCAGCCATAAATCGATGCTGGTATGCCAGGCATCGAAATTCATGCGGTGACAGCCGCTAAGTGCGGGAGGATATCGTTCCGCCAGGGCATGGACTTCTTCGCTGACCGACAGGAAAACGGCCAGGGCATGCTGTAAGTCGGCTACTGCCAGCGGGAATTTCTCGGTACTGAGAATAAATAATCGTTTGAGCGGATGTTCGGGGTTAGCGGCTCTGAACTGTTTAAACTGCTGCATGGCAATAATGCAGTTAAGACCGGTACCAAAACCGGTTTCGGCAATGATAAAGTGCGCTGACTGCCAGTTTAACCAGCGCTCAGTGAGATCGTTCCCGTTAATGAACACATGCCGGGTTTCATCACAACCACTGTCGTTAGAGAAATAGACATCATCAAAGCTGTCTGCCACGGGCGTACCCGACTCGTTAAAATGGACGTTGGCAGATTGCAGGCGTTTACTCATGGCGTGGTGTTTCAGGTTAATCATTGAAAGCGGACTATAATAACAGTATTAGTTAACGCATAACAGAAATCGAACCTGAAGCCGACATCGCGGTCGAAATACATTACAATGGTAAAATTCTTGGATTGAGGTGGAAATTTGCTACCAAATCACGTAGAACAGGGTCGCAAAAGAGCAGACCACTTAGTGTCATAAAATCATTACCATATGCGGCACTAACGCAAAAGGATAATTATGAGAAGAGCAGTTATTACAGGGCTGGGTATTGTATCCAGTATCGGCATAAATCAAGAACAAGTTACCGCCTCACTCAAAGCAGGCAAATCTGGTATTACCTTTTCCGAAGAGTTTGCAGAAATGGGCATGCGTAGCCAGGTATGGGGTAACGTCGATATCGATTTCAGTGAGCATATCGACCGCAAAGTAATGCGCTTCATGGGTGACGCAGCCGCTTATGCTTACGTGGCCATGAAACAAGCTATTGAAGATAGCGGCCTTACCGAAGAGCAGGTATCAAATATTCGTACCGGTATTGTGGCTGGTTCTGGTGGTGGTTCGTCCAAAAACCAGGTCGGCTCAGCAGACGTGATCCGCGAAAAAGGCGTGAAGCGTGTAGGCCCTTATATGGTACCGCGTTGCATGGGCTCAACCGTTTCGGCTTGTCTGGCCACGCCATTTAAAATTTTAGGGGTTAACTATTCCATTTCTTCAGCCTGTGCCACCAGTGCTCATTGTATTGGTCACGCACTGGAACTTATCCAACTGGGTAAGCAGGATGTGGTATTTGCCGGTGGCGGTGAAGAGCTGAGCTGGGCATTGTCTGGTCAGTTTGATGCCATGGGTGCATTGTCTAAAAAGTACAATGACGACCCGGCAACCGCATCACGCACCTACGACGCAGACCGCGACGGTTTTGTTAGTTCTGGCGGCGGCGGTATGGTTGTGGTTGAAGAGCTTGAACATGCTCTGGCCCGCGGCGCCACTATCTATGCAGAAATAGTCGGCTACGGCGCAACCTCTGATGGTTACGACATGGTTGCACCATCTGGTGAAGGTGCTGTGCGTTGTATGCAAATGGCGCTACAAGGCGTTGACGATCCAATCGATTACCTGAATACCCACGGTACTTCCACACCTGTTGGTGACGTAAAAGAGTTAGCGGCCATTCAGGAAGTCTTCGGCCAATCCGGCGTGCCGTTGGCCTCGACCAAATCGCTGACAGGTCACGCTTTAGGTGCTGCAGGGGTTAATGAAGCCATTTACAGTCTGTTAATGATGAAGCACGGCTTTATTGCGCCTTCGATCAACATTGACAACCTTGATGAAGCGGCGGCAGGCCTTGACGTGGTAACCTCTACCCGTGAAGCCACACTGAATACCGTAATGTCTAACAGCTTCGGCTTTGGTGGTACCAATGCGTCGCTGGTAATGAAACGCTTCGAAAAATAAGCGCAATTATTCAGCCGGAGCGACCGCTCCGGCTGTTATTCCTATTTGTTGTTAAACCGCACTGAATAGTTTTTCGGTTCCCCGCGAACTTACGATAAACTCCTATCCCATGAAAATACTTTACGAAAACTCATTGCCGCTGGCAGCAGAATATTTTGGCTCTTTGGGTGAAGCGTCAGGGTATGATGTCGGCACCCTGACACCGGAGCAACTGGTAGATATAGATGCACTGGCTGTGCGTTCGACTACCCGGGTGACGCCTGAATTGCTTAATTGTGCTAATCGGCTAACTCTGGTCGGTACGGCAACGGCGGGGATTAATCATCTGGATACCCGCTACCTGGATGCGCAGGGGATTTACTGGATGTCGGCGGCCGGATGTAACGCACAGGCCGTGGCTGAGTACGTGCTAAGTGTGCTGTGTAATGCGCACCTCGAAGACATTACTGACCTAAAGCGCGCCCGGGTAGGCATTGTTGGGGCTGGCCACGTAGGCAGTGCATTATCGCGCTTACTCGACGTTCTCGGCATCGAGTATGTGTTGTATGACCCGCCGCTGGCAGAGCAGGGTGATGAACGCCCTTTTTCTGACTGGCTGACTATTCTGAACTGCGACGTAATTACTTTGCATGTTCCCTTTGTGCAAAACGGAGCTTTCCCCACCGATAAAATGATCGATGCAGAGGTGCTGGCCGGTTTGAGTGCTAAGCAATTGCTTATCAACGCCTGTCGTGGCGAGGTCATAGATGAGGTGGCGTTAAAGCAGCGTTTAATGGCGGGCGATGGTCCTACGGTAGTGCTGGATGTGTTTGCCAATGAGCCGGATATTGATGCCGATTTGCTGCAGTACCTGTGGCTCGCGACACCGCACATAGCCGGGCATACTCTGGAAGGTAAATACTCCGGTACCCAGATGGTATATGAGGCCATTTGTGATCTTGCCGGACAAACACCCGAGAAATCACTGGATGATTTTTTACCCGAACGGCCAAATTTACACGTAGACCTTGAATTATGTAGCGATCAAGGCGACAATCTCGCCCCCGCCATAGCACTCGTGCTGTCGGTATACGATGTAAAAGAAGACAATAATCATTTTCGTAAGGGGCTGGCAGGGCCAACGAGTTTCACTGCCATGCGAAAACAGTACAGAGTTCGACGCGAATTAGCCGGTCATAAGGTTGAATGTTCGCAGCAACCGGACTCAGCGATTGCAACGCAACTTGCAAAATTAGGCTTTAACCTAAAATAACGACAGAACAGAAAAAGTCAGTTTTTTTAAAGTGCAGATACCTGCCAAGTTAGAGTATTAGGAGCTTAACCTACTATGTCACAAGCCTTTAACGTTGCCGTTCTTGGTGCCACCGGTCTGGTTGGTCAGACCATGATTGAAATTCTGGAACAACGGAAGTTTCCGGTTGCAAAACTGTATCCGTTAGCCAGTAAACGTTCTGCCGGCGGTACGATTACGTTTAAGGGCGAAGAAGTAGAAGTGCTGGACGCCGAAGAATTTGACTGGACCCAGGTGCAGTTTGGTTTCTTCTCTGCTGGTGGCAGTGTGTCGGCAGAATTTGCCCCACGCGCCGCAGAAGCCGGGTGTATCGTGATTGATAACACTTCACATTACCGCTATGAGCCGGATATCCCGCTGGTAGTGCCGGAAGTCAACGCTCACGCGCTGGCAGATTTCCGTAACCGTAATATCATTGCCAACCCGAACTGTTCTACCATTCAGATGTTGGTGGCGTTAAAGCCAATCCAGGACGCTGTGGGCATTGAGCGCATTAACGTTTGTACTTATCAGTCTGTTTCAGGTGCGGGTAAATCTGCTATGGAAGAGCTGGCTAAGCAAACAGCCGATCTGCTGAGCTCGCGTGAAATCACGCCGGAAGCCTTCAGCCGCCAGATCGCTTTTAATGCGATCCCGCAAATCGATGTCTTTATGGACAATGATTACACCAAAGAAGAAATGAAAATGTCCTGGGAAACCAAGAAAATCATGGGTGACGACACCATTCTGGTTAACCCTACAGCGGTTCGTGTACCGGTGTTCTTTGGTCATGGTGAAGCCATCCACATTGAAACCCGTCAGCCAATCGATGCTGAAGAAGTGAAGCAACTGCTGGCCAATGCGCCGGGCGTAAAGGTATACGAAACCCGCGAAGAGTTCCCTACCCAGGTAAGCAGTGCCAGTGGTAACGACGAAGTCCACGTTGGGCGTATTCGCAACGATATTACCCATCCAAACGGTATCAACATGTGGGTCGTGTCTGACAACATCCGTAAGGGTGCTGCGACTAATAGCGTACAGATAGCAGAAACACTGGTTCGCGATTATTTGTAAGCTAACACGCTGGGCGTTCTAAACTTCTGACCAATTTGGTCGATAACACAAAAGCGGGCTGGTTCCCGCTTTTGTTGGTTTTAGCGTTGGCTGCTTTTAGACTTAGGTCTATAAATACGCCTTAAAGGTCATCAGGCTGCAACATTTTCTAGATCGACCCGGGCAACTGGTTTATATTTTACTAAGTGAAAAGAGCCATAAACTGGCTGACAAAGGCTTACAACGAAGCAAGGTGAAATAAACCTGTCAAGGTTATTCACCAAAGCCGTCCCCGCAGCAGTTACGGGGGAAAATTGCCAACATAACAACAAACAGGCCAGCCTTAGCGCGCTAATGTAAGGGCTGGCACCGCGAATGTGAAACGTGATGATGACATCCGGCACATGACGCTTGAGGGCAAAAAAGGAACGCTATGAAATTGCATTTAACCGGCTGCTTACTACTGATGATGTTGATCAGCTTAGTCAGCTATCCGGTTGCCGCACAAAATACGCCTCTCAGAGGGCCAAAAGACGCAACTAACCAGTATTCTGGCGTTGTCTTCGGGCCTATCGACGGCAACGATACCCTGTGGCGGGGAGGCAGCCGCAGATCGGAAGA
>NZIK01000019.1 GCA_002691625.1 Alteromonadaceae bacterium
GGGGTAACATCCCGCGGTTTCGTCCACCGAAGATTATCTGATATCTGCCCGAGCGTAGGACATCAAGGTGGATCTGAATGGAGGGCAGATAACTGATAATCTAAACATTAGCTGACGTGTCCCAATTAGCCCGCCTGACGTCCGCACATCGCTCAAAACCGTCTAAGACAGTATGAACCTATATTACTCAGTATGATACTTTATACTTAGTATGCCATATTGAAAAGACCGTAAGTAAAAGCTTACTACAAGCCGCCTGATAGGGAGAGACAAGCCTTGACACTCTTATATTTGAGGAATATGGTACATTCCTCTATACTGTATACCGTAAATCGCAACTATAAGGAGAGTTCCTATGCGTATTCGTCTGGAAAGTGGACCAAAAGTTTACTAATCGTACTACTGGTGATTTGCGGCAGTAGTACAGCTTTTGCCGCTCAAACGCCACCAGCTCCCACACAAAAAACAAGCCAGTCTGCCGCATCTGCAAGCTCCCAGTCAATCGCTACACCAAATCCACCACCAGAATCAACGCAGCAAGCGACGGCTCCACAAACGCAAGCTACTTCTGGCAATACGCCACACACAACAAACCCTTCGTCAATTAAGCAAGAATATTCCTTTATTGCGTTTCTCAAAGATTTATCAAAGAAGGACTCTCGGGTTGCACTGGGCTTACTTACTCTTGGGTATACGTTATGCGCTCTGTTGTTGGTTAATGTGCTTCTCCCTGCCTTTCGTCACTACCGGAATTTGAAAAGCATCAAGCTTAGTTACCTGGAGTTCCTTAGAGCTGATATTGATAGTGTCAAAAAACGATACGATGATGTCGTTCCAAGGAGCGAGGTGTCTGCGATGCACCCAGGCTGTCACGATAGCAAGTCGTGGCTGGAAATTCTTACAAAGAAGGATTCTAATGCCGAAATTCCTGCTGAAATCGTACAAATTGATAACCTCTTACACCGGGCAATGCAAAGTGTCAGTGAAGAACCTCCCTATTATCCTTTGATAACGTACACAACAATGCCTTCTACTGAGATCAGTCATGATCACCCTTTATGGAAGCTAAAGAAAGAACATACAAAAGTCATTTCACGCTACCTAAATTCAGAAGTTGAAGTGCAGGAAACAACGAAAAGTCTTTATTCATCTCCTATGTTTGACTGGATCAACGGGGATAATGTTGAACAGCGAAAACGGTGGATAATGGGTGCAGAGTCCTTATTGGATGAACTGGCGAACCATTACATCCATGTCAAGGAGCTTGATGAGCTACTGGCAAAGCTACTAAATCCCTACCGCTTTCTCTTCTTGTTTAGAATTTATTGGCGCGTGTGAGCTATTGCAGGAGCGATAACGCACACTCAAGTGAAACGATCACGTCGTCATGCGCAATAGAAAATCCATCGGCGTCCGGTCGAGCTAACGAGAGTAGTTTGCTAATGGACACCTCTGCTTGTTCCGTGCGCCAGCTGGCATTCAATACAGCTTAGTGCTGCAATGGCGTAAAAACGTCAATATCGAGAATAGGCATGTGCATTCCTTTGGGTAAACTGTAAGTTTTATTTTGTGAACTGAGTAACATACGTATCAGAACAATTAAAACTATCTCCTATACTTCGTTACAGAGGGATAGTTAAGTCGTGCTACTTGAGTTAAACGAACGGCATCTACGTGAACTGTCTTTTGTCACTTAAATCCATCAAAAATCAGGTTCGCAAGCAACCGCTATCCGTACAGGCTGTGTGAAAAATATAGTCTTTAGCTGACGATTACAATCCGACCATCTGATGTCCGCTTTCCGCTCTTTGCAGCCATTGTTCAGTTGAGGACCGTTAGGTTTGTTTGAACACAAAATCCGAAATTGTCGGATGTATAGAATCAGTACATTTTATGTTTACCCGCTGGCATTAACGCACCGCCGGTAACCTGTGCTTTTCATCCACCAGCCTGGTCAGACAGTTGATTACCTGTGAACTGTTTTGCTCAGCTAAACTCATATGATGAATAATGCCATCAAACACAGCATCACTGCGCAGCCAGTCCTGGGTGACGTATTCCATCGCTTTATGCACATTCTGGTGCACGCCGGCATGATAGCTGTCCAGCTCCTTGAAAGCATTGAGACCGCTAAACATCTCTTTACCAATACCTTCGAAGTACCATTTACCTAAACGGCACGACATATGGTCAACTTTTACCGCATCGGCTTCTTTGCCTTCGGCATCATTCTCCATTGCGATGTAACCGTTCTGCATGTAAATGATATGGTCGAGTTTCACCAGTGAAGCAAATGAGCTGTCTTTGGTCTGGCCGATCAGCGTAATGGTATCGTCGGCGGCTTTCGCTACCGATTCAAAGTTGGTATGAAAACTGGAGACTTCATCACCGATGTCTTTGGTGCTCTGCGCAACTTCCAGCGTTTGCGACACCATCGTGTCTATCTTGCCGGTCAGGTTAAAAATAATATCGCTGATTTCTTCGGTGGATTTACGGGTACGATCGGCCAGATGGCGAACCTCATCTGCCACCACAGCAAAACCCCGTCCCACTTCACCGGCCCGGGCAGCCTCAATGGCGGCGTTGAGGGCCAGTAAGTTAGTTTGCTCAGCAATATCGCCTATCAGTTTAACGGTTTCGGCAATGCGGCTACTTTCCTGAGCTAACAGATTGGCCGTCTCTTCCACTGACACCATGCGCTCATTAACCTGTTCGATGGAAAGCTTAAGCTCACCTACCGTTTTAGAACTGCGATCAGCGCCGTGTTTACTCTCACCGGCAATGGAGAGTACATCATCCATTTTCTCCGATAACGTGACCATTTGACTCTGACTGTCTTTGAGATTATCCAACAGGTTGCTGGTATTAAGATGATGCATTTCGCTGAGAAGGCGATTTTGCCGGGCAAAGGTATCAGCTTTTTCCATGGCGCCTATGGCACCGTTAACGTTGTTCATGATCTCTGCAAATTCTCCCGGCAGGCCTTTTACCAGGCCTTTGCGGTAAAACTGGCGTTTGCCCGCCCGTTCAAAACTGTTAGACAGCTCTTTAAAATTCGTTTCAACGATATCAAGAAAGTCGTTGAGCTCCCAGGCCACCTTACCCACTTCGCCTAGCCCACGGGTTTGTGTAACCCGCACGTGCGTATTGCCCTGAATCGCTTCTTTAAGGGTTAGATGAATGGCGCTTAGTGCATCAATGGGCCGCTGATGGTCGCGATAAGCGTATATAGCAAACACCACGGCGATTATCGGCGAACTCACGTTTACGAACCCTACGCCGTTAGCAATGATGCTATACACCGCCAGGACAACGGTTAGCACGATAAATACCACACAGTTTATTAAAAACTTCTGCGATAAAAAGGGAATGTTTTTACTGACGTTACTGGTGTTTTCTTTCATGATAGCCATTCCCTTAACAGTGCTCTTCGTAGAGTCCGATGACAAACTCTTCGTAACCCAGGCCGGTCTCGCTTTTAACGTGCTCCTGTAACCAGTTCCAGGAATCGGTTGGCGCTGTTTCTTTGCGACTGCGCTGTTCTATTTCCCGCATCTGACGGTAAACCGGCTCAATAACCGCCAGTGCGGCTCTCGGCGCCTGGCGGCGAACAGAGAAAAAGCCTTCTACATTGCCCTTATTAAAGTCAGGTGTGACATTGGCAAATACCCAGTAAAAATTGCCATCGGAGGTCAGGTTTTTAACAAACCCAAAGAATTCGTGTTTGGATTTAAGGGTTTTCCACATTGCGTGATACACGCCTCTGGGCATATCCGGATGACGAATAATATTGTGTGGCTGGCCGAGCAACTCACTTTCAGCAAAGTTAGAAACCCGCATAAAGTGCCGGTTTGCGTAAGTCAGGTTGCCGCGTAAGTCGGTTTTACTCACGATAAGTTCGTCGGCAGAAAAGGTTACTTCTCTGGTATTAGCAGAAACTGCAATCACATTCTTCTCACTTCTTTTATCCTTTGGCCTTCATAGCCCACGGCTGACGCCGACCAGTACCCTGAAGACATCAACGGGCATGCGGCCAGCATTCTTTACTTAAAAAATTAGTTTAATATCAGGCGTTTCGCAATATTAATTATATCGTCAGCGAAACCTGAACCTTAAGCGCTAATCGAGCATGGGATCATCGTGAGATGTCTGGCAACAATTAGCCCTGTTTGCGCCAGATAAGACAGAGGTTGTTGGCCGGCATGTCAATTATATCAGTCAGTTGCATGGAATTGCCTACCCAGGACAATAACTCTTCGATAGATTTATAGCCGCCGAGTCCACGCTCCAGCAAGCTGTAATGAAAAGCTTCATTACTGGCACTGGAAAAAGCGTTTTTATAAATGAACGGGCCATACTGACAAAATACACCGCCAGCAGGTAATAATTTAGCAATCCCCGCCATCATCTGTTGAACTTCATGAGGAAACATAATGTGCGCCGTATTGGCTGAGTAAACCGCATCAAAGCCATTTTCGGGAAAGCTATCCTGGCCAATATGAAGCGGGATTGGTGCGGCAAGATTTGGCAAATTTGCTTCGTTAACCCAGGCATTAATCCCCTCATGATGTACTGGCACATCACTGGTTTGCCAGTGCAGATGGGGCAACCCCTCAGCAAAGTGCACCGCGTGTTGCCCGGTACCGCTGCCTATCTCCAGCACTTTACCGGCCTGTTCAAAAGCATCACGAAGCACCGCTAAAATCGGTGCTTTGTTGTTTTCACAGGCCTGACTAAAGGGCTTGGACATAAACGTTAATCGCCGAGGTTAGGCGCCAGCCACTTTTCGGCTGTTTGCCGATCCCAGCCTTTACGCTCGGCATAACTTTCCAGCTGATCCGGCTGAATTTTCGCCACCGCAAAATAACGGGCTTCAGGGTGAGAGAAATACCAGCCTGAAACAGAAGCCCCCGGCCACATGGCGTAGCTTTCGGTGAGTGTCATACCGGTATGTTTTTCGGCGTCGAGTAAATCCCAGATTAGCTGTTTCTCAGTGTGTTCCGGGCAGGCCGCATAACCGGGCGCAGGGCGGATACCCTGATACTTTTCACGGATCAGCGCGTCATTATCCAGGTTCTCCTGCGGGGCATATCCCCAGAACTCTTTACGTACGCGCTCATGCAGATATTCGGCAAAGGCTTCGGCCAGCCGATCGGCCACGGCCTTAACCATAATAGCGTTGTAATCATCGCCCTGGGCATCATACCGGGCAGCCAGTTCATCTTCGCCGATACCACCGGTTACCGCAAAGGCACCTATATAATCTTTGATACCGGAACCCGCTGGCGCCACAAAATCGCTTAAGCAATAGTTAGCCCCTTTAGGCTTTTGCGTTTGCTGGCGCAAGTGATGGGACACGCCCAGGGTTTCTGTTCGTGACTCATCGGTGTAAATCACCACGTCGTCATCCTGGCGATTGGCCGGAAATAACCCCACTACCCCTTTTGCTCCCAGCCCGCCATTGGCAATCAGGTTATCGAGCATCTCGTTGGCATCATCAAATAACGACTGCGCCTGCTCACCTACCACTTCGTCGGTAAGAATACGCGGGTATTTACCAGCTAGTGACCAGGTGAGGAAAAACGGCGTCCAGTCGATGTACTTACGTAAGGTGGCAATATCCGCTGTAACAGCGGTTACCCCGAGCTTGTTCGGCGTTACCGGCGGCACGCTAAAGTCTGGCACATGCGCGTTAGCACGGGCTTCTTCCAGTGTTACCGGCTTGGAGCGTGGCTTTTTGCGTGCATGCTGATCGCGTACGATATCGTATTCTTTAGCCAGTTCTTTGGCGTAGATATCGCGGGATTCTCTGTTCAGCAGTCTCTGGCAAACGCCTACCGCGCGGCTGGCATTGGGTACGTAAGCCACCGGCGCATGGTAATTCTGCTCTATTTTCACTGCGGTATGAGCTTTGGAGGTGGTCGCACCGCCAATCAGCAGCGGCAGATCAAAATCCAGCCGTTCCATTTCTTTGGCCACGTGGACCATCTCATCCAGTGACGGCGTAATCAGCCCTGACAGGCCAATCATATCGACGTTTTCTTCTTTGGCCTTTTGCAAAATGGCTGCACAGGGCACCATTACGCCCATGTCCACGACTTCAAAGTTATTACACTGCAGTACTACGCCTACGATATTTTTACCAATATCGTGAACATCGCCTTTTACCGTGGCCAACAGGATCTTGCCGTTACTTTTGGTATCTTCAGACTTCTCGGCTTCGATGTAAGGTTGCAGGTATGCCACGGCTTTTTTCATTACCCGGGCAGATTTAACAACTTGTGGCAGGAACATTTTACCTTCACCAAACAGATCGCCTACCACGTTCATGCCGTCCATTAACGGCCCTTCAATAACGTGCAGCGGTTTATCCGCAGCCTGACGAGCGGCTTCGGTGTCGTCTTCGATAAAATCGGTGATGCCTTTTACCAGCGCATGTTCCAAGCGTTTATTAACCGGCAGATCGCGCCAGGCGAGGTCTTCTTTCACCACGGCTTTGCCATCGCCCTGATACTTAGGGGCCAGCTCAAGCAGCTTATCGGTAGCTTCGCTATGGCGGTTAAGGATAACGTCCTCTACCGCATCACGCAGTTCGGCTGGAATTTCATCGTACACTTCCAGCTGACCGGCGTTAACAATGGCCATATCCAGGCCAGCGCGGATGGCGTGATATAAAAATACCGAGTGCATGGCTTCACGCACTGGATTATTACCGCGAAACGAAAACGAGATATTAGACAGACCGCCAGATACGTGCACATGGGGGCAGGTTTGGCGAATCACCCGGGTCGCTTCAATAAAGTCCACCGCGTAATTGTCGTGTTCTTCAATCCCGGTGGCCACGGCAAAAATATTCGGATCGAAAATGATGTCTTCCGGCGCAAAACCGACTTTTTCGAGCAGCACCTGATAGCTGCGCTGACAAATTTCAATCTTACGCGCTTTGGTATCGGCCTGGCCTTTTTCATCAAACGCCATGACTACCGTTGCCGCACCGTAACGCTTAATCAGTTTGGCCTGGTGAATAAAGTTCTCTTCACCTTCCTTAAGGCTGATAGAGTTAACAATCGCCTTGCCCTGCACACATTTCAGACCGGCCTCAATGACTTCCCATTTTGACGAATCAATCATAATTGGCACCCGGCTGATATCGGGCTCTGAGGCAATCAGATTAAGGAAGGTTTGCATGGCCTCCACCGAATCCAACATGGCTTCGTCCATGTTGATGTCGATGATTTGCGCGCCGTTTTCTACCTGTTGGCGGGCAACGTCGAGCGCTGTTTCGTAATCGCCTTCGAGGATAAGACGTTTAAATTTGGCAGAACCGGTGACATTCGTGCGCTCACCGATATTAATAAAACTGGAAAATTCTGCTGACACAACTATTCCTCAATGCACGAAGGGTTCTAAGCCGGAAAGACGCATCTTCGGCTCAAGCTTAACAATTTCACGTGGGGTTACGCCGGCCACCGCATTGGCGATGTCGCGAATATGCTCTGGCGTGCTGCCACAACAACCGCCCACAATATTCACTAACCCGGACTCAGCCCATTCCTTAATGTGCTCAGCCATTTCAGGCCCTTCCATATCGTACTCGCCAAACTCATTGGGCAAGCCAGCATTGGGGTGAGCCGATACCAGGCATTCGGCCACATTGCTGATTTCTTCCACATACTGGCGCAACAGATCCGGACCTAAAGCGCAGTTCAGACCAAAGGACACCGGTTTAATATGGCGCATGGAGTAATAAAACGCTTCGGCGGTCTGACCCGACAACGTGCGCCCGGAGGCATCGGTGATGGTACCGGAAATCATGACGGGCAATCGCAGATTGAGTTTTTCAAAAACGCTTTCAACCGCAAAAGCAGCAGCTTTAGCGTTCAGCGTATCAAAGATCGTTTCAATCAGAATAAGATCGGAGCCGCCTTCAATTAGCGCTTCACAACTCTCACTGTAGGCTTTCACCAGCTCATCAAACGTCACATTACGTTTGCCAGGATCGTTTACGTCCGGAGAAATCGAAGCCGTACGGCTGGTCGGCCCGATGGTACCGGCTACGAGACGTGGTTTATCGGGATTCTTCGCGGTGTATTCATCGCACGCTTTGCGGGCCAGCTGTGCAGCGGCCACATTGATCTCTCTGGAAATCGCCTGCATATCGTAGTCGGCCATAGAAATCGTGGTGGCGTTAAAGGTATTGGTTTCAATGATATCCGCACCGGCCTCAAGATACTGACAGTGAATATCGTAAATAATATCCGGCTGGGTGATCACCAACAGATCGTTATTGCCTTTGATATCGCAATGCCAGTCTTTGTACTGCTCTCCGCGGTAGTCTTCCTCTTCAAGCTTGTGTTGCTGGATCATGGTACCCATGGCACCATCCAGGATCAGAATGCGGTTGGCGGCCAGATCAAATATCTGTTTGTCTGTGTATCGGCTCACGTGCTACCTCTTGCGCTGGTCTTTCTCGACCAGCTGATTTAAATCGTACGGCGTTGTCTGATAAACGTAGTAGTTTATCCAGTTGGTAAATAGCAAACTACCATGTGCGCGCCATCTTACCACGGGTGGCTTGCCCGGGTCGTCACCCGGATAATAGTTACACGGAATTTTTGGTTCTAAGCCAGCGTTAAGATCTCTAACGTATTCGTCGTTGAGTGTTTCCGGATCGTATTCCGGATGGCCGGTAATAAATACCATCCGCTTATCATCCGACGCCACTACGTAAGCCCCGGCTTCAGCTGACTCGGCAATCACACTGAGGCCGGGAATACTATTGTAATCGGCCGGATCAATGTAACCATAGCGGGAATGTGGCGCATAAAACTCAGAGTCGAACCCCCGTAACAGTTCGTTGAGAGGATCGTTCACCTGGTGATGAAATACACCAGACAGTTTTTCTTCACGCAATATGCGCTGAATGCCATGAAAGTGATACATTGCGGCATGGGCAGCCCAACATAAGTATAAGGTAGACTGCACGTGCCGGTTCGCCCATTCCAGAATGGTTTTCATGGTATCCCAGTAATTCACGTCTTCGTAGTCGAGCAAGGCCAGCGGTGCGCCGGTAACAATCAGACCATCGTAACGCTTCTCTACTACATCACTGAAGTCATGATAAAACGCATCCATATGCGACTGAGGCGTATGTTTGGGGGTTAAATCATTGATTCGGATTAAGTCCACATTGATTTGCAGCGGCGTATTGGAAAGGAGCCTTAATAACTGAACTTCAGTCTCTATTTTATTCGGCATCAAATTGAGAATAGCCACTTCCATGGGGCGAATATCCTGACTCGCCGCTCGCTGACTATCCATGGTGAAAATATTCTCACCCAATAATACGTTTTGTGCGGGCAGATTTTCTGGGATCCTGATTGGCATGGCAACTCCGGGCAATGTGGTTATGCAGCTATTGTCGCTAAAGTTTGACCAATGTCAACATCTTTACGTCTAGACGTCTAAACGTTTAGCTATATCCAAAGCGATGCTACCCGAAGTGTAAGTGATTTATCGCCTCCTTGCCGGTGAATGTGGCTGAATTTGCAGCGATCAGTAAAAAGCCCCGACCAGCGGGGCTTTAGTTTATTGCCTTAAAAAAGGATTAAGGGAAGTCAGCATCAATGCGCTCAAAAAGGATTTCGCTGTCCTCATCAGCAACAAAAGCACCATTTATCTGCAAGGCAATGCGTTCGATATTTTCAATATTGCCGTTACCGTCATCCTGGGGATAGAAGGTAAACAGGTTGCTACCTGCTGATAGAGGTTCCAGTGAGCCGTATATGCGCACGTAATTTGGCTCGCCCGTCTGTACATACCCCTGCGCACTCAGTCCACTAGCAGCCAGCTCACTACTGACATTGAGCGTGTAGGTAATCGCCGTGCCATTGTAATCCCGGCTCGGCACGCCCAGTATGTAGTTGTGGGTTTCACTGCTGTCATTCGGTTGCAGGCTGACTGCCTCCAGTGCCGGACGATGGATCACGCTGGCGTTAGTCCCATAATCACCGCGCATACCCTCGCTGTCGCTGATAAAGTCGTAGGTCACGGTTTCAGCGCTGGGTAATGACGTAGGGATTTCCAGTCTGACATAAGTCATTTCAACTACATCATCAGTGCCTTCACTTAGCGGGCCATTCAGTTGCAATCCAAGACGCTGGATGATCGCCAGATCACCGGCACCATTGTCCTCCGGCGCAAAGGTGATCACATTCTCACCAGCTACCGGCACGACAGCCTGACCGTAGATCCGCGTATAGCTTGGTCCACCTGTTTGCACATAAGGCTGAATGGTCATACCACCATCTACCTGAGCCTGCGTAACATTTACGGTATAACTGAGATTAGCGCCGTTGAGATCGGTCATACTGATCTCTTCGATATATTCCTGTGCATTGCGCCCAGCCCAATCCGGAATTAATAATGCCGCGGGAATACTGCCGTCGTAACCTACCGTTGCCGACGTACCGTAATCACCGCGCCAGCCCTGAGCACCATCACTGAAGTCATATTCAATAACCTCAGGTGGCAAATCATCGCCGGGCACCACAATCTGTACCTTACGGGTAAAGCTGGGATACTCGCCCTCAACTACTTGAATGTACAAATCATATAAGCCGGGGCTAAGCGGTGCAGCCACACTGATTTTGCCACTTTGCGCATCCAGCGCAAACAAGCCGGCTTCATTGCCGCTCAACACCGTCCACTGTACCGCTGAAGTCTGATCATGGGGGTTGCCCAGATAATCATAAGAGACTAAATCCGCCACCTGCATACCCACTTCAGTGGTTTCATCCACGGTGATCAGAGATGGCTGATTAAACTGCGGCGCCAGCTCGCGAACATAGCCCTTCAACCACTTAAGCGCCGCTTTTTCTACGCCGGTGTCGTAGGCCAGGATGGCCCCTTGCTCTTCACGCCAGTGGCCGGGCAAATACCCCCACATGGTTACCCCTTTGATTGCCGGATGCGTCCAGAATGCCGGAAACAGGCGTTGGTATTCCAGCAACTGAGTGAGTTCATCAGCGCCGTCAATATCCAGCTCAGTCAGATAAATATCCAGACCCGTCTGGCTTTCCATCCGGTCAATATTACTGAGCATGGTTTCAAGGGGGCCGCCGGTTGAAAAAGCATGCCCCTGAAAACCAATTGCATCAATAAGGCCCCTCGATTGCAGCAGGTTGGCTAAATCAATCACCTTGTCGGTTCTGGCGTCAGAGTTAATCACGCTGTATTCGTTAAACATCAACTGAGTACTGGCCGGGAAAATGTCCCGCGCCATTTGGAAAGCGTTCACTATCCAATCGTAGTCTTCGGCTTTTTGTGCTGCCGTAGACGCATCATCGCCCCGGGCGAGGAAGAAAGCTTCCACCTCTGCAGTCACTTCAGGCGCGTACAAGCGCAAGCCTTCAACGTAATTCGGTCGCCCATTACCACCATCCGGCGGCGCATTATCGAATTCATTCACCACCTCGATGAAATCCATCGCCGGGTAGCGTTGGTTAACGGCCTCATACCATTCAAGGATTTCATCTAGCTGTTCAGCCGGCGACAAATCACTTATCCAGCCAGGTTGCTGACTGCCCCACACCAGGACGTGATGTTTATAGATAAAACCGTTATCTTTCGCCAGGTTGTAGGCTTCATCCAAAGCAGTCCAGTTAAACTGGTCGCGGACCGATTCAACCGAGCCCCATTTACCGGCGTTTTCTGCAGTCACCTGATTCCAGTACGCCTCAAAGTTTGGCCGCTGTGCGCCGCAACAAACGCCACCTAAGAACTTAGACTGTCCTTCGGCTAATGGCGGGCCAGACGGCGTGTAGGTTTCTGGCGGCATGACGATTTCGCCCGGTAAGCCATTTTCAAGCTGGTTAACGGTATAGGTCAACCCGGCTGGTGCAAACACAAACTTATCAATATCCAGACCATCCTCACGGCTGGCATAGCGGAAGACTTCGGTCACATTATTATCGGCAACGGTATATTCGGCCTCTGTAATAGCGACCCACATAAACGCTTCTAAATTAGCTTCACCACCGCTATCAACCACGGTATCCGGCTCATAACCGCTCTCGCCTGGCGCTGCATATCCGCTGATACCGTTGACCAGGATCCATTCATTGGCACTCCCCAGCGCAGAGGGGATATACATGCTGTCATCGCTAAACCCTTCCGGCCCCACTCGAACCCGTGCATAGAGGTTATAGGTACCGGCCTGGTTGAAATTGACCAGTAATTCACCTACCCGGCTGTCATCTTCCGGTGGCGTGGTAGCATTCACCAGTGTGGTCACATACTCTGGTTCGCCGGTTTCTATACTCAGGTCCATGCCAAGGTAGTTTAAGGTAGCATCTGCGCCGCCTTCCGCCTCAGCATAAATGCCGATGTTGGGATTGTCCTGTTCCAGTACCGGGGTAAAGCTCAGTCGTTTACGCTCCAGATTAAAGGAAACCGAAACCGCCGTGCTCTCACCCGCTGCCAGGCTGTCAGCGTCAACGTCGAAATACGGGCTCCCATCGCTGGTATAACCGTCTGCGCTACTAACCGCAATGGAACTATCTGTGATCAACACCCGAAAAGGTCCATCGATAATGTCATCAGAGGTATTGGTAAGGGTAACCACCGAAGTGTAAACCCGATTAACCCTGTCTACAGTAGCTCGCGACGACGTTGTATCAACGCCGTCATTCAATGGCTGCCAGGCAGCACTGACCGGTGTAACCGCAGCCAGCCCGGCACTGATAAGTGCAATAGAAAAGGCGTTCAGTCTCATTGATCACCTCCCGAGCTACGCTGACGGTTTGCGAAAACCAGTCCGGCCAGCCCCAGGCCAAACAATAACGCCTGAGAAGGTGCACTTACGGCAACATTGTCGTCACCCACTGCGGTAATCGACACGTTATCTACTTGCAGAAATGAGCCGCCAAAATCGCTGCCGAACTCATCAAATCCAATGAGTAACTGAAATTCGAGGCTTAAATTAGCGAAAGCTGAAAGAGTCTCGTCGAGCATAATGTTAAGCGAATAGCTGTTATTACCGTCAATATCGGCGGAGAAAACACTGCCCAGCTGGCCATCCGCACCGTAATAACTGCCGCTGCCATCACCAAATGCCACCACAAAATTGTCGGCTATAAAGCCGTTATCAGCACTGCTGAACTCAGAACCGGCTGTCAAATCCACATTGAGTTGATATTGCTCGCCACTATTGAGCGAAATGTTTTGGAATAAAGTGTTAGCAAACCAGGCTTCAGTATTGCCAGCGTCCACCAGCAGTTCAGCGGCGCAATCCGGCCCACTGGTAATAGAAAAGTCGTCCAAAACGCTGATATCACCAAATCCATCGGTATCTTTTGACCAGCCGTTGTCACTGCAATCCGTAAAGCCACCATTAGTGATAACACTGGCCATTGCCTGAGGCGCTGCACTGAGCAATAACAGTACCCCGCCAATCATGAGTTTGTTCATAGTAGTACCCCTGTAATTTTTCTGTGTGTCCGGGCAATTTGCTGATTATGTGCGCAACATTGCCTTAAGTAGGGCATTGTGAACGCCAACAATTAACATCACTTACACATTTTTTTACATCAGGGTTATTTTTTTGCACAACCGGATTGTTCAATAAGTAAACTGCCGCAGTTACCAGATTGAGTAACTGACTTAACAATAAACATAATTAAAACAGCTATTTATATATAACACTAGACAGATAAACAAAAAGCTATGCAGGCTTAGTCTGGCGAAAAAACCAATCTGCAGTGAAGGTGGGGTTAACGATGTTGGTGAATTTTTACTCGCGGAGTGAAGGTCAGCCTATTTGGGCTGATGGATGTTCATCAGCAACTGGACTTCCGCTAAGGGCAGATCGCAGTTGTGCATGACTTCTTCGGCGCTGGCTCCCGACTGGATCATTTCAGCGGCACGCTGATACAGACGGCTGTCGGGATCCTGCTCGCCTAAGGCGCTAAATTGCTGTTGTAGAGCAGCCAGTGCCGCTTCGGTTTGTTCGGTATTTTTGGCCACTACCAGACTGCGCGCCTGAATCTCTTCAAGCGTGCTGGCGTTGATATGGAGTTGCTTTTTCAGCGCGCTGAGTTGCTGTTGTTGCTGCGCCAGCGCTTCAGTCAGCCGTGCATTACTGCGACGACTGACAATCCAGAGTGCAGCGGTAATGAGCACCGAAAGGCATAAAGCAGCACCGGCTATCAATAAAGACAGATTAACTTCCATGTGAAGAAAGAATGGCCGTTTTGATTACAGACTGCTTAACTCGTCCCATTCCTCATCGCTGAGAAGTTTATTGAGATCAACCAAAATAAGCAGTTCACCGTCGCGATTACTGACACCCTGGATAAATTTAGCACTTTCTTCGGTACCGACATTTGGCGCGCTGTCGATTTCTGAAGACTTGAGATAAACCACTTCGGCAACACTGTCTACCAGAATGCCCACCACCTGTTCATCAGACTCAATTATGACCACACGGGTGTTATCGGTGACTTCTTCCGGCGGTAGCCCGAAGCGGGCGCGGGTATCAATAACGGTTACCACGTTACCACGCAGGTTAATAATACCTAACACGTAATCCGGGGCTCCAGGTACCGGAGCGATCTCAGAATAACGTAATACTTCCTGCACCTGCATTACATTAATGCCGTAGGTTTCATCGCCTAACCGATAGGTTACCCATTGCAATACCTGATCGTCGACATTGCCTGCGTTATTATTTCTGTCATCACTCATGCACTTGGCTCCACTTGACTATAGTACCTGGTCTTTACTGCCCAAGCCGTTATTCAGCATTGATATTAGTTCATCAACATCCAACAATGCACACATTTTATCTTTTACCATACCGGCGAGCCAGGGACGCTTTGCATTCGCCTGACGCCATTTTACGTCGTCCTTGTTTAAGGTCACCGTATTCACCAGTTTTTCACTGGCTAATCCCCACGAACTATCACCTAACATAATGAGATACTGATAGTTTAGCTTATCCGCCAGAGTTTGATCGTATTTTTCCGGCATAACCCATCGCGCCGTATCCACAACACTTAATTTTTCTTCCCGATGCAGCATAACACCCATAAACCACGCGGGTTTACCGAATAACGGACCAATCTTGGCCAGGTTATGAATACCGCCCAAAGTGATCAGTGGCACAGCCAGTGTTAAGCCAGCCACTTCAAAAAACAGAGCCTGAAAAGCATTATCGAGACGCTCTTCAAGGGGTTTTAAAGGCACTCCCGGTGGCGGTACCGAGACTTTCTCCTCAACGCTTGCCTTCACTTCAGCGATGACTTCTTCGGCCGCAACCTCCTGTTCGGTTTCAACCGGCTCGCTTACTGGTGGAGATGCGGGTGGAAGTGTTGCTTCCGGTACTTCCGGCGTCAGCTCTACCGTTGCCTTTTCTAACAGCTTGGCGGTACGCGCCGTTACGTCTGCCGGATCCTCGACATCGCGTAATAAACTGCTGAGGTATTCTTCCATCACCTCTTCTTTAGCAAACGGTGTATCTTTGCTCATATTAGTCACTATCCAGGACGTTGAGTAATTTCTCGTAAGCGAACACGCCACGAGCTTTGGGATACACTATGGATGCCGGCGCCTGCATCTGGCTGGCATCTCGAAATCGCGTATCCACCGGTATCATACCTTTCCAAATCTGTTCTTTGTAGTCCATCAACAATTGTTTCTGGGCTGCTATGGCCGCGTTAATACGCCTATCAAACATGGTCGGCACTATAGTTGTGTCAAAATTCCGCGACAGGGTTTTGCCCATAATTTTGAGCGTATGCATCATCCTATCGAGCCCTTTGAGGGCTAAAAACTCAGTTTGCACCGGCACAACCACTTTCTGACATGCCGCCAGCGCATTCACCATCAGCACACCCAGTACCGGCGGACAGTCTATCAGCACGTAATCGAATTGCGATTCAATTTGTTGCAGTGCCTTTTTCAGCACCAGCCCCATTCCAAGCTGATTGCCCAGCGACCGATCTAAGGTGGCCAGTGCCATGGTGGACGGTAAAATAAACAGGCTGTCGAGTTTACTGGGACATAAACAGTCCAGTACCTTATCGTCACTTAAGCCGGAAGGATTAGCAAAAATGTCGTACACTGAACTGGAAAGCTCTTCCGAATCAATGCCGAAGTAATAGCTGAGCGAGGCATGCGGATCCATATCTACCAATAAAACGTTAAAACCACGCTTTGCCAGTATTCCTCCCAGAGTGACTGTCGTCGTTGTTTTGCCGACGCCACCTTTCTGATTGGCTATGGTCCAAATTTTCAACGTTTTTCTCCCGCCTGCCAGTAATTATTGATCAGGACATTTCGGTTTTAATGCATTCACCAATGTCATTAATGTCAATATTCACTTCGGCAAGTCTGTCGACCGTTACCGCCTGTGGCATACCATACACCACACTGCTGTCTTTATCCTGCGCCCAGACCTTCGCGCCGAGCGACTTGAGTGTCCGGCATCCTTCGCGGCCATCGGCCCCCATACCGGTCAGAATGACCGCCAGGGTATCGCCACCATAAATTTGTGACAGGCTGTTAAAGGTGATATCCACACTGGGCTTGTAACCAATATCCGAAGAGTTTACCTCTTTGATCACAATATAAGCATGACCGGCACGCTTTTCGACTTCCATTTGCTTACCGCCCGGCGCCAGATAGGCACATCCCGCCTGCACTACCTCGCCGTGTTCAGCCTCTTTGACCTGAATCTGACAATGCTGATTCAAACGTTCTGCAAACGCATGGGTGAAGGTACCCGGCATATGCTGAACCAAAAAGATCGGAAAAGGAAACCTTGCAGGTAAATGGGTTAACACTTTTTGCAGTGCAACGGGGCCACCGGTTGAAGCACCAATTGCCAGACACCGATAGCGTTTGCCACTGCGTTGAACCTGCGATACCACAACCGGTTCAGCGGCATCCTGACTACCACTAAGCAGGGTAGAACTTCTGACAAAGATCGACTTGGGCGCATTAGACGGCATCGGTCGCGCCGGTTTAGCGGGTGCCGGCGGGGCTTTTTTCAGCAGACTGCCGGGGCGCGGCGTGGGCCGAGGTCGAAGCGATGCAACCGGAGCACGGCGCGCCAGCAAGCGCACTTTAGTTCTTAACAGCGTTGCCGCATCACTGCGATCTTTGGCGATATCCTCAAAACGCTTGGGCAGAAAATCCACCGCGCCGGCTTCCAGTGCGTCCAGCGTGGCTTTAGCACCTTCATGGGTCAGTGAAGAAAACATGATAATCGACACCGGACATTCGGCCATTATCCGCTTGACCGCTTCAATGCCATCCATCAACGGCATCTCTACGTCCATAGTGACCACATCCGGACGCAGCGATTTGACTTTTTCTACGGCTTCGCGCCCGTTGGCGGCTTCACCGACCACTTCCAGTGATCGGTCTTCGTTCAGAATATCTTTGACCCGACGGCGATAAAAGCTGGAATCGTCAACAACCAGGACTTTAAAAGCCATTCAATAACAATCCTCTTCTCTACGCCGTTACTTGATCGCTTTGCGGGCGTATCGCTTAAGCAGGCTCGGAATATCCAAAATCAGTGCAATACCACCGTCTGAGGTAATGGTTGCCCCGGCCATACCAGGCGTACCTTGCAGTAAGGCATCCAGCGGTTTAATCACCACCTCTTCCTGACCGATTAAGGCATCCACCACAAAGCCCACCTGCTTGGTACCCATTTGCACCACAACCACGTGACCTTTGTCGCGCTCAATATTTTTAGGGCCACGGATCAGCCATTCGCCAAGGAAAAACAAAGGGATCGCCTTAGAACGCACTATCATGGTTAACTGACCATCAACGGTATTAGTCTTTTTAATATCCATGTTAATGATTTCGCTAACCGCGCCCAGCGGTAACGCAAAGGTCTGTTTGCCTACCACGATCATCAATGTTGGCAGAATCGCCAGCGTCAGCGGTACCTTGATTTCAAGGCGGGTACCACGACCAAGCTGTGAATCAATATTCACGGTACCGTTGAGTTGGTTGATCTTGGTTTTCACCACGTCCATACCAACGCCACGGCCAGAGATGTCACTGATTTCCGTTTTGGTTGAAAACCCTGGCGCAAAGATCAGATTAAACGCTTCAACATCTGACATACGCGCTGCCGCATCGGCATCGAGCACGCCGCGGGAAATCGCAATGTCTTTGAGCTTGTCAGGGTCCATCCCCTTACCGTCGTCTTCGATGACCAGTAAGATATGATCCCCTTCCTGAGACGCTGACAACTTAACTTTACCCATGCGGGGTTTGCCGGCTGCCTGACGGTCATCGGGCATTTCGATACCGTGATCCACTGAGTTTCGCACCAGGTGAACCAACGGATCGGCCAGTGCCTCTACCAGGTTTTTATCCAGATCGGTTTCTTCGCCTTCCAGTTCAAGAGTAATTTCTTTCTTCAGGCTACGCGCCAAATCCCTTACCACCCGGGGGAAGCGACCAAATACTTTCTTGATTGGCTGCATGCGCGTCTGCATCACAGCACCCTGCAGGTCGCCGGTCACAACATCCAGATTAGCAATAGCCTTGGACATTGACTCATCGTTAATGCTAATGCCCAGGCTAATCAGTCGGTTACGCACTAGCACCAGCTCACCAACCATATTCATAATCTGGTCAAGGCGGCGGGTATCTACCCGTACTGTTGTTTCTGGCTGTGGCGCTGTAGGCGCGGCTTTTTTCTCTTCTTTTTTAGCGGCTGGTTCTGCCGCTTTAGCCGGTGTAGCCGGCTTACTTTCAGCTTTCGCTGGTGCAGGCGCTTTAGCGGCAGGTTTTGCCGCAGTCGCTTCTGCCTTAGCCGGTTCTGGTTTGGTGTTTTCGACTTTTACCCGAGGCTTCTCAGCCGGTTTGTCTTCTTTGGGTGCGCCGACACCCGGACCTTTACCCTGCCCATGTAATTGATCGAGTAAGGCTTCAAATTCGTCATCGGAGATTTCTTCATCGCCTGCCGACTCTGCAGCCGGAGCCGGACTGGCCGGTGGCGGGGTAGCAGGTGCAGCAGCTTCGCCGCTAAACTGGCCCTTACCGTGTAACTCATCGAGCAGCGCTTCAAACTCATCATCGGTAATGTCTTCATCGCCACCACTGCTGGCAGTAGGTGCAGGCGTTGGTGTTGGTGTAGGAGCCGGTGCTGGCGCTTTAGCGGCCGATGCGCCCGGCGCACCACCGGTGCCGTGCAGCTCATCCAGCAGCGCTTCAAACTCATCTTCGGTGATGTCTTCAATCAGCTCTGACGGGTTTTCTGTGGCAGTTGTCTCTTCTTCCAGTTCGAAAGTTTCTTCTTCTACCACAGGTTCAGGTTCAGGTTCGGCAACGGGCGCTTCTTCCTGAGTGTCGCCAAAGATATTTTCTCCGGGGGTTTCCGGATTACTCAGTTTATGCAGCGTTTCAACCAGCGTCGCATCAGCCGCTTCCAGCGGTTCGCGCATTTTGACCTTTTCAAACATATCAACCACGACATCAGTGGCCTGCAGGATGGTATCCATTAACTCTGGTGTTAACGAGCGCTGACCATTACGCATGACGTCAAAAACGTTTTCCGCACCGTGGCAAATCTCGACCAGTTCGGTCAGTGACAAAAATCCGGCACCACCTTTTACCGTGTGATAGCCCCGGAATATAGCATTGAGAAGGTCCTTATCCTCTGGATTGTTCTCCAGCTCGACTAACTGCTCCTGGAGTTGCTCAAGAATTTCTCCGGCTTCAACCAGAAAATCCTGCAATATATCTTCATCGACATCAAAAGACATGTATCCGCTCCCCTAAAAACCCAGGCTGGATAAAAGGTCATCCACATCATCCTGGCCAGACACCACATCGTCGCGCGATTCGGCATCAATAATTGGCCCTTCAGCAACAATTGCTTTTTCGACCTTCGGCTGCGACGTTTTGGTTGCTTTTGTCACTTCTGCACCGCCAAACACAGTAAGCATGTGGACCAGACTGTCTTCTACTTCCTTAACCAGCTCTATTACGCGCCGGATAACCTGACCGGTTAAGTCCTGATACCCTTGCGCCATCAGCACTTCGGTGAGTAGCCCCATCATCTTATCGGCATCTGTCAACGAAGACTCAAGATGTTTATCCAGGTCAAGACACATGGATTTAAATTCGTCGAGTTCGATTTCGCGGTTCATTAATTTTTTCCACTCAGGCATCAGACTGTCTAATTGCCCTTTCATGGTTTCCACAATCGACATGCTCTGTTCAACAGCATCCATTGTAGTATTAGCCGCTTTTTCGGTTTCTTCAATAACGTAGGTTAATCGGGTTTGCGCATCCGGGATATCTTCGTTTGCCAAACCGGCAATCCGTTCATCCAATTGAAAATTATTTAATGAGTCGTGCAGCTGACGGGTAAGCTTACCCACCTCAGCGAATAATTCGACAGACTCTTTCATGGTGACAGCGTCAAGCAGGGCATTAGCAGAATCGGTATCACCTTCTTCCAGAAAGGTAACCAACTGCTTCGCTTCATCCAGCGTAATGGGGACTTTCTTATTTTCAGTCATCCAGTTGTCCTCGGCGGTTAAACACGTTACTGGATTAACCTAAACGTTCAAAAATCTTTTCTAGTTTTTCTTTTAGTGTTGCGGCAGTGAACGGTTTAACCACGTAGCCATTAACACCTGCCTGAGCAGCTGCTACGATTTGTTCCTTTTTCGCCTCTGCAGTCACCATCAGTACCGGTAGATGCTTCAGGCTATCGTCAGCACGAATCGCGCGCAGCAGGTCGATACCCTGCATGCCAGGCATGTTCCAGTCGGTTACCACAAAGTCAAAGTCGCCCTGCTGCAGCATTGGCAGCGCAGTACTTCCATCATCGGCCTCCTGAATATTGGAAAAGCCGAGATCTTTGAGTAAGTTTTTGATAATACGTCTCATCGTAGAAAAATCATCTACCACGAGAATTTTCATATTCTTATCCAAAATTGCCTCCAGTGAGGATAGTCATATTGTTAGTATAGTTAATGTTACTCACCAGTCTGCCAGGACCGCATGCGCGCTTTAAGTTTTAACATCGCCTGGCTGTGAATTTGACTGACCCGTGATTCACTTACCTCGAGAACCTCGCCGATTTCCCGCAGGTTTAATTCTTCGTCATAATACAAGGATAGTACGATAGCTTCACGCTCTGGTAATGTAGTAATAGCATGCGCCAGCGCTTTTTGAAATGAACCTTGCATTAAATCTTCCAGCGGCGAATCCGTGCCCCGCGACTCATCCGTCGCGATCACGTCTTCAGACACGCCTAAGTCTTCAATACCAACCAGTTTGCCGGCATTGACCTCTGATAACATCTGGTGGTATTCGGGCAGCGACACATTGAGTTTAGCAGCAATGTCGACATCCCATGCATCCCGTCCGGTTTCGCGCTCTACCTGGGAAATCGCATCGGCAATGGCGCGACCATTTTTGTGCACTGACCGGGGCGTCCAGTCACCCTTGCGAATTTCGTCCAGCATGGCACCACGGATGCGAATTCCGGCAAACGTTTCGAAACTGGCTCCTTTACTGCCATCAAAGTTTTTCGCCGCCTCAAGCAGGCCAATCATACCGGCCTGGATCAGGTCATCAACAATTACACTGGCTGGCAGCCGCGCCATTAAATGGTGAGCAATACGTTTAACTAAAGAAGCATGTCGCTCAACCAGCTGCGCTTTATCGGTTTGTTGTTTGTACGCTGCAGCTTTGCTATTCACGCTATCTCCCTGCCACCTTCGACGCGATCAATTGCTCGACGAAGAACTCAAGGTGTCCGCCAGGCTGCGCCGGGATAGGCCAGGTCAGTGCTTTTGTAGCCAGTTGACCAATGGCGACCGATGCCGGAGATGATGGGAATGCATCAACAATGGCGGTTTGTTTACGA
>NZIK01000020.1 GCA_002691625.1 Alteromonadaceae bacterium
ACCACTCTGACAGACTGGCGGGATCAATCAATAGGATCCCCACGATCATTGAAAATAAATATTACTAACTGTCAATAGGGCCCTGGTGAACGGTTACCCGTTTATCTCTTCCATGTATTTATATCAATTTAGCTATGTCAGTCTCATTAGTATTTGAAACTACAAACTCTGAACTTAAAATGTGATCTGAGTAATTCTTATCATTTAGCTTTTCATTATTAAACACATATGCTTTACCAACAGATTTGAATAACGGAAGGTGATCCACCGGGTGAAGCAATAACTCTTCATCACATACTACTAAGGTTTCAACATCTACTGTCTCGCCTCCTACAACAGGTATGGCAATATTTTTAGCTAGTACTGCAAAATATTCGTCGAGCAAGGCAGATGGAAAGTTTGCAAAAGTAGGCCAGTGGTATAGTCCGATATTCAATGAGTTAGGGGCATTTTTTAAAAACTCAAATACACTCGCACTCTTTTCTTTGTTTGCAAAGTCTGATATGAGTAAAATATCAAGATCCAATGGTGCTCCATTCCGTTCCAGCATAGCTGTTGGAATGGGAAGCGAAGTCCTGCTGCCATCACTCTCTATATGCAAGTGCTCACCATTTCGATGCCACCAGGCACATATTTCTCTGTAAATGTGGCGTAACCCAAAATAAACAGTTCTCACATGAGTGATTTTAGTACGCGTTAAGGAGCCTTCGTCATCTAATGCGAATGCAAATGGGATCTCTTTTCGAATCTGATCATAATTCTCGTTACCAAAATGCGCTTTAACACGCCAGATAAATTCAGTATCGGCACCAATGCGTACGTTGTCCCAACCACCTAACTCTTCGACGACTTCTCGCCTAAACATAAAAGACGAGTGGCTCCAGTGTGTTAAGGCATTATTCGGACGCCAGTTTTGAGTAAAAGTTAAATCTGAATTAGTTCTTATCCAGTGCGTGCATACCCCTTTTAAATTTGGGCGAGCTCTAAATTCCTTAATTTGTGTTTCGAGCTTTTGCGGATGTGACCAATCATCACTATCGTGAGTAGTAATAAACTCTCCCGAGGCGATAGATAAGCCCTTATTACGAGCTGGATAGGCCCCAGCGTTTTGCTCTTGACGTATTGCTATTACCCGGGCATCCTGAGCAGCGTAACTTTGTGCGACTTCAAATGTTTTATCAGGGGAGCAATCATCTACAATGATAACTTCTATATTTTGCCAGGTTTGATTTAACAAAGAATCCACAGCTATGTGTAACTGGTTCTCAGCATTGTACACTGGCATGATGATACTTACTTTTTCATCACCTTCTACTCGTTCCTTTACCAGGGACTGAATATTATTGATAGATAAAGGTAATGCAGAATCGATTTTCTGTATTGGCAGCAAACCATACTTTTGATATGCAGTATTAATCCAACTTAACTTTTCATCACAATCACTAGTGGTATTTGCCATTGCAAAATGAGCATCACTATCGTCTGGATGCTCGGCTAAATAATCAGATAACGTTTGCTTCGCTTGTGCTACCAACCCTAAATTTAGTTCGCAGAAAACTCGAAGCAGCATACCTTCTTTCTCTAAAGAACTACCTGTACGATACTCATGCATAAACAACGCTAGGTCATAAGCGGTTTGATATTCGGCATTAAAAAAATACCACCTTGCTGCATGCCAGGCCGCGGAACACCTTTCCTTAGCAGTAAGCGTTTTATTTTCGTAGTTCTCCTGCAACCCCTTCAATGCAGAATCAGACAGGCCACCCCAAAGATGAATTGCTAGGCGGTTTCTTATGTCTGAGCGACTTTTTTGAATAGTACTCTTACCACGCTTGCATTTAAGTTTTCTTGGATTGGGAACCCTACCTTCACCTTGCCCGAAAATGATATAGTGATATAGCGGATTCATAGTAGACTTCGCTACATCACTATTCTCTTCTAAATACCATTTAGTGTCGAAGAATGGAGCAGGATCCCGCCCCTCACTTGCACCTATCAGAAGATAATGCAACTCTGGATGAGCTGACCACCGCCGATTAGACCTGACATCTGGATATTGTTTTAAATACCAATCCGCCTTAAATTTACCAGATAACTTTATAGTTTTTATTACCGACTTATAAAGCGACATGTTTCTATGAAAACTAATTTTATTTTTAATTTTCTTGAACATTCTTCATATCTCTACAACATCCACATCGAATTAATAGCTAAAATTTTGATACTAATATTTAAATTTAATAGCCAGATTAGAACTCTAGATTTCCTTTAATTAAAAATGAAGACTTAGCTTTCAAGAACTGCCTTAACGTAATTATAATAATCATCGTCCCTACCAATCTTAAGTGTATCAGACTTAAACGAATCAAAATTATAATCGCCTGCGCCTAAATATTTAACTATGCTAGAGCACACTTCATTAGCTTTATTCGAAGTCAAATCTTCATAACTAACCTTCATATAACTTAAATCAAACTCTTTGAATTGAGCATCTAAATAAAATTTTTGTGAGTTTAAGTTATTTCGAACTTCGTTAATTTCCTTTTCACTTGTTTCGTTGATGAGCTCTAGCGGCTCCAATTTAACTGCTTTTTTGTCAGATTCGCTTCTAAGGTGCCAGAGATTAGTTTTTCTAGCTCGTAAAATTGATGTAACTTGCGCTGCTTCGTCCTCCCTCTCCAGGTATATTATTTTGTAACTGCGATCCTTTAGAAGTGAAATTAAACTTTCTTCAATATCTTGAATAAAGTGGGCTATTAATTTTGTACCGAAAACACGTATGCCAGAATGAGCAGTTGAACCATAGTACTCTAATTTATCAATGCATTTTCTAATATCAATATCAAATAATTGGCTATTGTTAAAAAGTGTAGCGCTAGAAGATCGCAAATGCTCTTTAGGCTTGCCCAAATTAACATTAGTTAAAATGCTAGAGAGCATTGTAGAACCAGAACGTGGTGTTGTCACAATCGCATATTTCAAAAATTCATCTTCAGCAATACTTTTATCTGCTATTTTTCTCTCAACTTTATACTCATGGAACTTTTTTGATTTAGATAATAAATAAGCCCAAACATCTGAATTATTATCTGCATTAAATTGCTCTCGATTAGTCATTGCAAAGTCAAAGTCCGATGGTACTTTGACTTTACTACTTGAAAGTGGCCAGAAAGGGGCATAATCAATTCCGCTATTTTCATAACTTCGATGCATAGAATTGAAAAAGTAATCATCCACAAATACTTTCAATCCTTTATTTAACGATAAAAATTTTGCTAAATATAACTCATCATAAAGATTTGTAAGCTCCTTAACTGTCACTTGCGGATCTTTAAAGTGCACTTCAGAATCATTAGGTAATATACTCTTTAATTCCTTAGATAACTTTTTGAACGCATTGAAGTGCATCATTGGACTAGCATAATACAAATTATAATTTGACTCTGTATAACCATAATCCGATGATTTGCTTACAGTACTTACGTACCCATCCCATCTGTCGAAAAGAAGTTGCGGTGTTCCATTAGCACCAACTGCTTCAACATAATAATCAGATTTGTTTTTCAAAAACTTAGCGCTATCTTCACCTAAAAAGTGAGGAAACATTCCCATTTTTTTAAAAATACTTCCTTCAGTGTTTATATCAAACTTAGCAGGTAAACGTTTAGAGAACCAAAGTGTTACTATGGGAACTTGAATTCTACTGTATAACTCCTCAATTGACGCATGGTAGTTATCAACAGTTTCATTAACTAATTCATTGAAAGCATCTTGACCATTTTCATTTAAAAACTCTTCGTATAACTTATGCGCTGGACGAAGTGTATTAGTGCCCCTCTTCACTAATTTTTCAAACGTAAATAGTTCATCAGTATGACGAAATTCCGAATTTGCAACACTTCTTCCTGAGAAAACGCAAACTATGCAGAATTTAGTTTTATTTATATTATTGATGATTTCCTCAAATTCGGGCATCAAATATGTCGAAGCAGAACTACCTTGCAGTGAAAAATTTAAACAATTTAAACCTGTCTCTTCGGATAACAAATGCCCAAATGTATCATTAGTATGACAACCCAAAGAGAAAGCTGGTCC
The DNA here is from genome assembly GCA_002691625.1 of Alteromonadaceae bacterium. GTDB lineage: Bacteria > Pseudomonadota > Gammaproteobacteria > Enterobacterales > Alteromonadaceae > Alteromonas. The sequence continues at coordinate 4,096 of NZIK01000020.1, forward strand.
AATGATACTAAAGCTTTTACTAATTTTGTTATCAGATTGCAATAAATTGGGGTTCAAATCTCGAAAATAAACGTAATCACCACTTTTAAGTTGAAAACCGTTCATATTGTAATCGTTAAAATCCAAGTCGCGCTGCTGATACTGTATATTTAATCTAGACATTTTTACTTCCTTCTTTCTAACGATTACTTAATTATAATTTTAATTCTTTTATAACATTTTCCCAAGATAACTTTTTATTCACATCATTAAAATCATCTTGATTGAAAATATTTCCAACTAATCCCTGAGCTACATACATTCTCATAATTTTTTCCATTTCGTCATAGTCACTGAATAGCGTCCCAATATTCTCGTCAACAAACTCAGGTAAAACACCAATATCGGGAGCTATTACTGGAGTTGAAAAGGATATACTCAACATGGCTGCGCCACTAGTAAGTACCTTTCTGTACGGCAGTACACATACATTTGAAGCACTAAAATAATACTTAACTTCTTCATCTGCGATAAAACCCTCATGAAAAGTAATATTTGAGTTGCTGAGCTTCGAGTAAATCTCGTTTGAAGAGTCTAAATCTAAAACTCTACCGGCAATTAGTAAGTGTGCATTTGGAAATTCTTGTGAAATATTTTCAAAGCTATGCAACAGTTCGTCCACACCTTTATAGCCCTTAATATTACCGAAAAATAGAAATACATAGCTATCTATAGGAATTGACAATCTCTTCCGTGCAGATGGAAGTGGAACACGCTTACCGTAATAGTCACCATACGTACCGTGCGGCATAACCTGAATCTTACTCTCGTCCATTCCTATCTGGTTAATTAAAGTACGCTTAGCGGCTTCACCATGAGCTATAGCTATATCAACTAGATTCGAAAACTCTATCCTCGCCTTCAGTTCATTTTCTACAAATTGACTATCGTGCGAAATAATGTTGTGAGCAGTATAAATAATCTTGTATCCAAGCTCTTTTGCATACTTAACTGTATCTATGAATTCTTGACTTCCTGTTGGAGTAGAAAAGTCCATGAACACATGAAGCCAGTGCAGATGAATGTAGGTATATTTGTTTCTTGACCTCAATAAATGCTCTTTTACAAACGCTTCCTTTGCAAAACCAGCAACATTTATATTTTGACTAGTGCTAAGATATTGATAAAAAAGTCTTTGATAAGGGTTATTGGATGTCCAACACGGAAAAAACATAATTCCGCTTTGGTCGCCTTCAAAAAGCACTTTAACTGCGGTCTTTTTCTCAAACTCTTTTTCGATAGCTTCCTGCTTTTTCTGTTGAATAAAAGAAGTAGCTTCAGCGAGACTACCATCTCTTATTGTTAAAAACTCTTTATAAAGCCACCACTTTTTATTCTGTATACAAAATTCTTTGAATGAAACCTCATTTACACTCTCGAAAGCTGACTTCACTTTGTAAAAAAAGCTATTTAAAAACTCATCACTAATAATTTTTATTGTGTACATTAATGAGCTTACCATTTTTACATCGATGATTAGCTTATAGTGATTACCAACATTTTCCATATTTGCCCATGAAATTACATCGGAAAATGCAGTAAATTCAAATTCACAAGATGAATTCTTCCTGTGCGCAACCGTAACAGATGATGAACTATCTCGCCTATAGTTATATCCGATCAGATCTGGTAAAAAGCTAACTTTTTGGGCATAGTAATATGCCTTGAAAATGAAAGGTACGTCTACTGCTGCCTTAGTATCACCTAGCTTGATATTTAAGACTTTTAGGAAAGTGGAATCAAATATTTTATCCCAAATCATAAAGCTATCATGAAACCTATACTGAGAGGAGTTTCGATTTAAAAAATCAAATTCTTTATATTTTCTTAGTTGCTTATCTCCATTTTCCATAATATTGTAAAAGCCTCCGGAAAATACAATATCAGAATTTTCATTCATAGCTTTACTAATTAGTAAATCGTAAAAATCCGGCTCAATCCAATCATCGCTGTCAACGAATCCAACGAATTTACCTTGGCAAATTTCTAACGCTTGATTCCTTGGTGTACCAGGACTCCCAGTTGCAATCTCATTATTAATTACTTTAACTCTGGCATCTTTCTTAGAATAACTCTCTATAATTTCGGCAGAGTTGTCTGTCGAACCATCATTAATTACTATAAGCTCGAAATCCGTGAAACTCTGCTCTAAAATGCTATTTAAACATTTTTCAAGATATTTACCGCTATTATGTACAGGAACTATTACGCTTAGTGTATATTGAAATTCCTGGTCGAATTGGTATATATTTTTATTATTGTATAATATAGATAAATAATGATTATCTGCCTTACTCAGAAATGAAATAGTTTCCTTATATGCTTGAGGAAAATTCCCCATTTTAAGATTACATAGTACATAATTTAGTGCTGCAATATCAGCTACTATTTCATTATCCAGTAACTTTGAATATATATCTCGGGCTTCAGAGTATCTTTCATTTTTAAATAATTCGTTTGCAGATTCAAATTCAATGTTATTCATAGTTTGTATCACAGCGCTCTAAGTTAATTATTTGATTCTTTTTTGTCTAATAAAAATTTATTGACTTCTCTTCCCTCGGCCTTACCATATTTAATATAATGAATAAGGGGATTCATACCGGACGCTTGGACATCGGGATTACAAATTAAATATGCTCTGCCATCAAATTGTTCACTTGGATCAAACCCCTCAGTAGCGCCTTTAATTAAATAGTGTAAAGCCGGGTCCATTTTCAACTCGTCTATTAACATATTATTTTCAGCATACCAGACCGCGTTAAAAAAGGGACTAGAATAAAGAAGCTCAACCTCATCTAAATAACTTTTATTATCGATATTGTTGTCAATCAAAATATCTTTATTGCCATTTTCAAGTAGAACAGAAAATTTAGATTTTCTTATTTTGGACATTTTACAATGAAGGGAATATGACTCTCTAGAGAGCTCGCAGATACATTGCAAATAACCTTCCACTTTTTTTTGAACTTTATGAGACTCCTTGGTAAATCTTTTTCTGTCTTGTGCAATCAATTTGTTTAATGCGGAAATATCATTTTCGTACCTTCTTTTAATTTTTGCATTTTCTTGTTCCAAGAGTTGAATAGAGTCTTGCAATGATCTATTTTTTTTAAATAAACTTTTAACCTTCCTTCTTAAATAAAGCAACTTACTAATTATTTTTTCAATCGACTCAACAGTGTTTGAGTACTTTGTAGTGCGAGTCCATTCATCATCATTTTCTTTATTTTGGTTGATTGCTGAATCTAGCTTTTTACCTATCAATTCAATAAATCTATCCTGATTAACTCTTTGATAAATTAAATTATTTTGTGTTTTTAAAAGCAAGGATTCATTAATATCCACTGCGGCATATAAACTGGCATCGCTGTTATTATCTTTTTTATCCAAAGATATATCTATTGCATTTTTCAATTCATCAATTTCAATATCTTTATGAAATATTCTAGTTAGGTTTTCTTTGTTCTCAAATCTATTTGAACTCAATTCGTTTTGTGTTTCTACTAATAGAATATTTAGTATATCCGTTCTAGATGGCTTCATCATATTTTCCAAACGTATATTTAGTTAACTTCTGTGCTCTCAAATTTAGTATAATCATTTGTAAAATGATGTAATATTATTCACTACTATTTATCTAATTAAACCTTAAACGTTAGTTCTTTTACTTTAAACTATATTTCAGCAATTGAAAGTTACAACTCACCTGAAGTCAGTTAACGTTACTACATAATGACTTTTTTAATACAGTCGATGACTAAAACGATTTCTACTCGTAGCCGTAAGTCAGTTTAACTTCGACGTTTACATTATTCAATTACTCAAGAGCAATAAGAGTTTAACTCTTTTATTTAGATACTATTTTAAGATCTTAGGAAATAATGATGTAACTTGATAGTTATAATTAAGTTATCTAAGTAGAAACGTAATAACTTTGTAATTCTACTAAACGATAAATCGAGAAGTGATTTATGTTTTCTTTCCCTTATTTTAATACAAAAAAGCCAGTCAATATCCTGACTGGCTTTCATTCTTGTACGTAGAGTAAATGCTTACTCTTCAGTTGCTTCTACTGCTTCTTCTTCAGCTTCTACAACCGGGCGGTCCACTAACTCAACGTATGCCATAGGCGCGTTGTCGCCAGCACGGAAACCGCATTTTAAAATGCGAAGATAACCGCCTGGGCGAGTTTCGTAACGAGGACCAAGCTCGTTGAACAGTTTACCTACTACTTCTTTATCACCAGTGCGAGCCATTGCCAGACGACGGTTTGCAACGCTGTCTTGCTTAGCCAGAGTGATAAGAGGCTCAATTACGCGACGTAATTCTTTCGCTTTTGGTAACGTCGTTTTGATCACTTCGTGCTTGACCAAAGAACCGGCCATGTTTTTAAACATAGCTTGACGATGGCTGCTGTTGCGATTCAACTGACGACCACTCTTACGATGGCGCATAGTTTTATCCTTCTAAAAAATCAGTTTCTTTTAAACCTGATTAATCTTTTTCAGCGATGCTCTCAGGCGGCCAGTTTTCCAGGCGCATGCCCAGAGAAAGTCCACGTGAAGCGAGAACATCTTTGATCTCAGTTAGCGATTTCTTACCTAAGTTAGGAGTTTTAAGTAACTCAACTTCGGTACGCTGAACCAGGTCACCAATATACTGGATAGCTTCTGCTTTCAGACAGTTAGCAGAACGTACTGTTAATTCCAGGTCATCAACCGGACGCAGCAGAATAGGATCGAACTCTGGTTTCTCTTCTTTCTGCACTGGCTCAGAGATATCACGCAGTTCAACAAACGCATCCAGCTGTTCAGCCAGGATGGTTGCGCTACGACGGATGGCTTCTTCAGGATCTAAAGTACCATTCGTTTCCATATCAATGATCAGTTTGTCCAGGTCGGTACGCTGTTCAACACGCGCAGATTCTACGGTGTAAGCAATACGCTCTACTGGGCTGTATGATGCATCTACTAATAAACGACCAATTGGACGATCATCTTCTTCAGAGGAACGACGAGTTGACGCTGGAACGTAACCACGACCCATTTCTACTTTAATGCGCATGCTGATTTCAGCTTCGCCGGTTAAAGTACAAACTACGTGCTCAGGGTTTACGATTTCTACGTCACCATCATGCTGGATGTCACCAGCTACAACAGGGCCAGCGCCAGATTTCACCAGAGTCAGAGTCGCTTCGTTTTTGCCTTCTAAGCGTACCGCCAAACCTTTCAGGTTCAACAAGATCTCGATTACATCTTCTTGAACACCTTCTTTGGTGCTGTACTCGTGAAGGACGCCGTCGATCTCAACTTCAGTTACCGCACATCCAGGCATGGATGACAGTAAGATGCGACGTAAGGCGTTACCTAAAGTGTGGCCAAAGCCACGCTCCAGGGGTTCCAAAGTTACTTTGGCACGAGTAGGAGAAACGTTTTCGATCTCAACTAATCTCGGTTTAAGGAATTCAGTCACAGAACCCACAATGCTTCCTCTTTAGTTAGCTTTACTTAGAGTAAAGTTCGACGATCAACTGTTCGTTAATTTCGGCAGACAAGTCAGTTCTTTCAGGAACACGCTTGAACGTACCTTCCATTTTGTTGCTGTCTACTTCAATCCAGGTTGGCTTCTCACGCTGTTCAGCCAGTTCCAAAGCAGCCGCGATACGCGCTTGCTTTTTAGCTTTTTCACGAACAGAAACCACGTCTTCGGCAGTAACGTTAAACGATGGAATGTTTACCACTTTACCATTTACTAAAATAGCTTTGTGGCTAACCAGCTGACGTGCTTCTGCACGAGTGCTGGCAAATCCCATACGATAAACTACGTTATCAAGACGCTGCTCAAGAAGTTGCAACAGGTTTTCACCAGTGTTGCCTTTCAGACGAGCGGCTTCTTTGTAGTAGTTACGGAATTGCTTTTCTAAAATGCCGTACATACGACGGACTTTTTGCTTTTCACGCAGCTGCACACCGTAGTCAGACAGACGACCACGACGAGCACCGTGCTGACCAGGCGCAGTTTCGATTTTACATTTAGAATCGATTGCGCGAACGCCACTTTTCAGGAACAGATCTGTACCTTCGCGGCGGCTAAGCTTGAGTTTTGGACCCAAATATCTTGCCATGTTCTTTCTCCAACTGTCCGTCGATTAAACGCGACGTTTTTTCGGTGGACGACAACCGTTGTGAGGGATAGGCGTCACATCGGTAATGTTTGTGATCTTGTAACCTGTAGCGTTCAGGGCACGGATCGCAGACTCACGGCCTGGACCTGGACCTTTAACGAATACTTCAAGGTTTTTCAGACCGTATTCTTGCGCGGCTACGCCGGCGCGCTCAGCAGCTACCTGTGCAGCAAATGGGGTAGATTTACGTGAACCACGGAAACCAGAACCACCAGATGTTGCCCATGCAAGTGCGTTGCCTGAACGATCTGTGATAGTCACAATTGTGTTATTGAAAGACGCATGGATATGAGCCATACCGTCTGCAACCTGACGTTTAGCGCGCTTACGCGTGCTACGAGCTGGTGCTTTTGCCATAACTTATACTCCCCGTTTACTTCTTAATTGGCTTACGAGGACCTTTACGGGTACGCGCATTGGTTTTAGTGCGCTGACCACGTAGAGGCAAGCTACGACGGTGGCGAATACCACGGAAGCAACCCAGGTCCATCAAACGTTTGATGCTCATAGA
>NZIK01000021.1 GCA_002691625.1 Alteromonadaceae bacterium
CAATTAAATATCGAAATTTTGAATTGTCGTTGTTGACACTCTTAATGAGTGCCCACACAGATTGTCTTGTTATAAATTGTTAAAGAACAGTGCGAAATCTTATTTCGCTGCTTCAGCGTTCTTTCAGAACCTGCCGAAGCGGGATGCGTATAATACGCTCTTCGTTTTCAGTGTCAACATCTTTTTGAAATTAATTTCGCAAGTTGTTTTCGTTGAAAACCGTTAATTGAGGCTTACTTTACCTTGATTAACGACTTCTTCGTATCCCGTCTGACGTTCCCCGTCGAAGTGGTGCGCATTCTACGCATCCGAGGTTTTTCGTCAACCCCTTTTTTGTTTTTTTAATGCGTTTTTATCAAAATCAGGCTTAAGCGCCTATTTTTACAGCAAAAGGTATATTTCGAGTTATTCTTTTGTCTATATATGTGAATCAATATTGTTCATTTTGTTATAAATGAGTAAAATTTAGATAGCCGACACTTTTTTCTCATAACAATTATTAAGGTAGCATTATGAAAGTCAGCTTAATGCAGTGTTTTTTAGTCAGTCTTGTTCTGGCTGTTTTAGGATTTGTAGTTACTCAACAGGTTTCATTTGAAGGGCAGGCACCTACCATGGTTGCTTTGTCTCTTTTGATTAGTGGTATCGTTACACCATGGATAGCTTCTTTTATAGGGACGAATAAGCAAAGTCATTCTCAGGCTTCTGCTCCCATCACTAACCACAGCGCCGATTCTTCGTCTGATAACGTTTCTACATTATATGTAGGTAACCTTCCGTACAAAGCCAATGAAGCAGCAGTAAAAGCTTACTTTGAAGATCACATCCGTATTCAATCAGTAAGGCTAATGAAGGATAAGAAAACCGGTAAGCGTAAAGGATATGGTTTTATAGAAGTCATCGACGGTGACGTTGAGGCCATTATTGGTCAGTTTAATGATTCGGTATTTCAGGACCGTACTTTGAAGGTCCGACCGGCGAAAGATAAAGTCACTGACTAACCCAAATAAGCAGGCCCCTTTCCAGGGGCCTTTTTTTATTCAGCTTTAAGAGCGTTGATACGCCCGTTAAATAAATGGAAGCGGTTAATCGCGGAAAGCACATCCGGCACGTGTACCTCTTTCATCTGATTAATAACGCCGGTGACCAACTCTTTATACCCCTCCCCCTCTTTTAAAGTCGTATCGAGTAACTGATTTAATGACTTCAGTTCATCCATATATTCTTTAATAGGACGCATGTATTTTTTCAGCTCTGACGAATCCCCATCACTGACTTCTTTATAAGCCGATATCTTTTCGCTGACGACTTCACGACTGTTAAGCTTTAAAGCAAAACCCGCCAGCTCTTTTTCGTCGTATCCCAGGTCAAGGGCTTTATCCAGCGCAGTATCCAAATCACCTTTAAAAAATGATTTGCTGACATCAGTGATTTGCCTGACCAGATCAGAAATAGCGCCGAGTTCATCATCATCCAGTTCGCCCTGCACAGAAAAACTGATACCCCGGTATTCTGAGAACTGCACATTCAGTGATCGCTGGGCAACGACATCGTTTTGCGGCGCCGCAGGCTTCTTATTATCTCCACGACTATCGCCCGACGACGTTATCCGTTCGCTGGCACTGTACTGATACTGGCGCGACTGACCGAAGTTGATTTCTACCTCGTCACCGTCTTTGGTGGTTATCTTTAACCCGCCTGACTGTGACTGGGCATACTGAGCAGATAACGAGGCCCCCACTTCCATGGTACCGCGAAACGGCGATAAGACTTCTTTCTCGATGTTATCGATACCCTCGCCGATAGCTTCTTTACTGTTGCGTATACCATCGGTGATCTCCGGGTTCATAAACCCGGCCAGGTCTTTTTCTGCCAGTGCAATACCTTTGGCTACCCCGGAACGAGCCTGACCAAGCAGATCGGTTAGCTGCGCCTCATCGGCACCACTTTTCGCCGCACCACGCACAACGCCGCCAACAAACTTCAGCACATTAGAAGCTACCTTCTCAAAATCAAAGGCAGACTTGTTTTCCTCAGCCTTGTCAAACTGCCGGTTATCGAAGCGTCTTTCGTTTAACACAACTTCCTGTTCCAGAGAACTTACCAGTACGGTACTGCCCACCCGGGTTTGTGACACAGTAACTTGTGTTGCCTGACTACTTTGCTGAAACTCGCGTGCCTGACGCAAGCCTTCTTGTTGAAGCTGCTTTTTAAGGGCAACGTCCGGCTTTTCAACGGTCGCCTGGCCGCCTTTTGCAGCAGGAATTGAATCCACACTCATAATCTTATCCTCTCACACCTCACTATAGTTATCGGCAGTTAATGAGGATTGTTTAATTTTAATACATAATTAGCTTAACGCCGCTACATTGGAAGTTTTCTGAAAAGTCTCTACAATGCCGCTGCAAATGCGGTACGGGGAACAAAATGAGCACAGCACCAACTACTACCATTACTTATCAGGACCAGCTTCAGGCGAAAGTCGACACCTTAACGTCGCTGCTGAGCCCTTTTTATCAACAAGCGTTGGATGTTTACCCGTCGCCTGAGCAGCATTACCGTATGCGCGCTGAATTCCGCGTATGGCATGATGATGATGACCTTTATTACATCATGTTTAATAAAGAAACCAAGACCCCCTACCAGGTAGATGAATTCCCGGCAGCATCAGAAACCATTAACCGGTTAATGCAGCGTATTATCGAGCTGGTAAAGCCCAACCCTGTGCTGCGCAAAAAGTTGTTTCAGGTCGATTTTCTCAGCGGCTTATCGCAGGAGTGTGTGATCAGCCTGCTGTATCACCGCCAGTTAGATAACGAATGGCAGGTGCAGGCCGAAGCACTGCGTACCGAATTGAATAAAAAATTTAAGGTCAGCGTTATCGGCCGTGCCCGCAAACAAAAGGTCATCCTCGGTGACGACTTTATTATTGAAGAGCTGCCCGCCGACGGAAAAACCTACCAGTTTAAACATATCGAAAACAGCTTTACCCAACCTAACGCTTATGTGAATACCCATATGATTGAATGGGCGATTGCGCAAAGCCAGGGGTTAACCGGCGATCTGCTGGAGCTTTATTGTGGCGCGGGGAATTTTTCTATTCCGCTGGCCGCACATTTTGATCATGTTGTGGGCACAGAAATAGCAAAGCCTTCAGTGGAAGCAGCGCAGTTTAATATTGCAGTCAACAAGATTGATAATGTCCAGATAGCCCGGCTATCTGCTGAGGAGTTTGTTGAGGCACTCGCCGGTAAACGTCAGTTTGAACGGTTAAAAGGCATTGAACTGACTGAACGGCAATTTAATACGGTGCTGGTTGATCCGCCTCGGGCAGGGCTGGATCCGGCTACCACACAAATGATCAGTCAGTTTGACAACATTATTTATATATCGTGTAACCCACACACGTTGGTAGAGAACCTGGAGGCGCTTTCGTCAACCCATGAAGTTAGCCGGGCCGCCTTGTTTGATCAATTCCCCTTCACCGAGCATATGGAGTCAGGTGTGTTGCTCACCCGCAAAGCTTAATGCTTTTATGCCTGACTCTCTGGCATGGTTTGCCAGTAGGCCAGACTGCCTAACTGAATAAACCGTAACTGGCGCTTGAGCCTGTCGCTGATATCATTTTTCAAAATGGTGTCGGCTTCCAGGGCATCGGCGCCGGCACTGAACACCAGGCGCACCATGCTTTCTGCCTGCAACACCGCAATGTCATGGGGAATGCGCAGTTGCTCAATGATGTAGTCGCTCAGTTCGTCGGTGAAGTGCTGGATTTCTCGGGACACCGCCAGTCGATAAGCGGCTGAAGTACCAGTATGCTCACGCAGCAACAAACGAAAAACGTTGCTGTTAGCCGAGATAAACTCCATAAAAGTATCCACCGAGGTATCAATCACGCCCCCACCGGATGCAATCCGTCGCCGGGCCTGGCGCATTAACTGACGTAACGCTAAACCAGCTTCGTCCACCAGGGTCAACCCCAGTTCGTCCATATCCTTAAAGTGCCGGTAAAAAGACGTCGGCGCGATGCCAGCTTCCCGGGCGACTTCCCGCAAACTGATGGCCGACAGGGTGCGATTTTCGTTAAGTAACTGAAATGCCCCGGCTATTATATTCTGCCTGGTCTTTTGTTTTTGTTCCTGACGGCTCAACGACTGTCCCCGACTGATACCTATGGCTTATTCTTAAGACTAATCTTAACGGTATTTCCCTTGCGAAACACCTCTTTTAAAGCTAAATTAGCGTACAGTTGTAAGCTGAGATAGAAATCAATGAATAAGCCACGTTTAATCATTACGAATGTGCTGGTCTTTGTGGTGACCGGGTTGATAGCATTTGTAGGAGCCCCGTTGTGGGCGTTTTCATATGGATTTGATACCACTGAAATCATTACCACCGTTGTACTATTTTTTGTTACCGGCATGTCGATTACTGCCGGTTATCACCGCTTGTGGGCGCATAAAACCTACGAAGCTCATCCAGTTGTAAAAGTCTTCCTCGCCATTGGCGGTGCCATGGCTCTGCAAAACAGCATTTTGCACTGGTCGTCAGATCACCGGGTGCACCATCGCCATGTTGATGTGAACGACAAAGACCCGTATTCGGCCAAAAAAGGTTTCTGGTTTTCACACATGGGCTGGATGCTGCGCGAATATCAGGCCGAGAGTTATGGCGATTACCGTAACTGTAAGGATCTGCTCAAAGATAAAGTGGTTATGTGGCAACACAATCACTATCTGGCTATCGTGCTAGCTGCAAACTTTGGTATTACGGCATTACTTGGCTGGATCAATGGTGATGTGCTGAGCATGATTCTGATTGCCGGTGTATTCCGTCTGGTCATGGTTCATCACGTTACGTTCTTTATCAACTCCCTGGCGCACATCTGGGGCAGCCGTCCCTACACAGATACCAACACCGCCCGTGACAACGGCGTTATCGCGCTGTTCACCTTTGGTGAGGGATATCATAACTACCACCACATTTTTGAATACGATTACCGTAACGGCATTAAGTGGTATCAGTACGATCCAACCAAATGGCTGATTAAAGGGCTTTCTTATGTGGGGTTAACCAAAAACCTGCGCACCTGCCCTGAAGAACGTATAGAAAAAGCACGTCTGGCGATGCAATTAAAATATGCCAGCCAGAAGGTATCCAAGCTGCCCAATGCAGAAGAGGTTATGCAAACCTTGCAACACGAATATGATGTGCTGATGCAGAAAATGACCGACTACTACACCACTAAAAAACGTATTATGGCGTTGCGCAAAAAGCACCTGCTGAAAAGCATGGAGCGGCTTGAGCTGGACTTTAAATACAAAGAGCTTAAGCAATCCTTACTACTGCAAAAAGAAAAATGGCTTAAGCTAAGCCAAATGGAATTTGCTTTTAGTTAATTTTTTATCCGCATCATCCGTGGTGGGTTGCCGCCCACCACCACTTTCTGCACATTATACTTTCCGCCAACTTCTGGTATCCCGACTTGCTATTTACCAAAGTTCGTCAAAACTTAGTCCTTTAGCCCCCAATATTTATTTCAACGCGAAACCGCACAGGATATGAATACAGTCAGGAGGTAAGGGAGAGCGAATGAACGAGCTGTTTGAGTTTAGCGCAGAGGAAGATACTGCAGGGCCATCACAAAAAAATGGGTAGTGTTAAGTGTAGAGGATAACCAGCCCTATCAGGACGTGCTGGAATCAGCTTTACAGGAAGAGGCCTTTGAAGGGCGTAAAATAGAGCTACTACGTGCTTCTTCTGCAGCATCTGCGGCAACTATCTTATCCAAGCGGCAGGATATCAGCCTGATCCTGCTGGATATAGTCATGGAAACTGACGACGCTGGTTTTTACCTTATCGACACCATACGCAACGTTATTGGTGACGAACTGCTGCGCATAGTGGTACTTACCGGCCAACCCGGCGTTAAACCCCACGATAAAGCCATTAACGAATACAACATTTCTGAGTACTGGAACAAAACCGACCTGAGCGCCGATAAACTCAAAAGCGTTGTGATTAGCAATCTGAGAACTTGGCAAATCTCTCAGGAACTTAAAATAGCCCGGCGTGGTTTACAAATGATTGTCGACGCCTCACGCTCGCTCACTGCCAGGCAGGATACGTCAGAGTTTGCTCACACGGTGTTAGAAGAAATAGCCCGGGTCATCAATGTACCAAACACTGGTGGCATTGTTTGCATAGTTAAAACGGGCATCGAGAGTTTACAGCTTGCTCCCATTGTGGCAGCAAGTAGTCACTTTCGGGAATTGATTGATGCCCGACTCGAAAATGTCTTTAGTGTTTACGACGACAACAGAAAACAACGAGTTGAAAAGGCCATCTTTGAGGCCTGGCAAACACAGCAACACGTGTTTGAAAACGATTTTACTCTGCTATTTTTTGATACCAGCGAACATGATGACAAACAGTACCTGATGCTGGTTGATTCGCCGCACGCGCTGGATAGCAACCACCTCAATTTGTTACAGGCCTTTGCCGAAAACATCAGCTCTGGCTTTGTTAATCAGGCGCTGATGAATAAGCTTAGTGAGCTGGCTTATCTCGACACACCAACCGGTATTCACAATCGCAACTGGCTGGTAAGAGAGCTAAATCAGCAATCCTCTTATCATTTAAACAACAGCTCGCTGGTATTGTTTCGATTACTTAACTACGAAACCGCTGAAATCATGGCCGGACACGAATATGCCACCAAGATGTTCAAGGTATTTTGTAACTTTATCAAAGAGCAACTCAACAACCATTACTTACTGGCCGTCTGGGATCAAGAAACCCTGGCTCTGGTTTTCACACTGGACAACAAGCCCTCTGAGGACAGGCTTAATTACATTCGACAAGCCACCATGGAAATGGACGAGCTCGACATCCAGCTTCAGTTTCAGGTAGGCCTGATGGACTTTAAAGACAGCCAGTCTTTAGGCCTCTCTGAAATACTGGTGCTGGCTAATAATGCACTTGCTAAAGCTCACCGGGCTGGTACACCTATTTATCAGTTCGACCATGCCATGATTCAACGCCTTGCAAACCGCATGCGAATTCTTACCGCATTAAAGTCGGCATTAGCTTCGCGGGAAGCGTTTTTTCTGGTGTTGCAGCCTAAGGTTAACCTGGCAACCGGCAAGCCGGTTGGCTTTGAAGCCTTGCTACGGTGGCGCATGGAAGACAATACCCTGTGCCCGCCATCTGAGTTTATTCCCATTGCCGAGGCCTCGGGCCTGAGCCTGGAAATATCTGAAATGGTGCTGGCAAAAACCATAAACGTGATCCAGCGCTTACAAAAAGAAGGATACTCATTACCGGTTTCGTTTAATCTGGCTAATAGCGATGTGGTGAGCCCGATTATCTTTAACGAAATTAACCGCTGTATTGATGAGCATGACATTGATGCCTCGTTACTGGATATCGAAGTTACCGAAACCCAGGCCACCAAAGACTATAATATCATTAACCCTCTGCTTCGCTCTTTTATCGATAAAGGCGTGGGCGTGAGCATTGATGATTTTGGTACAGGTTACTCCTCGCTTTCACAGTTGGCCGATTTAGCCGCTACTACCATTAAGCTCGACCAAAAATTTGTTAACGATCTTACCGCGGAGAATAAGGATAAAGCCCTGCACATCGTGCAAATGATTGCCCGCCTAGCCGAGCGTTTTGCCTTTAAGCTGGTTGCTGAAGGCGTAGAGACTGAAGAACAGCGACAGCTGTTAATGGCCAATGGATATCAGCATGCTCAGGGGTATTATTTTGCCAGACCCATGCCATTAGACGAGCTGTTAAACTGGCTGGGTAAAACTTAACCCGAATAAGAGGGGAGTACCTTGTTTATACCGGCCCGATGGCGCTATTTGTGGTTATTTTTTGTTGTGCTGGTGTGCGCTCTGGTGTTTCGCCTGGCTTTTGTTGACCGCCTCAATGAATTAAAACAGCCCTATGAAGTTCGTCAGGGCGCGCTTATCGATCAGGCAGCCCTGCTTATTAATACTCGCCTCAGCCTGGTAGAAACGCAAATTCGTTTATTTCGTCACGAACTAGAGCTACATAACCCCGCGCAAGCCGAGCTTGAACCGGCCATGACCTCCATGTTTAAGCTTTACAGCGACACGCTCCAGGTTCGCTGGATTAACGAACAAGGTTTTGAGCAGGTAAGGCTCAACAAAACTGCCGACAATGGTGTAACGGTAATGCTCACCGAGGAATTACAAAACAAGCGTAACCGCTATTACGTTGAGGCTGGCCTCGCATTGGCAGACGATGAGGTATTTATTTCTCAAATTGACCTCAATATGGAGCGAGGCAAGGTAGAACGGCCATATCAACCCACCTTGCGGGGCGTCATCCAAGCCAGCCTAGCAAGCATGGGAGATGGCCTGTTGGTCATTAATTTTGATTTACGCTCATTACTGGATGAGGTGGCGGCACTCAGTGAAACAAACATCCAGCTATTGATAGCAGCCGGTGATGACCGCTGGATAGTGCACCCGGATAAACGTAAGCTATGGCGCAGTGACCTTAACCTGGAAGCGGCGGGGATTGAAACAGACCTTCCCAAATTAGTGCAAAGCATAGAGGATGACGGTCTCGCCCAGGGCGCTGAACATAACAATCAACTTTTTACTGCACAGCGACTTGCTTCGCCTTATCAAGGCGAGTCCAGTTTGCAGGATATTGTTGTTATCACTCAAACAGCCCCCTTAGTACTAAGGACTCTCAAAACTCAGGCACTGCTTCGGGCTGCCTTACTGGCTATTGCCACAGGTATTGCAGGTGTGATCCTGCTGACGTTGTATTCGCGGCACTTACGTGAAGTAAACGACCTGAGTGTTATACTGGAGCACGAACGCGACAACCTTAAAACAACACTGGAGCGGCAGTCTTCGCTTATTAATGAACTGGCCGAAACCAAAAAGCTGTCTTCGTTGAGCATAATGGTGGCGGGTCTTGCTCATGAGCTTAATACTCCGGTGGGTGCTACACAGCTGGCACTCTCCAGTCAGGCGTCGCTACTGGATAATTTAATTGAAAATAAAAATACCGGCCTGACCAAATCGGCATTCGACAATTACCTTAAGCAGTCTGGTAAATCCCTGCATCAGGCCCAGCGAAATAACCAACGAGCCATCGAGTTGATCCAGAGCTTTAAACGCCTCACTTTTGAACGGGCCAATAATGAACTCAATACGTTTAACGTTGCACAGCACCTTGATGACCTTTGCAAGTCGATGCACGGCCTGTTGCACAAACACAACATTCGGCTCGACAACAACCTCCCTAACCATATCACCCTTACCGGATACGCGGGCGCGTTTAGTCAGATTGTGCAGATTATTATAAGCAATGCCATCGATCATGCATTTGAGAATATGGCCGGCGCGTGCCTGGAATTAAGCTGTGAATACCGTGGTCAGGATGTTGTGGTGATTATCGGCGACAACGGCAAGGGGATTAAGGCTGATGAGTTACCTCATATTTTTGAGCCCTTTGTTACCTCCAAACGGCAACAGGAACACACCGGGCTGGGTTTGCATATGGCCCGGGTCTGGATTGAACAGGCATTTTCGGGAGACATTAAGGTTGAATCATCACCTGGCGTGGGCACCACCTTTGAGCTGACATTCCGTTCGGTCCGAAAACTGGCTGCGCGAATAGCCAAAGATAAGATCCCGGAAAATCCATTTACCTGAAGAGTGAACAGGTAAGAACGACACGCCGGCAGAAAATCCTAAACATATCAGTATTTTTTGCTACTATAATTTTGATATCTCCCACTCATTCACTTAACGCAAGTTGAACAGCGCACAATTATGACAACCAAAAAGAAAACAGCTAAACCCAACTATCAATTTGATGCCATCGTTATCGGTACAGGTCCTGGTGGTGAAGGTGCTGCCATGCAGCTGGCCAAGGCAGGCAAACGGGTCGCAGTAATAGAAAAATATCACGCAGTGGGTGGTGGCTGTACGCACTGGGGAACCATCCCGTCAAAGGCGTTACGGCACTCGGTGAGTCGTTTAATTGAATACAACAACACGCCGTTGTTTGCCGATAATCACGTATCCCGCAGTCTGACCTTTTCCGACATTATGCAACATGCCAGCGGCGTTATTCGTAGTCAGACCCGGCTTCGTTCTACCTTTTATGATCGCAACAGAGTCACGTTAATTCATGGCGAAGCGAGCTTTATTGATGCTCACACTGTTGAAATCACCCGCAACGACGGCTCTAAAGAGATCATCACCGGCGAAAAAACCGCTATCGCCACGGGTTCGCGGCCTTATTGTCCTAAGGACATCGACTTTAATCATCCAAGAATTTATAACTCTGACACGATTTTAAACCTCGACCATGAACCCCAATCCATTATTATTTATGGTGCCGGGGTAATCGGTACTGAATACGCGTCGATATTCCGTGGATTAGGCGTCAAAGTCGACCTGGTAAATATGCGTGATCGGTTGTTGTCTTTTCTTGATGCCGAGATTTCTGACGCTCTGAGCTATCACTTATGGAATAACGGCGTAGTGATCCGCCATACCGAAACCTACAGTTCGGTTGAAGGCAGAGAAGACTCGGTTATCCTAAACCTGGAGTCTGGCAAACGTATGCGCGCCGACTGCCTGCTGTTTGCTAACGGCCGAACCGGTAACACTGATATGCTTAAGCTGGAAAACGTCGGTCTGAAAGCCGATTCCCGCGGCCAGCTTAAGGTCAACCACAATTATCAGACCGAAGTGGATAACATTTATGCCATCGGTGATGTAATTGGCTATCCCAGTTTGGCATCAGCCGCTTATAACCAGGGGCGTTTTGCTGCTGAAGCCATGTTGCACGGCAATGCGAATGCACAGTTGGTTGAAGATATTCCCACCGGCATTTATACCATTCCTGAGATTAGCTCTGTGGGAAAAAATGAGCAGGAGCTCACCCAGCTTAAGATCCCATACGAAGTAGGCCGTGCCCAGTTTAAACATCTGGCCAGAGCACAGATTGCCTCTACTCAGGTGGGAAGCTTAAAAATTCTGTTTCACCGTGAAACCAAAGAAGTACTGGGCATTCACTGCTTTGGTGAACGTGCTTCGGAGATTGTTCACATCGGCCAGGCGATTATGCAGCAACAGGGGGCCAGTAACACTATTGAGTATTTCATCAATACCACGTTTAACTACCCCACCATGGCAGAAGCCTATCGGGTCGCTGCACTCAATGGTTTAAACCGGGTCTTTACTGATTAATTATTAGGGGCCTAAAACGAAAAAAACCGGAGATAAACTCCGGTTTTTTTATTCAGCCAGTGCTGAAGGCTATTTCTGCTCGGTGGCATTACGCACTAACAGCGCGTCTCTGTGAGCGACGATATCGATAGTCATTTCTTCGACATTAAAAGTCATAGTTGCCATCGCGTACTTGCTGCTGTTGGTATCAGCAGCTTCAACAATAGTTTGTTGAGCAGCCTGGAAGTCCATGTTGTTGCTGATTTTATCAACCATACATGTACTATTAATTTCAAACGTCTTCGCATCCATACAAGAAAATGCTTTATCGTTACCGGTGTCAGCATGCGCCACACTAGCTCCAGCAAGCAACAGTGATGCTAATACAACTTTACGCATGAGATAATCTCCTTTTGTTAACGATAATTTTACTTTACTGTATTTTTGTCCAATTAGCAAATGCTAAATCACAGCTATATGACAGTAATATTACAGTGAGTGTAACAAAGCAAAAAAATTCGCTGATTGCGTTTAGTCTGCGCTTTTTTCGGCCAGAAACTCTACCAGGCTGGTAAATGGCATGGGCCGTCCAAATAGATACCCCTGGGCTTCATCACAGCCGAGCTTGATCATAAAGCTCGCCTGCTCGCGCTTTTCAATGCCTTCGGCAATGGTGGTAAGGCCTAGCTTACTGCCGAGAGTCACAATGGTCTCGGCAATAAAGGCGGTTTCGCCGGGGCGAATTTCGGCCACAAAGGAGCGGTCAACCTTCAGACGATCCAAAGGCAACTTTTGCAGGTAACTCATAGACGAAAAGCCGGTACCAAAATCATCAATGGCGATGGTCACTCCAAACTGTTTCAGGTCAGTGAGAGCATCGATGACTATTTGCGGTTCATCCATCACCACACTCTCAGTAATTTCGAGTTCAAGTAAACTGGGGCTGATGCCAGATTCTGTAATTAATCGTTTGATGCTTTTAACAAACTGCGGATCCCTGAACTGGGGAATCGACACATTAACCGCCACCCGTAAATTCGGATACCCCAGGTTCGCCAGTTCCTGAAGACGTTTACAGGACTCCTCAACAACCCAGTAGCCAATATCAACAATCAGCCCGGAATATTCGGCCAGGGGCACAAACTCAGCTGGTGAAATAAAGCCGCCGTTACCGTCGGGCCAGCGCAACAAGCCTTCCATGCCAATCACCTTTTCGCTGGAAAGGTCGACCTGCGGCTGAAACCAGAGTTCCAGTTTGCGGGCAGTAAAATCGTTGCGCAGGCGACGGATCATATGCAGTCGCCAGGTCGTTTGCTCTTCGATTTCCGGGGCAAAATACTCAAAGTTAGTGGTGGGGATTTTCTTAGCCCGGTTAAGTGCAATATTGGTTCGCTTGAGAATATCCACGCCGGCTTCCGGCTTACGACCCAGCAAACACAAACCGATGGTGACATTCAGTGGCATGGTGTTATCACCGGCACTGAAGGGCTGCTGAAAAGCCTGATCAATGAGTGCCGGCGTGACCTCCTCAGATTTACCAAACAGGCCAAACACATCTGCTGCTATGCGGCTTTTCTTAACCTCTGCACCAAAACAGTTATTTAACCGTTGCGCTACGGCTTTGAGAAGCTCGTTACCGGCTTCCTGACCTAACCCGTCGTTGATATCTGAAAACTGGTTGATATCAATTAACGCTGCGCAGAGCTGCTCCTGGGTGTGGTAGTTTTTTGAATGGTCGAGAATATTAATAAATTCGTTACGGTTGGGCAGCCGAGTGAGCCAGTCTCTGAAAGCCGCGTTTCTGAGCTCATGAAACAGATACACGTTCTCATAACCTACAGAAATGCTCGACAGGAACACTTCCAGCAGTTGTTTATCCAATTCGCTTATTTCACTGTGCAGGTTTAAGTACACAGCGGCTTCAAAGCCAGAGCTATTTAAGTAAAGCACGGAAACGCCGGCTTCAAATATATGTTTCTTAAGCCGTAAACAGCGGCTGACATGCTCTACTATCAGGGCGTTATGTAACGACTCGATACGTTCGTTAATGTAGGTGGCATAATCGCCAGCCGCGCCGAGCACGTAAACACCATCATCGTCGCGATCGAGTACGGAGCCCGCCCGGGCACACACAATGCCTTCGGCTTCGAGCCCTATCATCGAACTGATTTGCGTAACGATCCCCTCACAAAATCCTTTAATGGAATGTTCTTCCAGCAGATTGGAGGCTGAGTGGATGATTTTCTGTAAACCAACCCGACTTTGATTAATGGTCAGGATTTGCTGATATGACCGAACCGAAGAAATCACTGTGGTAAGCAGTTTTGCCCGGGTCAGCTCAGTTTTGGTTTTGTAGTCATTAATATCATAGGTTTTGATGACTTTTTCTTCAGGGGCAAAACCTGGCTGACCAGTGCGTAGAATGATTCGCGGCTCATGGTGGTTGAGTGTCTCGCGCAGATAGCGAACCACTGTGAGGCCGGCGTCATCGGTTTCCATCACCACATCAAGTAGAATAATAGCAATGCTGCTGCCATATTCATTGAGTATCGTTTTGGCTTCTTTGCCGGAATAGGCATGAAGAAAGTTTAACTTGCGGTCGTGAACTTCAAGATCGGATAAGGCGAGGCGGGTCACGGTATGGATTTCTTCATCATCATCAACGATCAAGATATTCCATTCTCTTTTATTGCTCTGTTCTAATTCCTGATGGGTGTCTTCATCAAGAAATACCAGCTCGTCGTTATCGTATTGCGCAGACATCTTGTTTACGTTGTGACCAATATTATTAGCATCCTACCCCTAATATAGACCTTTGCATAGTAAACTTCCTATACACTAAAGTCGAAACAAGGTATTTTTAGTTATGTGTATACGGCGAATGTTATGAGATGAAAATACCCACGCACACTTCAGCCACGCAGTGGACCAGCGCTACCGGTAAGGAGCGTAAAGTCCCCAAGCCTGCCAGTGAAGAAACGTCATCCACCAAACGCCGCTCCACACAGCATAGTAGTTCAACTCGACACCGCATCACCCATTGGTTTTCATCCATCGGCATTGAGCAATCGGCGCTGGACTACTCCACTCAGCCGGCCCGGCAAATAGCTCAATATCAACGCCTGCGCGAACAAAAAAGACTGGCTAACCTGCAAAAAATTATGTCGGTAGCCTTATCAGTTTCCAGCGGTGAGCCGTCTCAGGAGCAGGTCGACCCAGACTGGTTTCATTCGTTTATTTCCATGGCTGAAAATATTTACTCACCTACCATGCAGGAGTTGTGGGGTAAAATTCTGGCAGTAGAAATTCAGCGACCGGGCAGCTTTTCACTACGGAGTCTGGAAACACTGACGAAACTCACTCAACGGGATGCGGGGTTATTCAGCAAGGCCTGCCAGTTAGCTTGTCGGCGCAACAACGACCCGGCGCCAGTTATCGTTACCGGATACCATCAACAACCCGGTTTACTTAATGCCCTGTTTCCCGCCCCGGCAGCACACACCCAATTGGCTCAGTTTGGCTTGTCTTACACTGATATACTGGCTCTGGGCAGCATGAAATTATTGTATGCAACGGAAATAGAAACCGGTCTGCTGGACAAGGGAACATCCATAGCACTGAAGTTTTCGACCGAAAGTTTGACGTTAGAAGCGCGAAGCAAGCAATTGCTAATGACGTATTATAAGTTTACTGCGGTGGGCAGTGAGTTGGCACGCTTGTTACCAAAACAAAAGTCTGAAGCGTTTACTGCGCATATTAAATCGCTGTTTACCCCACATTTCAGTGTGGAGTAAACAACCATTTGATTAAATACCGTCACCAAATTCGTGCAGGCCACATTCGCGCTTAAGCCCGAAGAAGCGGGTATCCTGCTCGCTCATCCCTTCCTGCAGTGACTGGGTGGTATGCCAGTCACCAATAGAAACATAACCCTGCTCCCACAGTGGATGATAAGACAAGCCATTATCTTTAAGGTAATAATGCAGGTCTTTATTTGACCAGTCGATAATCGGGTACAACTTAAACTGGTTGCCAGAGCGTTGCAGAACAGGTAAATGTTGTCGTGTATCAGCCTGACTACGACGCAACCCGGCAAACCAGGTTTGTGCCTCTAGCTCTTTTAACGCCCGTTGCATAGGCTCAACTTTGTTCATCTTGTTGTAACGCTCGATGCCGTCGATCCCCTGCTCCCACAAGCGGCCAAAACGCGCCTCCTGCCAGGCAGGTGAAATGTCGCTGCGATACACCTTTAAGTTGAGCTTGAGCTGCTCTGCCAGTTCGTCGACAAACTGGTAAGTTTCCGGAAACAGGTAACCGGTGTCGGTTAACACTACCGGAATATCAGGCTTTGCCTGGGTAAGTAAATGCAGCATAACCGCAGACTGCGCGCCAAAGCTTGACGACACAATGTGGTTACCCGGCAAATACTCCAGGGCCCACCGGATACGCGCTGACGCATCCAGTGTTTCCAGCACCTGATTGATTGCCGTCAGTTCCTCATCAGTAGTATCGGAGGTAACCGGTCGGCGAATCGATTGAAGATCGTGATCAGTCATAAAAATCCTGAGCGGAGTTGATCACCGGGGCAATCACGCCTGTGCGCACTACGAAATCGCCGAATGACTCATTCGCTTCACGCGAACCGGCCCACTGGCCAAGAAGCTCATCGAGAATAGCCATGACTTCCTGCTCGGTGATGTTTTCTTTAAACATACGAGGAATACGGGTCCCTTCACGGTTACCACCTAAGTGCAGGTTGTAACGGCCCGGGCCTTTACCCACCAAACCGACTTCAGCCAGCATGGCGCGACCACAACCATTCGGACAACCGGTTACCCGGAATATCACGCTGTCGTCGCTTAAACCGTGCTTGGCCAGTAACTCGTCGAGCTGGTCTACTGCGCCAGGTAAGAAGCGCTCGGCTTCTGCCATTGCCAGCGGGCAGGTAGGTAACGCTACACAAGCCATGGAATCTAAACGCTGAGCCGATACATCCGGTTGAATTAAACCATGCTCTCTGGCGAGCGCTTCAATGGCGTCTTTCTGATCGGCTGGGACACCCGCCACAATCAGGTTCTGATTAGCCGTCATGCGGAAATCACCTTTATGAATTTTGGCAATTTCGCGGCAACCGGTTTTCAGGGTTTTATTCGGATAATCCAGGATCCGGCCGTTTTCGATAAACAGCGTTAAATGAAATTTACCGTCAATGCCTTCAACCCAGCCAATGCGATCGCCACGGCTGGTGAATTCATAAGGCTTGCTTTGGGCAAAGGTAACACCGGCACGTTTTTCCACTTCAGCGCGGAAGTTATCCACACCTACGCGCTCAAGGGTATACTTGGTTTTCGCGTTTTTACGATTCACCCGGTTACCCCAGTCACGCTGAGTGGTTACCACGGCTTCAGCAACCGCCAACGTATGTTCTAACGGAATAAAACCAAAGTCGTCGGCCTTACGCGGGAACGTGGCTTTATCGCCATGGGTCATGGCCAGGCCACCGCCCACTAATACGTTAAAGCCCACCAGCTTGCCGTTTTCGGCAATGGCCACAAAGTTAAGGTCGTTAGCGTGAACGTCGACATCGTTTTGCGGTGGAATAACCACGGTGGTTTTAAATTTACGAGGTAAATAAGTATCACCGAGGATTGGCTCCTGATCGGTGGTTTCGACTTTCTCACCATTTAACCAGATCTCGGCGTACGCACGAGTTTTCGGAAGTAAGTGCTCACTAATCTTAGTAGCCCAGTCGTAAGCCTGCTGATGTACTTCCGACTCAACCGGGTTAGAGGTACACAGAACGTTACGGTTAACGTCACCTGCGGTCGCGATTGAGTCAATCCCTACGGAGTTAAGCGTTTGGTGCATTAACTTAATATTCGGCTTTAACACGCCGTGGAACTGGAACGTCTGGCGGGTAGTTAAACGAATACTGCCGTACATGGTGTACTCATCGGCAAACTTGTCGATAGCCAGCCACTGCTCAGGGTTACACACACCACCCGGTAGACGGGCGCGCAGCATTACGTTGTGCAATGGCTCTAATTTTTGCTTGGTACGTTCACCGCGGATGTCACGGTCGTCCTGCTGATACATGCCGTGAAAGCGGATCAGCTGAAAGTTATCTGCAGTAAAGCCACCGGTTAACGGATCCTGCAGATCCTGCTCGATGGTGCCGCGCAGATGGCGACTCTCTGCTTTAAGGCGTTCATTGTCGGCCAGTTTGCCTTCAACAATAAAAGGAGACTTAGTATCGCTCATTAGTAGACATCCTTCTGATATCGTTTTGCTTTGCGCAGTGACAGTAAGTAAGCCTTGGCTTCTTCGTCACTCTTACCACCGTGGGTCCTGAAGATTTCAAGCAGCGCACTTTCAACATCTTTGGCCATTTGGTTAGCATCGCCACACACATACAGGTGGGCGCCTTCTTCTAACCACTCATAAACCGCCTTGCCTTCTTCAAGCAACCGATGCTGAACATAAATTTTGTCTTTCTGATCACGTGAGAAAGCCAGGCTGATTTTGCTCAGCAGGCCACTTTTCACGTATCCTTGCCACTCAACCTGATACAGGAAGTCCTGAGTAAAGTGAGGATTACCAAAGAACAACCAGTTCTTCCCTTCTGCGCCCTGAGCATCACGTTCCTGCATAAACGCGCGGAATGGTGCAATACCAGTTCCCGGACCAATCATGATGACAGGTGTGTCAGAGTTTTCCGGCAGACGGAAGTTATCGTTTGGCTCAACAAACACTTCTACTTCACCGCCTTCTTCAAGACGCTCACACAGATAGCCTGATGCGCCGCCCTGATGACGATTACCAAAGGCATCGTAATCAACGTGCGCGATAGTTAAGTGCACTTCGTCTTCTACTTCTGACTGGCTTGAGGCAATCGAGTACAGACGCGGCGTTAACGGACGACAAGCTGCGACAAACTGCTCAGCCGTAACCGGATGCGGATGGGCGCGAACAATATCGATAATCTGGCGATCGGCCAGATAGTCACGCAGTGCAGCTTTGTCTTCCAGCAACTTCGCTAATGCTTCACAGCCAGAGGCTTCCTGATACGCCTTTACAAACCCCGGATAGCTCAGGGTAAGTTCCAGCTTATTGATCAACGCTTCTTTAAACGACAGCGTGTGTTCGGCGACGGTGACTTCCTGATCGGCAGATGCCTGGATCAGGGTAATAATTTCGTCGGCCAGTGCTGCATCGTTCTTAAACCAAACACCCAGCGCATCGCCAGCCTGATAAGTAATACCAGAATCTTCCAGGCTGATTTCGATGTGGCGGATATCTTTAACCGAGTCACGACCCGTAATCTTTTGCGAGGTTAACAAGGTTGCCTGATAAGGCGCTTTCTTGGTGTATACCTGCGCTGCGGTGCCGGCGGCTACTGCAGAACCAGTTTGCATGGCTACGGCGGCTGAACCGGCGGAAGTGAAATCGTCTTTTAACGTTTCGATCAGTTTGGCAACCCAGGCCTCGGCTTCAGCTTCATAATCCACATCGCAGTCTACGCGTGGCACTACCAGCTTACCGCCCAGCTTCGCCAGACGCTCGTCGAAGTCTTTACCGGTTTGGCAGAAGAATTCATAGCTTGAATCGCCCAGCGACAGCACTGCGTATTTCAGCTTATCAACCTTAGGGGCTTTCTTAGTGCCCAGAAACTCATGCAACTCAATGGCATCATCAGGCGGCTCGCCTTCACCATGAGTACTGGCCACAATGGCCAGGTGAGTTTCATTTTTAATCTGACGCGGCTTGTAATCGGCCATGCTGATTAATTTGCTGGAGTAACCTGCGGCTTCAACCTTAGCCTGTAACGACTGGGCAATGCCCTTGGCGTTACCGGTTTGAGAGCCGAACAAAATGGTTAGTACCGGCGCTTCGCCGGCCGCCACTGGCACGACTGCTGCCTGCCCTTGCGGTAACGCTTGTCCGGACGCTGCCAGACCCGCCAGGTAACCACTTACCCAGGTTAATTGCTGTGCGTTCAACCCAGAGATCGACTGGGTGATCGCATTCCATTGCGGTTCACTCAGAATTGCTCCCGGTGCACCGACTGAAGTGTTTTGGTTGTTAGAATTTGCTGACATAACTCATTAGCCTTATTTGCATACTACTAGGCTAATGAGTTTTCTTGATAACTGGAAAGAATTAAAATTACTTTTTTATATCTTAAAATACTAGAAGTGAATTTCAAGACCGGCAAAGACGCCATCAAAGCCCAGATCGGCGTAGATATCGTCCAGATCTTCAATGTCTACAGTGATGTCGCGATAGCCAACCTGTAGGGTCATATCGATAGCTAAATTCTCGACAAAAGAATAAGTAAGCGCAGCCTGAATGTCTCGAACCTCATGATCATCAAAACTCAGATAGCTACCTTCAGCGTAAACACCTAGGCCAGTGAACGGCAGGCCAAACTCCACCCGACTGTAAGCCATTGGGATAATACCTTTAAACGATGCCTCACCACTTTCGCCGCTATCAACGTCTTCCACATAAAACGTACCGTCGATGTATTTACCGTTGACACCAATATCAAAACTAACCAGATCGTTATCGAAGATCTCGTAATACAGAATAAGGTCGGCGCTATCGATGCTCGCGTCGGTTAATAACGATGTGTTGGCTTCGTATTCAGTGCCTTCAAATTCAAAGGCTGCATTCAGATTAGTTACACCGTCGGTATCCAGTTGCAGATAGTTAACTTTTACATTAGGAACCAGCGGTACAAAGTGTTCAAACGCCACGTACAAAGACGCATTGGTAGAACTGTCAAAATCAAAATCAGCCGTGTTGGAGGTTTCAGAGAAACCGCCCGACGTGGAAGTATTCCATCCCTGAGCGCCAGCGTAGAGCCCAAGCAGCGTATCTGCATGAGTGGCAGGGGCAAGACATAACGCCCCAAGAGCGGCGGCAATGACACGTTTTTTCATCGTTTATCCTTGATTGAGTAATTCAGACAACTCAATTATGGCTGCATTTGCACGAGAAATATAGTTCGCCATTACTAACGAGTGATTAGCTAACATACCAAAGCCGCTGCCATTAAGAATCATCGGGCTCCAAATAGTCTGTTGTGTGGCTTCTAACTCTTTGATTATCTGTTGTAAACTCACTAACGCATTCTTGTTTTCCAAGACACTGGCAAAGTCTACTTCAATGGCTTTTAGCAGGTGTAAAAGTGCCCAGGTAGACCCTCTGGCTTCATAAAATACATTATCCAGTTGCCACCAACTGGTACGGGTTTGAATAGAGCTGGGGCGCGGTGTGCTGTTAGACGCCGACTTATCACCGGCCAAATCGGTATTTACCCGCTCTGCCTCAACACTGGCGCTGAGTCGCTGTGACAAACTGCCAAGCTTTTTCTCAACCTGTTTTAAATACTCACGAAGGTTATCGGCTCGGGTATAAAACTGGCTGTCACCAAGTGTGGGATCGGCCAGATCGTCACGATACTGTCCCAGGTACTCAATGGCTTCGGAGTACTGCGATTCTGCGGAAGGAAACAGCCAGTTACGGCTGTCGATGTTGAATTTTGGTTGCGCTTTTACCAGATGTGGATTTTCAACCGACTGCGACTGAGAGCGACTAAAATCCTTGCGCATGGATAACAACATATCGCGGACTATCTCCAGTACCCCGAACTCCCAGCTGGGCATGTTATCCAGAAACACAGATGGCGGCATTACGTCATTGGATAAGTAACCACCTGGTTTGTCCATGAGGGTATCGGCAACAGTAATTAAGGTGGTAGTCACAGTATAGCCGGGCACTGGTTGCACATTGGTACTACTCATTTGCTCTCTGGCATTGGCTTTAACATCAAACGTATCGGGTTCGAGGCTCCAGTAAAAACCAACCAGCCAAAGAAGCAGAAACAAAACGCCTACACTAATACTAACGGTTTTTACATTTAAATACTGTTTCATAGTTTTCCTTGTTTGCGACTGGCCTTTCAGGTGAACAACCTGCCATACATTCAAAGTATGGCTCATTATGCTATGTTGTTCATCTCTGAAAGTAAATCCACGTTGGTTGGTAGAGGCTGACGAAGGAGAAATCAGGCTGTTGCGTTATTTGACTTCCCTACCAGCAATACAATGGCAACGATTAACAATACCGGCCAGAACACACCCAGTCCGGCAAACACTAGCCCGCCAAGTACCGCGATAGCGGCGATGCCCAGCGCAGCGGCAATGCTCATGGCGACCACAAAGCCAATAACCACTAACAGTACACCAACTCCGGCCATAATTATCCATTCCAGCGTACCACTTACCAGTTCGTCACCCATGACCAGGTGTAAATCAAACCAGTCGGATGCCACACCGCCCAATACCTTGGTGAGCACGATGGCAATCAGGATGGCAAGAATAAAGTTTTTCATTATGCTCTCCTTGGTAACAGGATCCCCGCCGCAACATAAGCAGGCAGAGTAATCATTGGCACGAACACTAAACCTAAAGCAGCACCGGCACGAACCCAAACCGGATCGATGTCAGCATAGCGGGCTACACCAGCACATACACCTGAAATTACAGCCCGACCTAAATCTCTTGATACACGTTTTTTTTCATAAATAGTTTTCATAACCTTACTCCTGCTTGAATGACCCGGTTGGTTGCGAGGCCCGCACTGCGCGGGCCATCATGCGTTTACGCGACTTTTTTCGCTTTTAACGCAGCCAGTTCCTGCTCAATTGATTCGTCTTTTTCCAGGGCGTCGAACTCAGCCTGTAGTGAGGTTTTTGAAGCGCTGTCGGTTAAATCATAGGCTTCAGCCCGTGCTTCCAGTTCATCTACCCGCTGTTCATAGTGATCGAAACGGCCCATCACACTATCTAACTTGTCACTGTGCGTTGCCTGTTTAGCCTGCATTCTTACTGAGGCAGACTGACGACGTACTGCCAGCGCTTTTTGCTTGGCTTTGGCTTCGTTTAATTTCTCGTTTAAACGGCCGGTATCGTCCTGCACTTTTAACAGCGCTTCATCGATTACCTGTAACTGCTCCTGCAGTTCTACTTGCTTTGCTTCCAGTTCTTTCTTTTCTTTCAGCGCTGCCCGAGCCAAATCATCTTTACCTTTACTGACGGCCAGCTCGGCATTTTCCTGCCAGTGAGCGGCGCGTTTACCCAGGTTATCAATCTGGCGGTTAAGGTGCTTTTGCTCGGCAATATGCTGTGCAGCCAGCGTACGGATTTCCACCAGGGTTTCCTGCATCTCCTGAATAATCAGGCGGATCATTTTTTCAGGATCCTCTGCCTTATCCAGCAGCGCGTTGATGTTAGACTGAATGATGTCGTTGATACGTGTGAACATTCCCATAATTAAATCTCCGATTGGCGAAACGTTTTTAAAAGTTACTTAACACTTGCTTAGATATAACAATTCGCATGCCAACTTATAAACCACTGATTTTTATAACTTTAAATTAAATCCCGTATTTCTCACATCGAATAAAACAATATCAAAACCATATATTGGCAAAATTGACTAACTGTTTAGCTTAATTGACCAAAACCCTTGTCTAACCCCATATACGGCGTTTAAATCATCAATTAACCACACCAGTCGGCGTACAAGAGAGCTTCTGAGCAGCGATGTGATGAGTACATTATGGTAAGACGTAATTACGGACGTACAGAGACCAGAGAAGCAGCAGAGATTAAAAGGAAAGAATAAAAAGCAGTGCAAAAAAAACAGGTAACGTTTTTACGGTTACCTGTGCCTTCGAATTTGTCTTAGTAAGACGTGGGGCCTTATGGAGCTGACCCTTTGTACGTAGCTTCGTATC
>NZIK01000023.1 GCA_002691625.1 Alteromonadaceae bacterium
CAGGACATGCATGAACTTAGAGAGCGCATGCGCTTAGCCACTTCAGAGTGGCAAAACAAACCCGATCAACCTCCAACGGCCGATACGATATGCCATTTAATTGAAGGTTTCACAGCGCTTAAGTCATAACAAGGTTTAAATAGGGAGTGGTTCATGAATTCTAAAACAGACAGTGCGAAAGCACATGGGTGTTGTAGTGGCGGCGATAAAACATCAACTGCGAACGAAGCGGTTGACACTAAAACGCAGACCAGACAGGTGTCTTCCGAAGCAGGCGAGATACAACTTAATATTCAAGGGGCGAGTTGTGCCAGTTGCGTCACTAAAATTGAAACAGCCTTAAAACAAGTCGCAGGCGTCACCGGCGCAGAAATGAATTTTGCACAGCGTACAGTGCTTATCAATGGTAATGCCTCACCAAGCGAACTGGTTGGTGCGGTAGAAGAAGCTGGGTATAACGCAACGCTGGCAAATGCCGATTCTGATGAGGCTGCCATTGAAGAAAAAGAGCAAGCGGATTGGGCTTATTATAAAAAGCTAATGCGACACATGGTCATCGCATTGTCGCTTGGAGTACCGCTCATGATCTATGGTTTGGTAACCGGGGAAATGAGCGTCAACACGACCACGGAGCGAATTGTATGGTTGATTATTGGGCTCATGACATTAGGTGTCATGGTGTTCTCTGGTCGGCATTTTTATGTGGGTGCATGGAATTCGTTTAAAAATCATTCGGCCAATATGGATACTTTGATAGCCTTGGGTACAGGAACCGCCTGGTTGTACTCGATGACAGTTGTGTTCTTCCCGGGCTATGTCCCTGAAATGGCACGACATGTTTATTTTGAGGCAACCGCTATGATCATCGGCCTAATTAATTTAGGCCTGGCCCTTGAGATCAAAGCACGCGGTAAAACCTCAGAGGCCATTAAAAGGCTGATAGGCTTGCAAGCCAAGACTGCACGTGTCATCCGAGATGGCGATGATATTGATATTCCTATTGAAGATGTTTTGCTCAATGATCTTATCCGGGTTCGACCCGGAGAACGCATTTCTGTGGATGGTGTAGTCGTCGAGGGCCAAACCAGTATTGATGAATCAATGCTAACGGGTGAGCCCATGCCAATTGAGAAGCGAAAAGACGATGAGGTTGTGGCCGGTACCATCAACAAATCAGGCTCTATCGTCTTTCGGGCAGAACGTGTGGGAAAAGACACCGCGCTAGCTCAGATCATCAACATGGTAAAACGTGCACAAAATTCAAAACCACCTATTGGTCGATTGGCAGATGTTATTTCTGCCTATTTCGTGCCAGTTGTTATGATCATTGCCGTAATGAGCGCACTAGCGTGGCTCAATTTTGGTCCGGCTCCCGAGGTTGCCTTCGCAATCGTGTCAGCAACCACGGTACTGATTATTGCATGTCCTTGCGCATTAGGTTTAGCCACGCCGATGTCGGTCATGGTGGGGGTTGGCAAGGCGGCTGAGGCAGGCGTACTTATCCGCAACGGTGAAGCGCTGCAATCTGCTTCGAAAATTACCACAATGGTATTAGATAAAACCGGCACCATAACAGAGGGGGCGCCTAAAGTTACCGACGTTGTTATTGCGTCAGATCACAATCAAGATGACGTGCTTTCGTTAGCTGCAAGCCTGGAGTCGGGTTCCGAACACCCACTCGCAATGGCGATCGTTGAATCAGCGAAAGAGCAAGGTGTGCCGATCCACTCGGTGACTGATTTTGAGTCCATTGCAGGGAAGGGCGTAGCGGCAACACTGAATTCTCAGCGTTTGCTATTTGGCAATGAAAAATTGATGAAAGAAAAATCAATAGAACTTCATCATTACGTTGATAAAGCGCAGAGGCTGGCCGCAGAGGCTAAAACCCCAATGTATTTCGCGATTGATTCAAAATTAGTTGCCGTCATTGCTGTTGCCGATCCAATAAAATCAGACTCAATAGATGCGATTAACCGCCTACAGCACAACGGAATACGTGTGGTGATGTTGACGGGGGACAATCGTATGACTGCAAAAGCCGTTGCTCGAAAGGCGGGGATTGTTGATTACGTTGCTGAAGTGATGCCAGAAGATAAAGCAAACAAAGTGCTCGAACTTCAACGTGAGGGTGAAATCGTCGGAATGACCGGCGATGGGATCAATGATGCGCCCGCCTTAGCCCATGCCAACGTCGGATTTGCTATCGGAACAGGCACTGATGTCGCAATAGAAAGTGCAGATATCACGTTGATGCGAGGCTCCTTACATGGGTTAGCGGATGCGATTGCAGTGAGTAAGGCAACGCTGAGAAACATAAAGCAGAATCTCTTCGGAGCATTTATCTATAACGTCGCGGGGATCCCATTTGCTGCAGGTGTTTTTTATCCATTTTTAGGCTTACTACTTAGCCCAGTAATTGCCGGTGCAGCGATGGCATTCTCGTCGTTAACGGTAGTGACCAACGCGAATCGATTACGTTTATTCAAAGCTAAAGAGCACTAGGAGAACCTAAAGATGATGTGGATTAATTTGATAGGGTTAGTCGTGATTGGGCTTATTGTTTGGTGGTTTTGGCTTTACCAAACAAAGTCAACTGAAGTACGAGACGGCAGCATCGAAGTCCGCGTGAAAGATGGCGTGTATCAACCTGCCAATATCACAGTGCCCGCGAATGAGTCTGTACAACTGATGTTCTACAGAGAAGATGCGACTCCCTGTGCGGAAACACTACTAATACCCGAGTTGGAGATCAGTGAAACATTAGTGCTTAACAAGCGTGTGATGGTCACTATTCCCCCCCAAAAGGCAGGTCGCTATCCGTTTCATTGTCAGATGCAAATGTACCGTGGCACTTTGGTGATCAAGTGACTTACCGTTTTCTGAAAACTTAAACGACACAAAAGCGAGGTGTATTGTGAATAAACAAAAATTACCTTTTTGGCGCACCCCCAGTGGTTGGTCCGCCATCGGACTTATAGCGGCGGCAAGCTATTTCTTGTTTGTCGAGCATGGTGAACATGTTTTCCCTTATCTACCTTACTTGATCCTGCTGCTATGCCCAGTGATGCATATCTTTATGCACGGAAGTCATGGTAAAGGGCATGAGACACATACTAACGACGAGCAAACATTTAAAGAGCAAACCGAAGACAATGATCAATACAGACAAGGTTATATCGAAGGGTTAGAGCAGGCACGCAAGGAAAGACGTAAAACGGAGAGCGACAATGCCCGGTGAATCAGATTATGGGCTTTGGACGTTAGTCATCATTAACTCCGCAATATTTATCTTTTTTGCGTTTAGTTTCGTCAAGCCGAAGTCAAAAACAGACTGGCGAAGCTTAGGCGTATTTTCCGCTTTTATCGTGGCGTTATTTACTGAAATGTATGGTTTCCCGCTTACCATCTATTTTTTGTCCGGTTGGTTAGCCGAAAGTTACCCAGGCGTAGATTTTTTAAGTCACGAAAATGGTCACTTGTGGCATACACTGTTGGGGTTATCTGGCGATGCGCATTGGGATGTACTGCACATCTTGAGTAATGTTCTCATCGTTTTAGGATTCTTTGTTTTATCTGCTTCGTGGAATGTCCTGCATCACGCGCAAAAAACGAGCAGCTTAGCAACCAGCGGTTGGTACGCACGTTGTCGGCATCCCCAATATGTTGCCTTCATTGTGATCATGTTTGGCTTTTTACTGCAATGGCCAACACTACCCACTTTGCTCATGTTTCCCATTCTCATTGTTGTCTATGTTCGACTGGCCAAACGCGAAGAGCAGCACGCCGAAACTGAGTTTGGTGATACCTATAGGCAATATAAGCAAGCCACGCCAGGTTGGTTCCCACGATTTCTCAATTCAAACGTTTCAAGCCCCGTGTAAGGATTACAAAATGAAGAAAGCATTAGTTTCAATATTGTTTGTCGCAGGCGTTTTATCCGCTACCTTTACGAGTGCTCAGACATCCATGAGTGCCGATGAGATGTTACGCAGTAACGAGCGCGTCATGGATGCATTAATGCAACGCATCCAACGGATCAATGACGTTTCTGAGAGGCAAACGTTGATTGTTGAGCATATGAAGATGATGGATACCTACTTAACGAGTATTGAGAAGAGGATCCAAAGTGAATCTAATACTGAACAAAAGATACTATTAAAAGAGACATATAGAAAAGGCCTGCAAAGAAGTCTTGTTCTTATCGAAAGCGGCATATCAGCAAGCGACATTGTTGTGATGGGGAACTCGATAGATGAACATTTGTTGTTAATAGAACAAAGAATGACAGTTTTACAATCGTTAATGCAGCAAATGGTTAATGCCAATAGCGTTTTAAGTAATTAGTGACGTGACTGACATAACTGTGTAGGTAATTAATTTATAGGAGAAAAGTATGAGCGATTTAGATCACAGAGTGGGCGTTTCTGAGGCTAATTTAGTGGTACGGCATTTGAAGTTAACCGGCATTACCGACGGTAATTTATTAGCAATTGTTGCTGAAATTGATGGGACCTTTGGTATTGATGCCGTTTCATTTGAAGAAGCCAAAAACACTTTGCATATCGGCTATGACGCGACCCACTGCAATTTAGATGGCATTGAGACAATCATTCGTGCACACGGTGCAGACATTTCTGATGATTTTTGGACAAAGATGAAAGAAGGCTACTACCAATTCGTTGACGAAAACATTCGTGAAAATGCGAAACATAAACCCTGGAGCTGCCATCGTGTCCCACCCGGGCAAAGCAATAGAAAGAAATAGCGTAGCGCGAATCGAGCAACTTTATGTTGGACTTCACCAATCAGCACTAATTAAAACAGGATATTAGCACTGTGGATCATAGTAAGAATGAAATGGACAGAATTAATTCATTTAATTCGGCAATAATTGCAAGAAACCCAGCTGAACATGAATTCCATCAAGCTGTGCAAGAGTTCACAGGGGCAGTAATGCCCTATGTTATGGCCAATGCCAAATATGATGATGGGCATGTATTAGAAAGAATGACAGAGCCAGACCGTATTGTCATTTTTAGAGTATGTTGGGAGGACGATAACGGCCATATTCACTGCAATAGAGCATGGCGAGTCCAATTTAACAATGCTATTGGACCCTATAAAGGAGGCTTGCGCTTTCATCCCAATGTTACGCAAAGTGTTCTTAAATTTTTAGCGTTTGAGCAAGTCTATAAAAATGCATTGACTGGACTTCCGATGGGAGGTGGTAAAGGGGGAAGTGATTTCGATCCGAAAGGAAAGAGTGATCGCGAAATCATGCGATTTTGTCAGTCATTGATGATCGAACTTTCTAAGCATATTGGGGAAGATACTGACATTCCAGCCGGCGATATTGGGGTGGGTGGAAGAGAAATTAGTTATCTGTTTGGTCAATACAAAAGACTAAAAAACAGATTCGTGGGTACGCTAACAGGCAAAGGACTTTCTTATGGTGGAAGTCTTATTCGAACGGAGGCGACAGGCTATGGTGTTGTTTATTTTACTCAGCACATGCTGAATATGCGTAACGAGACATTAGCAGGAAAAACAGCCTTAATTTCGGGCGCCGGCAATGTTGCTATTTTTTGCGCAGAAAAATTGATTAATGAAGGTGCCCAGGTCATGACACTGTCTGACTCAAGTGGTTTCATTTACGATCCTGATGGATTTGACCATCAAAAATTAGCATTTCTAAAAACGCTTAAATTTGTCAAACGGCAACGCTTGAGCGAATACACGGAAAACTACCCACACGCCATTTATCATCAGGGCAAAAGGCCTTGGCTTATAAAGGCTGATTTGGCCTTTCCTTGTGCAACACAAAATGAACTCGAACTTGAGGATGCTAAACTCCTTGTTGATAACGGTATACAGTTGATCGCAGAAGGCGCAAACATGCCTTGTACCCTTGAGGCGGTCAAATACTTTCAGGCTAAAAGTGTACTGTTTGCACCTGCAAAAGCGGCAAATGCTGGAGGCGTTGCCGTTTCTGGGCTAGAGCAAACACAAAACTCACTTCGGCTTCCTTGGACAAGAGAGGAAGTTGATTCACGACTTCAACAGATCATGGCGCATATTCATCGCCAATGTGTTGAATATGGAAAAGAAGACGGTGGCATCAACTATGTGAAGGGGGCCAACATCGCTGGATTTGTAAAAGTCGCCGATGCGATGCTTGCGTATGGAATAGGATAGGGCACTGAGTGACTCGTTTCCGTATGCGGTCGTTTTTCTGCATAATTGTGTTGGGCTTATACCCGTATAAGGTGAGCGCCTTTTGATTCGTTCAGAAAAATTTTGTGATTTGTGGGTGTCGATACTCTCGCGGTATCGGCTCATTGCCCTGTTTGCCTTACTCATTTTGATAGGCGGACTAAGCATGGGTATCAACCATGTGGTTTTTAATGCGGACTATCGTGAGTTTTTTGAAATCAACGATCCGCAGCGCATGAAGTTTGACGAAATCCAAGACGTTTTCGGCAGTAGCGACAATATCATGTTTTTACTGGTTCTCGCATCGCGGGATGTCTTTACGGAAGAAGTTTTTACGGCCATTCATCAACTAACCGAGCGAGCCTGGCAGATCCCGCATTCCTATCGTGTTGATTCACTGACTAACTATCAATATTCATGGTCTGTTGGCGACGATCTTATGGTTGAAGATCTACTCCCCGACATTGATAATTTATCGTTTGAAAGACTTGCGTAGGCAAAGGAGGCTGCGTTGAGTGAGCCTGGACTAATGGGGCGGTTACTCAATAATGAAGCCTCGGTAACAGCCGTAAATGTTTTGGTCAATGTTCGCGGTAAACCGGCTAGTGCAGAGCATAATGCGGTGCAATATGCCTATGCATTGAGTGAGGAATTGCGTCGTGAATACCCTCAACTCGATGTTTACCTCTTAGGCGAGGTGATGGCAAATGCGACGTTCAACGAATTATACGTTCAAGATACCACGACACTTTTACCGCTGATGGTACTGCTTATTTTACTGTTGGCCATGTTTGCGCTTAAAAGCGCAGTGGCATCAATCCATATTCTTGTCGTAGTAATTGTGTCTGAAACAGCTTCAATCGGTTTGATCGGCTGGCTAGGCGGCGCGTTAACGAGCCCCTCATCCGCTGCGCCAATTATCATAGTCACGCTGGCAATTGCAGATTGTGTTCACCTGTTAACGCACTATTTACGATTTCGTCAAGAAGGAATTCTCAATGAGGACGCTATCGCTAAAAGTGTCGACCGCAATGCAAAAGCTATCTTTTATACCAGCTTGACGACCATAATTGGTTTCTTAAGTCTCAATGCAAGCGATTCACCGCCATTTAGAGATCTCGGTAATTTCGTTGCGCTTGGCGTCATGATGGCGTTTTTATTCAGCGTTTTATTACTACCGTTATTACTCATGTTCTTTCCTTGTTCGCCGTGGGGCAACCTCATTCAAATTACATGGAAAGCGTGGATAGATATGTGCCATAGAAACGCGAGAAGCATCGTCGCCTTAACTGTGATGATACTATTAGGATCTGTGTATGGCTTGAAAAAAAATGATTTCAACGATGACTGGATTGCATACTTTGAGGCTCTGATCCATTTCTGTGTTGATATAATAAAATTTCAATATTAATCAACACTTAAAAGAATTCGTTAAAAACGTCCTCAA
>NZIK01000004.1 GCA_002691625.1 Alteromonadaceae bacterium
GCGAATAAAAGGAGTATCAGATTCTATAGCCAGCTTTTGCCGTTCAAAACGTGTAAGTGCATATTCATAAAGCTTAAAATCTTCTTTATTGTGCTTTTTTATAAGCGCAATCTCTTCGCCTGATAATTCATAGCTTGAAGATTTTTTCTCTGTATTTTTATTGATATCCAATCCCTGAATATCAATGGAATACATCTTATTAATGAGTGCTAATGATTCATTGTAACGTTCTGTCAAACCTATAAAACCAATAGCGTCAGGCCACGTGCCTTGAAACGCTTTATATTGTACGTTTTTAAATCGCGGTTCATTTACGAATTCGGTGAACGAACGTTTATAACGGTGGTGGCGGGTAAAATGCTCGTAATGAGAACGAACCTGTTGAATAGGATCACGAACGAAGGTGATTGCATTCTTAGCCGGAATAAATGGCGCATATTTAGGATGATTAATGTGCCCTGTAAGGAATTTAGCTTTTTCTACTATCTTCATTCCGGCTGCGTAGCGGTCACGCTTTTCATAATCTAACGTTCGTATGTCTGGGTTAGTCTCATTTGCTTTAGGCCCATAATCATAGAAGACATGCTCTTTACCGAAGTAGCGCTCGGCCGCTACGCGGAAACTAGAACCTGCAGTTTTAGATATATGAATAAAAAATAATGGGTAATTTGCTGCTTCCATTTTGTCCTATCTAATAGAAAATTTTCGGTGGGCATTGAAAGGTTTGTATTGGTTAATATTACCATTTGCAGGCTCACTGACAACCGCAATAAATGCATAACCCTGATGTACATCAGAGTTCTAGAACTTAGTTAAATCTATAACACCATTTAAATAAAATGAGGCTTTAAAAAGCAATGTAAAACGCGATTCGAGTCTCCCACCAAAGTAAAGCGTTAAGGCGTTAAATAAAAGGACAACCACTCCCGCTCCTGAGAGTTAAGTGCGTTTTGTTGGGGCTGCCTATACATCTCTACATTCCAAGCCTCGTACAAACTTTTGAGTTCTTCTGCTTTGTCTGGCATGTCTGAAATTAAATTGCTGGAAACTGCCTCGTCTGAAGCCATATCAAATAAAAACTCGTGCTCTGCGCCCATTTTAAGGTACTTATAGTTTCCAAGACGAACTGCTGACTGATTCCAAAAACGCCAAAAAAGCGGGCGATTCATAAGAGCGCTCTTGTCAAAACCTTGAGTTGGAAAAATATCAACACCGTCGAGTTCTGATAAAACAATTTCAGAAGCACCTGCACGTTTAATAGCAGAGTACAGCACATCCAAACTAATAACAGGCTCATCTATAACGGTATTGCTTTGAAGCTTTTCGGGCCAATGGACGATAAAGGGCACTTTTATCCCCCCATCAGTCAACATACCTTTCTCACCCAGCAATGGCGCATTCAATGAACCGTTCCAAGCCTCTTTTTCTGTTATAGGAGCATCAGTAAAGTCGAGTCCTATTGGAGCACCATTGTCACTGATAAAAGCGATAATAGTGTTTTCCAATATTCCATATTCTTCAAGCTTAGATACTATGCTGCCTACACCTGCATCTACTGCGTACATCATTGCCAACGCGTATCTACGCCGATTAGATGACTGCTCAGGGAACAATGATAAGTAATCTTCCGTTGCCTCTAAAGGTACATGTGGTGCGTAATGAGCAACATGAAGATAAAACGGCTCATCGTGATTTATATCTATAAATTGCGTCGCTGCATCTGAAACAACATCTAACCTGTAGTCAGAGTTACTTATCCAGCCCAACTGGGTTTGATTGCCCTTAAGGTCATAGTTAGCCCAGTAACGGTTTGCGTAACCGAAATAATTGTATTTATAACCTTTTGATGACGGGTAATATCGCTCCTTTAGCGATGAAGGTAACCTTCCTGGGTTAAACTCACTTATGGGTGTATCAGGGAAGTTTTCTTTAAACCATGGCTTTGAATTTTGATCTACTTCAAGGTGCCACTTGCCAACCATTCCTGTTGTATAACCAAGGTCAGAATAACGGTCTCCCATGGTGACCACATTTTCAGGTATTGGTGTATATCGGTTGTCATCTACTCCAAATCGTTGTTGATAAACACCAGTAACCATTCCCGCTCGCGAGGGTGTGCACTGAGGGGCAGTTATGTAGCCGTTAGAAAATAGCACCCCATTGGCCGCTAGCTTGTCTATATTAGGCGTGTTGATATCGTTAACAATGTTATGGGCACCGATATCAGCATATCCTTGGTCGTCGGTGAAAATGACAATTAGATTTGGCTTGGAAGGAAGTATTAAAGACTGCGCGCTGACATTAAATTTCGTTCCGGCTTCATTTACTAGGTTTGCTGTAATACTAAATGATGTGCGCTTACGTACTTGGGGCGCAATAAAACTGAACTTTCCTTCACTGGTATTCACTATATTTAGCGAAGCTTCCAATGATGTACTCCACGACTCTACAGTAACCTTTTGCGGATTGCTGTTATTAGAGGCGTTTACAGTTAAGATGATTGTGTCATCAGAAACAATTTCTTGTGGTAAAATTATTGAATAAGAGCGACGTAATTGCTCCTGTTCAGACACCGTTGGTGTGGGCGATTGAGAGTCGCCGCCACATGAAGCTACACATAATAAAACTAAAAAAAACAAACCACGCAACGTTACAGCATCCATACTTTTATTCCAAATTCGGCGAATTACACCTCACCAGTATTCTTGTATTATTGATTGGCGAATTATCTAGCGTCAATAATAAAAATAGTAGTTACAAATAATTCGCTGTTTTATTGATCTTTAATAGATTCTATTTCTTCAAGAAACTCATTTTCTTCATCAGTATTTACCCAAGGTTCACGCTTGTGAGCATCTTTACTTATTTTTTTCTTCAGCGCTCTGTTTTTTTCCAGCTGCTCGGGATTTTTGAAAGTTGGTGCGTCATCAGAATTTAAGCCAGTGTTGATTGCAGGGTACACCCAGTGTTTTTCCGTGCTGCCATTGTACCCCTGCCGGATGAACCTCTCAGTCCACTCGACATGTCCAGCACCATAGCCACTAAACCTTGGATCCAAGTACCCTATATTATCCATTGCGTCCTTGCTACAAGCTGTACATTGCCCTGTTACCAACCTGCAAAGATACGGTAAAGTGCTCGATCCTGTTCCAGAAACCACTGCATCTTCTTTTTTGATTATTCGCTTATGCGCATAATTGATGTGACCCCATAAAAGCGCAGCAATCACCCACTCTTTTTGCCAGTTTTCTTTATTTGGCCGACAGTCGTCCTCTAGCAAAATTAAAACATCAACTTTTTTGACTTCGTTGAGATAATACAAAGCCCTGTTTTTGTTTCGAACAACACCTTTATTCGCACAATAAGTATGAGGTACGTTATTCTGTTTACACCACTCTACTGTATCGTCTTTACTGCCGTCGTCAGCGACAACAAGTTGATAATCACCTGTTGTGAAGGCTTTGATGGCTTCGACAGTTTTTGCTAAATGGTCTTTTCTATTGTATGTGATAACTCCAATGCCTACATTTAAAGTAGCTATGTATTCGTCTGCTATCGAATCAAAAAGGTTAGAGATTATAGGGCCATTAGGCCGAATCATCTTGGCCCTTGCAATCAAATAAAAGCTTGTACCCTTACTAACTTTTCTAAAAAGTATTGCAAGGTCCCTGAAAACCTCTGGCGACAGGTCTACGTTCATTATGAATTGACTAACGGGGAAGTCTGCATGATTCAGTATAAAAGTAACTAATGTGGTTATATCTGTAGAAGGCAAACTATTCGCAATTAACGCCTTGGCGGCATCTAGCGAAACTCTTACTTCTCTGTCGCTATTTAATTCATTACTTTTAAAGCCAATAAGCTTCTCTAACTTTTTATTTCCCTTTTCTATTTCCCGTTGGGTAAAGGCCAATTCTATATTTGTTAAGCAAAACCTATTCGTTTTTACAAGGCTCTGAGGCTGGTTCTGGCCAGTTACCTTATTACGTATGGCTTTAACGTAACGCTGCACTTGTTGCTTAGTTGCAACGGCCCGTTTTTGAAGGTGTTTTTGCTGTAATTTCTTTTTCATTTTGAGACTATTTCAATAGGCCTAACAGTATCGGAAGTTTGCTTTTTAGCTAACAACATCTTCAAAAATCACTATCTGCGTTTGCTTTTCTACAACTTTAACTGCTTGGCCTTCTCTAAAAGTATCTGGATATTTGTAAGACTTCCCTATATACCCTTCGCGATGAATATTTCTCTCTGAGGCCAGAGCCCGATAGTCAGATAACTTGACATGTTCGACAACTTGGCCGTCGACTATGATATCGGCTTCTAATGCTTCTTCTTGCTCGTAGCAACACGCCCATATGTTAA
This sequence comes from Alteromonadaceae bacterium, assembly GCA_002691625.1. GTDB lineage: Bacteria > Pseudomonadota > Gammaproteobacteria > Enterobacterales > Alteromonadaceae > Alteromonas. The sequence continues at coordinate 4,363 of NZIK01000004.1, forward strand.
GTTGCTTCCCTTTATCTTTCGGCAAAATATTCATCTGTCCAAATCGAACTAAAGGAAGTTCTTTTTCTAAAAGTTCTTTGTGTAGATCAAATCGATTTATCGCATAATGGTAAAGCGCATAGTCTTTCGCGTTCATTTTTTTGATAAGTGAAGTTTCACTTTCTGTGAAAGTATAAGTACCGGATGCTTTGGCTGTGTTTTTGTTTATATCTAGTACTTTAATATCAGTTCCATAGTATTTATTAAACAGGGCTATAGACTCATTATAGCGTTCTGTAATACCAATAAATCCGATAGCATCAGTCCAGATGCCATTTAATGCTTTAGACTGCATATTGGCGAAGCGGTTTTCCTTTATAAAGTCTTCGAAACTACCATTATAACCATGAAGTCTTGAAAAATGCTCATAGTGTGAACGAACTTGCTGGGCAGGATCACGGACAAATGTTACTACGCTCTTTGCAGGAAAAAAGGGAGCGTATTTGGGGTAAATGACATGTCCTGACAAAAATTTTGCATTTTTCTTTATACTCTTTGCCGCCAGATACCTATCTTTAGACTCGTATTCGAACTTTAAAATATCAGGATGAGTTTCTTTTGAACCATTACCGTAGTCAAAATAAGTAGCTTCCGAACCAAAATATTGTTCCGCCGCCACACGAAAGCTCGAACCAGCGGTTTTAGGGATATGGATAAAAAATAGAGGAAAGTTGTTCATAATACTTCTAGTTGTTCAGCGACTAACGCAGCGAAAAGTTTTCATGTGTGTTGGATAGATTAGGGTTATAAGCTGTGTCATTGCACAATAGCTTTTTCCACTTTTCTTTCATGTACTCACTTTCTTTGTTAAATCGCGCCACCTTCTCCGGCGTATCTTCTTCACCGCGACTTATTGATTCATGATGATAAAGCTCGGCCCATGGTGTGAATAAGTTTCGGTAACCTGCGGTATGAACTTTCAAGCAAAAATCCACATCATTAAAGGCCACTGTTAAGTCTTGCTCGTTTAATCCGCCAACTTCTTCAAACACAGACTTACGGACTAGTAAGCATGCTGCTGTAACTGCGGACATATTTTGAACAAGGTGCAAACGTGTGAAATAACCAGGTTCGCTTTTATGGAAATATTTGTGCGAGTGACCGGCAACCCCACCAATGCCAAGTATTACGCCAGCGTGTTGAATAGTATCGTTAGGATAGTAAAGCTTCGCACCTACACAGCCGATTTCAGGCCTTAGGGCATGAGACACCATTTCTGATAGCCATTCTTTGTTTATAACTTCAATATCGTTGTTAACTAAACCAACTACTGCACCTTTGGCTTGCGAAACTGCAAAGTTATTAATAGCGGAATAATTGAACGGCTTGTCCCATTTCAAGACTCTGAAATTAGTTTTGGTACTAGTGTACTCACTGAAGAGGCCCAATGTTTTGTCACAGGTCGTTTGGTTATCTACAACAATAATTTCGAAGTTCTTGTATGACGTCTTGTCGTAAATAGACTCTAGACACTGCTTTAAAATGTCATAACCATCCCTTGTAGGAATGACCAAGCTAACGAGTGGTTGCTCATCTGGCAGCGCCCAATTAACTTTATACGTATTTGGGTACTTACCTTTCTCGACTGAAGCATTCTGGCCTGATTGGTCAAGAAAGTACTTTATAGCTTCAATGCCCGCATCGGTCGTATAAGACTTAGCTGAAGCATTCGAGGCTGTTGAGTTCTCAATAACACGCCAGTGGTAAAGAATGAAAGGTAAATGTACAACTTCGTAATGATTAAGGCCGGCAGTCGCTCGTAGAAGTAAATCGTGATCTTGCGAACCTTCCACACCAACCCTAAATCCACCTATCTTTCTAAGCACACTTGTTTTGTATACTACGGGGTGACATATGTAGTTTTGGCTTAATAGTAAATCGGGGTTCCAATCAGGTTTAAAGTGTGGCTGATGACGATTACCCTGCTCGTCTATTTTATCTTCGTCCCCATAAAGCACTTTTGCCTTTGTGTTATCTGTTATAGCTTTCGCAAAGAAGGATAGCGTGTGAGCAGGCAACGTATCGTCATGGTCAAGCAGTAAAACGTAATCGCTAGTTACCATGCTTAAAGCGGCGTTACTTGCTTTAGATATATGCCCGTTTTCGCTCAGCAGGTTCAATTTAATATTGGCGTGCTTTTGTGCGTACGACTCTAACGTGCTTATAGTATCGGCGTTGGTCGACGCATCGTCGGCAATACATAGCTCCCAATTTTTGTGAGTTTGCTGCAGAACAGAATCGATACACTCTTTTAAATAAATAGGGTCAGTATTATAGGTAGGGAGAATAATAGAAAATTTCACTTCAGATTGCGCTTGAGTGAAAGTTTGCTTCATTTTCTCTAATGCACGCGGCTCGTCGAACTCTACCCAAAACGGATAGCTTTTTTCCATAGCGCCGGTAGAAAATGTTTTATTATACTCTTCGTATACTGTCTCTATTAACTTTCCGCCGTTTAGCTTAAAGTTAGTATCAAGGTATTCTTCCACATTATCCACGTGGCTGAGCAGCTTATACAATCGCTGTTTCATATGTCGCATCGCAATGAAAGACGGCACCTTCGAAATCATGAAAGTATTCATGGTGAACTCGGTTTCCGCCTCACAGGGGTCAAAGCGAAGCATGCTATTGTTACTTTCAAGATAGAAAAGGCGGTTCACGAATTTGGTGCTGTGCCAAGGTACGTCAACGGTGGCTAGCTCGCCTTTCTGTAAGTTGGAATACAGCTTTCCAACATGCGACTGATGGTTTGCTTCAGTGATTTTTACACGAAGAAGATACCAACCTTTTGAAAAGTTTCGTGAAGGTATTCGGCGAGCAGGATGAATAATAAACTGTGGGTCATCACCGGTTGTCACCCAGCTTGAGCCATTACTTTCAGACGTGGTTTCAGTCAACTGGTGGTGAGGGACAATGATTAACTTTTTGGCTAGCCGATATGCTAATCGTTTGAGATTAGATGGCTTTAGTACTTTTGATAACAAAATGCGTAAACACCCTTTTCCTATGCAATGCTAAACTGCTTTCCTTATATTGCATGGTTCAGCTACTGAGCATGCAAACCAGCTATTACCGCTAATAATAACCTATTTCAAATAGTGGCAACATAGGATATTCGTCATTTTAACTTTTAGAGAGTGCCCTGGATAAGAAAAAAGCACCTTACGGTGCTTTTTAAAAATGTCGTTCTTAATTATTTAGCAACGCGCCCATATCTATCAGAAAAACGTACAATATCGTCTTCACCGAGATATGCCCCTGACTGCACTTCAATAAGTTCAAGTGGGATTTTGCCTGGGTTTTCCAACGCGTGAACCGCACCAATAGGAATGTAGACCGACTCGTTTTCGGTAACTAGCTGCGTTTCTTCATTAATAGTTACGTTTGCACTGCCCGATACTACAATCCAGTGCTCAGCACGATGATGGTGCATTTGAACCGATAGCTTTTCACCAGGCTTAACTGTAATGCGTTTTACTTGGAAACGAGCACCGCTATCGATAGAATCATAGCTTCCCCACGGGCGGAATACTTCACGGTGGAATTCAAACTCGGGACGACGTTCTTCTTTTAGCTTATTCACTACGGCTTTAATGCTTTGTGCATCGTCTTTGTGAGCCACCATGACGGCATCTTTCGTTTCTACTACGATAACGTCTTCTAAACCAATTACAGAAACCAAACGCTGTTCAGCATTCACATAACTGTTCTTTGTGTTTTCTAGGATAGTATCGCCTACAGTAGCGTTGCCGTTTTCGTCTTTCTCTGCAGTTTCCCAGAGTGAAGACCAGCTGCCCACGTCACTCCAACCTGCATCCAATGGAACCATAGCTGCGCTATCCGTCTTTTCCATTACCGCATAGTCAATTGAATCGTCGGGGCATGTCGCAAAAATGTCGTGGTCTACACGAATGAAATCTAAATCTGGTGTTTCTGTGTCGATAGCACGCTTACACACGTCTAGCATTTCAGGGTTATATTTTTCTAACTCTTCTAGATAACGGCTTGCTTTAAACATAAACATGCCGCTATTCCAATAATAACTGCCAGAATCTACATATTCTTTTGCAGTTTCCAAAGCAGGCTTTTCTACAAACTGAGCTACTTCGAAACCGTCGCCCGCTTGCTCACCCGCCTTAATATATCCATATCCTGTGTGTGGCTGGTCTGGCACAATACCAAAGGTAACAAGTTTACCCTGGTCTGCTAGCTTTTCAGCTTTAGCAATAGCATTGTGAAACGCTTGGTTGTCTTTTATAAGATGGTCTGCCGCTAGTACGAGAAGCACTGGATCTTCACCATTAATGGTAGCATGTAATGCTGCTAACGCGATTGCCGGTGCTGTATTGCGACCAACAGGCTCAAGAAGAATGCCGCCATGCTGAATGTCTTTTTGACGAAGCTGCTCAGCTACAAGAAATCTATGTGCGTCATTACAAATAAAAATAGGATTTTGTGCTGGCGTACCTTTTAACCGTGTGATCGTGTCTTGCAGCATGGTGTTGTCTGAGGTAAGAGACAAAAACTGCTTTGGAAGCGCTGCACGCGATTTCGGCCATAAGCGACTACCTGAGCCGCCAGCTAATACTACTGGTTTCATTTGCAATATCCTTGATGTGTGGGTTCTGTGCCCACGTCCTGTTATTAATATATTCGCTGGTTAGTATACAAAGGTTTGTATTACGATGAAATGGCAAAGTTGTATTGAGTTAAAGTTGAAACAATAGTGGCTTAAAGCATGAGGATTTAGGTTTACGGCACATGGATTAAGATAGTCTCAATTCAAGTGTTGGAGCCAGAGTCGAGACACAGAACTCATAATTCATGCACTTTGATTAACTGTGTCATTCAACAATCCCAAAACCTGCTCATCGCTAGACTTAGCCTGGGCACGAACAGATATACTCGCCTGTTCAACTATTTGTGCTTGAGTAAGTAGTGCAGTTTCTGACGCGAAGTCTGCGTCCGTTATTTGTGAGTGGGCGCGGCTTATATTTTCAAAGCCTATCGCATTGTTTCTAATGGCTGATGCCATTTGATTAATCTTCGCGCCGTAAAATGCTCGGCTTTCGCTCACCAACTGCAAAGCGCTATCTATTCGCTCGAGTGCGCTTTCTGCATCGCTTTCATTCTGTAGTGATGTGCCATCTAAACCGAGGTCAGTCAGCGTTGCAGGTGTTTTAGTGAGTTCAATGAAATCCGTTCCAACACCGAGTTGGTTTGTTGCGGTAATGTCTACTGGGCCCAGTGTGAAGGTTGGTCCGCCTTCGTTTCCAAGCGACGTCCACGACGCAGTTACATTGAAGGCACCAGAACCAATGACCGATATGATTAACGGCTGAGCATTACTAGCGATAGTAAGGGTTTCATTAAGGTTACCACTTGCGTTTTGATCTCCGGTGAATGAAATACTATTTCCATCTATCGTTGCTGAACCTATGGTTAGCAAATTGCTGTCATCATAGCTCGCTGTTGGCTCATACCCATTGGTTGGTAAAAAGAACGTACTTTCAATGGAAGTACTATTTGAAATGCCGTTACTATTCCATGTGCCAGCAGACAAAGGGGTGCCTGCTAAGTGTTTACCGTCTACAGTAAACACTTGAATATCGTCATTAGCACCATTGTCGTTTAAGTTAATCTGTATGTTCGTAGAGCCTGCGGGAATATAAGCGATAGAGCGCAAACCGCTGGTCATACTTTGATTTACGCCGTTTGTAAATGTATCGCTTATAGATGGAACGTTAGCTGAAAGCAGATCGCTATCATCCACTAGCGGTAAACGATTAAATGCTTCGGTATTGTAGGCAATGCCATTTAGTGCGTTTTTTAGTTGCTGGAATTCCTTATCTAATGCGGCACGGTCACTTACACTATTAATTCCGTTTTGCGATTGTATTGCCAATTGCCGCATTCGTTGCAGTATAGCGGCAGATTCTTGCAGCCCACCCTCTGCAATTTGTGCATAGCTTATACCGTCATTCAAGTTACGGTTCAGTTGCGTGTAGGCTCTTTTCTCTGAGGCAAGTCTATTGGATATCTGAAGACCGGCACTATCGTCAGCAGCGCTGTTTATTCTTAACCCAGAGCTCAAGCGCTCTAGACGGGTGGATAGTGCTGTATTTTGTAAAGTTGAAAGACCTAGAGACTGGTAATTTCCTGAAACCGATAGCACGTTATTTCCTTTACGCTTTTATCTTAGTTAAATTAAGTTGGCATAGTTTATATGTATGTTTCAGCAATAAGCACGCCAACAAACCCCTCACGCGCGCTAAGAACGATAATCTAACTTTATTCCAAATAGCTTCCGACACTTACCAAAAACTGCATTTTCAACGCTAGACTTTAAATATATGTTCGGTAATGTGATATAGCTGTGCAAATTTAGTACAACCTATTAAATACTATGGAGTCACACCTTATGGTGAATAAAATGGAAATTATTTTGGCCCTAGCTTTAACTGGATATTCGTTGTGTGTTTTAGCGGATACTGCGGCATTAAACGATGCGGCCATGAAATTATGTGATAAGAGTAAAATGTGTATTGGCAAGGAGATAAGTGCTAATGAAGAATTTCCACCTGAAATGAAAGCCATGATGTCAAATATGATAGATGAGATATGTGGTCAGTATATGAGCATTGCTAATTTAGGTGACGAACATGAGCTTATTGAGCCTGCCACTGATTGTATTAATTCAATGGCTAATCAGAGTTGCGATGCGCTTCTTAACTCTGATGAAGAGACAGCCGCTTGTAAGCGGTATTCTGAACTGGCCAAGAACTATTAGAACAATGGAATAGTTAGACGTTCTTTTGGTCCCTCCTGTGTATGCGGACGTTTATGGAACGTATCTCGCACTTTGAGTTAGACATACAAAAAAAGGGGCCTGAGTTTTCACTCAGGCCCCTTTTTCTAATCGAGTATTAATTACTCTTCAGTTGCTTCTACTGCTTCTTCTTCAGCTTCTACAACTGGACGGTCAACTAGCTCAACATATGCCATTGGGGCATTGTCGCCAGCACGGAAACCGCATTTAAGAATGCGAGTGTAGCCGCCTGGACGAGCTTCGTAACGAGGACCAAGCTCGTTGAATAGTTTACCTACAACCTCTTTGTCACCAGTGCGGGCGAAAGCTAGACGGCGGTTTGCAACGCTGTCTTCTTTAGCCATAGTGATTAGAGGCTCGATTACGCGACGTAATTCTTTCGCTTTTGGTAACGTAGTTTTGATCACTTCGTGCTTGACCAAAGAACCGGCCATGTTTTTGAACATAGCTTGA
>NZIK01000005.1 GCA_002691625.1 Alteromonadaceae bacterium
ACCAGAAACTGGGATAAGATCGGAAGCGTAGAGCTAAATCCGGAGAATAAAAAAGAAGCAGCTTAACAGCTCAGGCGACAACTACCTTGAAAAACGCCGTAAAGAGGGCGGCTTGAAGCCTGAACAGCTTATTCTGGAAATTACCGAAAGTGAAATGGTAAAGGAAAGCGATGCTTTTTTTGCCGTCATTGAAGATATTCGTGCGGCGGGGATCCGGTTGGCGCTGGACGACTTTGGCGCCGGTTATGCCGGCCTCTCGTTACTGGCTGATCTCATGCCAGACAAAATTAAACTGGACCGGGCTATTACCAACGGCATTCATGAGAGTGGTCCGCGTCAGGCTATTCTTCACTCGGTGTTTGAATTTGCCAATGCCACCGGCAGCCACCTGATAGTGGAAGGTGTGGAAACCTTTGATGAGTGGTTATGGCTTAATAATGCTGGAGTGCGTAAATTTCAGGGTTTTTTGTTTGCCAGGCCGCAGTTAAATGGTACCAGTGCGATCCAATTTGACGCCCGCGCATTAATAGACCAATAAAATTGCCAACTGCATAAACTATGCAGTTGGCCCTATTCACTACTTATCGATTTTGCCCAGCATCACCGCCAGATCGTCTATCCGGCTAACCGTATCTTTCACGAGTTTATCAATTTCGTTACTGGCATCCCGTGAATGCGAGGCCAGGTTTCTGACTTCGTCGGCCACCACCGCAAAGCCACGCCCTACTTCACCAGCCCGGGCCGCTTCAATAGCCGCATTCAACGCTAGCAAATTAGTTTGCTCGGAAATACCGTTGATAGTACCAATTATATTACTGATGGTCTGACTCACACTCAGTACGCCTTTCATAGATTCCTGGGTTTGATTTACCGCAATCCTGCGGGCCGTAATATCAATACCAAATAATACGTATTGGGTAATTTCATCCTTAAAATTCTTCAGGGCACACATTCCGGCATCCAGCGACAGCAAGAAATCGCCATGACCAAAGTTGATCTGCAGTTTTATGTTACCGCTATTCTGCAACTCTGCTTTTTGGTCGGCGGTCAGTTCATGTAAAACATAATCCACAAACGCCTGTTGAGTCGCGTTTGCCCCCAGTTTTTCGGCCAGTAGTTCGCTAGGGGTTTTAAGCACACCGTCGTTGCTGATATCAATCAGCACTAATGAATTATTAATCGCGTTAAGCTTGCGAGTAAAATCCAAAGCCATTTGCTTCACGGTGGTAATATTAGCCTGCACGGAAATGTAGTTTTTCACTTGTCCCTGATCATTGAGGATTGGCGTAATGGAAAGTGATACCCAATAAGGTTCGCCGTTTTTGCTGTAATTAAGGATCTCATCATAAAACGGCGTATGGTCGTTCAGATTTTTACGAATTCTGGCGATAGTTTCTTTGGAGGTTTCCGGCCCCTGCAAAAAACTGCCCGGTTTCTTACCTTTTATTTCCGCCAGAACGTAACCGGTTAACCGCTCAAACCCCTTATTTACGTAAACAATTTCTCCAGCCGGATTGGTAATAATAACCGAGTTGTCCGTTTCATTAGCCACCATTGAGAGCATTTCCCGCTCTTCCCGCATTAACACTTCCTGGGTGACATCTTTTACAAAAGCGGTATACAGGGTTTTGTTTTCCAGTCGCACCTTCGACAACGATAACTGGCCCCAAAGTACCTCACCGTCTTTACGCTCGATTTTAATTTCCCGGCTGGTACCAACAATTTTATCCTGTCCGGTTTCTCGATTAGCGTTAACATAACTATCGTGATTGGCCTGAATAGCTTGCGGCACCAGCATTTTAACGTTTTGCCCGAGTACTTCTTCGCGGTCGTATCCCCACAGGGTTTCAGCCGCAGCATTAAATAACGTAACGCAGTTATGCTCATCGATACAGACTACCGCATCCAGTGCCTGCTCCAGAGTTTGGGCCATGGTTTCTCTTGAGTCGCGCTCCTGAGAAATATCCCGCACAAAGGCGGTATAATGGATGTGCCCGTTAAGCACTATTTTAGACAACGACAGCTGTACCCAAAGTTTAGTGCCATCCTTGCGTTGTAACTGCACATCCCTTGAGCTACCCACAATTTTATCCTGACCGGTCTGACGATGATGGTTAACGTTATTGTCATGATTCGCCCGCAATTCATGTGGCAGCAGCATGGCCACATTCTTACCCATCACTTCATTTTTCCGATAGCCCCAGATGTTTTCAGCCGCCTGATTAAAAAAAGTCACCTTGTTTTTCTCGTCGATACTGACTACCGCAATAATACTTTGTTCAAGGGCCTGAATTGCCTGGTTGGTTTTTGTCTTCTGCTGCCAGAACATGCTGCACTCCATCTATAATAATCTGTCTACTTCAGGATGGCGTTTACCAAACACTCCAATGCCGCAAGTAGCCCGCCGCGCATAGTGAAACCGTATGAAATACGTGACAAATTTACATTGTGTTCATAAAGCTTAGTTCAAAATTGTGCTCTTTTGCGGATTTTCACGTATTGGATGTTAAAGCGTTGCGAAGTAAGTTCATGTATAAGCGTAAAATTTATCTGTTTGGGATCACCTCAGGGCTGACCATGATGATTGCTCTATGCTGTACGGCAGTTTCTGCCTACCTGACACAAATCAATCTGGAGCAGAGTAATACTGGCCAAACCCTGCTGGCAGAACATCAAAAACTCAGCAGCATCTCCTATCGAATGTTTAAACAGCTTACCGACGAGCTTATTTTTGGTGAAAGTGCCAACCAGGCCATCATTCGCAACAAACAGGCGCTTATTGCCCAATCGCTCGACAAAATTCGCCGTCTCGAACTGCAACAAAGGCAGGCGCTGGGCAGTAAAATGACCGCCGGCAGCATTGAAGATACCGACGAACTAGCCGGACTGATAGACGCCATTATCAGCGAATTTAAGGCCATCACAGCGACTTACAACAACACACCGCTGGATCAGCAGAACCGCTTACAAACCTTGCTTGAGGTGAAGATTGATAATGAATTCCGTGAGGCAATTAACGCCGCTGTAGTGCGTCAGGGCAATGTGGTTTCGGCCATTAATGCCAAAATAGAAACCCTTAACACTGCCATTGTGTGGTTTGCCGTGGGCGTGGCGCTATTTGCCATGCCCTGTATTATTCTCGCCTGTTACTGGCTGTTTAATCAGCTTTATCAGCCGCTGACTATTATTAACAATGGTACAAAAGCCATTGCGGCGGGCGATTACCATCAGCGTTTGCCTGAAACTCTGGATACCGAGTTCTCACAACTGGTAACCTCGCTAAACCTGCTGGCATCACGCCTGTCCGACCACGAAATGAAAGCCGAACATTCCCGCAAGCAACTGGAGTTTGAGGTAGAGCAGCGCACCCGGGAAATCAAACAGGTTAACGAACAACTCACCAGGGTTGATTCACGCCGGCGTCAGTTTCTGGCTGATGTCTCCCATGAACTCAGAACGCCTTTAACCATAATCAGGGGCGAGGCCCAGGTTACTCTGCGTCAGTCTTCTGCCTCGGAGGACGTTTACCGGGAAACACTGGACTCCATTTTGCTCCAGGCAGTGAACCTCAGTGAACTGGTAGATGACTTACTACTGCTGGCCAGAGCCGAACTAAGCCAGTTAAAACTGGATACTTCGCGCCAGTCGGTAAGCGATTTCCTGCAAAATCAGGTTAGCCAGTGGCAGCGCCTGCACGAAGAGCGCACTTTTTCCCTCGATATTGACGAGAGTGCCAAAACGCTACAGCTTCAATTTGACCAGCAGCGCCTCAAACAGGTAGTTACCATTATGCTGGATAACGCGTGTAAATACTCCGCACCACAATCGCCTGTTAAGGTGGCATTGAAGCAGGTAAAAAACGGTGCCTGCATCGAGATAAAAGATTTTGGAGAAGGGATATCCCCTGCGGATATTAACCATATTTTTGAACGCTTTGTGCGCTTTAAACACAAGTCCGAGGGGCTGGGGCTTGGGCTGGCTATTGCTAAAGCCATTATTGAAGCACATGGCGGAGAAATACAGGTTAACTCCACCCAGGGCGAAGGTACCCTTTTTCAAATTTATCTGCCACTGGATGTTGAATAATGAAAATTCTGATCGCTGACGATGAACTCTCGCTGGTGAACTTCCTTTATCGCGGACTCACTGCTGAAGGATTTGAGTGCATCAAAGAAACAGCACTGCATAACCTGGTTGATTTAGCGAAACGGGAACAGCCGGATTTGCTGGTGCTCGATCGAATGTTTGGCGAAGACGATAGCGTTGAGATACTGCCCGCTCTGAAACAGCTCAGCCATGGCCCAATGGTGCTACTGCTGTCGGCACTCGATGATATTGTTGAAAAGGTTACCGGGCTAGACAAAGGCGCCGATGACTACCTGTGTAAACCCTTTGATTTCGACGAGCTACTGGCCCGGGTTAATGCACTGGGCAGACGGCATCGGGCGCTTCCAGATAAAGTGCCACGCCAACTGAGCTTTGCCAACTTGCAACTGGATCTGGAGTCCAAGCTGGCCAGCATTATCCAGGACGGTAATGCTGAAGAGCTCACGCTCACCAACATTGAGTTTAACCTGCTGAGCTATTTTATTGAGTCGCAAAATAAAGTGCTCACCCGGGAGCGTATTTTAAGCCGGGTCTGGCAAAGCAACACTGATCCGCTGACTAACATAGTAGATGTTTATATCAGCAGACTCAGACAAAAGCTGCCACCTGCTGCCGGTATCGAAATCGCTACAATTCGCGGTAATGGATACCGGTTAAAGGCATTAAGCTAATCCGCTTACCCTCTACTCTATCCACATATCATTGATGAGCGGCGCTTCAGCGTTGTTGGCAAACGTGATATTTATCACAATATCATCGCTGGTATTGGTATATCGGGCCACAAACAGCAGTCTTGGGTTGCCTGCCTGGTTCACCGCTGCAACCAACCGCTTGGATATTAGCGGCCCAAGTTGTGGCGCAATGGCCTTGTAGGCATTTTGAAACCCCTCAGGCGTTATTCTGGCCGCCAGCGAGTCTGTCATCAGGTTTCGAAATGCCTGATAGTCGCCTGTTTCATGAGCGCTAAGCGCCAGATCAACCACCGGCATTAATATCGCTAATGCTTGCGTTGCGTTGTTCCCAAAAGCACCAAAATAATCTTCCGACTGCTGGTTCTCGTCATTCATACTCGCTCCTGCTGCGGCGTAATGTGGATTTCACGTTGTTGTGCTACCCGCTGCCCGTAAACTGAGCCTTTGACTCCCAGCATCACTTACGACACTGCCCCCGGCAAGTTCTAAATTGTAAGATTTTGTAGTGTCATTTTTTGTAAATTAATTCACCCCTTTTGTACTTCCCGGTCGTTATACCCAAAACCAGGGAGTACACACTATGCAATTAACTGTAAATCCAATCTTTTCAACCAGTCACTATGTTCGGCCATTAAGTCATCTGCTACTGGCCGCACTGGTCACTTTTGGTTTGTTTGTGATGATGGCCAAACTAATAGAGCAACACGGCGAAGCCCCAAAGGTGGAAGATCCCGTGGTTATCGATGATTTTTTACTGCATGTAGAAGAGCCTGAGACGATTACCAGACAACCGGTTAAACCAATGGAAAAACCCCTCGAGCAGCCCCCTTCGCTGCCAGAACCGGTTGAGTCTGATCCCGGCCCCACTGAGCTCAGCGTTAATGTAAATCCGATAATACCCGGCAATCAGATAGCCATTAACACACATTTTGGCCAACAAAGTGATACGTCTGCCCGGCCGATAGTCAGGGTGAACCCCAGCTATCCTTCCGAAGCGGCCCGACAGGGCATTGAAGGTTGGGTGCAACTGACCTTTGACCTCACACCCCAGGGAACGGTAACCAATATCACCGTAGTGGATGCCGAGCCGCTGCGTATCTTTAACCGGGAAGCCAAACGGGCACTGGCAAAATGGCGTTATCAGCCCCAGGTAGAAAAAGGTGTACCTGTGGGGCAAACCGGGTTACAAGTAGTACTGACCTTCAAGTTGGAGCAGTAAGGACCGCCTGTGGGGATTGCTAAACTCGGATTTCTACGCACTTTCCTGAAATCGGAAACTGCCACAAGCTGCAACGAAACTTTGTTCAAACGCTATCGGCAAACGGGCGATAGCGCCGCTCTGAGCGCGCTCTACGATCAGCACTGTAATAACCTGTACTATTATCTGCTGGTAATGAGCGACCCCAACACCGCGGCAGACGTCACCCAGAAAGTCTGGCTAAAAGTCATGGAATCAAAACAGGGCTATCAAAGTCAGGGCCGCTTTCAGGCCTGGCTGTTTACCATCGGGCATCGAATGCTTATCGATGAGTTTCGCCAGAGTAAGCGCTGGCAGGCAGATACCGATCCGGATACCTTAGGTTCTGTAGCCCCGGTGAATGAAAACGAAACCGACTTTCATCAATTGCTTAAACATCTCCCGTTTACCCAACGGGAAGCGTTCTCGCTACAGCAGGAAGGATTTAGTTTGCAGGATATTGCCAGCATCTGTGATGTGCCGGTCGAAACAGTTAAAACGCGCCTGCGATATGCCCGCAACACCCTGAAAAAACATTGGAAAACATCATGAACGAGTCCGACCGTCAAGACGCATTGCAACAGGCATACAACGCTGCTAAGCAACGTTATCCGGCGCCCGGGCGGATAAAACGGGCCGTTGTGAATCAACAGCCTGGCAATCAGCAGCACTTCTTTGACCGCGCTAAAGCCAGACTGCCCGGCCGGGAGTGGCTGGCTCTGGCTGCTGCAGCAGGTTGCCTGTTACTGCTGGTTAAAGGGGCCCCGCTTATTAACCAGCCACTGCCTGACACTGAACTCATTGCCCTGGAAGTGGAATATCATGGCTATCAGGATGACGTGGCGAGCCTGCCCGATTACCGCGAGAAACTCACCTTGTATACCCGTGAATTTACCCGCCAGCTCGATACCCTGAATGTGTTTTATTCACGCCCGGCGATGCTGGCAAGCCATCAGGGAAACTGGCTGTTTACCGATTGTGATAATCAGACCATTACCGTTTCTCATGAGTTAATTGATGATTTGCGGGCACTGCAGCGAGTAGATCCAGCCCTGGTTGAGGGCACATTTGTTGCTCTGGCTTTTGATGAACAAGGCCGGTTGATAAAAATAGAACAGGCTCCTATAAAGAGCTGCTAGCTTGTGCGCGCACTTTAACTTTTACTGGTCAAGCGTCCGACAACATGGTTTCATGAGTTTTAACACCATTCCCGATATGCAAACGGCGCTACCTGCAAGGATTCTCACCGTGAAAAACCTGTTTCAAGCTATTGATAATAAAGATACCGAAACCTTTGCAGGCTTTTTGGCAGAACATGCCACCTTTCGTTTTGGAAATGCGCCGATAGTCACTGGCCGGGCTAATATTGCCAGCGTGGTTGACGACTTTTTCAACAGCGTTAAAGCGCTCTCTCACACGGTGGATGAAACCTGGCGTACCCCAACCGCCGGGGTGATATGTCAGGGAACAGTGACTTATACCCGTTTTAATGACAGTACTCTGACTATCCCGTTTTGTAACATCTTCAGGGTTAATGAGGATTTAATTGAGGAGTATCTCATTTATGCCGATGTTTCGGCGCTCTGACTACCAGCTCCATTGCATTTAAGCCATACGTCTTAGGGCTGCGGATGCACTATAAAAAGTGCATGCTTTTTTCGTAACAACTGTGCTATGTTATTTTTCTAGCTATTGTACTTACATAAAAACAAACAATAATGGGTACAGAACAGGAAATAATAAAACAACACCAACCTGTGATCCGCGCGTTAATTCCTTACCAGCAGCAAGGTCGTTTGCTCGAGGGACTTAACCGCTTCTCGTCGCGCCTGAGTGCCCAGGCCAGGCAAGTCATTAAAGAGGAAGTGATTCGCTTAACGTCACAAACCGACGCGCCCGCGGATAACTCTGCCTTTGCTCGGTTTCCGGTAAAGCGCTTTTCCCATTTTGGCATAGAAATGACCCTCGATAGAGTGGGCTCAGAGATCCTGAAAAGAGAAACAGCCCGCTACATGGAACAATATACCGTTGGCGTGTTTGAGTCGATTACCAACTCGGCCCATTACCAGGGTCTGGTGCAGCGTCAGCTACGCGAAAAAATCATTAATGCGTTTACGGTTCAAACCCAGTCTTATCAGGATATTCAGTTTAATAACGACCTCTCTGTTACGCCGCATTTTTCGGTGACCACACAGGCATACCAGAATGGCAGAACCGTGGCTGTGGTGGCTTTAAGTGCCACACAACTTACCATTGCCTGTACTCGCTCGCCTAAATTTACCACGGTCAAGGATATCCCTGTTTCCTTTCCGAAAATTGCCGGACTGTGTGCTGCTAACGAAATTATTCATTTCGATTACGTCAGGGTCGAATTTAACACCGCTTCTCAGCGCCATCATGCAGTGTTAAGACTGGCAGAACAGGACAAACAATGGGAGCCGCTCTTCAAGCAATACCTCAACCGGGTTATGTTGCACCTGCCCCTTGCTCGTGACCTTGAAATAGAACGCTCAATGCAGGCTCTTGATCGCGATAGGGTTGTCCAAAACGCCCCCTGGTTACCGGTATTAATGAAGAACGATGGTGCTCAACTGGCTCCCCGAATGGTGCTGCTGACGCCAGTAAATACTCAGTGCAATCCAGCTTACCGAAGCACACAGCTTTTACCAGGTAAAACGGCATTACAACGCATTATGAAAGAGCTTCATGCTTTTAACGAGGCGTTCGTACTGCGGCTAACCATCACTCAACGAGGCAGCGCTCCTGTTTCACTGTGCACCACGGTACGCCAGTTAGAACGGCAAAACCTGCTGGCTAACTTTGTTCAGTTGGGACTGGAACATGACAGTTTGGAACTCTGGCAGTATCGCCTGACTAAGGTTAGCCGTGGCAGTCAGGAAACCGCTCGGATACTGCAGGATATGTCGCATCAGGATCACAATGATATTTTGTCTATGGGGCACATTCTGTATATGCGCTCCATCGATGAGGCTGTTGGCCCGTTAAAGTTACTCAGCGCACCCAACAAAGCGAAGCTCCCACGACAGTATATTGATAACGATAGCCAGTATCCCCTGCGTTTCGTTATGAATGATGATATTGACCGGCGTAAGCAGCCCCGTTTCAGAATTGAAACCGATGCCGTCATTAGAGTCAGCCTGATGAGCAGTTACACTGGCACGGTCAGGGATTTTTCGCTGGGCGGGGTCCAGCTGCAACTCCATAACTGCGATGAAACCGTGCTGCCGCCCGAAGTGAAAGTGAGCATTGTTGATTTCAAACTGAAATCACAACGTTATAAAGTGCTCGACTACCAGCCGAAAACGGGGATTTTAAGGCTACTTGCTATCACTACTGACAACACATCCAAGGTACTTAAAAAGATCAGTTCCGCATCGTCACTGCAATCCAGCATTGAAAATATCGTGCTGCAACAATCGTTGTATTTCCGCTATATTTGGGAAGTGGTGAGCCGCCATTATCCGAATGCCGCATTGCAGGTTGTCACCGGCAGGCAGATGATTCACCGCATGAAAACCTTGTACACTACACAGCATAATAACGACCTGCACCCTTTCGCGGTGTGCGATCACAATGCACCGCTGCATGGATTTTTTGCCGATATGGGTAAATCGCCGCCAGATTCTTCGGTATTACGCCGACTGCTGCAGCAAGCCGAAAGGTATCACCTGGCCATTCATTGTGAGCGCAAAGCCGACAATAAACTGATTAACCTTACCCAGGTGCAATGCTTTGAGTCGTCACTGCGCTATAAAATTAAACAATCACTGGAAGAAGAAACTCAGCTCTACGTGGCGGGTATTGAGTGCCAGAAAAATGAATCGGTCACCACCCCGATGTCCAAACAACGACTGGCGCTGTTGTCACGCATCGACCTGGATGTTTATGAAAAACTGCAGGCCCTGCAGCAAAATTACTCCCATGTGATTCATATCATCGATCTGTCGGCGTTGCTCCATTCCTTTCTTAAAACCGGTATTGTACCGGATCCGACAAAGGAGAATGCCGCTGCTGCGGCACTCACCGACAAGGTTACATAATAAAGTCGACCACTCCACCGTCTACACGCAGTGCGCTGCCCGTGGTGGCTGACGCCAGTGTCGAGCAGGTGTAAGTGATCATGCTGGCCACTTCCTCAACCGTTGCCATGCGTTGGATCACCGAAGACGGACGATTTTCCATAACAAACTTCACCCCGGCTTCCTCAATAGAAATGCCGTTTTCTTCGGCTGATTGCGCCAGAAATGCCTGCGCGCCCTCACTCAGGGTCGGCCCGGGTAACACTGCATTCACGGTTACACCGGTGCCAGCCAGACGTTTAGCCAGGCCTCTGGATAAACCAAGCAGCGCGGTTTTACTTACGCCATAGTGAATCATATCGCCGGGAATATTCAGGGCAGACTCAGATGCTACATACAGGATCCGGCCCCAGCTATTTTCAACCATGGCGGGTGCATAATGACGACTGAGACGAACTGCCGACATCACATTCACGTCGTAATACTGCTGCCAGGTATCATCGTCAGTATCAAAAAAGTCCTGGGTACCGTAGATGCCCAGGTTGTTAACCAGAATATCTGCAGCAGGTACCGCCTCAATAAGCTTATTGCAACCTTCTGCACTGCTTAAATCTGCCGCAACCCCTGAGACATCAGCATTGGCAATCGCTTGCTTGACCGCATCCACTGCCTGAGCAACTTTTTGTTCGGTACGGCCATTAACAATAATCTTTGCACCGCATTGAGCAAGCTGTTTGGCCGCCCCCAGCCCGATCCCCTCGGTTGAACCGGTAATAATTGCCACTTTCTCATGTAAATCGATTTTCATTTGCTAAACTCCTTGTTTGTAGGGTGTATTTAGTTATACGCTGAAGTGGTTTTTTCGTCATAAGTGATTGTGAAACGTTATATTTGAAGGAATAGAATCTTACCTTACGCCGCCAAAGCCGATTTGAGTAAAACCTTGTTCTAAATAACTATTGCATAGCTTTAGACATTGTTGCTAATGTGTGAGTTGATGTTTAGAAACTGCTTTTGTCGTACCAAGAGTGGTTCGATGCTTTGGGTTGTTTAAAGCACACAAGAATATGATTATTTTAAACATTTTATTAAGAATAACGCTGTTCACAATAACGTTAACCAGCAGCGCTCTGCTGGCTGCAAAAACCGTCACTCTGGTTGATGAGCAGGGCCGGCCGTTTATTAATGCCGTGATCAGCGTGGCGGCCACCGCCGGGGAAGCGTCGTCCCCCTCTGCCCCACCACAGCAACCTGCCATAATGGACCAGGTAAATCGCCAGTTTGAACCTACTATGCTGGTTATCGAACAGGGCCAGACTGTGGTGTTTCCCAATAGCGACAACATCCGCCATCACGTTTATAGCTTCTCTCAGCCCAAACCTTTTGAAATTAAACTCTATGCCGGTGACTCAGTGCCGCCCGTGCAGTTCAGCAAACCGGGTATCGTGGTGCTGGGCTGTAATATTCATGACTCCATGCTCGGCTTTATTTACGTAAAAGATAACATCCCCTCGTGGCAAACCAATCAAAATGGTCAGGCCGAAATAACCACCATGCAAAATGAAGTGCTGATTTGGCACCCGGATTTCTCTGTTAACCACCTTGAGCGATTGCCGTATGCGCTAACAGCCGGAGACGAGCCGGTCACAATTACGCTGCCACGTATCACCCAACTGGAAACATCCAAACGGGTATTTGGCAGCAGCAAGTTTAAGCGCCAATGACGGTTACCCTACGTCAGTCGCTGTTTCAGATACTGTTTATTGGTATTTTTATCACAGCGTCGATGATCCTGGGGAACGTCTGGACGGTCACCTCAAAGACCGCCTTTAATCAGGTAACCAAAAATATAGACGTAGCCAATTCCGTACTTGAGCAACTGCTGCAGGACCGCAGTGAACAGCTACTCAATTCGGCACGGGTACTCACTGACGACTTTGGCTTTAAGCAGGCGGTGGCCACCGGGGATATTCCAACCATTCAGAGTGCACTGCAAAATCATGGTCAGAGGATTGAGTCAGACTTTATGATGCTGACTGACTTATCCGGTAAAGTACTGGAAAGCCAGCCCGGCTATTTTGCCCGCGGCAGCGAATTCCCTTATCCCGATATCATCAACACGGTGCTTGAAGACGGCGGTTCGGAGAATGCCATCATTGTAGACGGCAGCCTGTACCAGATAATAATGTTACCCGTTTATGCCCCTAACCCCATAGCCATTGCCGGTATAGGCTTTATGGACGGCGATGCGTTTCTAAAGCAGGTTAAAAAAATCATTCAGGCTGATATCATCGTTTCTTCAAAACGCTCAGTGAATGGCGCTCATGTGGTATTACACAGTAGTCTGCCCTACATACAGGCTCAGCGAGTAATCAACGCTGATCAACAAACCCTGAACTGGTTCGATGTGACATTTTCACGCGATACCCCTTACCTGACTCGGGACATCAAGCTACCCGACACACTGAGTAATGAAGTATCAATAACTCTTGCCGTAGACGTATCAACACACTTTGACAATTTTACCCAACTGCAATTTAATATCCTTGGCATTTCTTTGCTGGCTATCGCCGGCTCTATGTTGCTATCAATGTTTATGGCTAGTCGGGTCAACAAGCCAGTGGCCAGCTTAGTCACAGCAGCCAATCATCTGGCAGACGGTAATTATGAACAAAGTGTAAAAACCTCCGGGCATTTGCAGGAAATTAACGAACTGTCAGATGCCTTTGTGCGAATGAAAGACAGTATTCAAAGCCGTGAGCAGCGTATTCTGATGCAATCGCGGCTGGACATGCTTACCCGCCTGTATAACCGCAGTTACATGGAAGAACTTATTCAGCAGCGCCTGGATGCCGGTGAATACCTGCAGGTAATCGGTATCAATATTCGCGATTTCAGAACCATTAATGATCTGTATGGCTATTCCAATGGCGATACCTGCATAATTTCAATTGCCGAGCGTATTAAACGCTGGCGTGGCACGGCGGCCCGCTTATCCGGCGGCGAGTTGGTGTGGTTTGCCAACGAACCACTCACTGATGAACAGTTGGAAACCTTCCATACGATTCTGGAACAACCGGTTGCCACTCAGCAGTTGGTGATGCCAATTAAACTGGTATTTACCGTAGTGAACTGCCCTGCTGATGCTAATAACGCCCAGGATCTTTTCCGGCGCATGAATATTCTGCTCGATGAAGCAGAAATGGGCGCTAACTGGCTGCTCCAGTTCAGTTCAGAAATAGAACAGCGTTATCTGCGCCGGCTTAGTATCATCACTGAGTTAAAAGAAGTGCTGCAGAGCGAACAGGATGAGTTATCGCTGGTTTATCAGCCTAAGATTTGCCTCAAAACTCGTCAGGTAAACGGCCTTGAAGCGCTTATTCGCTGGAACAGTCAGCGCCTTGGTTTTATTCCGCCAGACGAGTTTATTGAGATTGCTGAACAGGCGGGATTTATTGAACAGGTGACCGACTGGGTACTTAATCGGGTCGTTGCCGATATCCTGATACTCCGTGCGCATCAGATACATATCAAACCGGCAGTCAACTTGTCGACCCAGGATATTCAAAACCGGCCATTACTAGAACGGCTCATTGCCTTACTTGATGCCAATGAATTAAGCGCCGACAATATCACCCTAGAGATCACCGAAAGCGATTTGGTAGCCGATGCTAAGATTGCCATCGCCAACCTGCAATTTTTGCAGGATAAGGGCTTCAGTATTGCTATAGATGATTTTGGCACCGGCTATTCATCGCTTGCCTATTTAAAGAATTTACCCGTATCAGCGATTAAAATTGACAAGGCGTTTGTCCTCAACCTCAGCACCGACACGGAAGATCAGCAAATCGTGCATACGGTGCTAAGCCTTTCTAACATATTTGATTTAGAAGTTGTGGCAGAAGGTGTAGAAGATGCCAAAGCCATGGAGATCCTGGCTGAATGGGGTTGTGATACTGCACAAGGCTATTATATTAGTCGCCCGCTACCACTTGGCGGACTGATTGACTGGCTTGCTTCATCTGACTATTACCAACACTAGGGAGTTTTGCGTGCGACTAACAAAACTGATAAGCAGTACCCTTGTATTCTGCACCGGCTTGGCCTGCGCCGGTGACGGTAAACTGATAGGATCCGCGGGCCTTAATCAACTGGAAGGCAGTGGCGGTGGCGGCATTGTGCCCTGGGCCACCTTATCGGGTTACGATACTCAGGATGAGGTGTCAGCCAATGCGTTTATCACCCAGGTGAATCTGGAAGACTACCGTCTTAACATACTCGGAGCCAGCGTGTCTCTGTATGACCGCGCAGAATTCAGTGTAGCACGTCACGTGTTTGATCTGACGACTCTTGGCGGCGAGATAGCGCAAACGATTTACGGCGCCAAGTTTAAACTCTACGGCGATGTCGTTTACTCTGACTGGCCGCAGTTAAGTGCGGGTGTGCAGTATAAGGATCTTGAAGACACCGCTGTGGCCAATCTGGTGGGCAGTGAAGACACCTCAGGCACAGATATTTACCTGGCTGCAACTAAAGTCCATTTGGGCGCGGCCGGCGGCTACAACCTGGTATGGAACCTTACCGGCCGGCTGACCAAAGCAAATCAGCTGGGTCTGCTGGGTTTTGGCGGTCCGCAAAACAGCGATTATGAACTGATGCTGGAAGGCAGCCTTGGCGTGTTGTTTTCCCGTCACTTTGCTGCTGGTGTAGAGTATCGTCAGAAGCCCGACAATTTGGGACTCGGAGAAGATGACTGGATGGATGTTTTTGTGACTTATATCCCGTCAAAGAAAGTTAATTTTACCCTGGCGTGGGCAGACTTAGGCAGTATTGCCGGCGCTACCGGCCAGAAAGGCTTGTATTTATCTGTGGGAGGTCAGTTATGGTAAAACAACTGTTGGTCATTGCTGCTTGTGTAACAATCCTGAGCGGCTGTGCCAGTCGCTCTGATACACTGTATGAAGAACTGGGCGGCCAGGCAAAAATTAACGAAATCGTTGAGAACTTTGTTTATGAAATCGAGTATAACGACACTATCCTGCCCTATTTCGCAGACACTGACATCGACCGCTTTATGGAAAAGTTTGCCGAGCAGCTGTGCGTTTTTTCAGGTGGCCCCTGTAGTTATTCAGGCGATACCATGGAGCAGGTACACGGCGGTATGAACATTACAGAGGCTGATTTCAATCTTACGGTAGACTTATTTATTAACGCCATGAATAAAGCCAATGTCCCCCATACAGTGCAGAATAAACTGATTAATCGAATGACACACACCCGCGAGCAAATGCTGTATCGCTAAGCACAAAGGAACTGACACAGTCATTCAGCGCTGATTAACCCATTCCCCGCAACCTGGCGGGGATTTTTTTGTCTGTGGGATAATCGGTCAGGCTTTGCTATCCACTTCTTTACACCCTGCAATTTGCGGTATCAGAGCTTTAAAGGGGGCAATCTGGCTTATCGGCGTTCCCGCCGCTACTTGTTCGGCTATTCCTGCAAACTCAGCATCAGACAATGCGCTTCTTAGTACCTTGTCCATACAGCTGCAGAAGGCTACCGCGTGGTCATCCTGACGCTCAATGCCCCGTGCTATGCAACCCTGCTTTATTGAGCTCTTGAACGCTTCCAGCTGTTCTGAAGTAGCACTGCCTCTGGCACTGACAGAAAAGGTAACAGAAAGTGCAATGAGCAATGCATATTTCATTGGGATCTCCGGGTTATGTATTTATTCAACAGGATTAGAACTATCCGTTTGCACAATGTTTAAAATTACGTTGCATAATGAAGAAGTAAATAAGTTGCATGACTAAACCAAACCCCATACCAGAGATAAGCCAGGTATTTTCTGGCAGGTCAGTCATGGTATCCACAAAAACAGAGCTAAGCAGAATCCCATACACCAGGCCAAGTAACAATGAAATTAACCAAACCTGTAATCCTACCGGCAAGGATAAAGCTGCCCAACGGAGGAAGAACGCCTGACCATCCCCCTGCTTATTAGTGCGATATAGTAGCCTCATTCCCCAGAACTGCAGTAGCGCAAAAGCAAAGAAGTTGGCGATTTGATACCAAAAGGCAAATACGTCACTTTGTGTGCAGCTTACCGCCACTGGAAATACCATCGCACTGGCAAACAACATGCTGAATACGAGCAGGTGTTTGAAAGCTAAATCTTCGCTGACTTCTTGTTGATGAAGTTTAGTGGACAACGCCTTAGCGTTGATGAAATAGAGATCTTCAATCATAACGTCCTTATTAAAATAACTACCTGTAATACAAAGCAGATTACTCTAGTGGTTTAAAAAAGGCCAGATGATGCAACTCGGTCGGCATGACAGAGTAATAAGGCTCTCACAGGCGAACTCTTGCAAGGTAACAGTAATAGGTGGGATTAGGCTTGATGACGAATCACACGCCCGCATGGCGTGGCTGGGCGATGCTACAGGGATGTATTTAACTATGATTAGCAAGAGCTTGTAATGTTAAAAGCATCTAGCTCGATTCAGAATCCTGCACACCGCAGAAAGCAAAAAGGCCTGCATTTCTGCAAGCCTTTTTTTGGAATGTGGTGCGTGTGGATGGGTGAAGCTGGTGGTTTTAAGCAAGTCAACAATTTGACTTGCTCCGGCTGAACGCCCTCCGCTCTGTCGGGGGGCTGGAAATCCTGACACTCCGCACAAAGCAAAAAGGCTTGCATCTCTGCAAGCCTTTTCTTGGAATGTGGCGCGTGTGGAAGGATTCGAACCTCCGACCGCCTGGTTCGTAGCCAGGTACTCTATCCAGCTGAGCTACACACGCGAAGTTTTAATCTAGTGAGTGGCGCGTGCGGAAGGATTCGAACCTCCGACCGCCTGGTTCGTAGCCAGGTACTCTATCCAGCTGAGCTACGCACGCGCTGATACACTAAATTAAAAATGGCGGAGAGGGAGGGATTCGAACCCTCGATACGCGTAATGCGTATGGTTCCTTAGCAGGGAACTGGTTTCAGCCACTCACCCACCTCTCCGTCATGTGGGGCTGCATTTTAATGACATGCGGTGGGAAGTCAATGCTTTTTTAGATAAATACATTTCGTATGCCGGGATTTTAAACAATCACTATATTTTGCCTGAAAAGCACACATTTACTGCCCAAAAAAGCATCATTTACAGCCATTTACACCCATCTGCCAAAGAGCTATGAAAGCACATCAGCGACTTAATTTACGCCGCACCAATATCGAGTAGGGTGAGGCGTCTCCGCCTCATCCCTCTCACAGAACCGTACGTACGGACCTCGTATACGGCTCATGTACTGATTTATCCAGCGTAAATGCTGGGCACATTCCCCGTTCTAACATCTTCCAGATTCACCAGTCCTAGTTCGTTGAACCAGCTGTTTGGCATCGCGTAGCTTGCTAACGGGCTTCTTGCGCTTCGCCAACTCGTCATGTTCATGCAGACGAACTTGCCTTTGTATCCTCGCTGTCGTAGCCAGCGATGCAGGCGGCTCGCCTTCTTCCATAACTTAAGTTGAACGCTTCGCAGTCTGCGTCTTAGCCAACTCGCAATTTGTCTGAATGCCCTGCCGGCATCGGCAATCCTGAAGTACTGGCTAAACCCTCTTAGCAATGGGTTCAGTCCTTTGATGACACTTTGCAACGGTTTTCCTCCATTGCGTTTTGTCATCTGCTTTAGCTTCCTTCTGAACGCCGCCAGTTTCTTCGCTTGAATTCGGGTATGTTTTGTCCCGATTTCCACGCCAAGGAACCTGACTCCCGCATCACTGTGCGTGATATGGGTTTTCTCTGTGTTCACTGTCAGCTTCAGTTTACCTTCAAGGATTTGTGTCGCTTGTCGCTGCGCATTCTCTGCCGCTGAACGACTCCGACACAAGATAAGAATGTCATCAGCGTATCGCACTATGCGGTGGCCACGCTGTTTCATCTCCTCATCAAACGCATCCAGATAGATGTTCGCTATCAATGGGCTGATTACCCCACCTTGCGGACTACCTGCCTCTGTCTGCTGCCAATGCCCATCAACCATTACCCCACTTGTTAAGAACTGACTGATTAAGTTCAGCACGCTACCATCTCGTACCCGTCTTTTGATGCTTTTCAGGATAAGCCTATGGTCCAGCTTATCGAAGCACTTCGACAGATCCATATCCACCACGTGTCGTCGCTCATATCGACGGATGAACATTGTGGCTTTATTGATGGCATCATGACAGCTCCGCCCCGGTCGGTAACCAAAGCTTGATGGATGGAACTGCTCTTCGAAAATGGGACTCAGGATATCAGTCAAACTTTGTTGAACGACTCTATCCCGTACTGATGGGATCCCCAGTAACCGTACTCCTCCCCCTTCTTTCGGGATTTCCACCCGTCTGACCGGTTGAGGGGTATAGCGTTTGGTTTCGAGTTCGAGGCGTAATTGCTCAAGATTATCATCCAGATTCGAGG
The DNA here is from genome assembly GCA_002691625.1 of Alteromonadaceae bacterium. Taxonomy (GTDB): domain Bacteria; phylum Pseudomonadota; class Gammaproteobacteria; order Enterobacterales; family Alteromonadaceae; genus Alteromonas. The sequence continues at coordinate 18,526 of NZIK01000005.1, forward strand.
CGAACTCGCTCAGGCTCTGCCCATCTGTTCCGGCCGCGCCTTTCGCTTTGAACACCTTTTTGAATCCTTTGTACAGTCGAGCTTTGTTCAACAGCTGACCATACAAACTATAATAAACCCGCAATTGTTTCCCCTTTGGGATGTGCGCTGTGTGGGGACCGATACCCTTTCTTCGTGTTGGTATATTTCTCATTGCTGTTAAGCGTTCTAGCACAATGGCAATCTACTTAACGTCTGGCAATGTTACTCCCGTGTCCGGTTTCTTACCCAGTCAACAACTCCCGTTACCAACCAAATAAGAAGACCCCGATAGCTAATCGGCGCATGTACCACTAAAAAAAAATACCTGTTCATCACAGACTTTACCTGTACTTCTGCCCTTCGCAGTCTTTATAAGCTTTTGGCTGTAAAGACTCCATCTGACTTAATGCAGATGGTCAGTCCGGTTTTATCCTCCACACCATTACTGGCTTTCACAGGCCGAACCTTACTCACTACTACGGCTTCATCTGCCACCTCGCACCAACACCTGCCTTGAGTCTCCTCTCGTACAAATGCTTCTGGCTTATCACCAGAGACGGTGTCAGGCTTCCCCAGTTACTGCACTGGCTCCCTGTTAGAAATTCCACCCTCAAACACAAAACAGGTCTGACTGAGTATCGGGCTTCGCGCTATTTTGCACG
>NZIK01000006.1 GCA_002691625.1 Alteromonadaceae bacterium
AACTCGGCTATAAGCTTTGTAAATTGTGCTGGGATCATGATCAACCCTCAATAACTGTATTCATATACAGTGTAGCAACAATTTAGCAGAACATAGCCATGTCAAAATGGAAGTTCGGCGTTATCTTTCTCGCCTTTATCGTTACTCATCTAGCTCACGCAGAGCCTAAAAATGTGATTGTGATCCTTGCCGATGATCTGGGTTGGAATGTCACAACATTGTTTGGCAACGACCAGTTTTTAGAAACCCCTAACCTGGAAAGACTAGCCGAACAGGGGATGCTTTATACTCACTCCTATACAAACAACCCACTTTGCTCACCAAACCGGGCATCAATTTTAACCGGACAGACACCCGCCAGGCATGGCTCAATCCAGCCATTGCATCATTTAGATAATGTAAGGTTGGTTGCCGATCTGCCACATTCGGCTGCCAGTAATCGAATGTCAATTGCGCCGCACACGGTTACCCGTCTTGATACGTCTATTCCTACCCTCTCATCTGTATTAAAACAACATGGATATCAAACTGCACACTTCGGTAAATGGCATTTGGGAGCAAGTCCATACAGCCCGCTTGAGCATGGCTTTGATATTGATATTCCTCATTTTGATGGCGCAGGCCCGACAGGAGGTTTTTTAGCGCCATGGGACTTTGCGCCAAATCTACAGCCTCAGACCCGCGGCGAGCATATCGACGAGCGTTTAGCCACAGAAGCTGGTAACTGGATCGCTGAAGTAAGCCAGGATGGTCCTTTTTACCTGAATTTCTGGGCCTTCTCCGTTCATTCACCTTTCAACGCCGATCCCGATCTGGTCGCGCATTTTGTAGAGAAACGCTCACCCTATAATATTCAACGCAGTGTCGTTTACGCTGCTATGGTCAAGCATTTTGATAACGCGATCGGAACATTGCTGGATAAGCTGGAAGAATTAAATTTAACTGAGGACACCATCATTATTTTCAGCTCTGACAATGGCGGCAATATGTATAGTGTGCTCGGCAATATTCGCGCCACCAATAATTTTCCATTGCGCGGTGGCAAAGCAACTAACTTTGATGGCGGCATTCGTGTCCCCACCATTATCAACTGGCCCGGCAAAACGACACCTAATTCAATATCGTCAACGCCTATTCAATCTGTAGACTTCATGCCTACACTGCTCGAAGGGCTGGGTATCCCGCTCCCTTCGCAGTCAACGATAGACGGTCAGGATATAAGTAATACCTTTACAGGCAATTCGCCTGACCCGCGCCCATTAATTAACTTTTTCCCGGTTAATGCAGTGGTGCCTGACTGGCTGCCACCGTCGGTGACTTTACAATATGACGGCTGGAAACTAATTCGAAGTTTCGAATATGGCCAGTCCGAAAGGCACTTATATTATTTATATGATCTTGAAAATGATGTTGGTGAAACCACAAACCTGGCGGCTGAATATCCCTCTAAAGTTGATGAGTTAGATCTGTTGATACAACAACATTTAGATGAAGCCAATGCAGTCGTTCCAATAGCAAACCCCAGTTATCGGCCAGGCACTTTTGATTATTCCTCTATCGGCAATCCCGCAGAACATTGGCGTCTCCCTGTTGTTGATGCTAACAACGCCCCACCTCAAATTACAGCTTATGCCTCTGAGCAGCGAATTTCAGAAGGTCAGCAAACCTCAATCCGCTTTTATGTAGAGGATGATGGCAACAATGCGTCAGTTAATTACAGGCAGGTAACCGGACCGGAAGTTGAACTTAGACAAACAGAGCCAGGTACCCTTCTCATTACCGGTCCAACAGTCTATACCGAGACAATTGTCACATTAGGCTTTGTTGCTAATGACTCAGTAAATACTTCAGTGAAGCATTTGGCGGTTTTTATCGAACCTGTCGAATCAGTACCATCGGTTAGTGTGACGTCTGACGCCACGTCAGTTGAAAAAGGGAAGTTAATTCAGTTAAACATTACAACATCAGATAAAAACAGGGAGCCATTAACATTAGCCGTGAGCTCGGACACTTTACCTGCGTCTGTATTAACACCACCGCCACTTCAAGGTGCTTATGACGTGATGATCCCGGCAGATTTTACCGGCGATTCAGTAACATTAACGTTTACTGTCTCCGATGGTACGTCGCAAGAAACAACCGATTTGACTTTTGGCGTAAATGCACCTGAGCCGGTGGTTGATAACACCACTAATAACTCGTCCGGAGGCGGTATTGTAATGTTCTGGCAGTTAATCGTATTGCTGATGATTGTTTGGGTCCGCCGAATGAGTAACAGCCAAAAGGCAGGTCTTAGCTGACGCTTAAACTATCAGGCCTTCTATCGGAGGTCTGATATTTTCTACGAGAGCTCTACACTTTTCTAACATTTGCTGTTGACTAAAGAGCCTGAACTTATCGACAATGCCGCTCGTAAGCGTGAAATGATGAAATTGTGATGTTCGTAGAATAACTGATTTGCAAAAAAAACGGTGACCTGGGCCACCGTTTTCTTCTAGAATTTAGAACTCCTTCTCTGCGCTAGTGCAGTTTCGGATATTATCTGAAACTCCGCACGCAAATCCTTCTTGTCTGCTTTGCAGCAGCCCACCTTGTCCGTGGTGTTTCCCTTTCCATTTTTCCTTCTAAACTTTACATCCTGTAAAGTAGTCTCCACTCCTGGAGTTGTCCTTAGCCATCCTGGCTTATTCCATTCCTGTTGGCATCCCAGCCTCTTCCTTAAATCCCATTGGTTTATTCCGTTAAACCGGATTCCGTTTATCTTCCTGACATCGTCATCCTGACGCGTGTTCCTGTTGCAGCTTCCTGCGCGCTATCTTCCTGATAAGTGTCTTCATGACTTGTCGCATCTCCTTGCGACATGTTTAGAATACGCTTCTGAGAAAAACCTGCCACCGGTGGATTACGCTAAACCACCAGATTCTCATTCAACTCGCCTGTGACAGATTTAATAATCTATACTATTCATAACCTTAGCCAAAAGTGTAAGGTAAGGCCGGGCAAAACAAACCACTTATTCGTACACTTTTGTAGGAAATGTCTTACACGCTAAGGGTAGTGTTTGTCACCCTTAGCCCGGTCTTGCGTTACGGTTTATCCGCAGGCATAACAAATACTTCTCTGACACAGGCTGTTTTGCTGCTCGACAACGCATAAAGCACAGCTTCAGCAATGTCTTCTGGCGCAATTTTGTCGTCTTTCGGTTCATCAAAAAATGGTGTGTTAACCATGCCCGGACAGATGGTGGTGCACTTACCGCCCCACTCACGCATTTCTTCAGCCAGGTTCATACCAAACCCGTAGGCAAACCATTTGGTAGCGCCATATACCGAACCTTTAAGTGTCATACGACCTGCGGCAGAACTGGTTAACAGAAAGTGCCCTTCACTGTCTTTAAGATAAGGCAAACTGGCTTTCGCCGTATACAGCAAGCCGTTAACGTTGGCACCCAACATAGTGGACCACTCTCTAACGTCGCCCTCTGCCACACCCGGGGAGTTCACGCCGGTGCCGGCATTGGCAAAGACACCGTCAATGCTGCCAAATTTGCTATGGATGTCTGCAAATGTATTATTTAACGTGTCGAAGTCGCTAACATCCGCCTTTAATGCATAGGCCTTGTCTTCGCCCAGTTCACTAACCAGTTCCTTAAGCTTATCCAGACGTCTGGCCAGCAAGGCAACCTGATAGCCTTTAGCCACCAGCGCCCGTGCAGTGGCCTCACCGATTCCGCTTGATGCGCCGGTAATGGCGATAACTTTTGTTTTGGTTTGTTGTGTTACTGACATTATGACTCCTGCCTGCTAATTCGAATTACGCTACCAGCTCACTGATTTTGCCAACAAACGCGGGAATGTCGTCTGGATTTCTACTGGTAACGAGTTTACCGTCGTGAACAACCTCGTTGTCTTCCCAGGCTGCACCGGCGTTGAGTAAATCGGTTTTAATACTTGGAAACGACGTGACTTTGCTGTCCCGGGCTAATTCTGATTCAATAAGTAACCAGGGCCCATGACAAATTGCGCCAATAGCCCGGACACGGGTTTCTGCGTGTGCGCGTTTAATGAAAGAAACGGCCTGCTTGTTGTTACGTAGGATATCCGGGTTAATCTGGCCGCCTGGCAACACTATCGCGTCATAATCACCTGGCGCAGCAGCGGCAACCTGTCCATCAACAGCCACTTCATCGCCCCATTTATCCTGGTCCCAACCGGTTATTGTTGCCTGATCGTCAATAGAAAGTACCTCTACCTCAGCCCCTTGCTCAGCGAGCATTTCTTTGGGTTTAATCAGTTCACTCTGCTCAAAGCCACTGGTTGCCAGAATCGCTATCTTTTTACCTTTCAAATTAAATTGATTGCTCATATTAAACACTCCTGTGACAAATTAATTTAGCGTGATTGAGGTGGAAGCAAAATCCAAACCAATCAGCAAATTAATGATTTTTATAAACAAAATAAGATTAAGCGTTAGCTAACCAAATATAAAAAAAGAGACTTTTGCAACGGGTGTGAAGGATTTACATGGTGTAACTGGCATCAAATACTATGCGGTATCAGGCTCAATTTATGCGGATTTACCACTATAAAAAAGCAACCTATGCTGCGCTGTAAACAGCATAATATAAGCAAGAGATTCAATATTTATCTTCGTAGCAGGTGCTCTATTATGGTCAAATCTTATCGTCCGGTTTTAGTTTGGTTACACTGGTTGATGGCTCTTATGATAGCTACGGTATACCTTGCAATGGAGTTTATTACCCTTTATCCCAAAGGCACACTGGGCAGAACAGTAATGTTATCCACCCATTATCTGTTAGGCCTGGTGATTCTAATTTTGGCTGTGGTGCGGCTATTACTTTGGTGGCGTAGTGAGCAGGTTAAAAAAGAGGACCATGGTCGTTTGCAAAAAAATGTGGCCCGGCTGGTATTTGCCCTGCTCTATGGCCTGATGATCATCGTCCCGGTGATCGGCTGGATAGATGTTGGCATGTGGGATGTGTCAGTGTCATTATTCGGTTGGCAATTACCGCAAATTGCCGAGCCGGATAAAGTCATGGCAGAAGAGCTATCGCAAATTCACATTTTGATGGCCAAAGTGGGATACGGACTAATCGGGCTGCATGCCACTGCGGCACTCTATCATCACTTCATTCTGAAAGATGCTACGCTGAAAAGGATGTTACCGCACTGCCGACTGGATTCTTAGCTAACAGCCAGAACCTGACTAACGCCATCGTAAAACCTTAGTCATACTTCAGGTCAATAGTCATCTGGCTTTATATTCTGCTAACGTACTTTTTTACTACCTGTTAAATGTTACGGGTTGTTCCAGACACAGATACAGGGCTGCCTTTTTCCTCAGACAGACTAACTCTTATCACTGAAGGTGCTCCCATATCTTCGCCCTGACGGATAGTAAACTGACCATTGTGGGGCCAGTTAGCATCACGCAGATAACCGGCAAAAGCAGCCGCTGCAGCGCCGGTAGCCGGATCTTCAATAACCCCACCCGAGGCAAAAGCGTTTCTGACCTCAAATACCTGGGGACTTTCAATATACACCAGCATGATGGTTACCAGTCCCAGCGCCTCCATAACAGCTTTGCCCGCCGTTAGAGAGTAAGCCATGCTGGCCAGGGTTTGCCTGCTTTGCAGAGGCAATACAATGTGGTTTGAACCGCCATGGATATAAGCCGGAGATAATCGTGCGTCGAGATCCTGTTCAGAAAAACCGAAGAGGTTTAGCGCCTGTGTGAGCTCATCTTTGGTAACCGGCCGACTATGAGTAGGTGGTGAAGTTAGCGTAGCCGCCACTCCTTGCTCGGTTTGTATAGTATTAACGGCTATTTCTGCGCTGTTGATAGTGAGTTTATACTCGCCGGCTCCTGCATGTTCACCTAACACAGCGCCCAGCGCTATGGTGGCATGGCCGCAAAATGGGACCTCGGATTCAGGCGAAAAATAACGTACCCGCCAGGCCGATTCATCCTCTGCAAGGGGATAAGCAAAAGCGGTTTCTGAATACCCCACTTCCGTTGCAATATTGCGCATCTCACTTTCTTTCATTGGGTCTTTAAGTAACACCACACCGGCGGGGTTGCCACCTTTATTACCATCGCTGAATGCGGCAATGCGTTGTACGTTCATAACGGTTCCTGACACGGTAAATTAACGAGCTGATACTTTTTATAGAATATCACTGGCAATATACTTACTTCACTGCTATTCAATAGGTGCATTCTAGCTTTTTCCTTTCATATACAGGAAAATTTAATAAATAACCTTTCATTTGAAAATCAGTTATGACAAAACAGATTGACCACCTCGATAAAGCCATTTTAACTGTGCTGGATAACAATGCCCGATTGAGTCTGGCAGAAATAGGTAAAGCAGTGGGCTTGTCTGGCCCCGCCGTTGGCGAGCGAATGAAAGCGTTGCGACATAAAGGCGTTATCGATGGTTTTGGCGTAAGGCTGGATATGCGAGCACTGGGTTATAGCATTCAGGCGCTGGTAAGGATAAAGCCGAAGACGGGGCAGATAAGAAAAGTGGAAAAACTGATTAGCGACGAGCCCCGCTTTATGGCCTGTGATCGGGTAACCGGTGAGGACTGCTTAATTGCACGCCTTGCCTTGCGGGATATCGCAGAACTCGATGAGATTATGTTTCCGCTGCATGAATGTGCCGATACTAACACCTCCATCGTTAAATCATCGTTGTTCGAGCCCCGGCTGCCGCAGATCAATATCAGTAAGGCAGCCCGCTAATGTTTATTGCCCTGTCGGGATGATTGCTGCTCAGGCAGTTGGTTCAGTCGTGTCGACATTGAATCGGCTTCCTGCTTAATCACACGATCTGCATCAATATCACTAAGAGGCTCAAGCGTATCCCGCTTCAGATAGCCGTCAGTAATCATAGACAAATAACGGCCGCAGCAAACCCGCAGAAACGAGGTGAAGTTGCCAACGTCATGGTCGGCATCGAGTGACTCCAGGTACAGTTTTGAAATCAACTGGCTCACGCTCAGTTCGTCCCGGCTGGCGATTTCCTGCAGCACATTCCAGAAAAAAGTCTCCATGCGGATGGAGGTCACCACGCCGTCTATTCGCATTGAGCGGGTAGTACTCGTCCACAAAGACGGATCGGCATTAATGAATAATCCACACACAGACTTCTTCCTCTACTTTACTTAAAACAACGCCATAAACTGACTTAATAAAGCCGGATGAGCCGGCCAGGCCGGGCCTGTCACCAACTTACCATCAGTTATGGCCTCATCCATATTCACGGCAACATAACTGGCACCTGCCAGTTTAATTTCCGGTTCGCAAGCCGGGTATGCAGACACTTGTTTACCTTCCAGCACACCGGCCGCTGCCAGTAACTGAGGGCCATGACAAATCGAGCTAACCGGTTTGTCAGCGGTAAAAAACGCTTTCACCAACGCAATGACATCCGCATTTAACCGCAGATACTCTGGCGCCCGGCCGCCGGGAATATACAAACCATCATAATCTTCGGCCTTAACCTCTGCAAAAGTCGCGTTTAGCGTAAAGTTGTGGCCCGGCTTTTCGGTGTAGGTCTGATCGCCTTCAAAATCGTGGATTGCCGTTTTAATGGTGTCGCCTGCCGATTTATCCGGACACACCGCATCAACCTCATGGCCACAAGCCAGCAAGGTTTGAAATGGCACCATGTTTTCGTAGTCTTCTACAAAATCACCCGTGATCATCAGGATCTTGCTCATAGTGTTACCTCGATAGTAAGTTAACTTATGCTGCTTTTATACAAACACAGTTACACCGCGGGCAGGTAACAACATAGTACTACATGATTAATATTCGTATGGAAAAGCGGAAACGTCAGGGAGATGTGATCATCTCCCTGATGGTCAATCAGGCCTTAAGCTCATCGTTAAAATAGCCGATAGCCAGCTGCTGAGCCTTGTTGTTTACTTTTGCAGGTGTTTTCTCACGTAACCGGATATACAGGGCAATGCAGGCTTCTAAAGCCGGGATAAGGGTATCTCTTTCAGCCGTAGCAACCGTTTGCTTTAGCTCAGCGGCAAATGCCGGCAGACGCTTTTCGATGGTGCGTACTCCCGATGGAGTGAGCCCGGCCTGTTGTAATGCCAGCGGCGATAACACCACAGTGCGTAAGAAAGACAAAAACTCCAGTGCTTCGAAATATTCCCCCCGGGCAATTTTGCCTGCGCCGTAGTGCACCCAAATCCAAAAGCGATCTTCTATCCACTGACAATCCGGCTGCGGATACGCGAACTCAGTGCTGGCATAAATATCCGAAAGCGAAGATGACCGCTCCCAGATAACCTGGGTATTGTCGCCCCGCTGTGCGGCATCCGCTAGCGACACAAATTTAAAATCGACGTGCACGAGCGATGGGTTACTTTGAGGCAACTCATACAGGGCGATAATCAGCCTTGGCTCCCCCACATGTTCGCCGGTAAAGCCTTCAACATAACCCGGTACAGTGTTTACCAGTTTAAACCGCTCGGCCATTACTTCATCAATAAACGCCGGCTCAATGGCGATAACCAGATCCAAATCACTGTATAAATCCATGTTATTGCTGGCGAACGAGCCACTCGCGCCAATAGCATTCACACGCTTATCGCCCGAAAAAACACGAATAATATCAGATAACATCTGCTGATGTGCTGTGGGGAGGGTGCTTGGATATTTCATATTTTACCTATCAGGATTGATGTTAAGAACTGCCAGGGCAGTTAGTGCGGTAAAATTAGCGCAGCATTATAACTTAAGGGATTTTGCTTCGCGATTCAATTCACCTGATTCACTTATCAGGGCAAAAATTAACGCCGACGCTTAACAGAAACGCGATCACATGCCGGTTACAGGCACTTTAATTGCAGACTAAATTCATGATAATGTTGCAATAAATAAGAGCAATAAATCATGCGATAAGGAATATCCTTGCGAAGAATGGTGGTTGTAATTGGGATTGCCCTGATTGCCAGTGGGCTTTGGTTTTATGCCACAGTGGAGCCAGTTGATAATCCTGCTATTGCTACTGACAGTGCTTCCGGCCAGGTTGCCATTGATACGTCCCCACAGGAAAGTGCGCTACCTGCTAGCAAGACTGAAAACACGCCTGAAGAAACATTTATCCCCACAGCCAACCAATGTGCGCAATTTCGCTACGACTTAAATCACACAAAAAGTAAATTTTTCGAACAAGCCGACTTCACACCTTATCTGGATAAAGGCTATTCCGTTGACGATATTACATTAGCAATATTGTCCCTGGATACCCCGTTAAGCGCTGCAGAGTGGCGGGACACTTATCGCAAACGTTTCAGCCCGATTAATCAGGCTAACAAAATCTACGGTGGGCAAATAGAGTCAGCCAACAAAGGCTGGTTTAAAAAAAGTCCATTCATGAGCGACGCACGTACGCGCTGGGTGTTGCAAAAAGCGCGTGCAGGCGAAGTGCCGGCAGGAACACTCCCTGATGCATTACTCCCCGATGATGTTGCAACACTAATATTAAACCAATCAATTAGTGATGACACCATAAGGCAATTTGCCTTAGCCCTGGACGATATCAACGCCTCACTGGGAGACGAGCAAGCTCTGGGGATCCTGAATATTCTGGATGCTGCCATCTGGAGTGGCCGCAATGATCTGGCCCGCTGGCTGATGAAACAAGGTGTTTCGTTACAATCTGATCCTTTTATCGGTGGTCCACTGGATTACGCACTGGATCGCCTCCACCAACTGGTGGGAATGACAGGGTCAGGAGGCGAGCCTGAAGATGTAATCAGACAGTTAGCTTTCATAGATTATCTGATAGGGCTTGGGCAGCTGGCTACTGTTGCGCCTACTGAAGATGGTTATTTTGTTAACAACTCCGGGCACTCGTCCTACTTTTTTAAACCTGAAGGGGCTTCTTCCATACTGGAGCGTTTCGGTTACAACCTGTTCACCGTACCGAAGACAATTCCACCAACCAAAACTGCAAATACAACACAATTGATGGATGAGTTATCTGCTCAGCAGCAGGCCTATGTTAGCGATAGCGGCTATGCCACAGCCAATAAGATACAAGCACAATGTGAAGACTATCTAGCCAACGTAAAACAATATTGGAAACCTGAACTTATAGACGTAAGTGAGTCTGAGGAAACAGATAAAGCGTTATTTAATCGTGCTCCAGAGCTAGTCAGTTGCAGGCGTTCCTACCTGAACTTTAAGGAAAAAAATGAAGGACGTACGTCAGAATTTCGTGCGATCATGGCTTCAGCTATGAACAATGACTACTCATCAGTCGCTTCAGCATTAAATACCGCCTCTGAATGGCTGCCACTGTTCACTCATCGTATGTTGGAACGTTGGCCAAAAAGATACCCTGAATTAGTGAACATGGGTCTGATCTCCGATGACTTAAACTACCTGTTTTTTGATGACGGTATTACCCGGGGCCTGACTGCCTCTACCTTGCATGAATTACACGCATCAGGATTAGATCTTCATACGTTAGACCGCTACGGTCGCAGCTTGTTTTTTACTGCTATTCAGGCTATGAACCTGGAAGCTCTGACATTCCTGGTCGAACAAAACGTGCCCTATTATCAACCCGATAATGCACCGGATCCGCTCTATCAGGCGCTTTACTTTGCCGCCACTCGCGGACAGGAGCAAAACGCGTATGAAATCGTTTCACAGCTAATGAGCTATCAGCCCACCATCACCCAGGCACACCTTAACCAGATGCTGTTGCTAAAGCTCAGGTTTCGCCAAACCTATGACAACATCGTCGATGCTTTCCCGGCATTAGCCAGTGATGAAGAAAGCGCGGTTTACCCTACAGAAACCTGCAGAATGTAACTGCCGACCCAAATCCATGACTTCAATTGACAACTAACGCGATGTTATGCAGCTAGTCGAATCTCCCTTTTGATTCGTTACATCACCCCAATAATGCTTGGTATGCAAACTAACAGGTATTATGATGACTGAATCCTTGCCCCTGTCGATTCTCGACCTCGCCCATGTAGCCCAAGGCTGTTCCGTACGCGAGGCACTGCTGCGCAGCCAGGCTATAGCCCAAACCGCTGAGCAGGCGGGTTATACCCGTTACTGGCTGGCTGAACACCATGGTATGCGGGCGGTGGCCAGTGCCGCGACGGCGGTGTTGTTATCTAGCGTGGGCGCAATCACCAACCATATTCGTATTGGCTCTGGTGGCGTTATGCTACCCAACCATGCACCTTTGGTGATTGCCGAACAATTTGGCACGCTTGCCGAGCTTTATCCCGACCGTATAGATCTGGGGCTTGGCCGCGCGCCAGGCACCGATATGGCAACCGCCAGAGCACTGCGCCGCGACATTCAGGGCGATGCTGAGCGCTATCCTGAGGATGTCGCTGAGCTTCAGCGACTGCTTGGCACGCCTGAAGAAGGCCAAAAGCCTATTGCTGTACCCGGCGCCGGCACCAATGTGCCAATTTGGTTACTCGGTTCCAGTCTATATTCAGCTCAACTGGCAGCCCATATGGGTCTGCCCTTTTCCTTTGCATCACATTTTGCTCCCGATATGCTCACTGATGCAATCAGCATTTATCGGGCGAACTTTAAACCCTCTGCGCAACTGGCCAAGCCTTATGTGTCGGCAGGAGTAATGGCGGTTATTGGTGATAATGCTGATCATGCCCGCCAGCTCTTTACCTCGGTTCAGCAACAGTTTGCCAATCTGCGTCGTAACGCCAACAACCCCATGCCGCCCCCGGTGGAAGATATTCGCCTTGAGCTTAACGAAATGGAAATTCGCGGTATTAACAGTACTCTGCGCTATGCTCTGGTTGGCGATAAAGCAAGTGCCGAGGCCCAGCTGAACCAGTTTGTTGCAGCAACCGGCGTAGACGAAGTCATTCTGTCTTTTCCCATTTACGAGCAACGACTAGTCCTGCAAGCCATTGAAGCTACAGGTGCTATGAACATAAACTCTGTTGCTAACTAAAGAGGGGCTGCACTAAACCGCATTATAAGCCGATTATTCACCCATACAGGATGGTCATTTATTAACCAGTGAGCTATATTTCAATTCATTGACCTGAATGGTCTGACACAATCTGGCTTTTTACCGAAGGACTCGGGACTGAATTCAATGGACACGTTTGATACTTTTATTGTTGCGGTAGGTGTAGCACTGGTTTTGGTAGGGCTCTACCTGTTTATTTCTGGTAAACAGGGCGATGGCTCACGCAACAGCAATGTGGAAGGTTTTGGCATCAAAATTAATGTCAGTAACCCTTCCATTATTCTGGTTGTCATTGGTATCGGGCTTATCTTATTGCCCAAATTTTTACCTAATACCCCGGATTCTAATCCTTATATTCCGCCCGACCCAATCGACGGGCCTGGTCCAGGTCCCGGGCCAGAACCCATCATCCCCGTGCAAACTTCGGTGTATTATCCCGAAGGTGACTGGTATTTAGTGGGCTATACGCAAAATGGCGTCGATATTTCCATGGCAGTGGAAGCCAATGCCACTTTTAGCGCTAAGTCGTCTAACGGCGTGTCCTGGCGAATGGAATTTGTTGCTACAGACATGTGGGGCAATATGTCACAGTATTTCTATGCAGGAACAATTTCCCATGCCGATGAAGGGTATTATTTCACCATTAAACAAACTAACGACCCAAGTATCCCCAGCGAAGTGCGCTCTCCCCTGATAATGAATCTGGAGGACAATGGTCAGTTGCATCTTGAGTACGCCATCGGCGTTAACAAAATCATTATCCACTGGATGAAGCTAAATTGAGGCTGGCTAGCAGTCGCTGCAAGCTTTTTAGCAAGTAGCCTCTTTTAAGGTATGGCAAGACACTGGTCGTAAAAAGATACAGGACTGACGGATATAAGTTTGCTTACCATTGTTAATTTCTGCTTTACTGTGCCCTATAAAACACAATAAAACTGCCGGGCCTGGAACCCGGCAGGATCAGGAAGTGCAATGGCTGATAAGTCTGTTCAGAAATATACCGCCCCTGCCGGTGGCTGGGGTGCATTAAAAAGCGTCACCAAAAGCTGGATCGCCAGCGAAAAGCCGCTGAAAAACCTGCGCGCTATGCTCAAAACCAATCAGGACCATGGTTTTGATTGCCCGGGCTGCGCCTGGGGTGAATCACCGGAAAATGGCCTGGTGAAATTTTGCGAAAACGGCGCTAAAGCGGTTAACTGGGAATCCTCAGGCCGCCAGGTAGGCCCGGCTTTTTTTGAGCGTTACACCGTGTCTAAGCTTTTAGAGCATAGCGACTACTGGCTGGAAGACCAGGGCCGTTTATCCCACCCCATGCAATACGATCCGGCTACAGACAAATATGTAGAAACCAGCTGGGATGATGCATTTGCATTAATTGCACAACATCTCAACCAGCTGGCCAGTCCCAACGAGGCCGAGTTTTACACCTCCGGACGAACCAGTAATGAGGCGGCTTATCTTTATCAGTTATTTGTACGCGCTTTGGGTACCAATAATTTTCCTGACTGCTCCAACATGTGTCATGAAGCCAGTGGCCACGCCATGAAACAGTCGGTGGGCGTAGGCAAAGGCACCGTGGTATTCGACGACTTCGCCAAAGCCGATGCGATTTTTGTTCTTGGCCAGAACCCGGGCACCAATCATCCACGCATGCTCGAACCGTTACGGGAAGCCGTTGAGCGAGGCGCTCAGGTGGTTTGCTTTAATCCGCTTAAAGAGCGTGGTCTGGAACGTTTTCAGCATCCGCAACATCCGCTGGAAATGTTAACCAATGGTGATGCCCCCACTAACACCGCTTATTTCCGCCCGGCGTTAGGCGGTGATATGGCGGTAATGCGCGGTATTGCCAAATGCATGCTGGAATGGGAAAGAGAAGCCCGGGCCAATAACCGCCCGGCGATATTTGATCACGATTTTATTGCCCGTCATACCAACGGCCTTGATGACTATCTGGCACTGGTTGATGCCACTTCCTGGCAAGACATCGTTGAACAGTCGGGGCTCAGCAAAGACGATATCTACCTGGCGGCCAGCATGTATTGTCGGGCTGAACGGGTGATTATGTGCTGGGCCATGGGGATCACCCAGCATAAGCACTCGGTTGCTATTATCCAGGAGATTATTAACGTACAACTCCTGCGCGGCAATGTGGGTAAGCCGGGTGCCGGATTATCACCGGTGCGAGGCCACAGCAACGTGCAGGGCGACAGAACCATGGGTATCGATGAAAAGCCACCGCAATGGCTGCTCGATGCACTGGAGGAACGCTATAACTTTTCAGTCCCCCGAGAGCCTGGTCACAACGTGGTGCAAGCTATTCAGGCCATGGAACAAGGGCGCGCTAAAGTCTTTATTGGCATGGGCGGCAACTTTGCTCAGGCCACCCCGGACACACCGCGTACTCATGAAGCGCTTAAGCGGTGCGACCTTACGGTTCACGTTAGCACCAAACTCAACCGCTCGCATTTGGTTACCGGTAAAGCCGCGCTTATTCTGCCTTGTCTGGGCCGCACTGAAGCCGATATTCAGGACGGTCAGCCTCAAGGCGTGACGGTAGAAGATACCTTTTCGATGGTACACATTTCCTATGGGCAACTACCTCCGGGCTCAGCGCTATTACGCTCAGAGCCTGCGATTGTAGCCGGAATGGCAAAAGCCACATTAGGTAATCATCCGGTAGACTGGGACGCACTAATCAACGATTACAGCCGCATCCGCGAGTTGATTGCCGATACCATCCCCGGCTTTACCGGCTTTAACGAGAAGCTATCCCAACCAGGCGGATTTCATTTACCTAACCCGGCGGCTGAGAGGACATGGCGCACGGTCAACCAGAAAGCTGGATTTGCCGCTAATCCATTACCGGGCCAATTACTCTCTGCACAATTACCCGCCGGGGAAACACCGGATCTTATACTGCAAACATTGCGCTCACACGATCAGTACAACACCACGGTTTATGGCCTTGATGACCGCTATCGAGGCGTATTTGGTCAGCGCTATGTAGTGTTCGTTAATCCAGAGGACATTAAGCGGCTGGGCTTTAGCGAAGGCGATAAGGTCGACATGATTTCCCTTTGGCATGATGGCAGAGAGCGTCGCGTGGAAGGTTTCACCCTGGTGGCTTATGATATTCCTCAGGGGCAGGCCGCGGCTTATTTTCCGGAAGCCAACGGTCTGGTGCCGCTGGAAAGTTATGGCGATGAGTCATTCACGCCTACTTCCAAATACATTGCTATTAAACTGATAAAAGCACAGCCTGATAACCGCATCCCGGTTTCTCACAACTAGCCTGCATTACCGGCTCCTGAGCTATGATACACCCTGGGAGCGCTGTGGTGGGGTAAGTGGATTAAGTTAAGCTGATACCGTTTAGCCCACTCCACAGCCATAGTGGTAGGCGCAGATAAGGTAACCAGGGTTGGCAGACCAACCCGAATAGCCTTTTGCACTAACTCAAGCCCGCAACGACTGGTCAGCACCATAAAACCATTTGTTAAGGGTGTGTCGGATAAGGCCAGCGCACCAATCAGTTTGTCCATGGCGTTGTGGCGGCCAATATCTTCACGGCACAATGTGATGCGACCCTCGTTAGTCACAAAAAATGCGGCATGCTGGGCGCCACCTGAATGCAGAGCCTGTTGGTATTCGCGAATACGATGACGCAGATTGGTGAAGGCGCACACTTCAGGCAATGACGCATTCGGTAACTTAGAAAGTTCAGGTAAAGCAGAATTCAGGGCATCTGTACCACAGATGCCGCAGCCTGAGTTGCCGGCCAGGCGGCGTTGATAGGACTTCAGTTGCCACTGAGCACGTGGACTGAGCTGCACATCAGCAACTCCCTGCTCACCTTCAAAGGCCACACTGATACTACGAAATTGGCCCGGTGTATCAATAACGCCCTGGGTCAGGCTAAATCCGACAACGAAATCCTTAACGTCATCGGGGCTAACCATCATTACCGCATAACTAATATCGTTATAGCTAATAGCCAGTGCACATTCGGCTGGCAGCGCACTCTCTTCTTCCAGTTTCTGTGCACTGACGGTCTGGTAGCGATATACTTCAGCGGTCTTTGCTCGGTCTGCCATGGTCAGGATTCATATCGGTTGGCTTTAACTGGGATGATAGTATAACCAGGCAGGGTTAGACACCGGATTTTATGTATCTTATAAAATTCGACAGCCTGTTATAAATACCAGGCGATTTTCGGCAGGCATAAAAAAACGATGACCGAAGTCATCGTTTTCTCTGAATTTCGAGTTTCCTTCTCAGCGATCCCTTGCGACTAAAATCTTCCCGATTAAAATCCGTATACGCCCCTTTCCTTCTTTTCTCACATCATCCTGCGTGAGCTGTTCTCCCTGAACAGGTCCCTTTCCATTATTCCTGTATAAGCTGTACATCCTGCTACAGCATTCTCCATCCCGGAGTTGTCCTTTTCGGCCTTCCCGACCGGTCCTTTATCCTTAAACAGAGTTCCTTACCCTGTCTTACTCATCCTGAGCAATCCCAAGTTCGTCCGTGTGTCTTCCTGACTCGTCGTGTTTCCTTGTGACACATTCATAGTACGCTTATGACTGAGGAATGCTAATCCACTCTGGGAAATTTTTGCGTCAACGTTACCGGTAAAAACTGACAAAATTAAATTTAATTTATATTTTTCAATACACTAGAAATTTATAGACGTCATTAGCATAGGTAAGAGTCTACAATATCTCACGACTTTGTAAGATATTTCGTACACACATAGAGGGGAATTGTCTTATCCTTTTGGCTAAGTTCCAAACATCGAAAATCTGCGTGCTCAAAGAAACCGTCGGGGAGCTTTATAATCTGAGATTAAAAGATTGCATAGTCTGTCTGCAATTCGGTATAAGTATAGCTAAGTGTTGCAGTAGCGCCAGAGCAGGCCTCTATTAACCCGCAGCCATGTATGAAAACGGACTTTATCAATGACCTCATCCAATCCCATCAATAAAGAAACATTAATGTATGGTGCCCTGGCCGCTTTATGTGTGGGCTCAATACTTTGGATAGTGAGACAAGAAGTCAGTCTGTTGCTGATGCTCGGTGTTTTTAACCTGGTTTGGATAGTGAAGTGGTATAAAACCATGCCCGACGCCACGGTAATGGATCCGGTAAATTACGTAACATTTAACAACGGTCATATTCAGTTTGGCTCAACCTCAATTCCGGTCCACAAAGTGACACGGGTGGCATTAGAAACCACGAGGGAACATTGCTATTTTTCCCTCCCCTATAATCCAACAACACCGGGAAATCCGCCTGGCTTTGTTTTTCCCGCCAGCAAAGCAGCGGAGTTTAAACGCTATTTGCAGGGAGAACTTGGCGATATCCTCTTTATTTATTAGACAGTGTGCCCATTAGAGAGTGGCGCAGGAAAATAGATAAGTAATAACAGTCCTTTACGCTGCGCACAGGAAGTTGCCAATTGCCTGCTAACTGGCAAGCAAGTTACCAGTCACCCTGCTTTCGCCTGTTCGACACAAAAACAACAAAACAACTTAATTTCATAGACTTACGACAATTTAATCGGTAAATTTTAGTTTGGCACCCGTTTTGCAAGTTCAGGAAATGCTAAAGCAGTAGCCATTACAATAAAGTTGTTGTTAAGCAGCTATACAAGCAATAACGCATTAATAACTGTTCGATTTCGCAGTAAGGTAAAAACATGACACGTACACAAAAAATATCCAGCGGCCTTCTACTCACACTTGCTACCACCGCACCGGCCTTTGCGCATACCGGTCACGAGACGGTTCAGAATGCTTTTTTGGCTGGTTTGTCGCACCCCATGATGGGTATGGATCACCTTATTGCCATGGTAGCGATGGGCTACTGGACGTCAGGTTTTGCAGGTAAACAATGCAAGGCCATGCTTTCCGCATTTTTTGCATTATTGATTGGTGGTTTTTCATTAGGCTTAGCAGGTTTCAGCTTTTCGTTTATGGAAACAGGCATCGTCCTGACATCCGTAATTACCGGCTTACTTATAGCCACACGTAAGAACGTAACTCAGGGCCTGGCGGTTAGCCTGGCGGCCTGTTTTGCAATGTTTCACGGTTTTGCTCATGGTCTCGAGACCGCCGGCTCCGTCCCTTATCTGTTTGCTTCAGGTTTCCTCGTTACCAGCGCCACACTGGTAGCGGCGGGCTTTGCTGTGTCGAAACTGGTCTCGCGCAACATCCCTTCTGCAAACAGAGTTATTGGGCTGGTAATTGCAATGATGGGAGTATCGTTGTTTTCAATTTAGGTGACCCACACCAATTATTGAATACCATGGGCAGGAGCCGGACAAATGTCCGGCTCTTTTTTGTTTAGTATATTCGTCAACTCACACCGTCTTACACTGTAAAATTTAGCTTCCTATCGAACCTGCAACCAAGCATCTTGCGAAAAATGTTGAGCATAACAACTTCGCGATGTAGGGTGATATTGTTAATTAGTAACTCATGGAGCGCAGGTAACTTCGCTAGTCATCCCGTGCCTGATTAAGTTCAGTTTGGCAGTTAAGGAATAAACTAAGATGAGTGTTTATTTTTCAAAAGTCGATTGGTGGCTTATAGCCGTTCTATTATTTTAACTGTGGTACTTGGCTTATTAATGTATAACCAAACTAAAGCAGGTAGCCAGGGCAAGATCACGAACATTTATTGACCAACTGAGTTAACAAGAGATATTACAACTGGACGAAATTTAGTGACTGTGATCTTATACTCTCTTTTGCG